>NZ_JBWKUI010000041.1:0-521 GCF_059420765.1 Pseudomonas sp. GW821-FHT03E01 | reverse complement strand
CTGCTCCGTGGGCCCGCCGCCATCGGCCATCCATGGCCGGGGGCGGCTAACCCGGCATCCATGCCGGGTTGCCCACTACGCAGAACCTCCACTCGGCCTCTCGAGGGGGCGGTGCGTCAAAATCAAAAACAAGGCGGCCTACCGGCCGGCCTGATCTCAAGCGGACGCATTTCCCTGTAGGAGATGTCGAGCGAAGCGAGGCTGCGATCTTTTGATCTTGCATTTGCTTTGCTTTGCTTTGCTTTGGCTTTTGATCTTGATCTTGATCTACCCGCCCCTTCGGGAGGCTGAGCGCAGGTGTTCATCTGGGGATTGGCGCGCAGCGCCGTTCGACGCAGTCGAACCCATCGCATGTAGGTCGTAGCGAAGCAGACCGTAGGGCGATGCCCCCAGATGGATACCGGAGCGAAGGAACGCCGAGCCTCAGCGAGGGGCCGGACGCTTGGGGCGTGAAGGGATCAACCACATAGGTAACAAAACAGTTCAAGCACATAGGTAACACCTGACTACTTACTTCTGAT
>NZ_JBWKUI010000040.1:0-694 GCF_059420765.1 Pseudomonas sp. GW821-FHT03E01 | reverse complement strand
CACTGGCAACGCCATCGGTGCCGTTGGCCAGGGTGTAAGTCCATTGGCCGCTGCTGTCGACGGCGATCGAGCCGTAGGTTCCAGTTGCCGAGCCATTGATCGACCAGGTGGCGGTGGCTGCATGATCGATGTCGCTTGAACTGAACTGGCCGCTGACGCTGAGGCTGGTGTCCTCCTGCACGGCGCCGACATCGTTGCCGCTCGCAAAGCTGAGCACCGGCGCATCGTTGCTGCCGGTGACGGTGACGGTCACTTGCTGGGTGTCGACACCGCCGAGGCCATCGCTGACCTGCACGCTGAACACTTCGTTGTGAGTCTCGCCAGCCTTCAGTGATTGCACGGCACTGGCGACGCCATCGGTGCCGTTGGCCAACGTGTAGGTCCATTGGCCCGTGCTGTCGACGGCGATCGAGCCATAGCTGCCAGTATTGGACCCGGCAATGCTCCAGGTCGCGGTGGCTGCATGATCGATGTCGCTTGAACTGAACTGGCCGCTGACGCTGAGCGTGGTGTCTTCCTGCACCGCGCCGGCATCGTTGCCGTTGGCGAAACTGAGTACGGGTGCGTCATTGCTGCCGGTGACGGTCACAGTCACCTGCTGGGTGTCGACACCGCCCAGGCCGTCGCTGACCTGGATGGTGAACACTTCGTTGTGACTCTCGCCGGCCTGCAACGACTGCACGGCACTGGCGAC
>NZ_JBWKUI010000039.1:0-698 GCF_059420765.1 Pseudomonas sp. GW821-FHT03E01 | reverse complement strand
GAGACTCATAACGAAGTGTTCAGCGTGCAGGTCAGCGACGGCCTCGGCGGCGTCGACACCCAGCAGGTGACCGTGACTGTCACCGGCAGCAACGACGCCCCCGTACTCAGCTTCGCCAGCGGCAACGATGCCGGCAACGTGCAGGAGGACACCACCCTTAGCGTCAGCGGCCAATTCAGCTCGAGCGACATCGACCACGCGGCCACCGCCACCTGGAGCATTGCCGGGTCCAATACCGGCACTTATGGCTCGATCGCCGTCGACAGCACCGGTCAATGGACTTACACCCTGGCCAACGGCACCAATGGCGTCGCCAGTGCCGTGCAGTCGTTGCAGGCCGGCGAGACTCATAACGAAGTGTTCACCATCCAGGTCAGCGATGGCCTCGGCGGCGTCGACACCCAGCAGGTGACCGTCACTGTCACCGGCAGCAACGACGCCGCCGTGCTGTCCTCGGCCAATGTCACACTGACCGAAACCAATGCTCCGCTGACTACGGGTGGTAGCCTGACCGTCAGTGATATCGACAGCCCGGAAAGCTTCCACACGCAAACCAACACCGCCGGCAGCTACGGCCAGTTCTCCATCGGCACCGACGGAGCCTGGACCTACGTCGCCAATTCCGCCCACAACGAATTCGCCGCCGGCACCACCTACACCGACACCTTCGCCGTGAGCAGTGCCGACGGCACCCTCAC
>NZ_JBWKUI010000038.1:0-758 GCF_059420765.1 Pseudomonas sp. GW821-FHT03E01 | reverse complement strand
CTGACGTGGTCTTCCTGACGGGTTTCTTTTTTGTCCTTGAAATAGGAATGCTCTTCGTTGGCGGCAGCACCGAAGAACACATCGCGTTTGGCCTCGAGAGTTACGTCGTCCTTGGCGTCGAGCTTGCTCGCGACCACCGCAATATCGCGGCCGGCATCAATTGTCAGACCCGCACCGGAAATGACCTCGGCGCCGTGTTGCGTGATGCTCGAGTTGAGGAAGTCGGTACGGCTGTCGGAGTGGCGCTCTTCCACAGCAGTGATGCTGACGTCGCGCGTGGCATCGATGGTCATGTCGCCACCGCTTTTCAATACACCACCGGTATTCAGGACGTCGCGCCCGGCGTTGATCACCAGTTTGTTGGCGGCTTCGATGCGGGCGGCGCTGTCCACGAAGTCGCGCG
Organism: Pseudomonas sp. GW821-FHT03E01; assembly: GCF_059420765.1. Lineage (NCBI taxonomy): Bacteria > Pseudomonadati > Pseudomonadota > Gammaproteobacteria > Pseudomonadales > Pseudomonadaceae > Pseudomonas > Pseudomonas sp. GW821-FHT03E01. The sequence continues at coordinate 355 of NZ_JBWKUI010000038.1, read as the reverse complement.
CGTGGCTGTAGTCGCCGACGCTGCTGTCGTGGGAGGTCACCGTGCGCTCGTTGACGACGTCGCCGTTCGTGGCGCTGAGCGTTACGTCTCGCCCGGCAATGATGCCCCCCGCCTTGTTGGTCAGGTTATTGGTGGCGAGCAAGTCCAACCGTTCCCCGGCCTCCACCAGCCCGCTGCTGACCAGGTCTTTTTTGGCCGTTGCCTCCAGGTTCTGGCTGGCGCGCAGGGTGCCGGCGTTGTTCAGGTCTTTGCCCGCGATCAGGGTCACATCGCTGCCCTGGATCAATGCGCCGTTGGCGGCGAGGCGGTTGTTGGCGTTGGCCAGGTACAGCACCGGCACCAGGACTTTTTCGCC
>NZ_JBWKUI010000037.1:0-807 GCF_059420765.1 Pseudomonas sp. GW821-FHT03E01 | reverse complement strand
GTCGTAGCTGTATTCGTAGCGCCCGCCCTGCGGGTCGGTCGCGTTGAGCAATTGGCGCTCGTCGTTCCATTCGAACTGCCAGGTCTGGCCGAGGTTGTCGGTGTATTCGGTGATCTGGTGCTGGGTGTTCCACCGGCGCGTACTGACGCGCTGCAGGCCATCGGTGATGCGCGTGACACCGGCGCCGAGGTCATAGTCGAACTGGTAAGCGTCGCCCTCGTCGGTCCAGTGCCCGACCACGCGCCATTCCTTTTCCTCGATGCAAGCCCACTGATAAAAACAGCGAAGGCCTGTGGGCAACTGATGCTCAGTCATCCGCCGCTCGCTGTCGTAAACGAAGCGGCGCTGTACCTGGCCTGCGGTATCGCGAACTTCTGTCAGGTTGCCTGACGGATCGTAGCCATAACTCACCAACACTTCACGGCGCTGGTCCGGGTAGACCCGCTCCACCTGACTGACTCGTGTCTGAAGGTAGATCAATTCCACCTGAACCAAGTCAAAGGTGTCGCGCAGTTTTACAAGACGTCCGGTGTCGTCATAGTCGAGGTGAACCCGGTTGTCATTACGATCACCCAGCTGGCTAAGGCGCAGCAGCGATGAACTTCCAGGTGTTGTATCGAACAGTCGATACAGTCCGCTGTCGCTTTCTATCAACAGCTGCCCATTAACGTGGCGCCGGACACTCAGCCCTTCACCGGCACTGAACACCGCGCCGCCCAGAGGAATCGAGCCCATATCGATGCGCCGGCCCTGTTCATCGGTGTACACCAGCGTTTCCCCGCCCTCCGGGTGAGGCAGGATTTCAAC
>NZ_JBWKUI010000036.1:0-1046 GCF_059420765.1 Pseudomonas sp. GW821-FHT03E01 | reverse complement strand
GGCGGCGTCGACACCCAGCAGGTGACCGTCACTGTCACCGGCAGCAATGACGCGCCCGTACTCAGCTTCGCATCGGGCAACGATGTCGGCGCCGTGCAGGAAGACAGCACCCTCAGCGTCAGCGGCCAGTTCAGTTCAAGCGACATCGACCATGCGGCCACTGCCACCTGGTCCATCAATGGCTCGGCCACTGGGACCTACGGCTCGATCGCCGTCGACAGCAGCGGTCAGTGGACCTACACCCTGGCCAACGGCACCGATGGCGTTGCCAGTGCCGTGCAATCACTGAAGGCCGGCGAGAGTCATAACGAAGTGTTCAGCGTCCAGGTCAGCGATGGCCTGGGCGGCGTCGACACCCAACAGGTGACTGTCACCGTCACCGGCAGCAATGACGCCCCCGTACTCAGCTTCGCCAGCGGCAACGATGCCGGTGCGGTGCAGGAAGACACCACCCTCAGCGTCAGTGGCCAGTTCAGCTCGAGCGACATCGACCACGCGGCCACCGCCACCTGGTCGATCAATGGCTCGGCAACCGGAACCTACGGCTCGATCGCCGTCGACGGCAGCGGTCAGTGGACTTACACCCTGGCCAACGGCACCGATGGCGTCGCCAGTGCCGTGCAATCACTGAAGGCCGGCGAGACTCACAACGAAGTGTTCAGCGTGCAGGTCAGCGATGGCCTCGGTGGCGTCGACACCCAGCAGGTGACCGTGACTGTCACCGGCAGCAACGACGCCCCCGTACTCAGCTTCGCGTCGGGCAACGATGCCGGTGCGGTGCAGGAAGACAGCACCCTCAGCGTCAGTGGCCAGTTCAGTTCGACCGACATTGATCATGCGGCCACCGCCACCTGGAGCATCGCCGGGTCCAATACCGGTACTTACGGCTCGATCGCCGTCGACAGCACGGGCCAATGGACCTACACGTTGGCCAACGGCACCGATGGCGTCGCCAGTGCCGTGCAGTCACTGAAGGCCGGCGAGACTCATAACGAAGTGTTCAGCGTGCAGGTCAGCGACGGCCTCGGCGGTGTCGACACCCAGCA
>NZ_JBWKUI010000035.1:0-1325 GCF_059420765.1 Pseudomonas sp. GW821-FHT03E01 | reverse complement strand
GGTATGACTCACCCACATAGGTAACAAAACAGTTCAAGCACATAGGTAACAGTTTTTAACTGGCACTGGTCGATTCCGAGGATCTGACCATGCCGTGGCGAGAGCTGAAACCTATGGACCTGAAAGTGATGTTCATTGCCGACTATCTGTCCGGTCGACTCAACTTCAGTCAACTCTGTGCGGCTCACAGCATCAGTCGCAAAACTGGTTACAAGTGGGTGGCGCGCTACAACGCGGACAGCGTTAACGGCTTGATGGAGTGCAGTCGCAAGCGGCATTCCCAAGCTCAAGCCGTGCCGTTTGCAGTCAAGGAAGCCATTCTTGAGCTACGCGTTCAAGGACAAACGACTCCAGGCCCGAAGAAGATTCAGACAGCTCTAAGTGAGCGATTTCCGGATCAGCCCCCGCCCTCTAAAACCACAATCTACAACGTGCTGAAAAAGGCGGGGCTGGTGACGCCGCGGCGTTTACGTCAGCGTGTCGCCATTTATCCCAAGCCGCTTCAGAAGGCCGACTTTCCAAACCAGCTCTGGAGTGCCGATTACAAAGGCCAATACCTGACGGGAGACGGTGCCTGGTGTTACCCCCTGACCGTGATGGATCACGCCAGTCGCTTTCTACTGGCTTGTGAGAGCATGCCCAGCACGACTTTCAAGGACGCCAAGGCAACCTTCGAGCGGCTGTTTAAGATGTATGGAATGCCTGAGCGGATCCGTACCGACAACGGTGTTCCTTTCGCCAGCGGTGGGCGTGCTGGGTTGTCGCAGTTGTCCATCTGGTGGGCCCGTCTGGGGATCATCCACGAAAGGATTCAGCCGGGTCGACCAGAGCAGAACGGACGGCATGAACGCATGCACCGCACGCTTAAAAGCACGTTGCCAAGGCCGCCGGAGATCGAGTGGGGTGCGCAGCAGAAACATTTCGATCTGTTCATGCAGCACTACAATCATGAGCGTGTGCATGAGGCGCTCGGGCAGAAAACACCGGGCTCGTGTTACACAAGTTCGTCACGAACTTATCCGGAAAGGCTGCCGGAGATGAGATACCCAAGTCATGTCGAAGCTTATCGAGTGGATTCAAACGGGGTAGTGAACAAGGGCCGGCTCAGAATTTATGTGGGCTATGTACTCAAGCATGAAATAGTCGGGTTGGAGAGCATAAACGGAGGGCTTTGGGACATCGTTTTTGGGCCGGTAGTATTAGGTCGCATTGATGAAAAAGACGCCAAGGATGACTATGTAACGCTCAAGGTGATCAGAAGTAAGTAGTCAGGTGTTACCTATGTGCTTGAACTGTTTTGTTACCTATGTGGTTGATCCCTTCAC
>NZ_JBWKUI010000034.1:0-4991 GCF_059420765.1 Pseudomonas sp. GW821-FHT03E01 | reverse complement strand
TTCTTCGGTGCTGCCGCCAACGAAGAGCATTCCTATTTCAAGGACAAAAAAGAAACCCGTCAGGAAGACCACGTCAGCCAGATCGGCACCTCACTGGATGCGGGCGGCAAACTGACCCTCAAGTCCGGCAAGGACATGACGCTGGTTGCCAGCGACATCAGCGCCGGCAAAGAAGCCTACCTGCATGCCGACGGCGACCTGCAACTGCTGGCCGCACAGAACAGTGATTACTCACTGTATGACATGAAAAAAAGCGGTGGTTGGGGCAGTAAAAAGACCCAGCGTGATGAGGTGACTGATGTGAAAAACATCGGGAGCCAAATCACCACAGGCGGCGACCTGACCCTAGTCAGCGGTGGCGATCAGCGTTACCAGGGCGCCAAGCTCAACAGCGGCGGAGACCTGACGCTGGACAGCGGCGGCAGCATTACGTTTGAGGCAGTGAAAGATACGCATCAGGAAAGTCACGAAAAGAGTGATACCAACCTCGCGTGGATGTCGATGTCAGGCAAGGGCAGCACCGATGAAACGTTGCGCCAAAGCGTGCTAACCGCGCAGGGCAATGTCGCAATAAATGCGGTAAATGGGCTGCATATTGACCTCAAGCAAGTCAATCAGCAGACGGTGAGCCAGGCCATTGATGCGATGGTGGCAGCCGACCCGCAAATGGTCTGGTTGAAAGATGCTGAGCAGCGTGGGGACGTGGATTGGCAGCTAATTCAGGAGGTGCACGACTCTTACGAGTACAGCAACTCCGGGCTCGGTCAAGGGGCGATGCTGGCGATCATTATCATTGTCACTGTCTTGACTGCTGGCTCGGGCACTGCCGCAGCTCTTGCAAGTTCCGCTTCCGCCGCAGCACAAACTGCCGCGTTGGCTGCTGGTATGTCAGCAGCCACGGCAGCAACTATTGGCGCCGCAGCAGCGGCTGCTGCAACGGCGAGTTTCTCGGCCGTTTTATCGCAGGCAGCCATCAGCGGGATCAACAACAAGGGCAACTTGGGTGCCACGCTCAAGGATGTGACCTCTTCGGAGAGCCTAAAAGGGTATGTAGTTAGCGGGCTGGTAGCGGGCTTTGCGGCGGGTGTCCTAGACAAAGCATTTGGCGTGACTGCCGAAGGCGCGGGCAAGGCCACTCATGGTTTCGCATTGGGTGAGCTGGACGGTTTCACCAAGTATGCCGGATACACCTTGGCTGAAAATGGCTTCGCCGCTTCGGCAAACGCAGCGCTCAATGGCGGCAGCCTCAAAGACGCACTGGCTGAAGCTGCCATAGGCAGTGTTGCCGACGCATTGTCGGCCTCTCTCTATAACAAGCTTGGGACCCAACTGGAGTTTTCAGGACTCCCTGCAAAAGTTGCAGCACATGCATTGGTGGGGGGGCTGATCGCAGAGTTGGCTGGCGGTGATTTCAAAATGGGCGCTCTGGCCGCCGGGGCTAATGAGGCATTTGTTGCCACAATTGGCGATTCCATTTTCAAAGGCGACGCACACGATCAGCTTCTGGCGCTGACTTCACAGCTGATCGGTTTGTCTGTGACTGCCGCTGCAGGCGGCTCGGACAAGGATCAGGCGATATCCGGTTGGGTCGCCGCCCAGGCGACAAAGTTCAATAGCCTCGATCATCCAACGGCTGAAAAGCTTTTGAATGAGATCAAAGACTGCAAAGCGAGTGGCAATTGCAGCGAGGCCAAAATTCGCGAGGTGATAGCGCAATACGAGAAAATTTCGTCTGCGCGATCTGCCTTGATCGACGCTTGTACGACGCGTGCATGCGTCGAATCTATCCAAGCCAATACCATCGCCATGGACGATCCGGTTGCAAAGGACCTGTTGAACCTGTTCAAAACCTCCATCGCATATGACATGTATGGCTTGATGGTGGGCGATCCGAGCAAGGTTGCCATTCCTTCACAAGGCATGGATGCGTGGGGAGGCACTTTTGTTACCGATGATCAACTAGCCTTTGCCAAGTACATCCAAGAAGGATGGTTGACCACTGCGGAGCAAGCTCATCTAGACACTTGGACTAAAGAAACGTCTTGGATGGACAACGCCGCTGGGCGGGTATTGAGTGTTTCTGAGAAGGCCGGGATGCTGCTCAACCTCGGCAATACGATGTTGACCGAGGGGTGGGGTAAGGCCGCAAATGGCAATTCGCTTGGCAATGGTGTAAAAAAAGGGGATGGAATCTCCAAGGATGCTGATGGATTTGGAGAGGGTGCAAAAGGTAATCAGCTCATTAATGGGAAATGGGTTGACGGTGAAGGGCTACCATTACCTGTTCCTTCCAGTGTAGGTGCGTCCGGCCGAGTACCTAATGTTTTGCAAACAGGGGGCAATACTCTAAACAAAAGCACAGCCAACGGCTTGAATGAATATTTTGGTGAGAGCTTAACTCCGCGTGAGTGGGGGAGAGCGCTTGAGGCACTAAAAGCCGATGCTGGCAAACTGCCTAACAATTTTCACGGTCGAATACTAGATAATGGCGATTATGTAGGTAAGACTGGCGAAGTTATCGGGAATATTAGAGATTATCTGCCATGAGTGTAAAAGCCAGAATTACACCTGTAGCATCAGATTATGAAACCTGTGCTGAGTGCTATGTCAGGCTAATGATTTTTTCCGGAGAATTTCATCCAGACGAAATTACTAAGCTTTTGCAGATTCAGCCTACAGTCGCAAATTTTGCTGGGGAAAAGGTTGCAAATAGTCGGGGGCTTACCAGGGAAGTAAAAAACTCGATGTGGTTCCTGTCTACTGAAAGTAACATATCCTCTAAAGATATCAGGGAGCATATCGATTGGCTGGTCGAAACTATTTATCCGCATCGTGAATCACTAAGTAAAATTCAAGAGATGGATGGTGTTAAAGTCACCTTGAAGTGTGTATGGTTTTCTTTATTAGGGCACAGCGGCCCAGTACTTTGGCCTGAGCAAATGCGCGCTTTGGCGGATCTGGATTTAGAGTTGTCTTTTGATATTTATTTTGCCGAAAATTAGAGGGTGCAAAAGCAATCGATGATTCTGCTGCCTATACAAAGTGGTGGGACAATGTTGCTCAACCTAAGACTCTAACTGATAGAGAGGCCAGGGCTTGGTATTTATCTAAAGAGGCAGAAATCCCAAGTCGAATTGATACCGGATTACCTCTGGAAGATCAGGCTAAACAGGCATTTGCCATGAGAAATGATTTAAGGTCTACAGCTAGAGAATTAATGTCTAACAGAAATTTGGCCGATTCTTTGAAAAGGAAAAACGGGGACAGACCACGTTTATCCTGAGAATGGCAGAGAATGGGGGCAGACTCTGAGTGATCCCCACAAATCTACTCCAGAGCCTGCGCCTGTTGATGTACCTCGTTTCTTAACGCGTGCTCAAGTCTCTCCAAGGTTTTTCCAGACTTTGAGCCGCGTCCGCTCCGCCAGTATTCCAACCCCAGTCGCCACAGCGATAAGACTCGTCGGTTTTTAAGACTATTGCTTTGAAAGCGATGTTCGTGGCCCGCCTCGCGGGCCTGCAAGCCGGTCAAACAGATGATGTAGTTGGCCAGAGCCGCGATCAATAACAGCACTTCAATTCGGCGTGGGCAGTGACTTCGATGGCGAGTCACGCCAACACCGAAGTACTCGCTTTTTACATCTCGGAAGCCTTCCTCTATCTGCATCCGCTGCTTTTAAATCGCCACAATTTTCGATGGATTCCATAGATCCTCCGGCAGATTACTGGCCAGCAACCATGGCTCTCGTTCACGATTAGCCGATTGCCTGCTGAGTTTGTTTTTAGCGATTGATCCGGTGACGCGTTGATGTTTCCGCCCCTTGGCGGGATGCCTGACGCAGTACAACTGGATAAAATGCGGAGCGCTTTGGGTCATCTCGATTTGGCCCAGTGACTCCGGCGAAGAAGACGCCAAAGCGTACAGATTTTTCACCGTCAACCAGGTGTTCGAATCACTGCGGTAAAGATCGCGATTGCGCACTCGAGCCACGTAATACCAACCTTGCGCCTCGACAGCCTTGATCCAGGGCCGCCGAAAACCCGCATCGGCCACAAGGATCGGCACACCGAAAAGAGGACAGATCTATTTGTTTGCCCGGCGACCAATAAGGACTCTTGTTCAAGACTCGTCTAGTTGTTAATGGTTGCAAATTCCAAGTAAAAACCTAAAGGGGACGGATTTATTTATTACCCAGAAGATAAATTTTTCCCTGAGCCCCCCCGATTTTTCTTACGACAAATCGAAGAACCCTAACTGTTAGGTTTTTGTTTGAACCATATAAAACGGGCGACCTACAGGTCGCCCGTTTTCATTCACTCCGCAGCCTGCTCCCGCAACCGCCGACCAATCACATCCATCAAATCACAGCCATCGCGCAACGGTATGGCGAGCAATTTTGAGAAGTCGGATAGCACGACGGTGTCGCAGCCGATTTCTGCGCGAAAGGCGATGTTCTCCAATACCTGGGTAACCGTGCGAATACGGTAATCCGCCATTGCTTGCAGGACATCCAATGGCGCTTGGGTGTCGATGAGGAGTGATGCCGGGATCAGGTCGATTCCGGTGAGGGGCATGTATCTATCCATAGTTGAAGCCTCGTTTAGTTTGCTGAGACTGCCAGCAGATCGTCGCCAAACGAAATGGGGTGGCAGCTGTACGCAGGTTGGCGAACCGGAAACGAGTAACCGGCAGACCCGAAGGTCTCCCGCGCACAACTGCCATAAAAACAGTTTTGCGGATGCGAAGGCGCCTGCAAATAAGCAGACAGCTCTCGCACTCGTTCGTCAGGTCGCCAAACCCGGTCGCCATTGGGACGACGGGCGGACTATAAGCTTCATCGTTCCAGCGGTGCAAGGTGCCTGATTCCGAGGTTGGTGTAGGACCTTTACGATCAACCGCGTCCAAGGCCTGCCAAGCAACGCTGGCAAATCCCAGCCGCACAAATACCTGATCGAAACCAACCCGGTACTCACCGACCTCAAGCAATTCAT
>NZ_JBWKUI010000033.1:0-3085 GCF_059420765.1 Pseudomonas sp. GW821-FHT03E01 | reverse complement strand
CTAGATCGTTCTTTAAAAATTTGGGTATGTGATAGAAAGATAGACTGAACGTTACTTTCACTGGTAACGGATCAGGCTAAGGTAAAATTTGTGAGTTGCTCTTAATTGAGCATGCGAATTTTCGGCGAATGTCGTCTTCACAGTATAACCAGATTGCTTGGGGTTATATGGTCAAGTGAAGAAGCGCATACGGTGGATGCCTTGGCAGTCAGAGGCGATGAAAGACGTGGTAGCCTGCGAAAAGCTTCGGGGAGTCGGCAAACAGACTTTGATCCGGAGATGTCTGAATGGGGGAACCCAGCCATCATAAGATGGTTATCTTGTACTGAATACATAGGTGCAAGAGGCGAACCAGGGGAACTGAAACATCTAAGTACCCTGAGGAAAAGAAATCAACCGAGATTCCCTTAGTAGTGGCGAGCGAACGGGGACTAGCCCTTAAGTTGATTTGAGATTAGCGGAACGCTCTGGAAAGTGCGGCCATAGTGGGTGATAGCCCTGTACGCGAAAATCTCTTGTCAATGAAATCGAGTAGGACGGAGCACGAGAAACTTTGTCTGAATATGGGGGGACCATCCTCCAAGGCTAAATACTACTGACTGACCGATAGTGAACTAGTACCGTGAGGGAAAGGCGAAAAGAACCCCGGAGAGGGGAGTGAAATAGATCCTGAAACCGTATGCGTACAAGCAGTGGGAGCCCACTTTGTTGGGTGACTGCGTACCTTTTGTATAATGGGTCAGCGACTTATTTTCAGTGGCGAGCTTAACCGAATAGGGGAGGCGTAGCGAAAGCGAGTCTTAATAGGGCGTCTAGTCGCTGGGAATAGACCCGAAACCGGGCGATCTATCCATGGGCAGGTTGAAGGTTAGGTAACACTGACTGGAGGACCGAACCGACTACCGTTGAAAAGTTAGCGGATGACCTGTGGATCGGAGTGAAAGGCTAATCAAGCTCGGAGATAGCTGGTTCTCCTCGAAAGCTATTTAGGTAGCGCCTCATGTATCACTGTAGGGGGTAGAGCACTGTTTCGGCTAGGGGGTCATCCCGACTTACCAAACCGATGCAAACTCCGAATACCTACAAGTGCCGAGCATGGGAGACACACGGCGGGTGCTAACGTCCGTCGTGAAAAGGGAAACAACCCAGACCGTCAGCTAAGGTCCCAAAGTTATGGTTAAGTGGGAAACGATGTGGGAAGGCTTAGACAGCTAGGAGGTTGGCTTAGAAGCAGCCACCCTTTAAAGAAAGCGTAATAGCTCACTAGTCGAGTCGGCCTGCGCGGAAGATGTAACGGGGCTCAAACCATACACCGAAGCTACGGGTATCACTTAGGTGATGCGGTAGAGGAGCGTTCTGTAAGCCTGTGAAGGTGAGTTGAGAAGCTTGCTGGAGGTATCAGAAGTGCGAATGCTGACATGAGTAACGACAATGGGTGTGAAAAACACCCACGCCGAAAGACCAAGGTTTCCTGCGCAACGTTAATCGACGCAGGGTTAGTCGGTCCCTAAGGCGAGGCTGAAAAGCGTAGTCGATGGAAAACAGGTTAATATTCCTGTACTTCTGGTTATTGCGATGGAGGGACGGAGAAGGCTAGGCCAGCTTGGCGTTGGTTGTCCAAGTTTAAGGTGGTAGGCTGGAATCTTAGGTAAATCCGGGATTCTAAGGCCGAGAGCTGATGACGAGTGTTCTTTTAGAACACGAAGTGGTTGATGCCATGCTTCCAAGAAAAGCTTCTAAGCTTCAGGTAACCAGGAACCGTACCCCAAACCGACACAGGTGGTTGGGTAGAGAATACCAAGGCGCTTGAGAGAACTCGGGTGAAGGAACTAGGCAAAATGGCACCGTAACTTCGGGAGAAGGTGCGCCGGTGAGGGTGAAGCATTTACTGAGCTGCGTAAGCCCACGCCGGTCGAAGATACCAGGCCGCTGCGACTGTTTATTAAAAACACAGCACTCTGCAAACACGAAAGTGGACGTATAGGGTGTGACGCCTGCCCGGTGCCGGAAGGTTAATTGATGGGGTTAGCTAACGCGAAGCTCTTGATCGAAGCCCCGGTAAACGGCGGCCGTAACTATAACGGTCCTAAGGTAGCGAAATTCCTTGTCGGGTAAGTTCCGACCTGCACGAATGGCGTAACGATGGCGGCGCTGTCTCCACCCGAGACTCAGTGAAATTGAAATCGCTGTGAAGATGCAGTGTATCCGCGGCTAGACGGAAAGACCCCGTGAACCTTTACTATAGCTTTGCACTGGACTTTGAATTTGCTTGTGTAGGATAGGTGGGAGGCTTTGAAGCGTGGACGCCAGTTCGCGTGGAGCCATCCTTGAAATACCACCCTGGCAACTTTGAGGTTCTAACTCAGGTCCGTTATCCGGATCGAGGACAGTGTATGGTGGGTAGTTTGACTGGGGCGGTCTCCTCCTAAAGAGTAACGGAGGAGTACGAAGGTGCGCTCAGACCGGTCGGAAATCGGTCGTAGAGTATAAAGGCAAAAGCGCGCTTGACTGCGAGACAGACACGTCGAGCAGGTACGAAAGTAGGTCTTAGTGATCCGGTGGTTCTGTATGGAAGGGCCATCGCTCAACGGATAAAAGGTACTCCGGGGATAACAGGCTGATACCGCCCAAGAGTTCATATCGACGGCGGTGTTTGGCACCTCGATGTCGGCTCATCACATCCTGGGGCTGAAGCCGGTCCCAAGGGTATGGCTGTTCGCCATTTAAAGTGGTACGCGAGCTGGGTTTAGAACGTCGTGAGACAGTTCGGTCCCTATCTGCCGTGGACGTTTGAGATTTGAGAGGGGCTGCTCCTAGTACGAGAGGACCGGAGTGGACGAACCTCTGGTGTTCCGGTTGTCACGCCAGTGGCATTGCCGGGTAGCTATGTTCGGAATAGATAACCGCTGAAAGCATCTAAGCGGGAAACTAGCCTCAAGATGAGATCTCACTGGGACCTTGAGTCCCCTGAAGGGCCGTCGAAGACTACGACGTTGATAGGTTGGGTGTGTAAGCGCTGTGAGGCGTTGAGCTAACCAATACTAATTGCCCGTGAGGCTTGACCATATAACACCCAAGCAATTTG
>NZ_JBWKUI010000032.1:0-5475 GCF_059420765.1 Pseudomonas sp. GW821-FHT03E01 | reverse complement strand
ACCGACCCGCTGGGCCGCAGCGACTCGACCTTATGGCTCGAGCACTGGGCCTTGCCGCTGGTGGAAACCGATGCCGCCGGCAACAGCTGGCAATATCGCTACGATCAACGCGGCAACTGCATCGCCGAAACCGATCCACTGGGCCATGTCACCCGCTACCGCTACGACGCCCACGGCCAGGTCGTCGATATCATCGACGCCACCGATAAAAGCAAAAAGCTGCGCTGGAACCCGTTCGGCCAACTGGTCGAACACATCGATTGCTCGGGTTATCCGACGCGGTATGGCTATGACAATCGTGGCTACCTTCAGGTCATCACCGACCCACTCGGGGAGCGTACAACCTTCACATATGACACAGTGGGCCGGTTGCTCAGCCGCCAACTTCCCGATGGTCGCTTTGAACATTATCAACGTAACGCCAGTGGTCAATTGACGGAACATACCGACCCATCAGGTCATACCACTCATTACCAATACAACCTTCGGGGTCGAATTCGTCAACGTACGGATGCCCATGGCCGGCAGGTGCAATTCAGTTATGACAGTTACGGGCGGCTACAAGCTCTGACTAATGAAAACGGCGAAAATTATCGGTTTACCTGGGATGCCAGCGACCGTCTGATTGAACAACAGGATCTCGATGGAAGCGCCCATCGCTATGATTACGACGTTCTGAACAGCATTACCCGCGTAGTCTCGTTGCCTACGCAATATGGTGACGGGCTTGCTGTTGTCTCGGAAACGCCCGAAAAGCCTATCGTCCACCGCCTGGAGCGAGATGCGGTTGGGCGTCTGGTTGCCAAGATCACTGACGATGGCCGCACTGATTACACTTACGATCCGTTGGATCAACTGATCGCGATCACTTTCAGAGACACCCAGGGCCGCGAACAAAAACTCGGTTTTGTATATGACGCTCTGGGCCAGCCACTCGAAGAACAAAGTTTGGGCGGCAGTTTAAAACATCGCTACGATGAACTCGGTAATCTGATCCAGACCCAACTGCCCGACGGCCGCTGGATCAATCGGCTGTATTACGGCAGTGGTCATCTGCACCAGATCAACCTCGACGGCCAGGTCATCAGTGACTTCGAACGTGATCGCCTGCACCGTGAGGTATTTCGCACACAGGGCCAAATCAATACCAGAACTGAATATGATCGCGGCGGGCGCCTGCGTTCATACGTGCGGCGCCCGAATAGCCAGCCGCGACAATTACCTGGAGCGACACAAACACACTTCGACTATGACCCCAGCGACAACCTGATTGCGCGCCTCGGACAAAAAGCAGGCACTGCGCATCGACAGTTTTTGCATTACGACGCTACCGACCGAATCATCGCCAGCCAAGACAACATTCAAGGGCAGCATGAAATCTATGCCTATGATGCGGCGGCCAATTTATTGGACGGCCCGCAACCGGGGGCAGGTCTGGTAGTACATAACAAATTGTTGACCTATCAGGACAAACGCTACCGCTACGATAGTTTCGGTCGACTGATCGAAAAACGTAGTGGCAGCCGAGGGGTTCAGCGCTTCAGGTACGACGCCGAAAGCCGTGTGATCGAAGTTCGAAATCAGAGTGCGGCGGGTGAAACTATCGTCAAGATGGCGTATGACCCCTTGGGTCGGCGCATTGAAAAAACCGTACAAGACAAGAATGGTTATCCGCTTGGCACCACTCGTTTTGTGTGGGACGGCTTGCAACTGTTTCAGGAGCACCGGAACAACCAGACTAGCCTGTACCTTTATGAAGACGGCAGCTACGAGGCGCTGGCGCGCGTTGACGGAATGGGCCCGCTGCAAAAAATCCGTTACTACCACAATGACCCCAATGGGTTGCCGCAGGAGCTCACGGAACACGATGGGCACTGCATCTGGCAGGCCAATTATCGAGTCTGGGGTAATACCGCCAAGGAGACTCGTGAGCCGTACTATATAGAAGAGCAGAATCTGAGATTCCAGGGACAATACTTGGACCGGGAAACCGGACTGCACTACAACACGTTCAGGTTTTACGACCCTGACATTGGTCGGTTCATTACGCCTGATCCAATAGGGCTCGCCGGCGGTCTGAACCTCTATCAGTATGGCCCCAACCCGATGGGTTGGAGTGATGCATGGGGGCTGGCGGGCAGTCCAACTACGGCAACCCATATCACCTATCTGGGCGTCGACAAAGCAACCGGTAAAGCCTATGTCGGCTATGCCAGCATGCAAGGTAAACAGGTGGGTTCAGACGTGCTGAACTATCGCTATGGATCGAGTTTTGATCGCTTTGGTGGTCAAGCTCCTCAGGTCCTGCATACAGCATACGGCCAGGACGGAAAGGACGTTACCCGTGGGCTGGAGCAACGCGTTTATGAAGGGTTAGGCGGAAAAGACGGCACCGCCAACGCGCAGAATCCGGTGGGCCAAGGTAATGCGCGAAGAAAAGAATATCTTGCTGCTGCTGATAAACATCTGGCCAAAACACCGGCAGGCAAAGCCTTGGATAAACGTATAAAAGCCGCCAACAAAGCCAGAGTCAAAGCCGCCGCTAAAGGGGTCAGCAAAGGCAGAGGAGGCCGTTGCTCATGAGTGATTCGTTAATGATTATTAAGATGGAGTGAGCCCCATGGCCAAACGCATAACCTGGAAGGAAGGCGATTTAGTCAGCCTCAAACTGCGAGACGATTTATATACCGTAGGCCAGATGATCAAAAATTCCGTCATGCGTTTTTACGACGTGAGAAGCGTGAATGGAATCTGGAGCGATCTCGTGCTGGACGACAGTAAAATTCTGTTCAGCGGTTTTGTAGGGAAGGTCGTTACCCAACGACTTGCCGTCGAAAAGCTACAACCTACGACTCCACTGGTCCTGTCAGACCACGAACGTTACTGGTTAAGACCGCACGTTAACTTTGAAGGTGGATTCCCCTTCCGCGGTGCCGACCTGATCGATACCGGCAAAGACTGCGCTATCGATTACAGCTTGGCACCCGTGCGTCAAAAAGATCTGAAGCTTTCAAAAAATCGCGATGCTATTGAACAGTATGAGCTTACCAACATGTGGGGGGACGACGACTTGAGCGACAGATTGTGCCGCTATTTCGATACTGGACTTAACCGTGACGATTTGAAATTTGAAGTATTTCCGGGGCTGTGGACGGATCGTGAGAGTCTGCAGCCTTTAACCCGACGTTTACCTGTACCACTAAGATAAAAAGCAGCGTTTAATGCACAGCGGTTGGTAATAGCTATAAAGGCGCTTGATTCACTGCATTAAACGCTTGGCAAGCCTAAATGCGTCACTTGAGTTTTTATTCGGAATAACGAACATGAGCGCGTTAGAAAAGGCACTAATAGAGCTGCGCCGTATCCACAAGAAGTTTCAGTCAGAGGGCAGCTTCGAAAAGAATGGCCAAGTCAACGCCACATGGCCGCAAACGCTTGAACGCTCTGTCGAAACTGACTTTTTCTATGACAACTACGAGCCTGTGGGTGTTGAGATAGAGACAGGTTTGACTCCGATACGTTTTTTTGATCTGAACACCCTTGAAGATGACCAAGTGGGCTACAAGTGGGATGGCAATTCAAACAAGTCGCAGCTCAACCCACGCTGGCCAGCCAGTTTTGTAGTATTCATGGATGATATCGGAGGTGGTAAACCTGTCATCGCTGTTACCGACATTGAGGGTACACCTGTATTTGCCAGCTATGACGTGGCTTTGCCTTTCAAAATTGCCGACTCATTGGCTGATTTCTTTTTCGCTCTTGCAAAATTGATTGAGGTTGTCCACGGAAAATTCGAAATATTTGAGATCTATAACGACGATGACGAGCTTTCCAGCAAGTTCGTGAAATTACTCACAAAGGAAGTCAGTCCCCTACTGGGGAAAGAAAATTTCGAACGGTTTTTTGATTACTTTTATGGTTGATCTTCAGGTCATGATTCTGACCCGGCCAATGAGCGCAGAAGATGGAACAACTGGAAGACGAATACCCCGGCGATTCCGATTGGAATGTGTTTGTGCGGTTATACGAAGAGGACTATCTCGACGACAACGCCCGCACACTGGCCAAAGTAATGGATGGTTACCTCGATATGGCGGTCGTCCTCAACGGTAAAAGAGGGCTTGAGGAAGGGTTGTGGTGGATCAAACAGAAAGTGCCCGCCCTCGGTAACAAACGGCCGGCCGATTGCCTCAAGAATCCGAAGCTGATCAAACGCCTGAGAATGGCGCTGATGAGTATGCCGTAACCTACACGGAGAAAGGTGCAATGGAAGGCATCGAATTGCGCAACCCGCACAACGATTACGCAGCCGTCAGAAACTTACGTCGGATTAACATCCCACATGTCTGACGCACTCTGGGCCGCCCGGCTGGGCGATGCCCTCGACCACACCTCGATGATGGCCGACATTCTTGGCGGCGTGCTGGAGGTGGCAGCGAACATCGCGATCACCGCGCTGGCGACGGCTGCCGTGGTGGCGGCCACGGGCATCACCGTCGCCACCGGCGGCCTCGGCTGCTTCCTGCTCGGCGCGGTGGTGGGCACCATCGTCGGCCTTGCCATGAGCAAGACCGGGGCCGACAAGGGCCTGAGCAACCTGTGCGAGAGCTTCAGCAATGCGCTGTTCCCGCCCACGGTGCAGGCGACGATTCTCACCGGTTCCACCAACACCCTGACCAACAACATTCCCGCCGCCCGGGCCGCCGGGGCGATTCCGTCCCATGTCGCGCCGGCCGGCACCGAGCTGGAGACACCCGAGCCCGAAGCCGAGCCCAGCTATCTGGACATGGCCGAGAGCTTCTTCTCGCAGATGTGGCGCCCCACCGTCGCCACCCCTGCGCCCGGCGCCGTACCCAAGCCGCTGGACCTGGTCACCTGCATGAAGCATCCGCCGATGCCGCCGCAGTTTCTGGCCGAGGGCTCGGACAAAGTCACCATCAACGGCCAGCCCGCCGTGCGCAGCGGCGACCGCACCACCTGCGACGCCAAGGTCGTATCGTCCGGGCTGATCTCATCGAACGTGACCATTGGTGGCGGTTCGGTGGTAGTGCGTGAGATCCGCAGCGGCAAGACCCCGGGCGTGGGGCTGGCGGTCACCGCGTTGCTGATGCTCAAGGGCGGCAAGGGCAAGTTCTTCAGCAAACTGCCGTGCATGCTGATCGGCGGCGCGACGTCGATGGCTGTCAGCAGCGCCATGGGCGCCATGGCCAACGCCGCCATGGGTTCGTCGAACCCGGTGCATGCTGCGACCGGGGCCAAGGTGCTGGGTGGGGACGAAGAGCTGGATTTCGTGCTGCCGGGCATCTTGCCGATCGATTGGCAGCGCTTCTACAACAGCCGCGACGAACGCCGCGACAGCTTGTTCGGAGCGGGTTGGAGCGTGTCCTACGAGGTGCGGGTTGAAATCCTGCCTCACCCGGAGGGCGGGGAAACGCTGGTGTACACCGATGAACAGGGCCGGCGCATCGATATGGG
>NZ_JBWKUI010000031.1:0-7257 GCF_059420765.1 Pseudomonas sp. GW821-FHT03E01 | reverse complement strand
TGGATCAATGCGCCGTTGGCGGCGAGGCGGTTGTTGGCGTTGGCCAGGTACAGCACCGGCACCAGGACTTTTTCGCCATTCACTTCGTGCTCTTCGAGCCAGACGATGTCGTGGGTCAGGGCCGCGACTTGTTGTGCGGTAAGGGTGACGCCGAGGCTGAGGTTCAACGCGTCCTTGCTGGCGATGGCGTTGTTCATCAGGTACTTGAAAACCGCCTCGTCCGAGGTCTGGCCGTCGATGAAGCGCTGGCCGGTGCGGGCGACCACGGCTTGCTGGATCAGTTTCTGTTCGAAGAGCCCGTCGCCCAGGCGCTTGGCGCTTTGATCAGGGTTGTAACCCAAGCCTAGGAGCAGGTAGTCCGAGCTCATGAATTGCTTGAGGTCGGTGAGTACCGGGTTGGTTTCGATCAGGTATTTGTGCGGCTGGGATTTGCCAGCGTTGCTGGGCAGGCCCTGGACGCGGTTGATGGTGACCGGCGCAGACGATGCACCGGCGGTGACTTTGCCGCCGCTAAGCGTCCAGCTCTGCGGGCCGGTCGAGGTCGGGACGCTGATGCCTTCCTGGCTCAGACGGAACATCCCGTTCTGGCCGGTGGGCAGGCTGAAGCCGGGCAGATCCACCGGGTTGACGTGCTGCTGGGCAAGGTCCGGCGGCAGTTGCGCGTTGATAGTCACCGGCGTGGAGAAGCCGTTGCCGGCACCCGTGTCAGTGTTGGTCTTTCCGCCAGCGACGTAGCTGTAATAAGGACGCACCACGCTGTTGTCGATGGTCTGCGTCGCGTTGAGTGAAATGTTGCCGCCGGCCTGGATCACCGCATCATAGGAACTGCCGGAGCCCGCTACCGTGGTGGTGCTTTCGGTCAGCATGCCGCCGCCCAGCAAACTGATGAAGTAGCTCAGGTCGGATTCGACCGTGGCCGAGGGGGCTGGGCTGTTTTTCTGATTGAACTCAGCCGCTGCAGGCACCGTGGCGAAGATTTGGTCGACGTAGTTCCAGAATGTGCGCTTGGTGATGATGTCCTGCTCTTGCAGGCCGGTGTTATTTATCGTGTCGGCAGTGACAGTGATGTTGCCTGTGGACGCGATGGTGCTGCTGGTGTTGTTCAGCACCTGAGCGTTGATCGTCATGTCGCCGCCGCTGGTCAGACTCGCAGCCTCGCTGCTGTCAGAAACCTTCAGGCGGTCGGTCTCGGCAATCTCCCAATGGCCGTTACGACGCGAACCGCTGCGGAAGTCGCACCCCGCAATCGGGATCAGGTTGCAGTCCAGCTCAGTGATCACCACCGAACTTTTCTCATGCGCGGTGTATTCCAGAATGTCCCGTACGTTGTTCACGGTCAGGGCATTGATGGTCAGGTCCTGCGCGCTGTAGATGTCGCCGGAACGGTTGTCCAGCAAGTCGGCCTTGCCGCTGTCGCGGTCCCGGCCAATGTGCACGTTGCTCAGGCCATAAACCTGGCCATAGGCGTTGGTGAAGCTGGACAGCAGCAGCCGCATATCGCCGCCACTGGAAATCAGGCCGCGGCTGTTGAGCAGTGCGCCGGTGGTGAGGGTCAGGTCTTTACCGGAACCGATCGTGCCGTAGTTGTTAAGGTTGGCGGCGCTGATGATCAGGTCGCCGCTGGAGGTCAAACGGCCTTGGTTGTTCAACTCGCCATTGATGTTAACCGTGGTGTTGCCACCACCGGCGATGCTGGTCGCCGCGTTGAGGGTCAGTTGATTGGCTTTGAGTGTCAGATCACCGAGGCTGCTGGTGCGACCATTGCCGCTGTAGTTGCCCCAGAGGGTCAGATTGAGTTTGCCATCGCTGGCGATCAAGCCATCGTTATTCCAATTGCCGCCGTTGCCGGTCAATTGGCTGACCGCCAACAATTGGCCGCCGGATGTCTGATTGAGGCTATTGACGTTGACGGTCAGGCGATCGGCCTGGATCACACTGCTGTTGGTCCAGCCGTCGGCGTTGAGCGTCAGGCTGCCACGGGTGACGAAGGTGCCGCCGGCGCTGCCGATTTGACCCGTCGCGATATCGAAAATACCGGTACCGACGTGCAGTACGTTGCCGCTGACGTTCAGCAAACTACCGGCAGTGAGGGTCAGGTTGGTGTTGGCGGATTCCACGGTGCCATTGCGGTTGTCGAACAGGCCCCCGATGGCGAACGCGGTTTTACCATTGTCGCCCAGTGCGCGAAGTTGACCGGTCTGGTTGTCGAGGCTGGCGGCGGTGATGGTCAGCGTGCTTTCACTTTCAATGATGCCCAGGCGGTTGTTCAATGCACCGCGCAGGCTCAGGTCGATCTGTTGCCCGCCGATCTGCCCGTCGTTGTCGCCGCTGTTGTCGAAGTTATTGCCGGTGACGCTGACCCGACCCTTGGCGTAGAGGCCGCCATTGCGGTTGTCGAAGTTGCCGTTGGTGCCGGTGTCGACGATGGCGTCACCGGTTTGCGCGGTGATACGCCCGCCATAGTTGTCGAGGCCGGCCAGTGCCTTGAGGTTCATGCTCTGGGCCTGAATGACCCCGCCCTGACGGTTATTGTTCAGGTCATAGCCGTTGCGCAGTACGCCAGTGATATGGCTGCTGAAGGCGCCTTGCAGGCTGGAGAGCACACCGCCACGGCTGTCGAGGCTGGCGGCGGTGATGTCGAGGTTGCCGCCCTTGGCAACGATGCGCCCGCTCTGGTTATCGATGGCGCCGCCGGTTTTCACCGTCAGGTCGCCCTGGCTTTGCAGGGTGCCCTTGGCGTTGTCGATGCTGGCGGCGTTGAGTGTCAGGCCGGCGTTGCTGCTGAAGATCTGACCGTTGGCGCTGTTCTGTACGACGCCACTGGCCGTGATCGTCAACAATTCACTGGCCGCGACAGTGCCGCCATTGCGGTTATCGAGGCCACCGGTCAACAGGCTCAGCAAAGCCTGGCTTGCAAGCTGGCCGCCCTGGTTGTCGACCTGCTGCGTGCGCTGAATCACCAGCGGGCCGTTGCTCGCCAGTTTGCCGCTGGTATTGGTCAGGGTGCCGAGCAGATCGAGGGTGATCGCGCCCTTGCCCGCGAAGGTACCGGCGCTGTTGTTCAGATCGGTACCGGTGAAGCTGATGTCCTGCTGGGCATTGATGGTTGCATTGGCGTTGCTGAGGGTTTGGGCCTGGATATCCAGAGCGGCGCCGCTGTCGATCAAACCACCCTGGGCGTTATTCAGTGTTCCGGCAATGACGAAAGTTTGCGCACCGGCACTGGAAAGAATGCCGTTGTCGCTGTTGTCGAGGCTGGCCGCCGTGACCTTCAACGTGCCGTGACTGACCAGAGCGCCTGCGTTGCTGTTACGCACAGCGCCGGTGAGGTCCACCAGCACGTCACCGTCGCGGCTCGACAAGGTGCCCTCATTACGGTTGTCGAGGCTGCCGCCTAGAAGGCTCAGGCTTTGCCAACCGGAAATCAGTCCATGGAGGTTAGTGGTGGTATCGGCGGTGAGGTCCAGTTGCTGACGGCTGATGAGTTTGCCGTCGCTGTTGTCCAGGTTGCGGCCCGTCAGCGTGTAGCTTTGGCTGCTGGAGAGTTCACCGCCGCGGTTGTTCAAGTCCCGCAGGTTGCGGATGCTCAGCTGACCGGTGGTGGTGATCAGGCCGTTGGCGTTGTTCAGGTCGCCCATGACGCCGCTGAAGTCGATGGTAATGGCGCTGCCGAGCAACGAGCTACCGTTCTGATTGTTCAAACTCGCCGCGTTGATGTTCAGGTTTTGGGTGGCGTTGATCAGCCCCTTGTCCTGGTTATCGAGCTGGCCGGTAACCCGAAGATCGAGGTTGGTGCGGCTGGTAAGGGTGCCCTCGTTGTTGTTCAGGCTTCCGGCCTGTACATCGACGCTTTGCGCCGCGACCACGCCTTTGACGTTGGTCAGGGACTGCTGCACGCGCAGGGTCACGGCCTGGTTGCCGAGCAGTTTGCCGTTGCTGTTGTCGAGGCTGTCGGCCGCCAGCGTGAACGCTTGGGCACTGGATATTTCGCCGTTGCGGTTGTCCACTTGCGCGAGGTTTTTTAGCACCAGCAACGGGGCGTTAATCAAACCGTTCTGGTTGTTCAGCTCGCCGTGATTCAGATCCAGCGCCAACGACGTAGCGCTGGTGAGCTGCCCACCATCATGCTGATCGAGACTGACGACACTGGCGGTCAGCGCTTTGTTGCTGGCAATCCGGCCCCCGCTGCTGTTATCGACCTTGCCGGCATTGAGGCTCAGGGCGTCGAGGCTGGTGAGTTTGCCGCCCTGATTATTCACCGTCGCCGTGGCGGTGATGCTCAAGGCCTGACCGGCGTTCACCAGCCCTGCCACGTTATCCAGAGTCGCCATGCGCAACGTCGCGGCGGCCAGGCTCGAGAGTTCGCCAGCGCGATTGTTCAGATAACCAAGGGTGGCGTTGAGATTACCGGTACTGGTAATCAGACCATTGCCATTGAGGACCTGATTGGCCGCGAGATTGAGACTGCCGTTACTCAACACCCGACCTTTGTTCTGGTTATCCAGGGTCCCGGCGGTGATCTTGGCGGTTTGCCCGGCGCTCAGCGTACCGCCCTGGTTAGTCAGGGTCTGCGCGGTATTCGCGGTGAGATTGCGACTGGCAACCACGCTTTTGCCGCTGTTGTTGAGATTCTGCGCGCTCAGGCTCACATCGCCCGTGGCATTACGACTGGTATCAGCATTGACCCCGGCTTCGATGATGCTGTTGTTGGTCAGCACACCACCGGCACTCAGAACGATGCTGTCTCGCGCCGCAAGGGTTTGCTGGTTTGTCAGGTTGCCTTGGGTTTGCACGTTCAGCGCCGTACCGGCATAGACCGGACCGCGCGCATCAAGGCTGGCCGCTTTGACATTCACCGCACCGGCAGCAGAAGTCTGCGCCAGGCTGAGATGGCCATTGGCATCGATCTGAATATCGCCACCACTGGCCGCGAGGTTGCCATCGAGTTTCACCCCGACCCCGGCTTCGGTGCCGACCAGTTTGATCGCCCCGGCGTACATCCCGCCCAAGGCCGATGAGTCGATGGCCAGTTGCGGCTTGGCGCTGCCGTCATCGGCGCGGGCGGTGGCGTTGAGGTTGTCGGCATTGACGTCGTTGCGACCGGCGACGATGGTCAGGTTTTTCGCCTGAATCTCGGCGTTGATCTTCGCGCTGCGGGTGATGATTTCGAAGCTGTCGACGTTGTTGGCATTGAGCCCGACGCCATCAATCGTGACGCTGCCCTGATCGACCTGAAAGCGATCCAGTCGACCGTTGTCGAGCACCGGTTTGCCGGTGGTCAACGTCACGCGTGGCGTGTTGATGAAACCGCAACCGTTGCAGCTGATGCCGTACGGGTTGGCGACGATGACCCGCGCCGATTGCCCCGCCACTTCGGTGTAACCGCGCAACTGGCTCGGGCTGCCACCGACGACTTCGTTGAGGATGGTTTGCGCCGCGGCCCGGTTGGTCAGGTTGGGGTTGCCGACGATGATGCCGCCCAGTTGCGTCGCGCCGGTCTGCGCGGCGACGTTGTTGAGGATGACGCCTTGGGTGCCGACGTTGTAATCCTGAAACTGGTTATGCGACAGGCCGGTGCCGTTGGGGGTGGCGATCTGGATGATCGGCACGCCATTGCCCGCCTGACCGAGGCTGGTGCCCGGTGTAGCCACGACGATGCCATCGGCCTGCGCCCACATCGGTTGCCAGAACATCACGTTGGCCAACAGGAACGCCAGTCCGCGCTTGGGCATGCCCAGGAAGTGCTCGCGGGTTTTCACGGCGGCAGAAGGTTGGCGAGCGAGAAAAGCGTAGTGGCGAACGTCCATGTGAAAGGTCCCGATGCAGCGAAATTAGAGGAAGAAATCCAGGCGGAAATAGATCGGCGCTTCGCGCTCGGTCAGGGTGTCCGGACGTTCCAGGGAATGGGCAAAGGTCACGCTGGCGGCCAGGTGCTGACCTCGGGCGAACAACTCCACGGAATCGCTGGACATGCGCCCGTGCTGATCGCCGTTATAGCGGTCGCCACGGATCACGCCCTGGTCATAACCGAGGCTGGTGCCGTACTCGGCGAACACCGGGCGCAGCCATTCCAAAGTGATCGGATGGCTCCAGCGCAGTTCGTTGCGCCAGTAGCCGCCGCTGTCACCGGACAACGACTGGTCCTTATAGCCACGGATCGACGACTGCCCGCCAAGGCTGGTGCGCTGCGGGCTGAACAGCACGTCTTCACTACGCTGGCCGGTCATCAGGCTGCTGAAACTGAAGGACTCGCCCCACAGCTTGAACGGCTGCAGATAACTCGCGGTAGCGGTGTATTTGCGGTAACGCGCGTTCGGCTCGCCGGGGCCCGGATCACCGTTACCCTGGGCGTCGAACGCGCCGATGCCTTGTTGCATGCCCAGGTCGAGGTTGACGAAGGCACTGCCGACCCGCCGACCGTGGTTGATGCCGAACTGCGCTTCGCTGATGCGGTTGCTGCTCAGCTTGAGCTTGCTGTCTTCGATGAAGTTGTTGGTGCGCAGGTACGAGAGGCCGGTGCTGAGGGAGGTCTTGCTCAGGGCGTCGCGATGGATCACCCGCTCGGCGCGCAACTGATGGTTTTCGCTGTCGCCGGTCTGCTTGAAATTGAAACCGTTGGCCTGGGCTTGCGAGCGGTACTCGCTCTGGCTGTAGGTGTAACTGAAGTTCCACCAGCCCCACGGCACGCTGTAATTGAGCAGCGCGTTGTTGGAGGTGTGCTGGTGATCGCTCACCGCATCATGACCGCCGCGCAGCATCAACTGATCGGCCAGGCCCAGCGGGCTGTCCCAGTCAAACGTCGTGCCCCACTGCTGCTCGCCGGTGCTGCGCTGGCCGTCGTTACTGCGCGACAACCCGACACGCCACGGCTTCTGCGGGGTGTTCTTGACCAACACCTCGCTGCCACCGACGTTCTTGCCCGGGGACAACTCCATCTGCGCCTGATTCGACGGCAAACGGTTGAGCTGATCCACCATCTGCTCGATTTCCCGCAGATTGACCAGCTCCCCGCTCTTACCGGGGAAAGCCATCGCCAATTCGCGGTCCGACAGCTTGCTATCCTGCGCGCCCTTCAACCCTTCGAGCCGACCCTCGACCACCAGCACCTTCAGATGCCCAGCGGACAAATCCTGCTGCGGCAAGTAGGCCCGGCTGGTGACCAAGCCCTTCTCGATGTACAGATCGGTGATGACTTTCAGCAACTCGTTGAGCTGCGTGACGCCCAGGCACTGACCGATGTAAGGCTTGAGCAGGCGA
>NZ_JBWKUI010000030.1:0-16896 GCF_059420765.1 Pseudomonas sp. GW821-FHT03E01 | reverse complement strand
ATCACCATCGACGCCGGTAAAACCACCGGCACCGTGACCGTCCCGGCTCCATCCGATGACGTTTACAAGGATGCGGGCACGGTCCAGGCCACCATCTCCACCGCCACCGGTGGCAATTTCGAGAACCTGGTGCCGAACACTGCCCCGGCGGTCACCACCGTCACCGATACCATCGACAAAACCGAAGTCAGCATCAGCGGCAGTACCTCGGTGACCGAAGGCCAGACCGCCAGTTACACTGTCAGCCTGACCCACCCGGCGCAGACCGAAGTGACCCTGAAAATCGTCTACAGCGGTACCGCCGCCGACGGTTCGGACTTCACCGGCGTGTACACCGTGAAGATCCCGGCCGGTGCCAGCAGCGCGAGCTTCAACGTCGCGACGCTGGACGACAAGCTCACCGAGGGTACCGAGAACTTCGTGGTCAAGATCGACTCGGCCACCGGCGGCAACTTCGAAAACCTCGCGGTCAGCAGCACCAACGGCAGCGTCAGCACCTCGATCATCGACAACGATGCCGCGCCGGTTCTCGACCTGGACGCCAACAACTCCAGCGGCGCCACCGGGGCCAACTACAACGTGACCTTCACCGAAGGCACCACCGGCCAGGGCGTCTCGATCGGCGACACCGACCTGAGCATCACCGACCCGGACAGCACGATGCTGACCGGCGCCACTATCGTGCTGACCAACCGTCAGCCGGGCGATGCGCTGAACCTCGGCAACAGTGTCAATGGCATCAGCATCAACGCCAACAGCCAGGACGGTACGGTCACCCTGACCCTGTCGGGCAACGCGACGCTGGCCGACTACATGCAGCAGATCAAAAACATCAACTTCACCAACAGCAGTGAGGATCCAAGCACCGTGCCGCGGATCATCACCGTGACGGTGACCGATGGCAGCAATTACTCCAACACCGCAACCACCACGGTCAACGTGGTGGCCGTGAATGACGCACCGACCGCCGCGCCAGTTAACGTCACCGGCACCGAAGACACACCGTTGATCCTCGGCTGGTCGACCTTCGGCGTCAGCGATGTCGACAGCCCGACCGCCAACCTGGGGGTGAAAATCACTCAGCTGCCGGGCGACGGCAAATTGCAGTACCTGGACGGTACGACCTGGAAAGACGTAACGACCAACCAGACCATCAGCAAGGCCGACATCGACGCCGGCAAGTTGCGCTTCACTCCGGATGCCAACGAATCGGGTGTTGATGGCTACAACGGCAGCGGCGTGGGCAATAACCAGGCGGACTACGCGCAGATCAAGTTCCAGCCCACCGACGGTCAACTGTTGGGCAACACCGGCACGGTGAAAATCGACATCACACCGGTTGCTGACGCGCCATCCCTGAGCGTCGCGGACAACAGCGTCAAGTCCACCGGCCTGACCAAGGAAGTCTGGACCGGTCTGTCGGGCCTGGGCACCGATGGCAGCGGCGCGCCGTCCGGCACGCTGAAATCAGTCATCGACGCCGCAGGCACCCCGAACTCCACCGGCACCGTGACCAACGTTCAGTCCGACGGCGGTGTCACCGCCGGCACGGCCTCGAAAACCTCCGGCCTGATCTACCTCGAAGCCGGCAAGACGTACACCTTCAGCGGTACCGGCGATGACAGCCTGTTGGTGACCATCGGCGGCCAGAACGTGGCCGCGACGACTTGGGGTGCAGGCGGCAAGCTGAATGGTTCGTTCACCCCGACCACCAGCGGTTACTACACCCTGGACATCTACCACCACAACCAGAGTGGCCCCGGCAGCTATGACGTCAACCTGTCGGTCAACGGCGGTACAGCGGTCGACCTGAGCAGCGCCGGCGTGCCGCTGTACACCGGCGTGGCGGATCTGGCCGCCTCTGGCGTGACGGTTTCCGACCTGCACGGCACCAATGGCGAAGGCTACTACAACGGCTACAAACTCAACGAAGGCGCCGAAGGCACCAGCGTTCACCTGTCCGCGATCAAGACCGCACTGACCGACACCGACGGCTCTGAAAGCCTGAGCGTGAAGATCAGCGGCATGCCGGCGGGCTCCGTGCTCAGCGATGGCGCGGGCCACACCTTCACCACCACCAATGGCGAAGCCAACGTTACCGGCTGGAACCTCGGCAGCCTGACCGTCACCCCGCCGCCGTACTACAACGGCCAGTTCACCCTGACCGTGACCTCGACATCCACCGAAGCACTCGGCGGTTCGGCACTGAGCACCGCGCAGATTCCGGTCACGGTATACCCGGCGGTCTACAACGCCGTGACCGCCACGGCGGCCGACGACACGATCACCGGCACCGACGGCAACGACATCATGATCGCCGACATCGGCGGGCTGACCGTGGTGCCAGGCACCAATTACAACATCGCGTTCATGGTCGACAGCTCGGGCAGCATGAGCAGCACGTCGATCAATGCCGCCAAGGATTCGTTGACGGCGGTGTTCAACACCCTCAAGCAAAGCCTGGGCGGCAACTCCGGGACCGTGAATATCTTCCTGGTGGACTTCGATACTCAGGTCAACAAATCAGTGTCGGTGAACCTGAACGACCCGAACGCGCTGACCTTGCTCAAATCCGTTCTGGATTCGATGTCGTCGGGCGGCGGCACCAACTACGAGGACGTGTTCAAAACCACGGCCAATTGGTTCCAGAGTGCTGACGCCATTGCCAACACCGGTGCGAAGAACCTCACGTACTTCATCACCGATGGCAAGCCGACCTACTACCAGAGCGGCGAGCAGACCAACCCGACCTTGTACGGCAACGTGAAGCTCGATGATGTCATCACCACCACCAACTACAAGTTGGGGCAGACCTATTCCAACTATCTGGACAGCACTCACTACCTGAGCATCGACAGCGCCGGCAACGTCACGCTGCAGACTCTGAAAAACTCTGGTCGCTGGAGCAGTTCCGAACTGGGCACCCTGCATGCCGAGGGTAACGGTACGTACGAATTGTCCTATCGCGATGGCACCGGCAGCAGCACCGATTCCACTACCATCGACAACTCCGGCAGCAGCTTCACGTTGCTGAGCAACGTGTCGACGGTGGAGGCCATCGGCCTGAACAAGGACGTCACCCTCACCGACCTCAAGCCGTACGATTCGGATCAAACGCCACAAACCAACATCGACCCCAAGGACCTGGCCAACTCGATCATCGGCCATACCGAAGCGACAATGCCGGGTGCCGACACGGTCAGCGGCGGTGACGGCAACGACCTCCTGTTCGGCGATCTGGTGAGCTTCAATGGCATTGCCGGCGAGGGTTATCAGGCGATGCAGGCGTTCGTCGCCCAGCAAACCGGCGTCGACGTCAGCAAAGTCACCACCAGCAACGTGCACCAGTACATCACCGAGCACTACACCGCGTTCGACGTGTCTGGCGCTCACGATGGTAACGACACGCTGCTGGGTGGCGCGGGCAACGACATTCTCTTCGGCCAGGGCGGCAACGACCTCCTCGACGGCGGCAAGGGCAATGACATCCTGCTCGGCGGCACCGGCAATGACTCGCTGATCGGCGGCCAAGGTAACGACATCCTGATTGGCGGCTCAGGTGCCGACACCTTCATCTGGAAGGCTGGCGACACCGGCAGCGACGTGATCAAGGACTTCAAGGCCAGCGAAGGCGACCGCATCGACCTGCGTGATTTGTTGCAGGGTGAAAGCGGCAGCACGATTGACCACTTCCTGAAGATCACCACCGTGGACGGCGTGTCGTCCCTGCAAGTCAGCTCCGCCGGCAAGTTCAACGGCGCCGATGCCGCAGCGACCACCCCGGACGTGACGATCAAACTGGAAGGTAACAATTGGTCCAGCGCCAGCATCAACTCGCTGATTGCCGGTAGTGACCCGACCATCAAGATCGATCACAACAACAGCTGATACGCAGGCTGACGGCCGCCCCAACCGGGCGGCCGTCATGTATGCCCACACCTCACGGGTGACGATTTCGTCGTCGCACCGCATACTCGCCTGCGTTGGCCTATGCTGCTGACAGCACGACGCTGGTCCATTTCCGAGGGATGCTTAATGTTTTACGTGCAACGCGATGCGCAAGGTCAGTTAGTGCGCGTGGAAGCCACGGCCTACGCCGAGGCCACGGAAACGCTGCCGGCCGACCACCATGAAATCCAGGCCTGGTTTGCCCACGAAGTGGTGGAGACCAGCCTCAAGCAGCTCAAGCAGAGCGACCTGGAGATGATTCGGGTACTCGACGACTTGATTCAGGTGCTGACCCAAAAAGGCGTGATCCGCGTCACCGACCTGCCGCCGGCTGCGCAAGCCAAGCTGATGGACCGGACCCAGGCACGTGAGGCGTTGGGCGGGTTGAGCCAGTTGATCGATGATGATGAGACGGGGTTGATTTAACCCCTGACGCCGATCATTCCCACGCTCTGCGTGGGAATGATGAGCGGGCTACTGCCAAGGCTTCGGCTCACCAAACAACTGCCCCTGAACCCCGTACAACCCCATCTCGCGAATCACCGACAACTCCCCTTCGGTCTCGACCCGCTCGGCAATCAACGGCAAATCGATGCTGTGCGCCGCTCGCTGAATCGCCTCGATGAACAGACGCTTGTCGCTCTCCTGATCAATCGCGCGGATGTAACTGCCGTCGATCTTCAGATACGCCAGCCCCAGCCGCGCCAGGTTGCCGATCATGCTGAAGCGCCCACCAAAACGCTGCAGACTCAGCGAGAACCCAAGCTCACGCAAACGCCGCGTCAGCTGCTCCAGTACCGCCTGCTCGGGCAGTTGCTCTTCGCCGATTTCCAGGGTCAGTCGTTCGCCAAGATTCGAATGCTGACGCAGGATATCGAACACTGCGTTCAGCGCCTGCGGGTCCGCCAGTGTCGCCGAAGACAGGTTCAGCGCCAGCGACTCCTCATGGTCGACCATCTGCTCGAGCACCAACTCCAGCATCAAACGGTCCAGTCGCGCGGTCCAGCCGAAACGCTCAAGCCATGGCAAGAAACGCCCGGCGGGAATGGTCTGGTCCTGCTCGTCGAGCAGGCGCGACAGCACTTTGTAATGCAGCACCAACTCTGTGTCGTGGCTGGCCACCACCGGCTGGAAATACAGCTCGAAACGCTGCTGGTCCAACGCCTGATCCAGCAGGGTGTGCCAGGCGTGGTGATCGTCGCCAACCCGCGCCGGCGCGCCCTGATCGAGGCATGCCCAGCTCGGTTCACCCTGGCTTTCTGCCTGGGCCAGTGCCTGATCCGCCAACCCGATCACCGCTTGCGGCGAGTCGCCATGGGCAAACGGCGCCAACCCGATTGAAGCCACCGAAGCCACGTCCGTGGCGCCCGTCGCATGCAGGCTCCCCAAGGCACTTTCGAGATTACTCGCCAGTTGCAGCGCTTCTTCACGCACCAGCCCCGGTGCCAGCACGGCGAATTCCCCGCCACGAATACGCGTCACGAGGTTCTGGGTTTCCGGGTACTTGGCACACTCGCGGGACAACTGCTCGCCGACCGCTTTCAACAATTCATCGGTACGCTGACCGCCCAGCCGCTGGTTCAAACCGGCCAGATCCTTCACCCGCAACAGCAGCAAATAACCGGAGCTGGCCTGCTCCGAGTTGTTCAAACGCGCGTTCAATTGCATTTCGAAATAGCGCCGGTTGGCCAGGCCGGTCAGGTTGTCCTGATAGGACTCGGCCCGCAGCTTTTCACTGCGTTCGGCCTGCTCCTGGAACAGCGCCTTGAGCTTCTCGACCATCTGGTTCATGGCCTGCACCACCCGGCGCAGTTCCGGGGTGCGCGGCAGTTCTGGCAGGCTTAAGAATTCCCGGCGAGCAATGGCATGGGATTGCTTGACCATGTAGTCCAGCGGCTTCAGTTGCCGACGCAGCAACAACGCGCCCAGCACCGCACTCACCGCGCCGCAGAGCAGCAACCAGCCGAGGCTGCCCAACGCGCTCTGCCACAGCTTGGCCAACGCGAACATCGGATGGCTGACCACCTCGACCCGCGCGGCCTGCTCCCAGCCACGGCTGACAATCGCATCGCCACCGGCCGGTTCCAGGCCGATCAGTTTGACGAACCAGTCGGGCACGTTGGTGACCGCGGGGATGCCGCTGCGCTCGACAATCGTCTTGTCATTGGCCAGATCGACCACGCGGATGCTCGCGTAGTAACCGCTGTCGAAGATCGAGCTGACCAGCAACTCGACCATCGCCGGGTCGTCGATGGTCGGCGTCAGGGACAGCGCCAATGCCGTCGCGGCGTCCTGGGCGTGAGAACGCAACTGGTTGACGTACTGGGTGCGAGAGCTTTCCAGACTGACCATGAAGCTGCCGGTGAAGGCGACCACCAGGAACAGACAAATAGCGATCAACAGCTGTTTGAACAAAGACATCTGAGCGCGTGCTCCTAGTTAATCGTCTCGACCGGGAAACCTTCGGCCTGCATTTTCTTCAACACGTCCTGCCAGCGAGACAGGCGTTTGGTGTCTCCGACCTTCTTGTTGCCCTTGGCACCCGGCAGCCACAACCCTTCGGCATTGAAAGAGTAGACCGGCAGCAAATCGGTTCGCTGGTTGGCGGGCTTGATTGCATCGATCAGGCTGTCGAGCACCAAAGGCATGGCCTCGGGGCTCGCGTAGTAGGTCAGCACCATGTGCGCGCGGTTCAGGCGCAAAGCCTTGACGTAGGTAATGCGCAGCTTGTCACTGGAGACACCAAGATGACGCAGACTGAAATACTTGGCGATAGCGTAGTCTTCGCAATCGCCGGCGCCCTTCCACAAGGCTTCGATGGGAGTTTCCCAATAATCGACCTCGTGCCACAGGTCGATGTCTTCTTCGTAGCGCATCTGCCTGTTGAAGAACTGGTTGACCACGTTGAGCTGCTCCAGCTCGCCGACTTGTTTTTGCGTGGCCAGCAACTGCTGCCAGGCATCAATGCGCTGCCGCCCTTCACCCAAAGGCCCGTACAATGCCTGCGCACGACGGCTGATCAGCGAAAAATCCCAGTCGGCATGCAGCCCGCCCAGCATGACGCCGGCCAGCAGCAGTGCGCAGCCTAGCCAGCGCAAAGTCCGAGGGATCGCGAAACGTACCGCCAATGCGAGGCATCCAGATCAGGCAGATGGAAATCTGGCTTGATGGTGAAGGTTAGTCTGCTAAAAGACAATGGCACGGTGAGATCACCGCCAACACGCTAAACTTTGCATTACGGGTGCAATAAAAAGATCGCAGCCTTCGGCAACTCCTGTGGCGAAGTCTGCAGGAGCTGCCGAAGACTGCGCCTTTTGACCGTTTGACAACCCGTCAGGCAGTCACTAGTGTCCATTTGGATCCAAATACTTCAGCCAATCAGGGTGCGTTTGTCGTGACACAGAAGCCCAACCCTCTCAGCAGCATCAAGGTCAACGGGCCGATTCCCGCTCATCTGGCACGCTCGGTGATCGAAGAAACCCTGCGCGCGGCCATTCTCGACGGTCGCATTCCTTGCGGCACCGCCCTGCGTCAGCAAGACCTCGCCGACCTGTTCGGCGTTAGCCGCATGCCGGTGCGCGAAGCCTTGCGCCAGCTTGAAGCGCAAGCGCTGCTCAACGTGATCGCCCATAAAGGCGCGGTGGTCGCACCGTTGGTTCAGGGCGATGCGGCAGAGACGTATGAGTTGCGGATCCTGCTGGAGTCCGAAGCCTTGCGTCGGTCGATCCCCCTGCTTGAAGACGCCGATTTCAAACAGGCTGCACACTACATCGACGAGTTGGAAACGGAACACGACTACACCGAGATCGGCCGGCTCAATCGCCTGTTCCACATGGCGCTTTACAACAAAGCCACCAACCAGCGGCTGCTGAAGCTGGTCGAAGACGGGTTGAACGAAGAGGAACGCTTCCTGCGTTTCAACCTGGAAGCCATGGGCCTGGGCAAACTGTCCCAGGAGGATCACCGAGCGCTGTTGCGGGCCGCCGAGGACCGGGATATCGAGCACTCGGTGATGTTGCTCGAAAACCACCTCAACCGGGGTGTCGAAGTCATTACGCACTACCTCGCAAGCCCTGAGGCGCAGCGCAGGAAAACCTCGAAGTAAACCGCGGTGACAACCCCGAGCGAGCCATTGAACGGCTCGCCGCGATTTCTGGTTGATCCGCCCCTGGACTGCTCGACGAACAAATCTGCTTACAAATCCCCCTTTCGCCCACACCGCGCCGGTGTGCAGCGACTTCATGCCCACTCCCAAAGCCCTGTCACCCACGAGCCCGATAATTGCACCTATCAGATCATGCAGGGGTGATAGCGAGCGCCGTGAATTACGCTCACTCTTGAGCTGCCAACGAATAATGACGGGCGACGCACCGCACCCCGGAGCAGTCACCCGCACCACAAGAACCAACGGAAGGAGTCTTGTCACGGGAAAGGAAGAACCGGCGTCGCTCCCAGCCAACTTCCACCCCCTCAGATCACATCAATGACCCAAGTAGAAAGTTGCTTCGAGTGAGGCATTCACTCTTTATTTGAATTTTGGCTTATATACGCCGAAAGGAGCAACTACGCCCAAATAAAACTTTATATAAAAGTCTTATTGGAACTTGTCGCACTCGAAAAAGTTAAACTTTCAATTAATTAAAAAAACACTTGCCCGACACTTTATTCATGCATTAGTTTTTCTCCGCCGCCCACAAACACCGGGGCCAAGCACTACTCAGCGATTGCATAACCCTAATAAGCATCAATTCAATTGAGGCACCCGCTCGCCAATAGAAAACTTCAAGCAACCGTTACTTATTGATCAACACCCCCTCAACGGTATTCCAGATCACTTATAGGCTCGCTCATGAAACCGACTAAAGATCGTCTTAATCAGAAGAAAGCAGAACTTAGTGCGCACCCGATCTTTTCTGAAATACATTCGTTATCGGTGCTTCAACGCTTCATGGAAACCCATGTGTTCGCAGTGTGGGATTTCATGTCGCTGACCAAACGCCTGCAACAGGAACTGACCTGCGTTCAGCTGCCCTGGCTACCGCCACGAGATCCGCAGGCCGCGCGTCTGATCAACGAAATCGTGCTCGGTGAAGAGTCCGATGATCGTCCCGCCCAAGGTCACTACAGCCATTTCGAGTTGTACCTGGATGCGATGCGCGAAGTCGGTGCAAGCACGGTCGCCGTCGAACGCTTCGTGGCGTTGCAAAAAGAAGGCGTGAGCTACGACGTGGCCTTGCAAAGCGTGGACGTCGACCCGGCGGCCGCACAGTTCGTACGCCACACCTTGCACACCGCGTTGCATGCGCCGGGGCATAGTGTGGCGGCGGCGTTTCTGCACGGCCGCGAGAGTGTCATCCCGCAGATGTTCCAGCGGATTCTCGACGACTGGGGCATTGGCATCGAACAAGCGCCGACCTTCCGTTACTACCTGGAACGGCACATCGAAGTCGACTCCGAAGACCACGGCCCGGCGGCGGAAAAACTCCTCGCACGCCTGGTCAATGGCGATCCGCAGCGCGAAGAAGACGTATACGCCAGCGCCATCGCCGCCGTGGAAAGTCGCATCGCGCTGTGGGACGGCTTGCGCCTGAGCATGAGCGAACCGGTTGCCGAGGTGAACGCATGAACGCCGCCGACTACCAATCCTTCGCCGACGCCTGGGAAAGCCGCGCAACCATTCGCACCCGCCCCCGGCGTGTGCTGGAGAACGACGACAAGCTGATCTATCCGCTGAGCCGCCAGCCGCTGGTGCTGAGCGAAACCTTCCTGCGCGAATGCCCGGAACAACGGGATTTCGCCCTGGTACAGACGCTCTACAAGTTCATCAATGACGTGGTGATTTTCGAAACCGAGATCGTCGACAAGACCGCCCGCAGCATCGCTAAAAACCGCTTCAGCGTGGCGTTCCCGTTCGCCTGTCGCTACGACGCCATGACCGTGGTGGTGGACGAGGATTACCACGCCCTGGTGGCCATGGACTTCATGCAGCAGACCGTCGCCATGACCGGCATCACCCCCATCGAACTGCCGGATGAAATCGAACTGAGCCGTGCCATCCCGGCGGCCGTGGCCCTCGCACCGGAGCACCTGCGCAGTGCCGTGGAACTGATCTGCGTGGCCATCGCCGAGAACACCGTGACCGGCGATGTGGCGGCGTTCGCCAAGGACGACACGGTCAAGCAATCGATCAAAGGCCTGATGGCCGACCACTTGCTGGACGAGGGCCGTCATTCCGGGTTCTGGTCGCGGTTGGTGCGCATCTACTGGCACACCGCAAGCGAAGACGATCGCCAGTGCATCGCGCACATCCTGCCGGTGTTCATCGGCCATTACCTGACCAACGACATCCAGAAGTCCTTCGACTTCCGCCTGATCGACGCCTTGCAGATCAGCGACGCAGCACGTCAGGCCCTCAAGAGCGAAATGTCGGGGCTGGCCTTCCCGATCAATCGCCATCACCCGCTGGTTGCCAACATCGTGCGGTTTTTCCGCAGCAGTTCGCTGCTCGATTCACCGTGCGTGCAAAGCGCCCTGAGCGACTACCTGGTTTAACGAGGAGAACATCATGAGACGTCTCGATATTTTGCTCATCGGGCAAAGCCAGGCCCTGACCGAACTGGCGCTGGAGCTCGAACAACACGGTCATTCACTGGCGCGACTTGCGAATGTGGAAGAACCACCGCCAGGCCTATTTGATTTGCTGATCGACGATGCGAGCCTGCCATTTCGGGACTTCGGCAATGCGCCGCACCTGATGCTGCAAGTGGGTGTCGGGGTGTCGGGAACTAGCGGGCTGCCACCGCTGGACCTGCTGTGCACGTACAACTCGACGCCGTTGAGTCGCGTGCCGGTCGCCGAAGAGTTGTCCGGCAACGGCCAGGCATTGCGCCTGCGAGCGGTGGCCGAGCTGGTCGATCATGTGGCGCTGCTGGTCAGCCGCTTCTCCCGGGATGCCGACTATTTCCTGCAGGCCGAGCCGACGATTTCCGCGCACTTCGAACAGGTGGAAAACCTGCTGTTTTTAGAGCACCTGGCCTTCGTCCACCGTCTCAACAACACGGCAGAACCACGACTTCTGCAACTTGGGCAGATCCCGATGATCGAGCGGCTTGAACAGCGCTTTATTCAGTCTGCCGAGCGTGCGGCGCTGAACATCGCCGGCACGTCGCTGACCTATCGAGAACTGCACGCCCACAGCCGCGCCATCCAACAGCGATTGCAACCGTTGCTCGATCAGCATCAAGGGCCTCTGGTGGTCGGAGTTTGCCTGCCAAAATGCAGTGCGTTGTATGCGGGGATTCTGGCGATCCTCGGCAGCGGCGCGGTGTACCTGCCGCTGGAGCCGAGCCACCCGCTGCAACGTCAGCAGTACATTCTGGAAAACGCTGGAGCGGTGTTGTTGCTGCATGACGGAGAGCATCCACTCAGCGAGACGATGCCGGGGCTGGACATCAGCCGTATCGACAGTGGCGATGTGAACCTCGATCAACCCTTGATGCGCCAACGCCCCGATCTCGACGCGCCATGCATGGCGCTCTACACCTCGGGCACCACAGGTCACCCCAAAGGCGTGCTGCTCAGCCAGGCCAACCTCGCGCACTTCACCGCGTGGTACGCCGACTACGTGCAGCTGACCGAACAGAGCCGGGCGTTGCAGTTTTCATCGTTGAGTTTCGACTCGTCATTGATCGATATCTTCCCGACCCTGCTGCAGGGTGCAGAGCTGATCGTGCCCAACGAGGACCAACGTCGCGACCCGCTGCAACTGGTCGAGCTGATCCGCCACCAACAACTCAGCCATGCCTTTTTGCCGCCAGCCTTGCTGAGCATCCTGCCGCTGGATCAGTTGCAGGTCCTCGA
Source organism: Pseudomonas sp. GW821-FHT03E01 (assembly GCF_059420765.1). Classification (NCBI taxonomy): domain Bacteria; kingdom Pseudomonadati; phylum Pseudomonadota; class Gammaproteobacteria; order Pseudomonadales; family Pseudomonadaceae; genus Pseudomonas; species Pseudomonas sp. GW821-FHT03E01. Next base: position 5,088 of record NZ_JBWKUI010000030.1, on the reverse strand, counting down.
TCATGTGATGACCGGCGGCGATGTCTGCGAACCCTACGTAGTCCAGCAACTGACCCGCCAAGGCAATCTCTACAACCTCTATGGCCCGACCGAAGCCACGGTGCTGATCACCGCGCGGCAACTGCGTACCGGCGACAGCAACCGGACCCTCGGTGCACCGATTGCCAACAGTCAGGTGCTGATCCTCGATGAGGATTTGCAACCGGTGACCGAGCAAACCGTCGGTGAGTTGTACATCGTCGGCCCAGGGGTGTGCCTGGGTTACCTGAACAATCCGCAGCAGACTGCCGAACGCTATCTGAACCTGCACCTTCCGAACGGCCAGAGCCTGCGCGCCTACCGCTCCGGCGACATGGCCAAGTGGACCGCCGACGGTATCGAGCTGTGCGGACGGCGAGACAATCAGGTGAAGATTCGCGGCTTTCGGGTCGAGCCGGAAGAGATCGAACGCTGCCTGCGCGACAGCCAGCTATACCGTCAGGTGGCGGTGGTCATCGATTGTCATCGACGGATTCTGGCCTTTCTCGCGCAACCCCAGGAAGCGCAACCCGGTGCCGCTCGCGAAGCCTTGAAAGCCCATGCCATGCAATTTTTACCGGACTACATGCAGCCGATCGCCTGGACCGAACTGGCGAGCATGCCGTTCGCCAGCAACGGCAAGGTCGACCGCAAAGCGCTGCTGGAATTGCCCGTCAACGTGACCGAAAACAGCCCACGGTGTTTGCCCGCCAGCGCCGATGAAGCGCTGTTGTTGGAAATCTGGGCTGAGCTGCTGGAGCTGCCCGCCAGCGACATTTCCACCGACGAAAGCTTCTTCAACCTCGGTGGGCACTCGATCCTGCTGTCGCGCATGCTCCTGCGTTTGCGTGAGGAGTTCGGCCGCAGTATCTCGATCAACCGCTTCATCGAACTGCCGACGATTGCGAAGCTGGCGACGTTGGTGCGCGGCTCCGGGACCGAGGAAGTGTTGAGTGAAAAAGCCCTGGCCGACGCCTTCCGTGAACTGGACATCGAGCCGCTGCCGATCAGCCGAATGGGCGATGTGCACAAGGTGATCGTCACCGGCGCCAACAGCTTTGTCGGTGTGCATATCGTCGAAGCGCTGCTGGCCTGGGGCGCCAGCGAAGTGGCGTGCCTGGTGCGCGATGGCGGTGGGCAATCGGCGGCGCAACGCTTTGCGGATGCGTTGCGGGAAAACCGCCTGGAGCATCTGGACCTGAGCCGGGTGCAGGTTTACGCGGCAGACATCACTCGCCCGCAACTGGGGCTCAGCGAAGCGGTTTACGAACGGCTGGATCGAGAGTTCGGCGCACTGGTGCACAACGCCGCCAACGTCAATCACGTCCTCGATTACGAGTCGTTGGCGCGGGATAACGTCGAACCGATTTTCGAGTGTCTGCGCCTGTGTGAAGGACGCAGCAAGAAGATCTTCAACTTCGTCTCGACGCTCTCGGCGTCCAGCACGATTTCCGACGATGGCCGGGTGCTGGAGTTGCCCGCCGCGCAGACACCGCCGATCTACATCAAGAACGGCTACAACCTGTCCAAATGGGTCGGCGAGCGGATCCTCGAAAGGGCGCGGGAGCGTGGGGTTCGGGTCAATCTTTATCGCCCCGGCAATATCAGTTTCAACAGCCTCACCGGCGTCTGCCAGCCACACAAGAATCGCCTGATGCTGATGCTCAAGGGCTCGATCCAGCTCGGTCAGGTACCGGAGTTCGCACTGAATTTCGACTTGATGCCGGTGGATTTTCTCGCCCGTTTCATCGCCTTCCATGCCAGCCGTTACCAGGCCGAAAAAGCGGTGTTCAACCTGCACAACCCCGAACCCCTGAGCTGGGACACCTACGTGGCTTCCTTTCGCGAAGCCGGTCGGGAGTTCTCGATGGTCAGCGTCGCCGACTGGCAGCAGCAATTGGGCCGGGTCGACAGTGATAACGCGCTGTTTGGCGTGCTGGGTTTCTACCTCAACGGCTTCGAGGAAGACATCGGCGACATCTCGATGATCGGCCACGACAACGCCCAGGCCGGTGTACGGCAGATGGGCGCGCACTACCCGGAAAAATCCCCGGCGCTGCTGCGACGCGGCTGCGACTACCTCAAAGAAATCAACTTCATCTGATTCACCCTAACCCCGCACGGAGCAAAAAACATGAATACTCTGCAACCCGATACCCTGATCAAAAACCCTCAAGGCTGCCACGTTGTGTCTTCGGTGGAAGTACCGGCCGACGCGGCGCGAGTCTGGACAGTGGTCGGCAATTTTGCCGGCTTCGACCGATTCATTCCGGCGCTGTCGCACATCGAGATGACCGGCGAAGGTGTGTCGTCGCTGCGCAAGAAGTTCTTTAAGGACGGCAACCTGGTGGTCGAGCAGCTCAACTCCCGCAACGACCAGGCGCTGAACATGACCTGGACCACGATCTACAACACCTTGGGCGTGGCCAATTTGTGGGCAGCGATGAGTGTGGAATCCCTGGGTACAGACAAGTCGCGGGCGACCTGGACGATCATTGCCGAGCCGGCCCAGGGCGGCGCCGAGGCCCTGCCAGGGTTCAAGCAGTTCGTTCAGGGGTTTGCCGATGATGCGATGGGGAATGTGGTGAAGCTGTTTGTGTAGCACTTCGTTTCAGCGGTGACTGATCTACCGCTATCGCAGGCAAGCCTCGCTTCTACAGGTTAGCTCTTGTAGGAGCGAGGCTCTCACGCGAAGAACGATAACGCGATCCTACTGACCTCAATCAGATCTTGAAGCTATCAACCAGTTGCTTCAAACGATTGGCCTGCTGGGACAGCGCATCACAATCCTTCAATGTTTCATTGAGGTTGGCCACGCTCTGCTGGTTCAGCAGGTTGATCTGGTTGACGTCGACGTTGAGGGTTTCGACCACGGCCGTCTGCTCTTCGGTCGCCGCGGCCACCGATTGGTTCATGCCGTCGATTTCGCCGATGCGCTGGGTCACGCTGACCAGTCGCAGGCCGGCCTGGTTCGCTACTTCGACGCTCTGCTCGCTGGACACCTGACTGGCGTTCATCGTAGTCACCGCCTCGCGAGAACCGATCTGCAGCGAGCTGATCATCTTGTGGATCTCTTCCGCCGACTCCTGGGTGCGATGAGCCAGGTTGCGCACCTCATCCGCCACTACCGCAAAACCACGACCGGCCTCACCGGCACGGGCCGCTTCGATGGCCGCGTTGAGCGCCAACAAATTGGTCTGCTGGGAGATGCCTTTGATCACATCCAGAATGTGGCCGATGTTGTCGGTGCTCGCGTTCAGGGTTTCGATCTGCGTGCAGGACAGGCTGATTTTCTGCGACAGCTCGGTCATGGCCTGGATGGTTTGTTCCACCACCTGACGGCCGTCATCGGCCTGCTCGCTCGCGCCGCTGGCGTGTTGCGAAGCATCAGCGGCATTGCGGGCGATTTCCTGGGTGGCGGCGCCCAATTGGTTGATCGCCGCGGCCACGCTGTTGGTGCGGGCGCTTTGTTCGTCGGAGCCGATGATAGAAGCGTTGGACGATGCCATCACCCGTTGCGACAGATCATGAACCTGGCGGGTCGCCGAGGACACTTCGCAAATCGATGCGTGAATCCGCTCCACGAACTGGTTGAAGGAACCACCCAACTCGCCGAACTCGTCTTTGCTTTCTACGACCAGACGACGGGTCAGGTCGCCCTCGCCCTGAGCGATGTCCTGCATCGCACGGCCCATCGTGGTCAGCGGACGCATCAGCACGTTGATCAGCAAGCTCAGCAGCACGGCAATGGCCGTCACAGCGATGAACATCGCGATCAGCGCCGAGGTGCGGAACTGGCTCAGTGGTGCATAGGCCTTGGCCTTGTCGATCGATAGACCAACGTACCACTCGGCATTCGGCAAACCGCTCACCGGTGTGAACGAGAGGATGCGGTCCTGCTTGTTCAGTACGACTTCCTGGATGCCTTTCTCGATGCGAACACTGGAACCCGGATAGATGTCTTTCAGGTTCTTCATCACTTGGTCTTTGTCCGGACTGACGATCACCTGACCGTCGGCACTGACCAGGAATGCGTGACCGATACCACCGAAGTCCACCGAGTTGATGATTTTCACCAGGGTTTCCAGGCTCAGGTCACCGCCGACCACGCCCAGCAGTTCGCTGTTCTTTTTCACCGGTATGGCAACGGTCACCACCAGCCCGCCGACCGCCGCCATATAAGGCGGGGTCAGCATGGTCTTGTCGGCGACCACGGCTTGTTTGTACCAGGGGCGCTGACGCGGATCGTAGCCGTCTGGCATCTTCGCGTCGGGGCGCTGGGTGAACATGCCATTGGCCTGCCCGACGTAGGTGAACTGGAAGTTCGAGGTGAGGGCCGGTTGATCGACCAGCCCTGGCAAGTCAGCATTGGCACCCTGATGGGCGACGTTCTGCGCGAGGTTTTCCAGGACCAGCACGCGGCCGCTCATCCAGTTCTGCACGCTGCTGGCAGTCAGGTCGCCTGCTTGCTCAACGGAGGACTCGATGTTTTGCCGAATGGTGTTTCGTTGCAGATAGTCGTTGTACAAAGTGAACAACGCAAACGCCAACACCACGACGCCTGAAGCGGCCAGCAGGATTTTATGGCTGAACTTGAGATTCATTTCATGGGACTTCTTATGCCAAAAGTGGGGATGCGTTCCGGGTTGCAACATTCCATGTAACAGCGCAGACGGCATTCTGAAGCCGCTCTACTTTGGTGCACGCATGTCTCACCAGTCTTTCGGCACGAGCGGGAGAAAACTTAAGGATTTGTACAAAACTCGTCAGATAACCGCCGAACGGCGTGCTAGAAGGGACGGATTATTGGGCTTACCGCACGTCATGATCGCGGTGTTGGGTGTTTTGGCTGTGGTGTATCGATGAGGGGGGGTCTATATCTGATGCTACTGGCTCGAAGGAGTAGCGAGACACGCAGACCTGGATTTGACCCGCTTCAGACTTAGACTTCTATAAGCCCAGAAAGACAAAACCCCTGTCTGCATAAGCAGACAGGGGTTTCGGAATTTAATCTTGACGATGACCTACTCTCACATGGGGAAACCCCACACTACCATCGGCGATGCATCG
>NZ_JBWKUI010000029.1:0-29602 GCF_059420765.1 Pseudomonas sp. GW821-FHT03E01 | reverse complement strand
ATCTGGGGGCATCGCCCTACGGTTGGCTTCGCTTCAACCTACATGCGATGTGTTCGACTGCGTCGAACGGCGCTGCGTGCCAATCCCCAGATGAACACCGGAACGAGGCCTCCCGAAGGGGCGGGTGAATCAAGATCAAAAGCGGCAGGCGAGCTAACGCTCGGCCTGTTGAGTGGCGAGGGGCGGGTGTGCACCGTTCAATGGTGGGGGGCTTGTTCGTGAAGGCGGCCTGACAGCCGACCAATTTCTTTCGTCTGTACCCGAATGATCGTTCCCACGCTCCCGCGTGGGAACGCCGCCAGGGACGCTCCGCGTTCCGCTTTTGAATGTTTAATCGATGTGCCTGAACGCAGACCTTTCCCACGTATCTTTCAGGTTGTTCGTCGGAAGCGGGCTCTCTAGTCTTTGGCTGTCGCTGACAATTCAGCGATCGGGTGTGAGAGCCCGGAAGAGGTTTTAATCCATCGCCAGTACCACCATAATCGCCGCCAGCTTATCCGCTGCCTGCAATGCTCTATGGCGGCTGTGTGCGGGCGGACTTCGGTCCGGCCGGGTTTGATCCTCTACCGGTTTCTCACTCCGCACATAGCTGCCACCACTCCGTCGCGTGAGAAACGATGAGTGATGGCTCCAATTGATTAGAGGATGTTTCAATGAGCAACAAGTTAATTCCCGATCCACCCTTCAACACCACCACCCCCAACGCCGAAGCCTCGCGCGCCGAAGAATTACTCAAAGACCGCGAAGCCATAAAACGCGCGCTCGACTACTACCTCGATCCCCCAACGCCCTACACCGAAAAAAAACGCCGCCCCAGCACCATGTTCATGGTCGCCCCGAATATGGATACCGAAAGCCTCCTGGCCCACGCCTACGAATCGTTAGCCACGGCGAGTGTCCTGGCCAGCGATTTCGCCAACGACCTGACCGGCCCGCAGCGCTACATGGCGCTGGCGATTCAACAGAGCATCATGCTGGCGGAGCTGGCGGTGAACCGGGCGCTGGATAACGTCGATCCGGCGTAGAGCGCGTTATCGTTCCATCGCGAGCAGGCTCGCGATGGCGGTTGGTCAGTCGGCACAAAACCCGACTGACCAGCTGCAGCCTGCAGCCTCCGACACAGGTATACTGCCGCCTTTCGCGGCTCGCCTACCGGGCCCGACTCTTTAGCATCACCCGGAGCTTTCATGACTTCCCCGACACAACCGCCGGTTGCCGACGCTTTGCGCGACGACCAGGCAGACCTGCCCGACAGCGTCGACTCCAGCGCCGACAGCGAAACCAAAGCGGCGATCCCGGCGTTCAAGTTTCCGTTCAAGCCGGGCGAACTGGCTGCGGCGAAGAATGCCAGCCAGCCTTGGTACAAGAACGGCGCCAAGAACGGCCACACCAAGACCCCGGGCGCAGCGCCTCCCGGCACTCGTCGTTCGATGGGTAAACGCTGACCGCCAGGCGTTTTTTGTCGGTAGCAGTTCCTTCTGTCATTGAGACAATTCCCACAAGGATGAGCGATTTGTCCTCTGGGAAGTCGGTGACCACTCATCAAAGATTCATGTCCCTGAATGCTTGATGACGGTCACCGGAATGCCTTTGGTAAAAATCTTCTCCCTGTTGTCGCTGGTGGTCCTGACCGCCGGCTGTGTTTCGTCTGCGGCTAACCCACAGATCCGTTTCGGGGTCGAGGCCCTGGTACCCCCCTTCGAGAGTCGCAACGACAAAGGTGAGCTGGTCGGATTGAACATCGAACTGGGTAATGCGCTATGTGCCGAACTCAAAAAACGCTGTGTCTGGGTTGATCAGGATTACGCCACCAACATCCAGGCCCTGGAGGCCAACCGTTTCGATGTGATCATGCCCATGACGGCAACGCCGGCGCGTCGAGAACGGCTCGACTTCACCGATAATCTTTATCCCTTGAACAGCCGTCTGGTGGCGCGTACAGGGGCGAATCTGCAGCCGGATGCGCAATCGCTCAAAGGCAAGCGTGTCGGCGTTCTGACAGGTACCAGCCGTGAGGCGTTCGCCAAGTCCCGTTGGGCTCCGGCGGGAGTGACGGTGCGCAGTTTTCATTTCAACAGTCAACTGATAGCCAGCCTGCTGGCGGGTGAGATCGACGCGACCCTGCAAGACTCGATTGAAATCACCCAGGCGTTTTTAAGTCAGCCTCAGGGGCAAGGATTTGATTTTGCCGGGCCTGCGCTCAAGGACCCCATGCTGGGCAGTGGCGTGGCGATGGCTGTGCGAAAATCCGACACCGCCTTGCGCGATGAGCTGAATGCGGCCCTTGAGAGTCTCAAGCAGAATGGCCAGTACCAGGCGATTACCGGGCGCTACCTACCGCCCGCCGTGCCAGATTCGCCACGCTACTTCCCTGCTGAAGGAGGCTTGCCATTCTCCGAAGCGGTGCAAGCCGGCACCACCCTCTATCTGTCCGGCGTGCTCGGGACGGGCTCCGATGGCGAGTTGGTCAAGGGCGGGATTGTCCCGCAGATGACCCAGACCATGGAGAATCTGCAAGCCGCATTACACCGCAGTGGTTCGACGTTGTCTCAGCTGGTCAAATGCACGGTCATCCTTGCAGACATCAATGATTTCGCTGCCATGAATACGGTGTATAGCCGCTATTTTCCGGCGGACCGTTTGCCTGCTCGCACGACATTCGCTGGCAAAAAGCTGGTGCTGGATGCGCGCGTGGAAGTCGAATGCCTGGCGGTTGCTGCTCGCTAAAGTAAAAGAACCGCTGCGCACGGATGCTGCGCAGCGGTTTGGCGTTTACGCTGCCCGCAACGAAATAAACGCATAGTTCAGCGGCGCTTCAGTCACCACCTGCGCCCCGGCCGCCAGCACTTGCCCGGCGATATCATCGCCAGACACATGAAACAGCCATTCTCCGCCCGACCCGGCCTGCGATTGCTGCGCCACCTGATCGATCACCATGGCAAACGCGGTCATGTCCGGCAGATATGCGGTAAACCCATCGCCTTTCAGCGCTGTCGTTCGAATCCCCAATAGCGCGCAAATCGCATCCTTGGCCTGAATCTCATCGCGATCCGCTTGGCGAGAGCGCTGGATCAATCCCGCCAGTTCCTGATCGACCAGTTCACCGCCAACAATCAGATCCGGGCCTTTGTCCCATGACTCGGGCGGGCAATCCTTTGCTGCCGGGTTGAGCGGGATGTGCGGGTTGATTTCCATTGGATAGATGCGGCAAACCAGCGGTCGGCGTTCGTAGATGCTGCAGAGGTTGTCTTCGTCAAGATTCCGGCAGGGGCCGACGTTGTAGGCGGCAAAGGTGATCGCCACATGCGCTTCGCAAGTGCCACTGCGAACCAGCGCCGAACGGCGTTCGGCGTGTTCGCGTTGTTGTGTTGGCAGGCCCAGGCCGTTGGCGAGAAAGGCTTCCACCAGCACGATCACCTGGCCGCCATCTGCCGCCCACATGCGGGCTTCGGCCAGTGTCAGGGGAACATGGTGGTCGTTGCAGCATTTGCCACAACCTACGCAGGAAAACGGTGTATTCATTGAAGGGCCAGTGACCTGTGAGGGCATGAAACGGCGACAGAAAGCCACCGCAAAGGCCTGTGCCAAAGCAAGTTATGCGCCATTCACTGCGCTTTTGTGGTTGGACGGATGGAGTCCCATTCGGTGATGTAAGCGGTTTTGCTTTTCTTGTTGTAGAGGCACAGCTCGGTGCCTTGCTGGCCTTTCATGTGTTTTTGCGGGTACTGGCCTTGCAGCAGGAGCGCGGTATAACCGACCCGGTCATCGAACTGCGCGGCGTTGCCGACGGGTTGGGGTTTTTTCAGGCCGCTGGCCTTGGTGCAACTGGCGAGCACGGCTCTGTCGAAGGCGGCCCAGGCATCGGGGCTGGAGGCGTGGGCCTGGGCGGCGAGGGTGGTGAGACAGAGGAAGGTCAGGGTGGTGGCTTTCATGATCAGGCATCCTTGGCGTGTAGTGGTCAAGGTCGGAGTATGCCTGATGGTTTGATGTCGGTTGTGCGGGCCTCTTCGCGGGCAAGCCTCGCTCCTACAGGTCATGCGTCGATCACATCGAATCTGTAGGAGCGAGGCTTGCCCGCGAAGGCGGTCTCAGACTGGAACCAGCTCCCGGCGGACCACATACATCCCGGCACTTTCATACAAGCCCCGCGCCCGAAGGTTGTCTTCCCGCACCTTCAAATCCACAAAACCTTCGCGGCGCTGCGCAAACACCTTGAAAGCATGGAGCAGCAGCGCACGGCCAAGTCCGAGGCCTCGAGCACGCGGGTGCACCACCAAGTCCTTGATGTAGGCACTGGTCCAGCACTGGGCGACGCCGACGATGCCTTCGGCATCCAGAGCGATGAAGCACAGGGTAGGATCGTATTCAGGATCGGTTTCGAAACGCTGTTGCCAGACTTCCAGCGCCGGCACGCGACCGCCGCCCTCCCGATAACCCAGTTCCATCAAGTGATGAACGGCTTCGGCGAGTTCGGGACGGTACTCGGTCAACTCAATGTCGTTTGGCCAAGTGAAAGGCGGCACACCCTCGGCGAGGTTGCGCCGCATCAGAAAACAAAAGTCCTCGGCCACACTCAGTGACCTTGTTCGGCGACGACCCTGGCCGCCTCGATCAGGCACTTGGTCAGTTCTGGCGAGGAGAACTTGGTCAGCACCCCGTTGGCCCCGGCCAGTCGAGCCTTCTCGCTGTTCATCGCGCTGTCCAGCGAGGTGTGCAGCAACACGTAGAGGTGCGAGAAGTCCGGGGTTTCGCGCAAGGTGCGGGTGAAGGCATAGCCGTCCATCTCCGACATTTCGATGTCCGAGACGATCAGGTTGATCTGCTGGGCGGTGCCTTGCAGGTCCAGCAGGCAGTCGATGGCTTCCTTGGCGCTGCGGGCGGTGTGGCATTGCAGGCCGAGGTTGCGCAGGGTGTGCACCGATTGTTGCAGTGCGACCTGGCTGTCATCGACCACCAGAATTCGCGCATTGCCCAGTACTTCAGCCTCTTCCATGCTCAGTTCGGTCGGGGCCATTTCGATCTGCGCCGGCGCAATGCCGTGGATGACCTTTTCGATGTCCAGCACCTGCACCAGCGTACCGTCGACCGACGTCACGCCGGTGATGTACGAGCGCACGCCGCCAGAGCCGAAGGGGGGTGGACGGATGTCGGTGGTCAGGCAGTGGACGATCTTGCTCACCGCCTGAACGTGCAGGCCCTGCTTGGAGCGGCTGACGTCGGTGACGATCAGACAGCCACCGTTCGGGTCTTCCAGCGGTCGTTCGCCGATGGCGCGGCTCAGGTCGATCACCGACAACGACGCGCCGCGCAGGGTGGCGATGCCTTTGACGTGGGGATGCGACTCCGGCAGCTTGGTCAGCGGCGGGCAGGGGATGATTTCGCTGACTTTCAGCAGGTTGATCGCCATCAGCTTGCCGCTGCGCAAGGTAAACAGCAGAAGCGAAAGTGAATCTGCGCGGGCTTTGTTGGAAGACATAAAAACCTTCTGTGGAAAAGGTGAGGCGATTATGAGCATCGCCAACAGCTATCGATGCCGGGTTATCGACTTGTTGGGGGCTGGCTTTAGGGGAAATGCCTATTGCCAGCCAAACGGTGACCCCTGTGGGAGGGCGCTTACCTGTGGCGAGGGGGCTTGCCCCCGTTGGAGCGCGAAGCGGTCCCTGATTTTTCCAGATAGAACTCCATCGCTGAATTCACGACCGCTTCGCGGCCGAACGGGAGCAAGCTCCCTCGCCACAAGGGTATTACTTCATTCTGGTGAAACTATTTCATGCCCAACCGCTTGGCCATTCGCCCCAGGTTCGCCCGATCCAGGCCCAACTCCCGCGCCGCGCTGGCCCAGTTGTGGTGGTGCCGTTCCAGGCAAGCGCTGATCAGTTGGCGCTGATAGTGCTCAGTGGCTTCACGCAAATCCCCTGGAATCAACTCAGCTACCGGCGCAGCGACCACGGGTTCCGCTGCCTGTTCTACGCCGCTATTGGGCAAATCCAGATCCGCCGCGCTCAAGCTGAGAATCTTCGGCCGTTGCGTGCAATTACCCAGCGCCTTCAACGCGCTGCGGCCAATCAAGTGCTCCAGTTCCCGCACGTTCCCCGGCCAACCATACCCCAACAACGCCGCTTGGGCATCGCTGGTCAGACGCAGGCTGTTGAGGCCCATGCGTGAGCGGTTTTGTTCCAGGAAGTAGCCGCTGAGCAACAGCACATCCCGACCGCGATCCCGCAATGCGGGCACCAGCAACGGGTAAACGCTCAGGCGATGATAGAAGTCGGCGCGGTAGCGGCCGCTGCGTACTTCCTCGGCCAGGTCGCGGTTGGTCGCTGCGATCAGCCGCACGTCGACCTGATGCTCCTTGTCCGACCCCAGCCGCTGCAATTGCCCGCTCTGCAGCACCCTCAGTAATTTGGCCTGCACCGCCAGCGACAGTTCGCCCACTTCATCGAGGAACAACGTGCCGCCGTTGGCCAGTTCGAACTTGCCGCGACGATCGTTCGTCGCCCCGGTGAAAGCACCGCGCACGTGGCCGAACAGTTCGCTCTCCACCAAGGTGTCCGGCAGGGCGGCGCAGTTGAGGCTGATGATAGGTTTGTCGGCCCGGGGCGACGCGGCGTGGATAGCCTGGGCCACCAGCTCTTTACCGACCCCGGTTTCCCCGGTGATCAACACAGTGAGATCGCTGCCGCCCACAAGGTTGATTTCTTCAACCAGGCGTTTGTAGGTCTTGCTCTGGCCAATCATTTCGCGGTTCTGCTGGCCGCTGGCCTGACGGTAAACCTCGGCGCGCTGATGTTCGTCTTCGGCGCGATTGGCCAGCCGTTCGATGCGCTCGGCGGCGTTTACGGTGGCGGCGGCGAGGCTGGCGAAGGCTTGCAGGGCATCCAGTTCGATCGGCTCGAAGCGCTCAGGGTCGAGGGCGTCGAGGGTCAGCAGGCCCCACGGGCGCTCGTCGATAAACAGCGGGCAGCCCATGCAGTCGTGGACTTCCAAATGCTCGTGCAGGCCATCGACCAGGCCGTCATAAGGATCGGGCAAGTCGCTGTCGGCGGCGAAGCGGGTCGGGCCGGGGCTGCTGAGCAGCGCTTCGAAGCGCGGGTGTTCGCTGACCTTGAAGCGGCGGCCGAGGGTGTCGGTGCTCAACCCGTCCACAGCCAGCGGCACCAGCCATTCGCCGTCGAGTCGCAGCAGGGCGGCGGCATCGCAAGGGAGCAGGGCGCGCATGGCTTCGAGCAGGCGCCGATAGCGCTCGCCTTCGGGCAGCTCGCGGGACAGGTCGGAGACCAGGGGCAGCAGGGTCGTGAGCAGTAATTTTGCAGTCATAATGACTCCGTGTAGTCGCTATGACTATAAAGCGATGAGTGTCGATATGACTACTTTGTTTTTAACTGTTTGATTTATAAGGTTTTAATTGTTGGCATGAAAACTGATAAGCAAAGGCTATTCATATAAAGCCCAGGAGTTGCTCTTATGCTTAGCGTTCAAGACCGTGCCATCGTCAAGTCCACCGTACCGCTGCTGGAAAGCGGTGGCGAGGCATTGATCACTCACTTCTACCGCATGATGCTCTCCGAATACCCGGAAGTCCGCCCGCTGTTCAACCAGGCCCACCAGGCCAGCGGCGATCAGCCTCGCGCCTTGGCCAACGGTGTATTGATGTACGCGCGGCACATCGACCAGCTCGATCAGTTGGGCGACCTAGTGGCCAAGATCATCAATAAGCACGTGGCCCTGCAAATCCTCCCGGAACATTACCCAATCGTGGGCAGCTGCCTGTTGCGAGCCATCTCTGAAGTACTGGGCGACGAAATTGCCACGCCTGAAGTGATGAGCGCCTGGGGCGCGGCCTACAACCAACTGGCCGAAATCCTGATCGGTGCCGAAGCCAGTATCTACGACCAGAAAGCCCAGGCACCGGGCGGCTGGCGCGGCGCGCGGGAATTCATCGTGGCGGCCAAGGTCGAGGAAAGCTCGGAAATCACTTCGTTCTACTTCGAACCGGCGGATAAAGGGCCGATTCTCGCGGCCGAGCCCGGCCAGTACATCGGCATGAAACTGATCCTCGACGGCGAAGAAATCCGGCGTAATTATTCGCTGTCGGCGCTGGCCAACAAGGGCCAGTACCGCATCAGCGTCAAGCGCGAAACCGGTGGCCGCGCCTCCAACCATTTGCACGATCAACTGCACGTCGGCGCGAGCATCATGCTGTTCCCGCCAGCGGGCGACTTCACCCTGACCGCCAGCGACAAACCGTTGGTGCTGATCAGTGGCGGTGTCGGCATCACCCCGACGCTGGCAATGCTCGAAGCGGCGCTGGCGACCGAGCGGCCGGTGCATTTTATTCACTGTGCGCGCAACGGCAGCGTGCATGCCTTCCGCGACTGGATCGACGGGCTGGCCGAGCGTCATCCGCAGCTCAAGCGTTTCTATTGCTACGCCGAAGACGATGGCGTCAGCCCGGCGGCGGACAAGGTTGGCCTGCTGAGCCAGGAGCAACTCGGCGAGTGGTTGCCGCAGCAACGCGATGTGGATGCTTACTTCCTGGGGCCTAAAGGCTTCATGGCGGCGATCAAGCGTCACCTCAAGGCCTTGGGTGTGCCGGAGAAGCAAAGCCGTTACGAGTTCTTCGGGCCGGCTGCGGCGTTGGAGTAAGCAGTGCGGCGACTCGGTCGGGGGACCGAGTCGCTTTCTTCGCGGGCAAGCTTCACCTCGGTCCCGATTCGTAAAAAACGCTTAAAGGTTAATCCGTTCTTAACCGGTTTATCGTTTATTCCCCGATGCTGATGATAGGCGCTCGTTCGTTTACATGATCAGGATCGCCCCATGACTCACATCACTATCTCCCGCCGTTTAACCCTGGCCGGCTTCAGCCTGACCGCTGCGCTGCTGGCGAGTCCGTTTGCCTCTGCCGAACCGACCTTGCTCCAGCCCAAGAGCCTGATTGTCGATCAGAGCCTGTCCAAGGCGCAGCGCGATTCCATGGAATTGGCCGCCCGGCGTTATGGCAGCTTCTGGAACACCGGGGAGGAGGGGTTGGCCAAGGCTGCGTTGTCAGAGCAGTTCGTCGACAAGACCCCGCCAGAAGGCCGGGTTCAGGGGCCGACCGGGCCACTGCTGGCGTCGAAGTTCTTTCGCACGGCGGTGCCGGACCTGAGCTGCGAGATCGAACAAATGATCATTGCCGGTGATCGGGTGGTGGTGCATTTGCACTTTCGCGGGCACTTCACCGGCCCGTTCAAGGCTCTCAAAGGTCAGGGGCAGCGTGTAGACTTCCGGGCAACCGATATCTATCAGATCGACAACGGTCGCATCACGGCCAATTGGCATATCGAAGACAACATCAGCCTGATGCAGCAGCTGCAAGCGCAGCCGCCGGCGAGCTGATCCACGGACACAGAAGGGAAACGCGATGAGCGAGGAAACAATGCGGTTGGGACGTGAACGGCGCTATCTGGTGTTGCTGGGCATCATCTGCCTGGCGCTGATCGGTGGCGCGCTGTACATGCAAGTGGTGCTGGGCGAGGCGCCGTGCCCGCTGTGCATCTTGCAGCGCTACGCATTGTTGCTGATCGCGCTCTTCGCGTTTATCGGCGCAGCGATGCGCACCCGCCGCAGCATCACGCTGTTCGAGGCGTTGGTGGTGATCAGCGCCATCGCAGGCGTCGGGGTGGCCGGGCATCACGTCTATACCCAGCTGTACCCGGAAGTCAGCTGTGGCATCGATGTGCTGCAACCGATCGTCGACGGCCTGCCGCTGGCGAAGATCTTCCCGCTGGGCTTCCAGGTCGACGGTTTCTGCTCCACGCCGTACCCGCCGATCCTTGGTTTGTCCCTGGCACAGTGGGCGCTGACGGCGTTCGTGCTGGTCGTGGTGCTGGTGCCGCTGCTCACTTGGCGTAACCGCAAAGCCCTGCGCTGAGACCGTCCGCCACACCGTTGCAGGAAACAAAAAACGCCCCGCTCCTCGTTCAGAGGCCGGGGCGTTTTGCATGTTCAAAGCTCAAATGAAAAGACCTTGATGCGCGACAATTATGGATGCGGCATGTGTGCGACATGTTGTCACAGCTCGAGTGTCGCAAGTCATTTCAAGACATGGAATCGGGACACCTCAAGGTACCCAAAACAGGCTCTGCAAGCCACTACCGCTTTCAGTGCCAATCAGCCGAAACAGGCAGTTTTAACAGGGGCTGGCGAATGGCCAAAGCCCTTGTCACATAGGGGGTAGAGCAGGGTCTGAGGCGAGCGCAGAGCCCAGGAAGCTGTCTGAACTTCGCGCGGTACACCTACATTTTTTGGTGTTTTTGTTGAGAATTAATTTCGATACCATGGCCCACTTTTGCAAAAACCGTGAATGATTGTTGCTGGAACGGATAAAAATTATTTCGGGATGAGACATGGTTTATGAATCGCTACATATCTACAATCGCCCGCACTGAATTCCCGGCACTGCTCATCCTGACTCAGGCTTATGAGTAGAACAGGGCGTCGAGAAGCCTGATGGCTTCATGCGACCCCCCATTGTCGGTGCCTTCCGACGATCCGCACCAAATGGAATTGGTCTGTAACAAGGCCCTTGACCACGAATTCGAATAAGAACACACCGCAGGCCCAGCAATTGTCGAGCCGCGTCTGACGCGCGACGGGCAGGCCCTTATTCAATCCAAGAAAAATGCCAACCCTTGGCAGGGTGAAGTGTTGGCGATCAAAACCCAACTGCATTGCGCAAGCTGCTTTAGAGGTCGTGAGATGAGTAAAAACAGGTACCCCAGACTACTAGGCTTATTGCCGCTGCTCGGCACGTTGTTGCTGGGAGGCTGCAACATGACCTTGCTCGATCCCAAGGGCCAGGTCGGCCTGGATGAGCGAAACCTGATCATCACCGCAACGCTGCTGATGCTGTTGGTCGTCGTGCCGGTCATCGTCATGACGTTCCTGTTCGCCTGGAAATACCGCGCTTCCAACCAGGACGCCGTCTACACGCCAAAATGGTCCCACTCCACCAAGATCGAAATCGCGGTGTGGACTATTCCGGTACTGATCATCATTGCCCTGGGTTACGTCACCTACAAGTCGACCCACGCACTGGATCCTTACAAGCCGCTGGAATCCGACGTCAAGCCGGTCACCATTGAAGTGGTCGCGCTGGACTGGAAGTGGCTGTTCATCTACCCGGAACAAGGCATCGCCACGGTCAACAAGATCGTGTTCCCGGCGCACACCCCGATCAACTTCAAGATCACTTCCGACGCCGTGATGAACTCGTTCTTCATCCCTGCTCTGGGCGGTCAGATCTACGCGATGGCGGGCATGCAGACCAAACTGCACCTGATCGCCAACCAGAACGCTGAAATGGACGGTATCTCCGCCAACTACAGCGGCGCGGGTTTCACCGGCATGAAATTCAAAGCTATCGCCACTTCTCAGGAAGATTTCGACGCCTGGGTAAGCGAAGTCAAAAAGGCACCTAAACAGCTTGAACAAGCTGAATACGCAGCCCTGTCCAAACAAAGCCAGAACAACCCAGTCGAGCTTTACTCCTCGGTCACGCCGAACCTGTTCCAGATCATCGTCGACAAGTACGAAGGCATGAAACCGGGCAAGCCAGTGCACCACGAGAAGAAAGAGCACGAAGTGGCCGCCATGGAAGGAATGGACATGAGTTCGCATTCAGCTGCCGGGGCAGAGGAGTAAACGATGTTTGGTAAATTAAGTTGGGAAGCGGTCCCGTTCCACGAACCGATCGTAATGGTGACCATCGCCATGATCGCGCTCGGTGGTCTGGCACTGTTCGCTGCAATCACCTACTTCAAGAAGTGGACCTATTTGTGGACCGAGTGGTTGACCTCGGTCGACCACAAGAAAATCGGCGTGATGTACATCGTCGTCGCCATGGTCATGCTGCTGCGTGGCTTTGCCGACGCCATCATGATGCGTACCCAATTGGCCATGGCCACCGAGGGTTCGCCTGGCTACCTGCCACCTGAACACTATGACCAGATCTTCACCGCCCACGGTGTGATCATGATCATTTTCATGGCGATGCCATTCTTCACCGGCCTGATGAACCTTGCAGTGCCGTTGCAGATCGGCGCGCGTGACGTTGCCTTCCCGTTCCTGAACTCCCTGAGCTTCTGGCTGCTGGTTTCCGGCGTGGTGCTGATCAACCTGTCCCTGGGCGTAGGCGAATTCGCCAAGACTGGTTGGGTTGCCTATCCGCCGCTGTCGGGTCTGCAATACAGCCCGGGCGTGGGGATGGATTACTACATCTGGGCGCTGCAGCTATCCGGGCTAGGTACGACGCTGACGGGGGTCAACTTCCTGGCCACCGTGCTGAAAATGCGTACCCCTGGCATGAAGCTGATGGACATGCCGATCTTCACCTGGACCTGCACCTGGGCCAACGTCCTGATCGTGGCTTCGTTCCCGATCCTGACCGCTACCCTGGCTTTGCTGACGCTTGACCGTTACATGGATTTCCACATTTTCACCAATGAACTTGGTGGTAATCCGATGATGTACGTCAACCTGTTCTGGGCTTGGGGTCACCCTGAGGTTTACATCCTGATCCTGCCGGCGTTCGGTATCTTCTCCGAAGTCATCTCGACCTTCACCGGCAAGAAGCTGTTCGGCCACCATTCGATGATCTACGCTTCGGGCGCGATCTCGATCCTGGGCTTCATGGTTTGGCTGCACCACTTCTTCACCATGGGTTCGGGTGCCAGCGTCAACGCCTTCTTCGGTCTGGCGACGATGCTGATTTCCATCCCGACGGGTGTGAAGCTGTTCAACTGGCTGTTCACCATCTACCAGGGCCGTCTGCGCTTCACCAGCCAGGTGATGTGGACCCTGGGCTTCATGGTGACCTTCGCCATCGGCGGCATGACCGGCGTACTGCTGGCCATCCCGGGTGCTGACTTCGTACTGCACAACAGCTTGTTCGTGATCGCGCACTTCCACAACGTGATCATCGGCGGCGCGGTATTCGGTTACATCGCAGGCTTCGCCTTCTACTTCCCGAAAGCGTTCGGCTTCAAGCTGCACGAAGGCTGGGGCAAGGCAGCATTCTGGTTCTGGATCTCCGGCTTCTTCGTCGCGTTCATGCCGCTCTATGTACTGGGCTTCATGGGTATGACCCGTCGTCTGAACGCCACCACCAACCCTGAGTGGGTGCCGTACCTGTACGTTGCCATGTTCGGTGCGGTGATGATCGCTGCGGGTATCGCCTGCCAGCTGATCCAGCTGTACGTGAGTATCCGTGACCGCAAGCTGCCGCAGAACATGTGCGAGCACGGCGACCCATGGAATGCCCACACCCTGGAATGGTCGACCTCCTCGCCACCTCCGTTCTACAACTTCGCCGTGCTGCCAAAAGCCGACGTTGTCGACCCGTTCACCGAAGCCAAGGAAAACGGCACCGCGTACAAGGCTCCGACCAAGTACGAGCCGATCCACATGCCAAACAACACCGCGACCGGTGTGGTCATGGGCGCACTGTTGACCGTATTCGGTTTCGCGATGATCTGGCACATCTGGTGGTTGGCAATCGCCAGCCTGGCAGGCACCGTGATCTACTTCGCGATCCACGCGGCCCGTGATGATCAAGGCTACTACGTGCCGGTCGACGTGATCGAGCGCATCGAAGCCGAGCAGCACAAGCGTCTGGTAGCAGCCGGGAAAGTCCCAGCCACCACCACCCGTGTTGAAACCTCGTTGGAACAGGCTTAAACCATGTCGAACTTAGTGACCAATGCTGGACACACCCATGTCGATGGACATGGGCATGATGACCATCACCACGACTCGGGCGAGATGACCGTATTCGGTTTCTGGCTCTACCTGATGACCGACTGCATTCTGTTTGCGTCGATCTTCGCAGCGTACGCGGTACTGGTTAACAACGTAGCGGGTGGCCCGTCGGGCCACGACATCTTCGAACTGCCATACGTACTGGGCGAAACCGCTCTGCTGCTGTTCAGTTCGATCACCTACGGCTTCGCCATGCTGGCGTTCTTCCGTGGCAACAAGAAGCAGGTCCTGGGCTGGCTGGCCCTGACCTTCCTGTTCGGTGCCGGCTTCATCGGCATGGAGATCAACGAGTTCCACATGTTGATCTCCGAGGGCTACGGCCCTAACCGTTCGGGCTTCCTGTCCGGGTTCTTCACCCTGGTCGGCACCCACGGTCTGCACGTGACCAGCGGTCTGATCTGGATGGCGATCATGATGTACCAGGTGCAGAAAAACGGCCTGACGGCGACCAACAAGACCCGTCTGAGCTGCCTGAGCCTGTTCTGGCACTTCCTGGACGTGGTGTGGATCTGCGTATTCACCGTTGTTTATCTGATGGGGACTATGTAAATGGCTAACGCGCACTCTCATGACGACGCCGGTCACGGCAGCGTCAAGTCCTACGTCATTGGCTTCGTCCTGTCGGTGATCCTGACCCTGATCCCGTTCGGTCTGGTGATGTACCCGTCGCTGCCGAAGTCACTGACTCTGTGGATCGTACTGGCTTTCGCCGTTATCCAGGTGCTGGTGCACCTGGTGTACTTCCTCCACCTGGACCGTTCCGCCGCGCAGCGTAACAACGTGATTGCGTTTGTTTTCGCCGCGATCGTGATTGTCCTGCTGGTTGGCCTGTCGCTGTGGATCATGTTCAGCATCCACACCAACATGATGGCGAAGTGAGGTAAGTCCGGATGTCCTTTAAGCACTTTATCCAAATCACCAAACCGGGGATCATTTTCGGTAACGTGCTTTCTGTGGCAGGCGGATTTTTCCTGGCCTCCAAAGGGCATGTCGATCTGGCCATTTTCCTGGCCGCGATGATCGGCACGTCCCTGGTCGTGGCTTCCGGTTGCGTGTTCAACAACTGCATCGACCGCGACATCGACCTGAAGATGGAACGCACCAAGAACCGGGTGCTGGTCCAGGGCTTGATCTCCCTGAAACTGGCCCTGGCTTATGCGACCGTCCTGGGTGTCGCCGGCGTTGCGTTGTTGTACAAGGTGGCCAACCCGTTGGCCGCGTTGTTCGCGGTGATCGGTTTTGTCATCTACGTCGGCTTCTACAGCCTGTACCTCAAGCGCAAGTCGGTTCACGGCACGCTGGTGGGCAGTCTGTCGGGGGCGATGCCGCCGGTGATCGGTTACGTCGCAGTCAGCAATAACTTCGACATGGCCGCACTGACGTTGCTGGTGATGTTCAGCCTGTGGCAGATGCCGCATTCCTACGCCATCGCAATCTTCCGTTTCAACGATTACCTGGCCGCATCGATTCCGGTGCTGCCAGTGAAGCGCGGCATTGAAGTGGCCAAGAAACACATCCTGCTCTACATCCTGGCCTTCCTCGTGGCGACCTTGATGCTGACCTTCAGCGGCTACGCCGGCATGAGCTACCTCGCCGTCGCCGCGGCCATGGGCATGTACTGGCTGTACATGGCCTGGACCGGCTACAAGGCAGTGGATGACACGGTCTGGGCACGCAAGCTGTTCGTGTTCTCGATCTTCACCATTACTGCGTTGAGCGTGATGATGTCGCTGGACTTCAAAGTGCCGGGCGAGCTGTTGCTGACGTACGCGCCTTAAGCGTCGGATGTTGTAAAGAAAAGCCCCGCCCTTCGTGAGAAGGGCGGGGCTTTTTCGTTTAATCACGATTGGTGTACAGGCAATAAAAATCCCCGCTTGATGGCGGGGATTTTTGTGTGCAGCGTTTAGCGTTACTGCGCGGCGATGCTGTAACCGTCGAACGCGGTCTGCTGCTGCAGCGCGGTGATGATGTTTTTTCGGTTGACCGGTTGTTCGGCCCCGGCATTGTCCAGGAACGTCTCGCTTTCCAGCTCCGCTTCTTCACCTTCGCCGACGAAAGTGAAGCCCAGGAATTCCAGCGCTTCACGGTCAACGTTCAGGCGCGAGCGCGGGGTGCGCAGGGGCAGGGTGACGCTGATGCCGTCCTTGCTGATGGTGAACACTTCGACTTCTTTTTTGGCGCGAGCCGCTTTGCTCTTGCCGCTGCTCGGGTTGCTGATGGCTTGGTGAGTCTGGTTCAGCACTTTCAGCGCCAAGCCATAAACGATTTCCTGGAACGCCGGGTCGTCCTTGAAGCTGGACAGAATGCGGCTGATCGGGAATTTGCTGCTCAGGTCTTCCAGGGCGGCAATATCGGCCGCTTCGGCGTCTTTCAATTGCTTGAGTTCGCCCATCAATTCGTAGGCTTTATCGTCATCGAAGCTGTCGTGAGCCTGGCGAATCGCGGCGCGCAGTTCGCGGATCTGGTCGCTTTCCCGGGTGGATTGAAAAGCGTCCAGAACCATCTCGCTGATGGTCTTGGCCTGAGGCACGTGTTGTGAAAGATTGATGGAGTTTTCGTATTCCGCTTTGGACGACAAGGTGACTACGGATTCAGCGGTATTGGAATCGGACATTGAAATTTCACTACTTCTTTAACTTGGATAGAGGCGAGAAAGCACGGGGCTTTTTCAGGCCGCCTAATCTATTGGACCAGCGCTGCGTTGTCACGGATGAACCGGTGGCTGGTCTGCATTTTTGGTGAGAGCGCTTTTAGCTGACTGACATCTGCGGGCGTTTTGCCTGGAGTGTCAGTAGCACCCGATAAAGTTTCAGCGCCCGCCCGCTGATCAATCCGCAGACAAAACCTGACGCCGTGGCCTTGAGCAGCAACATCTCAACAGTGACGGCGAACTCCGGATGCACCTCATCCTGATAGCCGAAGTAATAGTTCACGGCAAAAAACAGCAGGTAGAGCACCGGTGTTTTAACCGTGCCCGGCACGATCAGCCCGGTTTCCGGATCATCCAGCTCAATACCCTTGTGCGCAAATACAACCAGTGCCGTGAGGCTGCCCATAATGACGGCGGCCAACCAGCAGCCAATCGATAGTTGAGGGTTCAGCGTCAGGTTCAGCGAGTACAACGACCAGCCGAGCAAAAGCGGTGGAGTGACAAGCAACGACGTTTTGCTTTCATGGGTTGGGGATAAGGCTTTGACGCCGTAGTAACAGAGCAGCAGAAAGATCGCATAAACCCATAGCGGGGTGTTTTGCAGGGTATTGAGCATTACGTAGCATCCGTGCCGGGAATGAAGAGTCCGGATAATAGCTGCTGCCATGGCCGAGGCTATCGACTATTTCCCCGTCGAATTCATATTCATCGAACGAGTCATCCATTGCTCCGCCGTTTGCTCATCCACCGGTAAGGAGAAGCGAAAAGTCGCGCCGCGTCCCGGCACATCGATCAGCTCGATCTCGCGACCGTGCAATTGCAGGATTCGGTGCACGATCCGCAATCCCAGCCCGCCATCGCGCCGTGCGCCACCAATGTTGAATGGACGCAGGAACAGCCCTTCACGTAATGGGGGGGCGATGCCAGGACCGGTGTCGCTGACGGTCACTTCGATAAAAGCCCCTTGGGGGCGGAGGCTGAGTTCGATTTCTCCCCCTTGGGGCGTGTGGCGCAGGGCGTTATCGAACAAATTGGTCAGCACCCGCTCGATCAGCCCCAGGTCGGCGCAGGCCACGGCGACGTTGGGGGCGAAGGTGGCCTTGAGTTCAATCTGGCGCGCTTCGGCGCTGAGTTCGAACTTCTGAAAAATGTCCTGCACCAGATCAGTCAGGGAGAAACGCTCCAGCACCGGTTGCACGAAACCGTGTTCCAGCCGCACCAGTTCCAGCAACGATTGCGCAAGGCCGCCGACCTTGCGGCTTTGATCCAGGGCGATTCCCAGATAGCGACGGCGATCGGCGGGGGACAAGGTGGCGTCCTTGAGCGAAAGGGTTTCCAGGTAACCGTGCAGCGAGGCCAGCGGTGTGCGCAGGTCGTGGGAGATGTTGGCCACCAGTTCGCGACGCTCCTGATCCTGACGGGTCAGCGAGCGCCATTGTTCACCGAGGCGCGCTTGCATCTGTCGGAAGGCTGCGTCGAGTACGGCTATTTCATCGTGGCTGGCGGCCTTTTCCATGGGCTCCGGCTCAGGTTCCGGCGAAGCGGTCGGAACGCCGTTGATATCGAACTGACTGACTTTCTCGGTCAAGCGACGCAATGGCCGGGTGATCAGGGCGAATGCCGTGAGGCCGGCAATCAGGCACAGCAACGCCACCAGTCCGATGGACAACAACGCGGTATTGAGTGCGGCGCTGGTGGCTCCGCGCTCGGCGAAGCGGTCATGCGCTTCGCTGAGCAACACCACGTACAGATAACCGGCCGGCTGACCGTTGACCCGCAAAGGCGCGGCGCTGAACACCTTGCGACCGTCGACGCTGCGTGGATCGTCGCCGAGAATCGGCAATGCCTCGCCTTTGAGCAAGCGCTGGATTGGCAGCAGATCGACCTGCTCCCTGTGTATCCGGCCTTCGGGCGCGGCGCTGCCGACAATCCGGCCTCCTGTGTCCAGCAGATAGACCTCGACACTGGGATTGACCAGCATCAGCTGGCTGAACAGTTCGCGCACCGCATTGGGCATCGGGCCATTGCGGTCCATCAGCACGGTGTCGTGGGCAATGTGTTGCGCCAGATCCCGCGACAAGCCTTGCACCACTTCCAGTTCATGCATCTGACTGGAGCGCACCTGCATCCACGCCGAGGTACCGCAGCACACCAGCAACAGCACGGCGAACACCAGGGACAGGCGTTGAGTCAGGGTCAGCCTCATGGCTGCTCTCCGCTTGCTGCGAATTTGTAGCCACGGCCCCACACCGTGAGGATGCGCGCCGGTTGCGCCGGATCGGCCTCGATCTTTGCCCGCAGGCGGTTGATATGAGTGTTGACCGTGTGTTCGTAGCCTTCGTGGCTGTAGCCCCACACCGCATTGAGCAGGTCCATGCGCGAGAAGACTTTGCCAGGCTGACGGACAAAGAAGTACAGCAGGTCGAATTCCCGTGGCGTGAGGTCAAGACGCCGGCCGTCGAGGGAGACTTCACGGGTGATCGGGTCGATGGACAGGCCATCGCTGATCAGACTGCCTGCATCCATTTTCAGATTGCGGGCCATGGCGTCGACCCGTCGCAGCAGTGCCTTGACCCGTGCCACCAGCTCGAGCATGGAAAACGGTTTGGCCAGGTAATCGTCGGCACCGAGCTCCAGCCCCAGAATCCGATGCACTTCGCTGGAGCGCGCACTGGTGATGATGATCGGTGTGTATCGGGCCATGGCCCGGGCACGGCGGCAGATTTCGAGGCCGTCGACGCCGGGCAGCATCAGGTCGAGGATCAGTGCGTCCCAGCTTCCTTGCTGCAACAGACGCATGCCCTCGTCGCCGTCGGCGCAGTGCACCACCTCGAACTGCTCATCACGCAGATGCAGGCAGATAAGGTCGGCGATGTGCAGGTCGTCCTCGACCACCAGGACGCGTTTGGTCTGTTCCATGGAGCTCGATCCTTTGTGACGCAATGAACACATTGTGCGGGTTTTCCTGAGGTTGAGTTATCACGAATTATTTAACTCCTCGTGAGGATTTGGCGATCAACTCAAGCCTAGGCTGTGTTCCATGCAAGGCACCTGGAATTTTGGAGAAGGCCATGTTTTCACGGCGACAGTTTCTTGTAGCGAGCGGCGGGCTGGGGGCTGCAGCCCTGGTGATCGGTGTATTGCCAAAATTTTCCACAAGCGTTGCGCTGGTCGATGAAGCCCGCGCGCAGGAGGTTTTCGAGGTGACCCACAGCGACAGCGAATGGCATGCCCGGCTCAGCGCCGAGCAGTACGAAATACTGCGCGAAGAGGGCACCGAACGGGCCTACAGCAGCCCGCTGAACAACGAGCACCGCAAAGGCGTTTTTGCCTGCGCCGGTTGTGATCTGCCGTTGTTTTCTTCCGACACCAAGTTCGACAGTCGTACTGGCTGGCCGAGTTTCTGGGCTCCCCTGGACAACGCGGTGGCCACCCGACAGGACCGCTCCTTCGGTGTATTGCGCGAAGAGGTGCACTGTCGTCGTTGCGGCGGTCATCTGGGGCATGTCTTCGAGGATGGGCCAAAGCCCACCGGTCTGCGCTACTGCATGAACGGCCTGGCGCTGACCTTCAAGCCACAGGCGTGATCCATGGGCACTTCCTTTCACTCACTTCATGCAGGTCGACGTTATGTGGCTTCTGGTCCTCGCTTATCTCGGTGGTGTGCTGACGATTGTCAGCCCGTGCATTCTGCCGGTATTGCCCTTTGTCTTCGCTCGCACCGGGCAGCCATTTATGAAAAGTGGCTTGCCGCTGCTGGCGGGGATGGCGCTGACCTTCGCGCTCGTCGCCTCGTTGGCGGCGGTGGGCGGCGGTTGGGTGGTGCAAGTCAATCAATACGGTCGCTGGCTCGCGTTGCTGTTCGTTGCACTGTTCGGGTTGACGCTGTTGCTGCCGCGGTTGGCCGAGCGCCTGACGCGTCCACTGGTGGCAGCCGGCGGTCGGCTGTCGCAAGCCGCGGGCGCCGATGCCCGGCCGCGTCCCGGCGCTTCATTCCTGATCGGCGTCGCCACGGGCCTGCTCTGGGCACCCTGCGCCGGGCCGATTCTGGGTTTGCTGCTGACCGGCGCGGCGCTGCAAGGGGCAAGCATCGCAACCACTGTGTTGCTGCTGGCTTACGCGGCCGGTGCCGCCACTTCTCTCGCCGCGGCACTACTGCTGGGCGGTAAGGTCTTCGCCGCAATGAAGCGCTCGATAGGCGCGGGCGAGTGGCTGCGTCGAGGCCTGGGCGCTGCGATGCTGGTTGGTGTGGTGGCGATAGCCCTGGGACTGGACACCGGGATTCTGGCGCGGTTTTCAACGGCGTCCACCGGCGGTATCGAACAGGCGCTGGTCAACCGGTTGGCCAGTAAGACTCCGGCCAACAGCGGGGCGATGATGGCGCAGATTCCACGGGCCGGCGATCAACCCGCCGGCGGCATGATGGCCGCTGGAGAGGCGATGAAAGTGACCGCGAAGGCGCCGAACGCGCTGCCGATTGAGGGCAGCCTTCCATCCCTGGACGGCGCCGTGCAATGGCTCAACTCGCCCCCACTCACCGCTCAGGCGTTGAAGGGCAAGGTCGTGCTGGTGGATTTCTGGACTTACTCCTGCATCAACTGCCTGCGCACCCTGCCGTATGTGAAGGCCTGGGCTGAGAAGTATCGCGATCAGGGTTTGGTGGTGATCGGTGTCCATGCGCCCGAGTTTGCCTTCGAACGGGATGTGGGCAATGTCACCAAAGCCATGAAGGACCTGGGCATCACCTACCCGGTGGCCATCGATAATGACTACAAGATCTGGCGTGCTTTCAACAACGAATACTGGCCGGCCCATTACTTTGCCGATGCTCAGGGACGCATTCGTTATCACCATTTTGGTGAAGGCAAGTACGCCGAGTCCGAGCAAGTGATTCAGCAACTGTTGCGTGAGGCGGGAGCGGCGAAAGTCGCGCAGGGGCTGATCAATGCCAACGCCCAGGGTGTTCAACTCGCCCCGGACATGAATGAAGTGCAATCGCCCGAAACCTATGTCGGCTACCGGCGGATGGAGCATTTCGCCTCTGAAACCAGCCTGGTGCCGGACAAGGCGACTGCCTATAAGCCACCGTCACAACTGGCCCTCAATGACTGGAGCCTGGACGGTCAATGGGCTGTCGGTCCGGAGCGGGCCGTTTCAAACGCTGCGGCCAGTCGTATCGTCTATCGGTTTCACGCTCGCGACTTGCACTTGGTGTTGGGCCCCGGTGCTGACGGCAAACCGGTGCGTTTCAAAGTGTTGATCGACGGCAAGCCCCCAGGTGATGCCCACGGTATCGACGTCGCGCCTGATGGCAGCGGCAGCGTCACCGAGCAGCGGTTGTATCAACTGGTACGCCAGACCACAGGCGTAAAAGACCGGACCTTCAGCATCGAGTTTCTCGACCCGGGTGTGTCGGCGTATGCGTTTACCTTTGGTTGATAGCCCCCATTCATTCAGGAGACAGCCCATGAAAACCCCATTCAACTGGCGTCGCACATTTCTGGGTTTGGCCGCCGCCAGCGTTATCGGTCAGTGCTCTGCATTCTCGTTCGCAGGCGCCGAAGAGGCGGTCATCATCCCGGCGCCGACGCTTGACGAAACCACCCAGGCGCACAGCGAAACGGCGGTTTTTGCCGGTGGTTGCTTCTGGGGCGTCCAAGGCGTGTTTCAGCATGTCAAAGGGGTGAAAAATGCGGTTTCCGGTTATGCCGGTGGCGCAGCCAATACCGCTCAATACGAGCGGGTCAGCGAGGGTGACACCGGCCATGCGGAGGCTGTCGAAGTGACCTTCGATCCTGCTCAGGTCAGTTACGGAAGCCTGCTGCAGATCTATTTCTCGGTGGCCCACAACCCCACCGAACTCAACCGCCAGGGCCCGGACCGAGGCACTCAGTATCGGTCGGCGCTATTCCCGAAAAGCACCGAACAGCAACGCGTCGCCCAGGCTTACATCACCCAGCTCGACGCTGCCCATTCGTTCAATAAACCGATTGTCACCAAGCTGGAAAGCTACAACGGTTTCTACCCGGCGGAAGAGGAGCATCAGGACTTCCTGACCGAGCACCCGACGTACCCCTACATCGTGATCAATGACCTGCCGAAAGTGGCTCAGTTGAAGCAACTGTATCCGGATCGGTATCAGGAAAAACCAGTATTGGTGAAAGCGGGCATGCAGGGCGGCTGACAGGACGGAGTCGCCTCACCCAGAAATCAGGTTCTTGCCCGCGATTTTCGACCGATACAACGCCTGATCGGCCCTGGCCAGCAACCCGGTCTGTTGTTCTTCTTCAAAGCGCTGCACCACGCCAAAACTCATGGTCACTTGATAGTCCCCGACCGGCAGCAGGCTCGCCAGGCCATGACGGATTCTTTCAGCGAGTGACCTGGCGTCGGCCAACAAGGTATTGGGCAAAATCAGGATGAATTCGTCACCGCCCCAGCGCGCCAACAGATCGCCTTTGCGCACGCAGTGCTTCACACTCTCGATCACTTGCACCAACGCTGCATCTCCCAAGGCGTGACCGTAGTGATCGTTGATGTTTTTGAAGTCATCGAGGTCCATGGCGATCAGCGACAGGGGTTCGCGGAAGCGTTGGGCGCGGTCGCATTCCTTGGGCAGGGTTTTCTCCAGTCGATAGCGATTGGCGATGCCGGTCAGCACATCGGTTTCTGCCAATTTGCGATTTTCTTCGAGTTGAATCTGTAACTGCTGATTGACCCGGGACAACTCCCGAGTGCGTTCCTTGACGATGGCTTCCAGGGATTGATTACGCCGCTCCATTTCTTCGATCAGGCGTTTCTTGTCTTCGATGCTGCGGTGCGCGCCGATCATTCGCGCCACCGAGCCGTCGGCATTACGTGCCAGCACGTAGCCGCGATCCTCGATCCAGGTGTAAGTGCCATCGCGCATGCGACAGCGATACTCGGCCTGATAACCGGGAGCGCGCTGATCCAGGTAGTCATCAAACAACGCCATGACTCGCGAATAATCGTCGGGGTGGATCACGTTTTCCCAGGTCAACACATTGTTGTCCAGGGAATGAGGCGTATAGCCGAGCATCTCGTACCACCCGGGGTTGCGATAGACGAACCCGGTGTTGGCGTTCCAGTCCCAGATACCATCGCTGACCAGTTCCAGAATGGTGTGCAGCATGTTTTCGTTAAAATCTGACAGATCGAACTTCAACGGCTCGATTTTCGATGCCTCACCCATCATCGGTCTCCCTGCCGTCCTGATATTAACGTGACTCGTCAGTCGAGGAGATTAGTTCATGGCGTATTGCCCCGGCTAGTGCTTGCCCCACCACTGCAGTGCAAAGTCAACGAAGCTGCGCAATTTCGGCAAACGGTAGCGGTCCTGGGCATACACCAGGTTCATCGGCCGACTTGGCAGTTGGTAGTCCTGCATCAAGGCCACCAGTTTTCCGTCCCGAAGGTCTTGTTCCACCAGCGCATCGGGAACCATCACGATGCCCATGCCGGTTCGCGCCGCTTGATGCAACCCCGCCGAGCTGTTGATCAACATCGGCCCGCTGACCGCCACCATGACTTCACCTTCGGGCCCCTTCAGGCGCCATTGTTTGGCTACCGAGTGCCAGTCATCTCCGGCCGGGTAGGCGAAGGCCAAACAGTCATGGTGTTGCAGGTCGGCGGGTTTCTGCGGTGTGCCTCGACGCTCCAGATAATCCTTCGATGCGCACAGGGTCATCGTGTAGTCGATGAGCGGGCGAGAAATCATGTTGGACAGCTCGGTCGTGCCCAGACGAATCGCCACGTCGAAACCGTTGTCGAGCAAGTCCAGGCGCTGGTTGGTCAAAACGACATCGAGTTTGACTTGCGGGCAGCGCAGGGTGAACTCGCTCAGGGCCGGTGCGAGCCGTTCGGTGCCGAAGGTCAGCGGTGCGGTGATGCGCAGAGTGCCGCTCGGCTCGTCGAGGGTTTGTTCGGCCAGGCGTTCGGAATCAGCCACCAACCCCAGCACTTCGAGACACCGCTGATAGTACGCCGTGCCGAATTCCGTCAAACGCTGACGCCGTGTCGTACGGTTGAGCAAGCGCACACCCAGGCGTTGCTCCAGAGCCCGCAGGTGATTACCGACCATGGTCGTGGACATTTCGCACTGCAAAGCGGCGGCGGTCATGCTGCCGGCTTCCACCACTCTTACGTAAACGGTCATTGCCTGGAATAAATCCATTATCAAGCCCAGCTTTAAAATGATTGAAGTGTTGCGGTATTTATCCAGCTCAGGTGGCTAACCATACTGCAAAAACACCGACTATTGATGGAGCTTGATGTCATGACCGCCACCTGCCTGATGAGCACTTACCAACCTCTGGCCCTGAGTTTCAGCAAAGGCCTGGGCACGCGCCTGTGGGATCAGGCCGGTCGTGAATACCTGGACGCGGTGGCGGGCGTGGCGGTGACCAACGTCGGCCATTCCCATCCGCGAATCGTGTCGGCCATCAGCGAACAGGCCGGGTTGCTGTTGCACACATCCAACCTGTACAGCATCGACTGGCAACAGCGGCTGGCGCAGAAACTGGTTCGGCTGTCGGGCATGGAGCGGGCGTTCTTCAATAACTCCGGTGCCGAAGCCAACGAAACCGCGCTGAAACTTGCGCGGCTTTACGGCTGGCACAAAGGCATCGAGCAGCCGCTGGTAGTGGTCATGGAGAACGCTTTCCACGGACGGACCCTCGGCACCTTGTCGGCCAGTGACGGCCCGGCGGTGCGCCTGGGGTATAACAAGTTGCCGGGGGACTTCATTAAAGTGCCATTCGGCGACCTCGCTGCCCTGGAGAAGGCGCAGAAAGCCCACGGCCCACGCATTGTGGCGATTCTGATGGAGCCGATTCAGGGCGAAAGTGGTGTGCAAGTGGCGCCGCCTGGTTATCTCAAAGCGGTGCGCGAGCTCTGTGACCGGCGCGCCTGGTTAATGATGCTCGACGAAATCCAGACCGGCATCGGCCGTACCGGCCAGTGGTTTGCGTTTCAGCACGAAGGCATCATCCCGGACGTCATGACCTTGGCCAAAGGCCTGGGTAACGGAGTGCCCATCGGTGCCTGCCTGGCTCGGGGCAGGGCTGCGGATTTATTCACACCTGGCAGCCACGGCAGTACATTCGGCGGCAATCCGCTGGCGTGTCGGGTGGGTTGCACCGTGCTGGAGATCATCGAGGAACAAGGCCTGCTGGAAAACGCCAGACTTCAGGGCGAACGCCTGCTTGCCAGATTGCGCGTCGAACTGGCCGACGATCCGAACGTCCTGGTGATCCGTGGCCAGGGATTGATGATCGGCATCGAACTCGCCCAACCAATCCGCGACCTGACCCTGATCGCCGCACGGGATCACGGTTTGCTGATCAACGTGACACGGGGCAAGACCATTCGCCTGCTGCCACCGCTGACGATTGATGAGCGGGAAGTGGAAATGATTGTCAGAGGAGTGGGGCGGGCGGTGAAAGCGGCCTGAATGTGCTCAGTAGTGATACCTGCAAAGCACGATGTGCACCTCACCATTCTCGATTGCATAAACCAGGCGATGCTCGGAGGTGATTCGGCGTGACCAGAGGCCGCTCAGATTGTGTTTGAGCGGTTCAGGTTTGCCCAATCCTTCGAAGGGCTCACGCAGGATCGCCTTGATCAGCAGGTTGATTCGTTTGAGCCCGGCCTTATCGTTTTGCTGAAACCACAAATAGTCGTCCCAGCCTTCAGGAGTGAACTCGATATTCATTCTTCGATAAGTTGCCTGACTTTGGTTTTCCCTGCTCGCAGGTTGCCGATTGATTTGATCAGTCGTTCGGCATTGGCTGGAGAACGGAGCAGATAGGCTGTCTCTTCGAGAGCGTTGTACTCCGCCAGAGACATCATCACCACAGGTTCGCCTTTCTGGCGGGTAACCAGCAATGGGGCACGGTCTTCGTTGACCCGATCCATGGTTTCGGCCAG
This sequence comes from Pseudomonas sp. GW821-FHT03E01, assembly GCF_059420765.1. NCBI lineage: Bacteria > Pseudomonadati > Pseudomonadota > Gammaproteobacteria > Pseudomonadales > Pseudomonadaceae > Pseudomonas > Pseudomonas sp. GW821-FHT03E01. The sequence goes on along the minus strand of NZ_JBWKUI010000029.1, from coordinate 3,204 downwards.
ATGTGCACGTGCGGTGGTGTAGTTGATGGTTTGCATGTTGTAGTCCTCGCTCAATGCAAAGAACGTACAGAAATGAGTACATGATGACAAGGCGACACCTACGAGTGGTCATTACGCAGACGACATATCCACGCTGGGTTAAAGTATCGCTGAAGCTTCTTCAAGACGTTTCTGCGAACGATGTAATCCCATTCTGACAATCTCGCCAGCTAGTCGTGTCCAATGTAGGAGTCCGATTCGCACGCAGAAAACGGCAGGGACGATCAGTCGGTTGGTTGCACCGCACTGACGAAAGCCGAGACTTCAGCCTGATTCATCAGTTGGCGTTTCGACCCGCTAAACCGGTCAAACAAACGCTGATGGGCGGCAAATCCACTGGACCCTTGGCGAGTACGGTAGCTGCCGGCCCAATCGAGTAACGCAATCAGCAACTCTTCCTTCTCGTCCCGCCTCGCTTCTCGCTGGCGTATGTTGTTCACGCAATCTTCGTCCTCCAGACACAGCCAGATCAGCGCAGTGGCCTGCTCCACAAGTTCGCTGACCATCCAGCCGTAAACACCCTCGATAACCCAACGCTCTTCACTCGCCGCCACCCGCGCCATTCCCAGTGCTTCGTTGCGGGGACGGGCGATGCTGTGTTCATCGGATACCCAGTGAATCAGGTCGAGATCGGTACAAGGCACTTGCAGATGCTCGGCCAGTCGTTTGGCCAGCCAGCTCTTGCCCGAGCCGGAATTGCCAATGATCAGGGTTCGAGTGAGGTTTAGGGTGGCCGGGTAATGATTACTCATGGTCATTCGTGCGAAGTCAGTCGGCTGTTTCGGACATTTCTGGCGCGATCATTCGCGTCTTCGGCGATCCATCCGCATTGAATTGATAAATATCCTGTGGCTGGCCCTTTTCATTGAAGAACACTTGGCCAATTCCTGCCGAGTTCCACAACCGTTCCCCTGCTTCGGCGTGTTCGGGGATGTGCGGAACAATGCGCATGCGTCGGCGTTTGGTCAGCCAGTTAAGGGGCGAGCGGGGCGAGTAGAGCCAACGGTTGAGGCGGTCGAACCATTCGAGCAGGGCGGGTGGGAATTCGTTTTTGATGCCGCTGCTGGTGATCTGCCAGATACGCGGGCCGGCCTTGCGGTGTCGGATCAATACTTCATAGACGAAGGAATAATGCACATCACCGGACAGCACCACGTAGTTACCGGGTGTGCGGGAGTGTCGGAAAATGTTCAGGATCACCTGAGCCGCGCCGCGATGAGCCATCCAGTTTTCGGCGTCCACCAGCAGTGGGTAACCGCACCAACTGAACACGCGCTGTACGGTTTCGATCAATTTGACGCCGAAGATCGGCGCCGGTGAGACGATGATCGCCGAAGAATGATCGAGCAATTCCTGTTGCAGCTCACTGAGCGCTTCCCAGTCCAGCAGGCCCGACGGCTGCTTGAGATTCATCTCGCTACGCCAGCGCCGGGTGCGGGTGTCGAGCACCACCAGCGCCGGGCGGGTGGGCAGCACGTAATGCCACTGCTGAAAACTCAGCAGTTCATCGATCAATTCGTCCTGGATCTCGCTGTCGAGGTGATGGTCTTGCCCCGTGACGCTCAATAAGCGGGTTTTTTCCAGTACGTTGCCAAACGCATCCGGGTTGTTGCCCCAACCCTGACACAACATATAAGCAAGCAGCGCGTTGCCGATGATGCGCTTGGAGAACGGATGGTTGTAGGCCGTTTCCTCCCATTGCGCAGAAAGATTCCAGTCATCGGTAATATCGTGGTCATCGAAAATCATCAGGCATGGCAAATGCGCCATCGCTCGCGCGACGCCACCCAGCCCCGCCTTGAACCCATCGATGCGCGTCTGCTCCAGGGCATAACGCTTGCGTCGTTCGGGCGTCAGTGTCGGTGGTTGCGGCGCGATCAACGTCCAGGGCGTTGGCGACCACACCAGCAGGTACATGGCCATGACTTCGGCGAAGGTCACCAAATGATTGTCGGCGCTGCTGCTGGTGAAAATCGGCTTACGCGCCCCACCGAAAAATCGCTCGCGCAGGGTTTCGTTGCTCTCAAGTGCCGGTAACAAATCCGCACGATGGTAGTAGCTGGCCGGATGTTCGTAGAGTTTGGTGCTGACGCTGACCACTGCGCCGTCGAGGTGTTCGTCGAACAACCCCAAGCGTTCGATCAAGGCATGAATTGCACGCAGCATTGGCCCCGCGACATCATCTGCATACACCTGATCGCCGCTCATCATTAATAGAACCGGACGCTTGCTTGCGTCCGGCTCTGACGCGAGCAACCGGTCGACACACAGCAAGCCATCGGCCGCCGGATGGTGAGGTTTACGGCAGGAGCCATGTAGCAACTGATCGATCTGTGAGCGCAACACAAAGTTCGGGCAGCGCGCTTCGCCATATAGTAGGTGAGGTGCCCATTCGGCGATGCCCGACGGAGCGCCATCCGCCTCGGTGATCAGCAGGTCGTACTCGATTAGCGTGTCGCAGGGCAGGGCGGTGTTCAGCGGTACATCGATTAGATGAATAAAGGCATGAGTGCCGACGGGAATGATCGTGCATTGATCCGCATTGAGGCGGATATCGATGCCTTGCAGGCGCAGCGTCAGCGCCAGCGCACGCGACCCGACCAGCCAGAGCACCAGCCGCGCAGGTTCCAGGCGCCGCAATAACGGGCCGACGAGTACGGGTGGTAGTGATTGATGAGCGTCAGCTAGTGGCAAAGACATGGACATCCCGTTCAAGAATCCTGGCGCAGAGGGGCGCGATCATAGCGCAGCTGGTAAAGAGGGCGGGTTTGTCGACGGGTAATGCAAGCAAAGCCTGGACTGCTCATGAGGCAGAAGTCGGTACTGCGCCTAAGCCGCATGGATTAGGTAAAAATAATTACAACAGGTGGTTGACCACCAAATAAAACACTGTATTATTCGCCTCCCGCTAACGAGGAGTTTGAAACTGAGTTAGCGGCAAGTAGTTGAATTTCATGAAGAAAATTTGAAATTTACTGCTTGACAGCAACAGAGGCTGCTGTAGAATGCGCGCCTCGGTTGAGACGAAAGATCTTAACCAACCGCTCTTTAACAACTGAATCAAGCAATTCGTGTGGGTGCTTGTGGGGTCAGACTGATAGTCAACAAGATTATCAGCATCACAAGTTACTCCGCGAGAAATCAAAGATGTAACCAACGATTGCT
>NZ_JBWKUI010000028.1:0-43519 GCF_059420765.1 Pseudomonas sp. GW821-FHT03E01 | reverse complement strand
GAACACCTCCACTCAGCCTCCCGAAGGGGCGGGTGAATCAAGATCAAAAGCGGCAGGCGAGCTAACGCTCGGCCTGTTGAGTGGTGAGGGGCGGGTGTACGCCGCTCCATTGTGGGAGCGGGCTTGCTCGCGATGGTGGCCTTACAGGCAACGATGTTTATTGGTCGGTAAAAACGTCAGAACCTTCCCACATGTTTTTCAGGTTGTCCGTCGGAAGTGGAATCTCTAGCCTTTGTCCGTCGCTGACAATTCAGCGTCTGGGCGTCGCGGCCCTTTGATCTGATGCATAATCGCTCCACCTAGCAACAGCACTTTTGTGTCTGTCGTTTCGTGTTATGGCGACTGTGCGCGGGATACCTTCGGGTATGTCGAGTTACTCAGATCTCGGTCCGCGAACCCGCGTACAGTTGCCACCTAAAATTGCGTCGCGGCAATTGGGTGTGGCTCCATTTCAAATCTGAGAGGTGTCACCATGTTCAAAGCAACCCCGAATCCCCCTGAAACTGACGACGTTTCGCCCTACGAATCCCTCGATTCGAAAAAACTTAACGAAGCCGCCGAACGCGCGCTCGACCACTACCTAAAACCACCACCCAAACAACCCGAAGGCCGCAAGCCAAGCAGGATGTTTCAGGTCGCCCCGGACATGGACAACGAAAGCCTGCTGGCCCATGTCTGCGAATCACTGGCCTCAGCCAGCGTCATGACCAGCGATATCGCCGCCTATGTCGACGCCCCGCAGCGGCATACGCTCCTGGCGATTCAGCAGGTGATCATGCTGGCCGAGCTGGCGGTGAATCGGGTGCTGGATAACGTCGACGTACCAAAAGCCGCGCCACACAGCTGACCCCTTGTAGGAACGACCTGTGGCGAGGGGGCTTGCCCCCGTTTGAGTGCGTAGCACTCACAAGATCTTTGGACCACCAGAGGTTTTGGGGCAGCTTCGCAGCCCAACGGGGGCAAGCCCCCTCGCCACAGGCTCGTTGGTCATTCAAGAACCAAAGGCCCGCGCCAGCGCGGTGAAGCTCGGTCCGGCCAGCACGATCAGCAATGCCGGGAAGAGGAACAGCATCATCACCACGGACATTTTCGCGGACATTTTGGAGATGTATTCCTGTAAGCGAGTCAGGCGTCGGTCATCGAGCAGCAGCTTGAGCGCCAGCAGTGATTTCATCGCGCCGCCGCCTTGGTGAATCAGTTGTTGAAGGATCACGCAGGTGTCGGTGAATTCGTCCACCGCGAGCAATTGGGTGGCCTTGTTCAGTTCTTCGCCCAGTTCCAGACCAGAATCGACCCGCGCCAGTATCAGGCGCAATTCGTGGGTCAGGGTCGGTAGCAGTTGTTTGCCTTCGACGCTCAACACTCGCAGTGACTGTTCCACCGCCATGCCGGATTCGAACAGGATGCGCAGCAGTGGAATGAAGGTTGATACCTCGATCGCCAGTTGTTTTTGCCGCTGCTGCGCGGCGGCGGCCAGTAAGCGTTTGGGCAGCAGGTAGCCGAGGGCTGTGGCGAGGGTTGGAGTGATCCAGTGGTTGTTCACCTGCGGGAAGAACAGGCCCTGGATCAACAGGCACAGGGCCAACGCCAGCACCGGTGTGCCGATCTGGCAGGCGGCGAACAGCGAGCGTTGTCGGGCGCTGCGCCAGCCGAGGCGGTTGAGCAGGGTCTGGGTTTCGTTGTCCAGTTGGATCGAACGCTGACCGATGCGGCTGTCGCCCAGCAGTTGTAGCCAGTGACTGACGCGATGGTCGCTCAGCGGTTTGCCGTCCAATCGTTGGGCCACCTGGCGCGCACGCCGGTGCTGGTCCAGCAGGCCGCTGAGCAGCAACAGCGTGGCCGCCAGAAACAGCAGTGCGCTCAGCAGCAGGGCGATTTTCATACGCTTCGCAACATGCGCCACAGCGCCAGGCAGCCCACGACCTGCAAGCCGAACGCGGTCGCCAGCATCAGTTGTCCCGAGCCGCTGTTCCACATGGCCAACAGGTATTTCGGATTGGACACCAAAAAGTAACCGGCAAGCCCCACAGGCATCAGCCCCAGCACCACGGCCGTGACGCGGGTTTCGCCGGTCATGGCGCGCAGTTGGCGCGCCGCCTGGTCTCGTTCGCGGATCATTTTGATCAGGTTTTCAAACAGCTCACTGGCATTGCCGCCGTAGCGGTGATTGACCTTCAGGCCCAGGGCGAACAGGCGAAACTCGTCTTTCTCATACAGCTCGGCGAGGTCCGAGATGGCGTCCGGCAGGCTGACGCCCAAGTGCACGTTGCGTTGAACCCGACCCATGGCGTCTTTCAGTGGCGCTTCGGCGGCGTTGATGGCGCCCAGCACTGCATCGGCCAGGGTGCGTCCGGACTTCAGGCTGCGCACGGTGTGGTCGAGCAGCGTCGGCAGTTGTTCGATCATGCGCTTGAGTCGGCGCTGATATCGCCAGCTGATGTACAGCCGCAGAGCCAGGGGCGGCACCAGTAGCAACATCAACAAACCGATCCAGCCCGCGAGGGCAAACCCCAGCAGGGCGCCCAAGGCCCAGAGCAGCAGCCACGACCCGATGCGCTCGGTGGGGCGCCCGAGGCCGGCGCGTAGAAAGGTCCGTTCCAGGCCAGACCAGGATGATTTCGCCACGGTCAGTTGCGGTTGCCCCTGGGTCAGGCGGCCGAGGGTTCGGTCGATGCCGGCCTGTCGCAGACTGTTGTAGAACAAACGGATCGACACCCCCAACAGCGTCAGGCAAAGCAGGATGAGCAGCGCCGGTTTGAGCATGCCGTGACCCTCAATACGCCAAGGGAGAGAGTGCCGACTCGCGACGCAGTTTGTCGCCGGCGGGGTTGGCCGCCTCGCGCAGAAAACCGCGGCCGGTGTGTCGGTCGAAGCGGAACAGGGTGTTGGTCACGTAGACGTCGTCACGAATACCGACGACCTCCACCACTTCGCTGACGCAGCGGCGGCCATCGGGCAGGCGCGTGAGTTGGATCACTACGTCCAGCGCCGCGCAAATCATTTGCCGCAGGGTGCGTTCGGCGATGAGCCGTCCGGTCAGGCCCACCAGCGTCTCCAGGCGCAACAGTGCATCCTGGGCGTTGTTGGCGTGCACGGTGCTCATGGAGCCGTCGTGCCCGGTGTTCATGGCGGTGAGCACGTCGACCACTTCGACGCCGCGAATCTCGCCGAGGATGATCCGGTCCGGGCGCATCCGCAGCGCGTTGCGAATCAGGTCGCTGGCCTTCACTTCGCCGTGGCCTTCGGCATTCGGCGGTCGGGTTTCCAGGCGCACCACGTGAGGATGGCCGAGTTGCAGTTCGGCGACGTCTTCGATGGTGACCAGCCGTTCGTGAGGGGCGATCAATTGGCTGAGAATGTTCAGCAGTGTGGTCTTGCCGGTACCGGTACCGCCGCTGACCAGGATGTTGCAACGCTTGCCCACAGCCTCCTGAATGAACTCGAAGATCGCCTGGTCGATGGTTTGCATCGCCATCAGGTCGGTGCTTTTGAGCATGTCCTTGCGGAACTTCCGAATCGACAGGCATGGGCCGTCGAGGGCGATCGGTGGAATGATCGCGTTGACCCGACTGCCATCGGGCAGGCGTGCATCGACCATCGGCGAAGACTCATCGAGCCGTCGGCCCAGGGGCGCGAGAATCCGTTGCATGACCCGCTCGACGTGGTGGTCGTCGATGAACCGCAGGTCACTGAGGTGCAACACTCCCTCACGTTCGACGAACACCCGGTGCGGGCCGTTGACCAATATTTCGGTCACCGCCGAGTCGCGCAGCAGCACTTCCAGCGGACCGAAACCGGTGAGTTCGTCGACGATTTCTTCCGCCAGCCGTTCCATCTCGTAGCGGGAAATCGCCAGGTGCAGACGGGCGATGTATTCGGCGACTTTGTCGGTGACGAACTGCGACAGCATGGGCCGCGACCCTTCCAGCAGGTTTTTTCCGGACTCTTCGATGGCGTCGATGATGTAGCGGTGCAGCACCAGTTTCAGGCCTTCGTGGTCGGTATTGCCGGTCGGCCCGTGCGAAGGCGCGCCGAAGAGTTTTTCCCCGCTCATTGCACGCCCCTCAACCGGTTGAACCAGCCAGCCTTGGGCTTATCCGGGCTTTCGGAGCGTTTGGCCAGCTGTTCGCCGAGGGCGCGCAGGCTTTGGGTCAGGCCCTCGCGCGGGGCCAGCTCGAACAGGCTCAGCCCTTGATTCTTGGCGTTGAGTCGCACTTCCGGGCTGTAGGCAAACACCGCGATCACCTCCATGCCGAAAGTTTTGCCCAAGGTGTCGGAGTCCGGCGGGACGCTGCGCAGGTAGCGGTCCACCAGCAACCTGGCGTGGTCGAGCTTCAGGCCTTTTTCGCGCCAGCGGCTGAGCACCTCAAGGTTGCGTCGGCAGTCGAGCACGTTTTGATCGGTGTACCACAGCAACTTGTCGCAATGGCTGACGAAGGTGCGCAATGCTTCACTGTCCGACTGGCCGGTGAGGTTCACCACGATGTGCTGGAAATGTTGGCGCAAGGCACTGAGCAGCATGTACAGCTCGGCGGCGCTGGTCTGTTCGAGCGGTTCATCGTTGCTGGCGTAGGCGAGGATTCGCAGCCCGGCGTCGCAGGTAGTGAAGGCGCTGTCGATCAGCGTTGCGTCGAGGCGCCTGAGGTGGCGCAATGCATCGCCGAAATGAAACGAACTCTCCAACCCCAGCAAGGCCAGGCTGTCGCCACGGGGCAGCCCCAGATCCAGCAACAGCGTTTGCTGGCCGCTCTTTTGCACCACGTGCGCCAGGTGGTTGGCGAGCAACGCGCCGTCGCCATTGCCCTGCGCGCCGTAAAGTACGGTCAGGCCACCTTGTGGAATCTGTTGGGTGTTCGGCGCCACGGTCGGCAGGCGTTTACTCAGGCGTCGCACCAGGCCGGCGACTTCGCTGGACCGCGAGCCGTAAGAGACAAAATCCCGTGCTCCGGCGCGCATGGCATTGAGCACCAGTTGGTTGTCCATGCCATCGCCCAGGGCCACGATCGCCAGCATCGGTTTGGCTTCCAGGGCACCTTCGATCAACGCGCTCTGGGCCACCACATGCTCATGGTCCAGGCCCACGAACACCAGGCTGGCGAAGGTCACGTCCACCAGTGTCAGGAGCTCGTCGAGGTTGCCGCCACCGGCGCTGATCACTCGACCCAAAGGGGCGAGCGCCCCTTGCAGCCACTCCAAGTCGGTGTTGTTGCGTGTGATCGCGAGGAAGGTCTGGCTCAGGTTCTGGCTTTGGCTCATTGCGATAATCCGCCGTGTTTATCGACGTGGCCGTTTTCGAGGAAGTGCTGCGTGAAACATCTGCGCATGGAGAGTCCTCGCTCGATTCAGGGCGTTTGTTGGGTGACGGCATTGCCGCGAATGACTTCCACGCTCGGCTTGCGAGGTGCTGCGCCTCTGGGGGCGGGGGATTGTGGAGTGCCGGCCAGGGCCAGTTGACTGAACTGCACCAGCTCGCGGTTGGCGTTGGCCAGGCTCGCCGATGAGTCACCACGGCCGGCCCAGTATTGGCTCAGGCGTTGTTCTTCGGCGCTGCGCACAGCCAGACGCAAAACCCCGACCTGCGCCGCGAGCATCAGGCGGCTCAAGAGGGATTCAGGGACGGCGAGCAACACGGTGCGGGCGCTGGTGCGCAGTTGTTCCTGCTTGAGTTTCTCTTCATGGCTGAGTGCCGGGTTGGCAGGCTTGCCATCATTCGTCAGCCCCAACTGCTCGCCGACCCCGAGTACGCGCAACGCCGGGACCACGACCTGGGCCGACTGCTGGAGGTTGTTGGTGTCCATGCGCAGAAACAGCAGCACATCGACATAATCGCCGGGGCTCAATTGGCCGCCGACATTGATCACATCATCCGCCGCCACGGCGAGGGCGCGTTCATCGGCGCGGATCATCCGCGCCAGCGTACCGCCGGCTTCGAAACTCTGATCATTGAGCCAACTGCCGGCGGTGAGCGCGCGCCAGGGTGTACGGCCAATGGCTTGTTCGAGACGGGTCAGGCAGCCCACCGGGGCGGTACGCAGTTTTTCCAGGGTCACGTCGGCGGCGGTGATCTGCTCGAACGGTGCGATATCACGCAGCAGCACCACCACCGGTTGGCGGGTCGGGTCGTCCACCGAGGCCAGTATCGAGGGCGTTGATGTGCCGATTTGTGCGACAGGCTCGGGGGCCGGTTGGCGACTCAGCGCCAGCCCCCAGTAACCGGCAATGATGGCGCCTGCCAGAAACAGCCCGGCCAGGCCCAGGGTGACGCGGCTGTTCATGAAGGCTCTCCCCCTTTCCTGCGGCGTAACGCCCCCAAGCCTTCTAACGAGATGACTTCGTAATCAGGCAGTTATGAACGTGGGACTGTTTCGCTATTTGACGGTAGCGCAGGTAAAGCAAAATGCCATCACTGAGCGGTAAATATCTGACAAAAGTAACGGGCTGATGCCCAAAGTACTGTTTTGTGACGTTAATCAACCGGTTACTGCTTAAGTATTAATGCGTTCTTACAGTTGTTGGGCATGGGTTTGCCGACAATGCTGATGCTGGCATATGGGAATCATGTTGCGGCAGTGCAACAACCGCTGTCATTCAGGAGACGCGTCATGTCCTTCTCTAAAACGGTTCAGAAGATCAAATCCCACATCGCTTTTTACAAAGACCTTGCCAAAGACACCGAAGGTGCTTCGGGCATCGAGTACGCAATCATTGCAGGCATGGTGGCCGTGGTGCTGGCAACGTTTGTGGCACCTATCTCCACGGCGGTCACCACAATGTTCAACACGATTTCAGCTGCGCTTTGATTTGAAGACTGGCACAGGCAGTCATTTGCCAATCCTGCAAAGGGCTTCTAACGTCATGGCTTAGTCCATTGCAGGTGTTGCCCCATGAACGCTCCAACCCTCCCTCGGCAACAGCTTCTTCTGGTCGATGATGAGGAGGATGCGTTACTGGAACTGGCGGAGTTGCTGGAGGGCGAGGGTTTTACGTGTTTTACGGCAACGTCGGTCAAGCTCGCCCTGCATCATTTGACTCGTCATCCTGATATTGCGCTGGTGATTACTGATTTGCGGATGCCGGAGGAAAGCGGCATCTCGTTGATCAAGCGTCTGCGTGAGCACACGGCTCGTCAGCATTTGCCGGTGATTGTGACGTCGGGGCATGCGGATATGGAGGATGTGAGTGACATGTTGCGGTTGCAGGTGCTGGATCTGTTTCGCAAGCCGATCTATCACGTGCGTTTGTTGGATACGTTGAATAATTTGTTTCCGCAGCCTCGGGGTTTGCTGAGTTCCTGAGCGTACTGTGGCGAGGGGGAAAGCCCCCCTCACCACAATCCATCAGGCAACCGGCCGCCACTGCCCCGCCATATGCTCGATCTCCCCGGCCCCCATCAACTGGAAGTCCCCACTGGACCCCGCCGCGCTGGACATCAGCGTCACTTCGCTGGGCAAACGCACCGGTTTTCTGAACTGCACCGCAATCTCGACGTTGGCCGTCGGTAGATGATCGCTCAGGGCAGCCAGGGTGCGCGCCTTGTTCCACAGGCCATGGGCGATGGCGCTGGGAAAGCCGAAGAGTCTGGCGCTGATCGCGCTCAGGTGAATCGGGTTGTAGTCTCCAGACACTTTGGCGTACCGGCGACCAATGTCCGCCGGTGCTTTCCAGTGGGCCACTTCGGTCAGCGACAAGGTCGTTGCAAACGCTTGCTCGACAGGCTCGCCTGCCAGTTTGACCCCGCGACAGAGCATCTGGCTTTCGGCTTCCCACAGCAGCCCCAATTGGTCGTCGAGCGTCGTCACTAACTCGAAGGTCGCGCCCTTGGCATGGGGTTGCAGGTTCTGCACCTTCACGCTGACCCGCACGCGGCTCACGCCACCCATGGGGCGCAAGATGCGGATGCGATTGCTCAAGTGAATCAGCCCCAGCAGCGGGAAGGGAAACGCCTTGGCGGTGAGTAGTTGCATCTGCAAGGCAAACGCCAGGATGTGCGGATACGTCGGTGGCAGCAGCCCGTTGTCGGCGAAACCACACACTTTGCGATAAGCCTCCAGGCGTTTCGGATCGACGTTGACCCAACAGTGATAACCCAGCTCAGGCAGTGTGGTGCCGGTGATTTTGCGTCGCGTCGCCGCTCTCAAATACAGCGTCTGCAGGCCCGGTTCGCTATTGAGTGTGTGCCAGTCGGTGGTCATGGTCAGGCTCCCAACACGCTTTGCCCGCACACGCGCAGTGCTTGCCCGGTAAACGCTCCGGTGCCCGGTTGTGCCATCCAGGCCACGGCTTCGGCGACGTCTTGCGGCAGGCCGCCCTGGCCCAACGAACTCAAGCGCCGCCCGGCTTCGCGTACGCCGAAGGGCAGGTGCGCGGTCATCTGGGTTTCGATAAACCCTGGCGCCACCGCGTTGATGCTGATGCCGCGCCCTGCCAGCAGTGGCGCCCAGGCCTGGGCCAGGCCAATCAGCCCGGCCTTGCTCGCGGCGTAATTGGTTTGCCCGCGATTGCCGGCGATGCCGCTGATGGACGCCAACAGGATCACTCGGCCGTCGTCGCGCAGGGTGCCGCTGTCGAGCAGCGCCTTGGTCAGCACTTGCGGTGCGTTGAGGTTGACCGCCAGCACCGCGTCCCAGAATTCCGGGGTCATGTTGGCCAGGGTTTTATCCCGGGTGATGCCCGCGTTGTGCACCACGATGTCGACGCCGTCGGGCAAGTGTTCGATCAGTTGCGTGGCGGCGTTTTCGGCGCAGATGTCCAGGGTGATGCTGCGTCCGCCGAGGCGAGCGGCCAGGGCGTCGAGATCGGTTTTGGCCGGCGCCACGTCGAGCAGGATCACCTCGGCGCCGTCCCGGGCCAGGGTTTCGGCGATCGAGGCGCCGATGCCCCGGGCTGCCCCGGTTACCAGTGCCTTGCGCCCTGACAAGGGGCGTGTCCAGTCCATCACCTGCGTCGCACACGCCTTCAAACGTATGACTTGTCCGGAAATGAACGCACTTTTGGGCGAGAGGAAAAACCGCAACGGGCCTTCGAGTTGATCTTCGGCCCCTTCGCCGACATAGATCAGCTGCAAGGTGCCGCCGTTGCGCAGTTCCTTGGCCAGCGAACGGCTGAACCCTTCCAGCGCCCGTTGGGTGCTGGCGGCGAACGGGTCGCTCAAGGTCTCTGGCGCGCGACCGAGAATCACCAGGTGCGCATGGTGATCGAGATTTTTCATCAGTGGCTGGAAGAATTCGCGCAGCTGTTTCAACTGATCGACCTGCACCAGGTCACTGGCGTCGAACACCACGGCTTTGAGTTTCTGGCCGTGGCCGGGAATCCACGCGGTGGCCAGGGTCGGATCGGTGCCGTAGCTGTAAATCGTGTCGGTCAAGCGGTTGGCGAGGGTGCTGATTTTTTCCGTCAGCGGGCCACCGCCAATCAACAGCGCCCCCTCGACAGGCCGCAATCGGCCTGCTTGCCAGCGTTCCAGCCGTACCGGCGACGGTAGACCCAGGGCAGCGACCACACGATGGCCGATGGACGAATTGGCGAAATCGATATAGCGGTCAGACATGAATCACGCTCCAGAAGCCGGGGTTAAAAGTGTGGACCAGGAATGGCAATTAGTCGTTCGATCCACGAGATAAGGCCTACGCTTGAACATTGCAGGTTGGTTTGAGCTTGGGTTTAGCAGGTCTTTCAGGAATTGCAGCCCGCTCCCACAGGGATGTGTGTTCACCATTGACTATCAGAAGGAGCTTTTTTCATGACTCAGCTGCGTCGCGTCGCGATTATCGGTGGTAACCGTATTCCTTTTGCCCGTTCCAACGGGCCGTACGCCACTGCCAGTAACCAGGCGATGTTCACCGCAGCGCTGGAAGGCCTGATCGAGCGCTATAACCTGCACGGTGTGCGCATGGGCGAAGTGGCCGCCGGGGCCTTGCTCAAGTATTTGCGCGACTACGGCCTGACCCGTGAATGCGTATTGGGCTCGCGGTTGTCGCCGACGACGCCGGCCTACGACATCCAGCAGGCCTGCGGTACGGGGCTGGAGGCGACGTTGTTGGTGGCGAACAAAATCGCCCTGGGGCAGATTGAATGTGGCATTGCCGGTGGTGTCGACACGGCCTCGGACGTGCCGATCGGCGTCAACGAAGACTTGCGCAAGATTCTCTTGCAAGCCAACCGTGCCAAAAGCACCGCTGACAAACTGAAAACCTTCCTGCAGTTGCGTCCCCGACACCTGATCCCGGACTTTCCAAGTATCGGCGAGCCGCGCACCGGCCGGTCGATGGGCGAACACTGTGAATTGATGGCCCAGACCTGGGGCATCCCGCGTGACGAGCAGGATCGGCTGACCCTCGAAAGCCATCAGAAACTGGCGGCGTCCTACGCCGAAGGCTGGCACAACGATCTGATGACGCCGTTCCTCGGCCTGACCCGGGACAACAACCTGCGCCCGGAGCTGACCCTGGAAAAACTCGCCTCACTGAAACCGGCCTTCGAGAAAAGTGCCAAGGGCACCCTGACCGCGGGCAACTCCACGCCACTCACCGATGGCGCGTCGGTGGTGCTGCTGGGCAGTGAGGAATGGGCGAAGGAGCGCGGTTTGCCGGTGCTTGCCTATTGGCGCGATGGCGAGGCGGCGGCGGTGGATTTCGTCAACGGTGCCGAAGGGCTGCTGATGGCGCCGGTGTATGCGGTGCCGCGATTGCTGGCGCGCAACGGCCTGACCTTGCAGGACTTCGATTACTACGAAATCCACGAAGCGTTTGCCGCGCAGGTGCTGTGTACGTTGAAGGCCTGGGAAGATCCGGAGTACTGCAAAACCCGTCTCGGCCTCGACGCGGCGCTGGGTTCCATCGACCGCAGTCGCCTCAACGTCAAAGGCAGTTCACTGGCCGTCGGGCATCCGTTTGCCGCTACCGGTGCACGCATTGTCGCCAACCTGGCGAAGCTGCTGGACGCGGCGGGCAAGGGCCGAGGGTTGATTTCGATCTGCGCCGCCGGCGGTCAGGGCGTGACGGCGATTATCGAGCGCTGATTATTGAGGGCTGAGCACTGCCGCGTTTTGCTGCGCGGCCAGTTGCCGGTTGCGGTTGGCGTAACCCTCGGCCATCACCGAGCACACGATCAGCTGCAACGGGTGGTAGATCATGATTGGCAGCAGGATCAACCCAAGGCCGGGGTTGGCACCAAAGATCAACGCCGCCATCGGTGCTCCGGCCGCCAGGGATTTTTTGCTGGCGCAGAACACCGCGGCGATCTCGTCGGCGGGGCTGAACTTCAGCGCGTGGGCGGTGCGGGTGGTCATCCACAGGATGATCGCCAGCAGAATCGCGCTGCCAATCAACGCCGTGAGAATCACGCTGTTGCCCTGTTGCTGCCACATCCCCGAGACCATCGAGTTGCAGAACGCCGAGTACACCAGCAGCAGGATCACCAGCTTGTCGGCGATGTTGGTGTAGCGCTTGTGCCGAGCGAAAAACCTGCCCAGCCATGGCCGCAGCAATTGCCCGAGTACCAGCGGCAACAACAGCATCGCGCACAGGTCGAGCAGGGTTGAACCCAGGTCGATGCCGCCAGCGCCGCTGCCGACCACGAAACTCACCAGCAACGGTGTCAGGAAAATCCCCAAGACGCTGGACAGGCTCGCGTTGAGAATCGCCGCCGGTACGTTGCCGCCCGCGCTGCCGGTGAGGGCCACGGACGAAGAGATGGTCGAGGGCAGGGCGCAGAGGTAGAGGAAACCGAGCATCAGCAACGATGGAATGTGTGAGCCCAGCAGTGTGTCGCTCAGCAGCCAGATCAACGGAAACACCGCAAAGGTGAAGACTTGAACCATCACGTGCAGCTTCCAGTTTTTCAGCCCGTGGCGGATCTGCTCGCTGGAGAGGTTGATCCCGTGCAGGAAGAACACCAGGAACACGCCGATGTTGATTACATACTCAGCGTGCATCCCGCCGCCGGTAGCGCCGAAGGTCGGGAAGAAATACGCCAGCAGCGTGGCGATCAGCATGCCGCACAAGAACCAGTCGGTGACCACGCGTTTAAGGTGTTTGAAGGCATGCATAACCGGCACCGAATCCATTTGTAAGAATTGATGACTTAGCCTAACGTCGGCCCTGTCAGCCGTCTTGCGACATAAGGCCAATCAATGCCGACTAACGGACAACTTACCCTCGAGCGGACCATCCCGGCGCTGACGGTGTTGCCGCGTCCGTTGTATGCGCGGGCGGAAAGCCTGAACGCCGGTTCGTGGACGCCGCCTCATCGTCATGATTGGGTGCAGTTTTCCTACGCCATCAGCGGTGTTCTCGGCGTGCACACCGCCGAGGGCAGTTTCTTTGCGCCGCCGCAGTGGGGCATCTGGATTCCGGCGGATCTCGAGCATCAGGTCGTGACCTCGATGCGTGCCGAAATGCGCAGCCTGTATGTGCGCCGCGAGGACTGCCAATGGGCGGACGGGCGTTGCCGGGTACTGGAAGTCACGCCTTTGGCGCGGGAGCTGATCAAGCGCTTTTGCCAGTTGCCGGTGGAGTATCCACAGGGCGACAGTCAGGAGGCGCGATTGGTGGGCGTGCTGCTCGATCAGTTGGCGAGTCTGCCGGAGGTGGGGTTTTCCTTGCCGCTGCCCCGGCATGAGCGACTGCTGGGTTTGTGCAACGAACTGATCGAAAGTCCCGAGTGCTCGGTGACCTTGCAGGAATGGGCCGAGCGTTTGGGCATGTCGGAGAAAACCCTGATGCGGCTGTTTCAGCGCGAGACCGGGTTGAGCTTCCGCAGTTGGCGGCAGCGCATGCGGCTGCTGTCGTCGTTGAGTTTGCTGGAGGAGGGGGACAGCGTGACCAATGCCGCGCTGTCTTGCGGGTATGACTCGACGTCGGCGTTTATTGCGGCGTTCAAGGGGTTGTTCGGGTTTACCCCCGGGGAGTTGTTCAAGCAGTAATTGTGGCGAGGGAGCTTGCTCCCGCTGGAGCGCGAAGCGGTCCCAATTCAGCCAACGCGGTGCATTAGATATTCCGCGTTTGCCGGTTTACGACTGCTTCGCAGCCGAGCGGGACGGTGCGGCGATCCGACAAGCTCCCTCGCCACAGGTATCGGTTTCGACCAGTTGGATCAGTGACTTCAGGTTCTGAAGCGGCGAACCAACCCGTCCAGCTCATTCGACAACCCTGCCAGGCTCTGAGAATCCAGCCGCGCCGAGTTTGCCAATTCCGCCACCAACTGCGCATCGCCATGAATCTGGCTGATATGCCGATTGATGTCCTCGGCCACCTGATGCTGTTCCTCAGCCGCCGTGGCGATTTGAGTATTCATGTCACGAATCACATCCACCGACTCACGGATCTGCCCAAAGCTGCTGCGCGCTTCACCGATGCGGGTCACCGATTGCTGAGACACCTCCAGGCTCGCATGCATCTGCTGTGTTACCTGACTGGTGCGCTTGGCCAGGTTGCCCAGCAGGCCGTCGATTTCCGCCGTGGAATCGGCAGTTCGTTTGGCCAGGGCGCGAACTTCATCCGCCACCACCGCAAAGCCACGACCCTGTTCACCGGCCCGGGCTGCTTCGATGGCCGCGTTCAGGGCCAACAAGTTGGTCTGTTCGGCGATGGAACGGATGGTCCCGAGGATCGACTGAATGTCGTTGCTGTCGCGCTCAAGCTGTTGCATCGATTGCGCCGACTGTTCGATTTCCTGGCTCAAGCGATCGACACTGCTCACCGCGGCATCGATCTGCTGCTGGCCTTCACGGGCCTGGCGCTGACCGCTGTCGGCCGACTCGGCGGCCTGGCTGCAAGAGCGCGCGACTTCGTTGGCGGTGGCGACCATTTCGTGGAACGCCGTGGACACCATGTCCACCGCTTCACGCTGACGCCCGGCGGCTTCGGCCATGTCGCTGGACACTTGGGTCGAACTCTTGGAGGTGGCGAGGATCTTGGTCGCGGCGCCGCCGATGCTTTGAATCAGGTTGCGGATCGCCGCCAGAAACTGGTTGAACCAGTTGGCCAGTTGCGCGGTTTCATCGCTGCCACGGATGTGCAGGTTCTTGGTCAGGTCGCCTTCACCCTGGGCGATGCCTTCCAGACCGCTGGCCACGCTGCGGATCGGCCGCACGATCAGGCTGGCGAAACTGGCGCCGACGATGGCGAAGAACACCGCCAGTACCGCCGCGATGATCGCGATCAGCCAGGTCAGTTGAGTGGCCGAGCTCATCACGTCGGTCTGCTTGATCAGGCCGATAAAGGTCCAGCCCAGTTGCTCCGACGGCCAGACGTTGGCCATGTAGCGCTCGCCATTGAGCTCAACCTCTACCAGCCCTTTGCCGGCCTTGCCGAGTTGCGCGTAACCGTCGCCGAGGCTGCTCAGTGCTTTGAAATTGTGTTCCGGCTGCTTGGGATCGACCAGTATGGTGCCTGTGTTTTCCACCAGCATCAGGTAGCCGGTTTCGCCGAGTTTGATCTGTTTGACGATTTCAGTGAGCTGCTTGAGCGTCACGTCGATGCTGACCACGCCGCCATTGCTGCCCAGTTTGTTATCGATGGTGCGCACGGTGCTGACGTAGGTCGCGTCATCCTGGGCCCAGTAATAGGCCTCGGTGCGAAGCGGCTTGCCCGGCTTGGCCTGGGCCGCCTTGTACCAAGGGCGCTGGCGCGGGTCGTAATTGCTCAGCTTCGCATCGTCCGGCCAGGACACGTAACCGCCCGCCGCCGTCCCGAGAATCGCGTAGGCGTAGGCCGGGTGGCTGTTGCCCAGGTCCTGGAGGAGGGCGAAGACCTTCTTGTCCATTTCGCCTTGGGGAATGCTCTCGGCGTTGGCACTCATGTAGGTCTTGAGGCTGTCGTCGGAGTTCTTGATCAGCGGTTGGGTGGCCAGGTAGTCAACGTTCTGGCTGATGCCATCAAAGAACAGTTGCATGGCATTGCTGACCTGACGAATCTCGCGGCCACTGCCGTCGACAAAATTGTCCTTGGCATCACTGCGCAAGTTCAGCACGACGAGGGTGGCGACCAGCACCACGGGCAAGCAGGCGATGATTGCAAACGCCCAGGTCAACTTCTGTTTGATGTTCATCCGCGCTCCAGTTTTTCTTGTAGGCCCACGCAGTACTGATGACTCGCGGATTATTGGCAGCCGAAAACGTTTGATACGCCCCGATCCTTGAGCGCGCCTTCTTGATTGTTGTTGAGGCGATTGTCAGACAATTCCTTTTCTCTCTAATGACTTCGGCTGAAGCGCGGGGAAATTGAGGTCTTTTGAGAAAAATCCTGCGAACGCCAGGGATCGAGGTTAGATTCTGTCGCAAATACCTTGGCACTCCGTCGTCAACAAGTGGTTCTCGCTCAGCTATGATCCGGGGCGGTCGATGAGTTTTGCCTGATTAATCCGGCACATTGTGTGCTTCTTGATGTTCATGGGAACGTTCATAGGTCGGCAACCCCTCCCCCGAATGAGAGGATTGCCGTATAACGAATGACTTTCGCGTGTTTGGTAATAAAGGACCCACAATAAAAGCTGATGAAGACTCCAAAACGCATTGAACCCCTGATCGAGGACGGTCTGGTCGACGAGGTGCTGCGCCCACTCATGAGTGGTAAAGAAGCAGCTGTTTATGTGGTGCGCTGCGGCAACGAGCTGCGTTGTGCCAAGGTCTACAAGGAGGCGAACAAACGCAGTTTTCGTCAGGCGGCCGAGTATCAGGAAGGTCGCAAGGTGCGCAACAGCCGGCAGGCTCGCGCAATGGCCAAGGGCTCCAAGTTTGGCCGCAAGGAAACCGAAGACGCCTGGCAGAACGCCGAAGTGGCGGCGCTGTTCCGCCTGGCCAGTGCCGGGGTGCGGGTGCCCAAGCCGTACGACTTCCTCGAAGGCGTGCTGCTGATGGAGCTGGTGGCCGACGAGTACGGCGATGCCGCGCCGCGTCTGAACGATGTGGTGCTGGAGCCGGATCAGGCACGCGAATATCACGCCTATCTGATTTCGCAAATCGTGCTGATGTTGTGTACCGGTCTGGTGCACGGTGACCTGTCCGAGTTCAATGTGCTGCTGACGCCGACCGGCCCGGTCATCATCGATCTGCCGCAAGCAGTGGATGCGGCGGGCAACAACCACGCGTTCAGCATGCTTGAGCGGGATGTGGGCAACATGGCGTCGTACTTCGGTCGCTTCGCGCCGGAGTTGAAACGCACCCGGTACGCCAAGGAAATGTGGGCATTGTACGAAGCCGGCACCTTGCACCCGGCCAGCGTGTTGACCGGCGAGTTCGACGAGCCGGAAGAACTGGCGGACGTCGGCGGGATCATGCGCGAGATCGAGGCGGCCCGTCTCGACGAAGAGCGTCGCCAAGCGATTCGGGCGGCGGACGATGCGCCACCGAGCAAAGCCGAAGAACCGCCTCCGCCGTGGATGCAGTGATCGGTTGACCCAAAACCCGGCTTTGGCCGGGTTTTTTACACCAGCAATACCCCGCACACTCAAGGACTGAATGTGAACTCCATCCGCAATGCTCAGTTGATCATCGCCGCCCGGCTGATTTCGGACTTCGGCGCTTTCCTCAACATGGTCGCCCTGGCTACCTACGTCTACCTGCTCAGCAATAGCGCCATGAGCGTCGGCATCTTCCTCGCCAGCCGTGTCGCCGGGGGTATCCTGGCCAGCCTGATCGGCACCCGGTTCTATCGCCGCTGGGCCGGGCGCCTGCCGCTGATTGCCTTCGATCTGCTGCGTGCCGGTTTGCTGGGTCTGCTGCTGGTGCTGCTGGTGCTGCCGGTCAGCCAACAAGCGTTGCTATTGCCGCTGATCGCGTTCGGCCTGGGGTTTGGTAATTCGATGTTCGCCATCGGCCTCAACAGCCAATTGCCGCACCTGATCGAAGAGGCGCAATTACTCAAGACCAACGCCTGGATAACCTCAGCGTCGTCTGCGGCGATGGTCAGCGGGAGTCTGGTGGCCGGGTTGTTGGTGGCGGGATTTGGCTTTGAAACAGTATTTGCATTGAACGTGGTCACGTACCTGCTGGCAGCGCTGCTGATTGTGCCACTGCGGTTTTGCGGACCGGCCCCCAGCTGTGATGAACCTCTTCACAAACAGGGCGAATGGCAGGCCTTGCGCCAGGGTTTGCGCACGGCGCCGGTACTGGCGGCGATGCTGGCCGTTGCCATGGCTGACACCCTGGGCAGCGCCGCGCACAACGTCGGTCTTCCAATCATTTCAAAACTGCTCACACCCGAGTCGGCCAGCACCACCCTGGGCCTGATGCTGGCGGTGTGGGCCTGCGGCAAGTTCATCGGTGCGCGAATCGCCAGTCGCCTGAAAGGCACGGACAACGCGCACCTTGAGCGGCGATTTTTCTTTGGCGTGTTGCTGATGTCCTGCGGTTTCATCCTGACGTTTCAGCAGCAGACCCTGTACGGTTTGCTGCTGTTTTCGTTGCCCGCCGGGATAGGCGACGGGTTCTCGGAGGTTGGCCTGATGTCGCGCCTGCAACGTGAACCGGACAGCCTGCGCCTGCCGATTTTCAGTTTTCTGACGCTGCTGCAAATGACCGGGTTCGGCGTCGGCATGTTGATCGCCGCGCCGTTCTATTCCTGGTGGACACCCGGCGCGGTGGTGTTGTTGTTCCACGGCATTCCCCTCACCCTGTTGCTGGTGGTGAAGGGGGTGGCGCTCAAGAATGAGCGGGTTCGACGCAGCAACCCGAGGCCAGCTCCTTGAGAATCGGGCAGTCCGGGCGGTGGTCGCCGTGGCAGTGTTCTACGAGGTCTTGCAGGGTGTCGCGCAACTGACCAAGTTCGCGAATTTTCTGGTTCAGCTCATCGATGTGCTGACGGGCCAAGGCCTTCACATCGGCACTGGCGCGCTGGCGATCCTGCCAGAGGGTCAGTAGTTTGCCGACTTCTTCCAGTGAAAAACCCAAGTCCCGAGAGCGCTTGATGAACGCCAGGGTGTGCAGGTCGTCGTCGCCATAGACCCGGTAGCCACTGTCGGTGCGATGGGCCGCCTTGAGCAGGCCGATGGATTCGTAATAGCGGATCATCTTCGCGCTCAGACCGCTCTGGCGGGCCGCTTGGCCAATGTTCATCGGTTGTCCTCCAGGTCTTTGGGCTTCCAGGTTTTCAACAGTAACGCATTGCTGACCACGCTGACGCTCGACAGCGCCATGGCCGCGCCGGCCAGCACCGGGTTGAGGAAGCCGAATGCCGCCAGTGGCAGGCCGATCAGGTTATAGACGAAGGCCCAGAACAGGTTCTGGCGAATTTTCGCGTAGGTCTTGCGGCTGATCTCCAGCGCCGCCGGCACCAGCCGTGGGTCACCGCGCATCAGAGTGATACCGGCAGCGTGCATGGCGACATCGGTGCCGCCGCCCATGGCAATGCCGATGTCAGCAGCAGCCAGGGCCGGGGCGTCGTTGATGCCGTCGCCGACCATCGCCACCACGCCGGTTTTTTTCAGCGCGGCGACGGTGGCGGCTTTGTCCGCCGGCAGTACTTCGGCGTGAACATCCTTGATGCCCAGCGCTTGGGCGACGACTTTGGCGCTGCCGCGGTTATCGCCGGTCAGCAGGTGGCTGCTGATATTGCGGGCGCTTAGGCGTTGCACCGCTTGCAGGGCACCGGGCTTGAGCGTGTCACCGAAGGCGAACAGGCCCAGCACCCGAGGTTCGGGGCTTTGTTCGATCAACCAGGACAGCGTCCGGCCTTCGGTTTCCCAAGCGCTTGCGGAGTCAGCCAATGGTCCGGCATTCAAGCCACTTTCTTCCAGCAAACGCCGATTGCCCAGGGCCAATCGCCGACCAGCGAGGCTGCCGGCAATGCCGCGCCCGGTCAGCGATTGACTGTCGCTGACATCGGCCACGGTCAAGCCGCGTTCGGCGCAGGCATCCAGCACCGCCTTGGCCAGCGGGTGCTCACTGCCCCGTTGCAGCGCTCCGGCCATTTGCAGCAAGGCGGCTTCGTCACCCTCGATGGCACTCAAATGCGCGATGCGCGGCGTGCCCGAGGTCAGTGTGCCGGTCTTGTCGAACACCACGGCGCTGACTTCGTGGGCGCGCTCCAGGGCTTCGGCATCCTTGATCAGAATTCCGTGGTGCGCCGCCACACCGGTGCCTGCCATGATTGCGGTCGGAGTGGCCAACCCGAGCGCACAAGGACAGGCGATCACCAACACCGCGACGGCGTTGATCAATGCAGTTTCCAGCGGCGCGCCATACAGCCACCAACCAACCAGGGTCGCCAGTGCAATCAGCAGCACCACGGGCACGAACACCTGGCTGACTTTATCCACCAGTTTCTGGATCGGCGCTTTCGCCGCCTGCGCGTCTTCGACCAGGCGGATGATCCGCGCCAGCACGGTTTCTGCGCCGAGCGCCATGGTCCGCACCAGCAGCCGACCTTCACCGTTGATCGCACCGCCGGTGACCTTGTCCCCCGGAGCTTTGGGCACCGGCAGGCTTTCGCCGCTGATCAATGCTTCATCGGCGTGGCTCTGGCCTTCCACCACTTCGCCATCCACCGGGAAGCGCTCGCCGGGTTTTACCAGAACCAGATCGTTGAGGCGCAAAGCGCTGATCGCAACCTCCTGCTCGCGGCCGTCGATCACTTGAATGGCTCGCTCCGGACGCAAGGCTTCGAGGGCGCGGATGGCGCTGGCGGTCTGGCGCTTGGCGCGGCTTTCCAGGTATTTGCCCAGCAACACCAAGGCAATCACCACCGCCGAGGCTTCGAAATACAGGTGCGGCATGCGACCGGCGGCGGTGGCCCACTCGTAAATGCTCAAGCCGTAGCCGGCGCTGGTGCCCAGAGCCACCAGCAAATCCATGTTGCCGGCACCGGCGCGCACGGCTTTCCACGCAGCGACATAGAAGCGGGCGCCGAAGACGAATTGCACGGGCGTTGCCAGCGCGAACTGCACCCACGCCGGGAGCATCCAGTGCACACCGAAAGGTTGCAGCAGCATCGGCAGCACCAGCGGCAAGGCGAGGGCGATGGCCGCCAGCAAGGCCCAGCGTTCGCGCTGCAGGCGTTGTTGCTGATTATCGGTTTGCGGGTGTTCGACTTCCCAGACGCGGGCGGAATAACCGGCCTTGGTCACGGCGCCGATCAAGGTTTGCGGATCGACCTGGCCGAGCAGCTCAAGGTGCGCCCGTTCGTTGGCCAGGTTGACGCTGACACTTTTCACCCCCGGCACCTTGGTCAGCGCCCGTTCGACGCGGCCGACGCAAGACGCACAGGTCATGCCGTCGATACTCAATTCAAGGGTCTGCTGCGGCACGCTGTAACCAGCCCGCTGCACGGCGTCCATCAAGGCCGGCAGGCTGTCACTGGGCGCTTGCACCCGGGCCTGTTCGGTGGCCAGGTTGACGCTGACGGCCGTGGCGCCGATGACTTTGCTCAAGGCTCGCTCGACACGCCCGGCGCAACTGGCGCAGGTCATGCCGGCAATCGGCAGATCGAAAGTGGTGGATTCGGACATCGGTCACGCTCCCTGTAGAAATTGCCTACAGGATCAACCTTGCCATGCTGGCAAGGTCAAGTGCCATGTCTCAGATCAAAAGATCGCAGCCGACTCAGTATTCCAAAGCCGCAGGCTTGAGGTACATCCCTTCCTGCGTCATCGCAATCCGGAACTTCAACACATCCCCAGCCTTGAGTTTGATGTCCTGCGACCCCGGCGCGAGCATGCCCGGGTTGCAGCCCGGCGCCTGGCCCGGCAGCAGTTTGAGGCGCAGGGACACATTGCCCGGCGGCAGGTTGAACGAGGTGCTCTGTTCCTGGAACAGCCGCCCGGCCAACTGATCCTGGATGTACACGCCGATCTCGCAGGAAGTCGACACTTCCAGGCGCTCGCGGGAAATGATCAGCACGCCGTAGTCCTCCCCGGCGGCTTGAACCGAAGGTGTCGCGGCAAAGAGGCTGAGGAAGCCAAACAGGCTGAGAGCTGACCAGCGCATGGCTGAATCTCCTGATGTCGAGTCATAGATGGACGCAGCTTGGCCGAGCGCGACGCCGATTGCCAGCCCGGCAGCTTGATTCAGAACTTGACCTTGCCATGGTGGCAAGCTCGAGACTGCGCGCAAGCCTTAATTAAGGGCTTCATGAAAGGACTTCATTAAAGGAGACGTCCCATGCAAGTGTTCAACGTTGAAGGCATGTCCTGCGGTCACTGCGTCAAGGCTATCACTGAGGCGCTGCAAGCCAAGGATCCGGCAGCCAGCGTACGCATCGATCTGGCGGCAAAAGAAGTCGGCGTAGAAAGTGTGCTGACAGCCGATCAGGTAATCGCCGCCATCACTGAAGAGGGTTACGGGGTAAAACAGGCCTGAGCTATTTTTAATAGTTAGCGACCTATCGGAATGTTCAAGGCGTCCACGCCCGGCTAGACTGTCAGCCTGCCGATCCATGGCTAACCTGTCTGCCCAACCTGGACGCCTGATGAACCTGCGCACAATCCTGATTCTCGGCGCCTTGAGCGCTTTCGGCCCGCTGGCGATCGATTTCTACCTGCCGGCCTTCCCGGCGATGGCGCTCGCTTTCGGTACCGACGAAAAACATGTTCAACTGACCCTGGCAGCCTATTTCCTAGGGCTGTCCATCGGCCAACTGGCGTACGGCCCGGTGGCGGATCGCTTTGGGCGACGGCTTCCCTTGCTGACCGGTGTCGGTTTATTCACCGTGGCCTCATTGGCCTGTGCTTACGCGCCGAGTCTTGAGTGGCTGATCGGCGCCCGCTTTGTCCAGGCGCTGGGTGGTTGCGCGGGCATGGTGATCGCCCGGGCAGTGGTCAGCGATAAATGCGATGCGGTGGGGTCGGCGAAGGTCTTTTCGCAGTTGATGCTGGTGATGGGCCTGGCGCCGATTCTTGCGCCGATGCTGGGCGGGTTGTTGGTCAACACGACGGGTTGGCAGTCGATCTTTCTCGTGCTGACCGGTTTCAGTGCGCTGGCCGGGTTGGCGGTAGCCCTCGGGCTACCGGAAAGTCTACCGGCCCATGTGCCGCGCCAACCGTTGTCGGGCGCGCTACGCCAGTACGGTCGGTTGCTGGCGGACCCGATATTCCTCGGTCATGCCCTGACCGGTGGTGTCGCCATCGCCGGGATGTTTGCCTACATCGCGGGCTCGCCGTTCGTCTTCATCAAACTCTATGGTGTGCCGGCCGAGCATTTCGGCTGGCTGTTCGGGATCAACGCGGCGGGGTTCATCCTGGTGGCCCAGGTCAATGCCCGGTTGCTGGCGAGACGCGGTCCAGCCTTCTTGCTGGCGCGCACTGTCTGGCTCTACCTGGCGGGCGGCCTGGCCCTGTTGGCGGTCAGCTCGCTGCACCCTGCGCACTTGTGGCCATTGCTGATTCCACTTTTTGTCTGCATCGCCAGCCTGGGTTGTATCGTGCCCAACGCCTCGGCCTGCGCGATGAGCGGCCAGGGTGCACGGGCGGGCAGTGCCTCGGCGATGCTCGGTTGCCTGCAATTCAGCGTCGCCGCCGGGGCCGCGGCGCTGGTGGGTGTTTTGCACGATGGCAGTGCCATGCCGATGGCCATGGTCATCAGCCTGTGCGCAATTGTGGTGGTGAGCGTGGCGATGCTCACCCGGCGTTTGCAGAATGCCCGGGCGTTGGAACAAGCCCAGGCCTGAGGACGGACTCAGCCAGCAGTGCGCTGCTGACGGCCGGGAATCTGATGGGGCGCGAGCAAGCGCGCTT
This sequence comes from Pseudomonas sp. GW821-FHT03E01, assembly GCF_059420765.1. Lineage (NCBI taxonomy): Bacteria > Pseudomonadati > Pseudomonadota > Gammaproteobacteria > Pseudomonadales > Pseudomonadaceae > Pseudomonas > Pseudomonas sp. GW821-FHT03E01. The sequence goes on along the minus strand of NZ_JBWKUI010000028.1, from coordinate 20,854 downwards.
CAAGCGTTTTAGTGAAGGCCAGGGCTTCGGCTTCACTGCGGAACGTCACAGCGTGTTGATCCAGGCGAACCTGCCAGCGGGATGTTGCCAATTCTTTTATCAGGATCTTCATTGCTGAGTTCCTCTTGTGAAAGACGTCTTGCAAAAGACATCACGTAAAAGATTGTTCGCAGAGTTTTCGATTGTAGACCTGAATACGATCGCAATTGTGACAACGATCAACTCTCTGACTGACGGCAAAAGATCGCTGGCGCAGCGATCTTTTGATCTTCGGGTCAGAACCCTTCAAGCACAATCTTGCCCTTGGACTTGCCGCTTTCCAGCCGTTCATGGGCGCGACGCAGGTTGGCGGCGTTGATGGTTCCGAAGTGCTCACCGACCGTGGTTTTCAGTGTGCCGGCATCGATCAGCCCGGCGACGCGGTTGAGCAGTTTGTGTTGCTCGATCATGTCGGCGGTTTCGAACAGCGAGCGGGTGTACATGAACTCCCAGTGCAGCGACAGGCTCTTGCGTTTGAGCTTGGTCACGTCCAGCGCCTTCGGATCATCGATCAGCGCCAGTTTGCCTTGCGGCGCCAATGCCTCCACCAATTGATCCAGGTGTTGGTCAGTCTGGGTCAGGCTGGCAACGTGGGTCACATGCTCGAACCCGGCACGTTTGAGTGCTTCACTCAGCGGCTGACTGTGATCGATCACCTGATCGGCGCCCATGTCACGCACCCAACTCTGGGTTTGGGCACGGGACGCGGTGCCGATGACTTTCAACCCGGTGAGCTGGCTGGCCAATTGCGTGAGGATTGAACCAACGCCCCCGGCGGCACCGACGATCAGCAGGCTCTGACCCTCATCGGTTTTGCCTTCGCGTATTTGCAGGCGTTCGAACAACAGTTCCCACGCGGTGATGGCGGTCAGCGGCAGGGCGGCGGCTTCGGCGAAACCAAGGGTCTTGGGCATATGGCCGACGATGCGCTCATCCACCAAATGAAGCTCGCTGTTGCCGCCGGCACGGACGATGGAGCCGGCGTAGAACACCTTGTCGCCGGCCTTGAACAAGGTCACTTCGCTGCCAACAGCCTTGACCACTCCCGCCACGTCCCAGCCCAGCACTTTGGCCGCGCCACCTTCAGGCTGTACGTTCTGGCGAATCTTGGTGTCCACCGGGTTGACCGAAATGGCTTTGACCTCCACCAACAGGTCGCGAGGGCCGGCGACCGGTTCTGGCAGTTCGATATCTTGCAGGGATTTTTCGTCGCTGATCGGCAGGGAGGCGAAGTAGGCAATGGCTTTCATAGTGGGGTCCTGGGAGAGAGATGATTTCGATGGCACAGATGATTGGTTATTTCTCTGCAAGATAAAACCCGCTAAAAGAGCAGTCTCTTTCAACATTTTTTTGATAATCGGGGCTGAAGATGTTGCGTTTCGATGACTTGCAGTTGTTCGTTCGGGCGGCGGACCTGGGCAGTCTGTCGGCGGCGGCACGGGGGATGGATATGTCGGCGGCGGTGGCCAGCGCGGCGTTGAAGCGCATCGAACAACAACTTGGCGCACGCTTGCTCACCCGCTCTACCCGTAGCCTGCGCCTGACGGCCGAAGGCGAGGGCTTTCTGGAGTACGCCCGGGCCGCCTTGAGTAATCTCGATGAGGGCCGCCGTTTGCTGGCCAGTGGGCAGGATCAGGTCAGTGGGATTTTGCAGCTGTCGGCGCCTTCGGATTTCGGGCGCAACCTGCTGCTGCCATGGCTCGACGAGTTTCAGCGCGAGCATCCGAAACTCACCGTACGGTTGCTGCTGGGCGACCGCATCGCCGACCTGTTCCGCCAACCGGTGGACATCGCCCTGCGTTACGGCGAGCCGGAAGACTCGAGCCTGGTGGCCTTACCCATCGCACCGCAGAACCGCCGCGTGCTGTGTGCTGCGCCGAGTTATCTGGCCCGACATGGCGAACCACGGCAGCTGGAGCAATTGGCGCAGCACAATTGCCTGCTGTTTATGCTCGGTAGCCGGGTCCACGATCACTGGAGTTTTCACGACGGCAAACGTGAGGTGAGCCTGACCGTCAGCGGCGATCGCTTCAGTGACGATGCCGATGTGGTGCGGCTGTGGGCCGTGGCGGGAGCGGGGATTGCGTATAAGTCCTGGCTCGATGTCGCCACCGATGTGCTCGCCGGTCGCTTGAAAGTGCTGATGCCTGAATTGCTCTGTGAGCGCGCACCGCTGAATTTACTGAGCGCCCATCGCGCACAATTGAGTAAGCCGGTGAACCTTTTGCGGGAAATGCTTGCCAGCCGATGCGCTCGGATAAGCAGTCAATTTCCGACGATATCGGGTGTCGATCATTAGTCGCAGGCAAATAGCGAAATTTCTGTCAGGAACTATCACCACCAATGGATTCCCGAGGGCAGGAACCGGCGGTTAACCCGCTTATACTAGCGCCCGCCTCATGTACGCGCCGTCGATCTCGCAATGGCGAGTCCACGTTCGAGTCGGTCAGACCCTACGGTCATCACCGGACCTTCGCTGCACCCGCGAAGCAATGGCCTGGGTGAGCGGGTGGCTTTGCCCGGCTTATGGCGGTTTTCGCGTCTTGGCCGAGGACACATTACTGGTCAAGATGTCTCTGAGCAGTAGACGAAACGATTCAACAGGGAGTGAATACATGGAACATGCACCTTGCATCAGCCAGATTGCCACGTTGCTGGCTGACCCAAAGCGCAGCGCAATGATGTGGGCCTTGATGGACGGCACGGCACGGCACACTGAGGAGCTGGCGTTGCTGGCGGGCCTGTCGCCGTCTTCGGCCAGTGCGCATCTGGGGCGCTTGTCCACCGGCGGTCTGTTGAAAGTCGAAACCCGTGGGCGCAAACGGTTTTTCCGGCTTGCCGCGCCCGAAGTCGGCGCCGCGATAGAAGCCCTGGCCAGTGCTACCCTGGCCAGCGCGCCTCGGGATATTCCAGAGGTGTTCAAACGCACGAGCCCTATCGCCAAACCTCAGGCGGCGCCTTCGTCACTGCTGCGGGCCAGGCTTTGTGACGACCATCTGGGAGGCACCCTGGCCGCGGATCTTTACCAGCGACTGCTGGATGCCGGCTGGATCGAGCAGCTCGATCAGAGGGTCATGATCACTCACAAGGGTTCCACGCAATTGGCAGCACGCGGTGTGTTCATCCAGGCGCTGGCCCACCGCAACGGCAGAGTCGCCTGCGCGTGCCCGGACTGGAGCGAAAGACGCCCGCACATGGGTGGTTCCTTGGGGGCGGCCTTGTTGCAACTGTTCATGCAGTCCGGCTGGTTGAGCCTGCCCAGCGATTCGCGAGCCTTGCAAATCACGGCCACGGGGCAACGTGAAATCCATCGTTTCGCCAAGGAAACCGAGCTGGAAATGGCGCTTTAGAGCCATTGGGGGACGATGTCCGGGATTCTGGGCTTCAGGCGTCGTTCAGAGCTGTGGGCAGGTCGTATCCAGCAATAACCCCCAGTCACTATCGCGCACACTCGATCCGGGGACTTTCGGATTGGGGGAAGGTGGCATGGAAACACGAAGCTTCAGCGCGGCAGAACGACTGGAACGGCTGCCCATCAGTGGTTATCACCGCATCATTTTCATCATCATTGCCTTGGCGTTTTTCTTCGACTCCATGGATCTGGCGATGATGACCTTCCTGCTAGGCTCGATCAAAACCGAGTTCGGCCTGAGCACGGCGCAGGCCGGGTTGCTGGCCAGTTCGAGTTTCTTCGGCATGGTGGTGGGCGCCTCGCTGTCCGGCATGCTGGCCGACCGCTTCGGGCGCAAACCGGTGTTCCAGTGGAGCATTGTGTTGTGGGGCATCGCCAGCTACCTGTGTTCCACGGCGCAGAACGTCGAAATGCTGACGCTGTTCCGTATCCTCTTGGGGATCGGCATGGGCATGGAGTTTCCAATTGCGCAGTCGATGCTGTCGGAGCTGATTCCGGCCAAGCGTCGTGGGCGTTACATCGCATTGATGGACGGCTTTTGGCCGCTCGGTTTCGTCGCGGCCGGGGTGCTGTCGTACTTCCTGTTGCCGGTGATTGGCTGGCGCGACATCTTCCTGGTGTTGGCGGTGCCGGCGGTGTTCGTCCTGGCGATTCGTTTTTTCATTCCCGAGTCGCCGCGATGGCTGGAACAGGCCGGGCATCATGATGCAGCGGACACGGTTTTACACCGCATTGAAGAACGGGTTCGGGCTTCATTGGGCCGTTCGGATCTGCCTGAGCCGATTCGCCTGCCACGGGTGGCGAGTCAACCGGGCAACTTCTTCTCCGCGCTGCGGGAAATCTGGTCGGTGCAATATCGCCGGCGCACGATGATGATCTGGAGCGTGTGGTTCTTCGCCTTGCTGGGTTTCTATGGCCTGACGTCCTGGCTCAGTGCGCTGCTGCAACAGTCGGGTTTCGCCGTGACCCAGTCGGTGTATTACACGGTGCTGATTTCCCTCGGCGGGATTCCCGGGTTCCTCATGGCCGCCTGGCTGGTGGAGCGTTGGGGGCGCAAACCGGTGTGCGTCGTGACCTTGCTCGGCGGCGGGGTGATGGCGTTTCTTTATGGTCAGAGCGCGGTGTTCGGCGGCAACGTCAGCCTGTTGATCACATCGGGGCTGCTGATGCAGTTCTTCCTGTTCGGCATGTGGGCGGTGCTCTACACCTACACTCCGGAGTTGTACCCGACGTCGGCACGGGCCACGGGCTCGGGGTTCGCTTCGGCCATCGGCCGCGTGGGTTCGCTGCTCGGGCCAATGGTGACCGGGCTGGTGTTCCCGATGACGGGGCAGGGCGGGGTGTTTGCGTTGGGGGCGATGTGCTTTGCGATTGCGGCGGCAGTGGTGTGGATCTTCGGGATGGAAACCCGGGGCAAGACATTGGAAGAATTGAGCGAGCCGGTGATCATCAGTTAATCACCGAACCTGTAGGAGCGGGCTGGCCCGCTCCTACAGGTTTATCGGGTGACCTTTAAGGTTTCACCAACCGCGCATCCAGGCTGTTCTGCGCCAGACGCTTGGCCTGATCCTGGGTCATGCCCAGATCGGTGTACAGCGCGTGGAAGTTCTCGGTGACATAGCCACCGAAGTACGCCGGATCATCGGAGTTCACCGTGACCTTCACGCCGCGTTCGAGCATGTCGAGGATGTTGTGCTGGGACATGTGATCAAACACGCAGAGCTTGGTGTTCGACAACGGGCACACCGTCAGCGGGATCTGCTCATCGATGATCCGCTGCATCAAGCGCTCGTCTTCGATGGCGCGCACGCCGTGGTCGATGCGCTGGATTTTCAGCAGGTCGAGGGCTTCCCAGATGTACTCGGGCGGGCCTTCTTCACCGGCGTGGGCCACGGTCAGGAAGCCTTCGTGGCGGGCACGGTCAAATACGCGCTGGAACTTGCTCGGCGGGTGGCCCATTTCAGAGCTGTCCAGGCCCACGGCCACGAATGCATCACGGAACGGCAGCGCCTGGTCGAGGGTTTTCTGCGCTTCGTCTTCGCTCAAGTGGCGCAGGAAGCTGAGGATCAAACCGCTGGTGATCCCCAGTTGCTGCTCGCCATCTTTCAATGCGGCGGCGATGCCGTTGAGCACCACTTCGAACGGGATGCCACGGTCGGTGTGGGTTTGCGGGTCGAAGAACGGTTCGGTGTGAATCACGTTCTGTTCCTTGCAGCGCAACAGGTAGGCCCAGGTCAGGTCGTAGAAATCCTGGGAGGTGCGCAGCACATCGGCGCCCTGGTAATACAGGTCGAGAAACTCTTGCAGGTTGTTGAAGGCGTAGGCCTTGCGCAGGGTGTCGACGTCGTTCCACGGCAGGGCGATCTTGTTGCGTTCGGCCAGGGCGAACAGCAGCTCAGGCTCCAGCGAACCTTCCAGGTGCAAGTGCAATTCTGCCTTGGGCAGAGCGTTCAGCCAGTCGTACATTTTTGAAATCTCATCAAGTGCAATGGGGGCATTCTACAGATGCCCGCCGAAACAATGAGTAAAACCTGACCAGCCGGTTCATTACACGGCTTCCTGTTCCCGTCGATAAGCGTAGGTGTCGGCAAAGCGCGAGAGCAAGAATTCGGCGCAAGTGGTGGCCGGATACTTCGCCGGATGCTGTTCGTCCTGGCAACCGGGCAGGCATTCGATGGGGGTGTCGGGGTGTGGCTCGGCAAAGAACGGCATCGAGTACCGATCCCCTCCCAGCGGGCTGATCACCCGATGTGGCGTCGACAGGTAACGGTCGTTGCTCCAGCGCGCCATCATGTCGCCGAGGTTGACCACGAACGTGCCTTCGATCGGCGGTGCATCGATCCATTCGCCTTTTACGTTGCGCACTTGCAACCCCCCAGCGGCGTCCTGGTAGAGCAGGGTGATGCAACCGTAATCGGTGTGAGCGCCGGCACCTTGCTGATCGATGGAGCTGGCAGTGTGGCGCGGCGGGTAATGGATCATCCGCAGCACGCTGACCGGCTCTTTGAAACGGCTATCGAAGAAGTCACGCTCGATGCCCAATGCCAGGGTCATGGCTCGCAGCAGGGTTTGCGCGAGTGCTTGCATGTCGACGTAGTGCTGCTCCATCAGCGATTCCCAACCGGGCATCGACGGATGACGGTTGGGTCCGCGCAAGGGTTTTTCCGCCAGCACCTCGGGATGATCGGCGGGCAGGTGCAGGCCCATGTCGAAGGTTTCTTTCAGGTCGCTGGGTTTGCTCGGGTCGAGTTGTTCGGTGGCGATGGCGCCATAGCCGCGGTGGTGGCGGGTCCGGGTGATGTCGATCTTGAGTTTTTCGGCGGCGGGCAGGGCGAAGAAGCGTTGGGCATGGTCGAGCACGGCCTCGATGCGCGACGAAGCGATCGGGTGGCCCTTGATATAGAAAAAGCCCCATTCGCGGCAGGCGCGGTCGATGCCTGTGGCGACCGATTGCCAGGCTTGAGCGTCATCGCTGTAGAGCGGGGCGATGTCGATGATCGGGAGTTGGTTCATGAAGTGTTCCAGGCGAGGTTTTATGCTGGGGCCAAAAGATCGCAGCCTCGCTTCGCTCGACAGCTCCTACAGGTGTAAGTCAATCCATGTAGGCGCTGCCGCAGGCTGCGATCTTGGCGGTGTCACGGGTAAAAAATCACTTCGGCATCTCGGCCTTCATGCCTTCCACGTAGTAGTTCATCGACGCCAGTTGTGCATTGGTCGCGCTCACGCCCGCCGGGATTTTCTCCACGCCGGCCTGATCCTTGATCGGCCCGGTGAACGGATGCAACGCGCCGCTCTTGATGTCGGCAATGATCTGCTCGGCTTCGGTTTTCACTGCGGCCGGCACCAGGTCGCTGATTGGCAGCTCAACCGTGCCTTCCTGCAAACCGCCCCAGTAATCCTGGGATTTCCATGCATGGTCGAGCACACTTTGGGTCGCCTGAATGTAGTGCGGGCCCCAGTCGTTGACGATAGACGTCAACACCGCTTTCGGCCCGAAGTGCGCCATGTCCGATGCATAACCGACGGCATACACGCCACGCCGTTCTGCTGCCTGGATCGGCGCCGGGCTGTCGGTGTGCTGGAACACCACGTCCACGCCCTGATCGATCAGCGCATTGGCGGCGTCGGCTTCCTTGCCCGGATCGAACCAGGAATTGACCCACACCACTTTGATCTCGGTGCCCGGGTTGTACTTGTTCAGGGCCAGCTGGATGGCGTTGATGTCGCGGATCACTTCTGGAATCGGGAAGGAAGCGACGTAGCCGATTTTCTTGGTCTTGGTCATCTTCGCCGCAAGGAAACCGCCGACGTAGCGGCCCTCGTAAGTGCGTGCCAGGTAAGTGCCGAGGTTCTTGTCCTGCTTGTAGCCGGTGGCGTGTTCGAAGGTCACCTTGGGAAATTGCTTGGCAACTTTCAGGGTCGGGTTCATATAGCCGAAAGACGTGGTGAAGATCAGGTCGTACTGGTCCTTGGCCATGTTGCGGATCACCCGCTCGGCATCGGCGCCTTCGGCGACGTTCTCCACGTAGTTGGTGGTGATCTGGTCACCGAACTTCTCCGCCAGTGCCTTGCGTCCCTGTTCATGCTGATACGTCCAGCCGTGATCACCGATCGGGCCGATATAGACGAAGCCGACTTTCAGCGGGGCGGCAGCACTGGCGGTCAGGCTGGCGCTCAGACCGATGGCTGCGGCGACAGCGCAAAGCAGCTGCTTCAACGGACGTTTGTGCATGAACTGGAACTCCATTTTGTTGTGAGGTGTACCGGGTCAATGCAAATTGCTGACCAACAGGACAACAAAATCCGGGGCCGCATAACGGCATTCGCGGGCAAGCCTCGCTCCTACAGGTTTTGCGTTGCACCCAATCCCGCGATAGGCACAATTCCTGTAGGAGCGAGGCTTGCCCGCGAAGGGGCCCTAACGACCACCACAGAACCATCCCGGTGCACCCTCGCGAATTCACGCCATCCGCTGGTGCGAGTGTCTCCCGCAATAGGTCTGCGTCGACTTAGACGCCGGCGATCAACTGCCGAGCCGCTTGGCTGTGATCGGCGATCAACCCTTTCAGGTCCAGCCCCTCAACCTGCCCATCGATCACCCGCCACTTGCCGCCGATCATCACCCGGTCTGCCCGGTCCGCGCCGCACAGCAGCAGCGCCGACACCGGATCATGGCTGCCGGAGAAGCGCAGCTCATCCAGTTTGAACAGCGCCAGATCCGCTTGCTTGCCCACCGCCAGTTCGCCGATGTCGCTGCGCCCGAGCAACTGCGCCGAGCCCTTGGTGGCCCAGCCCAGTACGCGTTCCGGGGTGATCTTCTGCGCGCCATAACGCAGACGCTGGATGTACAGCGCCTGTCGGGTTTCGAGCATCATGTTCGAGGCGTCGTTGGACGCCGAACCGTCCACGCCCAGGCCCAGCAACGCGCCAGCGTCGGTCAACTCGATGGTTGGGCAAATCCCTGAAGCCAGGCGCATGTTCGAACTCGGGCAATGGCAAATACCGGTGCCGGCCGCGCCGAGGCGGGCGATTTCGTCGGGGTTGAAATGAATGCCGTGGGCCAGCCAGGTGCGTGGGCCGAGCCAGCCGACGCTGTCCAGATAATCCACGGTGCGCAGGCCGAAGCGTTGCAGGCAGAACTCTTCTTCGTCGAGGGTTTCGGCCAGGTGAGTGTGCAGGCGCACGTCGAGGGTATTCGCCAGTTCGGCGCTGGCGGACATGATTTGCGGGGTGACTGAAAACGGCGAGCAGGGCGCTAAAGCGATCTGGATTTGCGCGCCGTCACCCCGTTCGTGGTACTCGGCAATCAAGCGTTGGCTGTCGGCGAGAATCACTTCGCCCTGCTGCACGGTCTGCTGCGGCGGCAGCCCCCCGTCTTTTTCACCAAGGCTCATTGAACCGCGAGTGAGCATGGCGCGCATGCCCAGTTCGCGGACACTCTCGACCTGCACGTCGATCGCATTTTCCAGGCCTTCCGGAAACAGGTAATGGTGATCGGCCGCGGTGGTGCAGCCGGACAGCAGCAACTCGGCCAAGGCGACTTTGGTGGCGAGGGCGAGTTTTTCCGGCGTGAGCCGGGCCCAGACCGGATAGAGGGTTTTCAACCACGGGAACAATGGCTGATTGACCACCGGCGCCCAGGCGCGGGTCAGGGTTTGATAGAAGTGGTGATGGGTGTTGATCAGCCCCGGCAAGATCACATGTTCGCGGGCATCAAAGACTTGTCCACAGGGTGCTGACGGTTGCTGGCCGACGCCGAGCACTTCGACGATCAAACCGTCTTGCAGCACCAGACCGCCACGGGCATCGAGCGCGTTGGCCGTGAAAATGGCGAGGGGATTTTTTAACCAGGTACGGGTCGCAGGCATAGTGGCCGGCTCCTCTGAAAGTGGGGTTCAGGGTTGCCAGCTCAGTGTTGCCCTGTCTGCTGATCCAGGGTCGCCGCGGGGGGCGAGGTGCGGAGTTTCAATCAAAAAAGCTTCGCGGGCAAGCCTCGCTCCTACAGAGTCATGCGTCGGACCTGTAGGAGCGAGGCTTGCCCGCGAAGGCGTCAAATCCAACACCCGATTACCAGGGAATGGTTTCACCCCGGTAGTTCACAAAATGATGCCCGCCCTTGCCGGCATACGCATTCACCTGATCGATCAGCCCGCGGGTGCTGGTTTCCACATCGATGTCGGCACCTTCGCCACCCATGTCGGTCTTCACCCAGCCCGGGTGCAGCGACAGCACGGTGAGTTTCTGTTCGCCCAATTGCGTGACGAAGCTGTTGGTCATCGAGTTCAGCGCCGCTTTGCTGGCCTTGTACAGCGCCAGCTCCGGCGCGTCGGGCATGGTCACGCTGCCCAGCACCGAACTCATGAACGCCAGCACGCCACTGCCTTCACGAATCTGCGCGACGAAACGCTGGGCCAGGTTGATCGGCGCCACGGCGTTGGTGAAGAACAGTTGACCGACCTCGGCCAGGGTCGCGCCACCCGGCGTCTGGACCTCCGGCCCCTTGACCCCGGCATTCACGAACAACAGGTCAAACACCTCGCCCTTGAGCTGTTGGCTGAGGGCGATGACCGCTTGCTGGTCGTCCATGTCGAGTTTTTCGATCCGTACCTTGCCCAACGCCTGCAAGGCTTCGGCACCCTGTGGGTTGCGCACGGTGGCGGTGACTTGCCAGCCGTCGGCCAGCAGGGTTTTCACCAGACCGAGGCCCAGTCCCCGGGAGGCGCCGATGATGAGTGCGGTTTTTGCCGTGGACATGAATGGCTTCCTTGATGTCTCGAGAGGGCTTGACCCTGGAGCATACTCCAGGCTTTAGCCTTGTTGCTCCCTGAATGTATGGAGCAATGCCAATGTGGACTTCAACGCAATATCGTCAACTGGTGCGTGGCAGCGCATGGTACGACCTGATCGTCACGGCGGCATTTGCCACGCCGTGGAGTTTTGCGGCGTTGCATGGCGTGCTGTTAAACCTGAGTCAGACTTTCAATCTGCCCGGCGAGCTACCGCCGTTCGAGCCGGTGCACATGTTGATGGCGAATCTGTTGGGCTCGATTGTGTGCGTATGGGCCGTGCTGCGGATTCGCGATCCGCAGCAGATGTTTGGGCGATATGACGCGGTGGGGAGGTTTCTGTTTTCGGCCTGGCAGGTTTATGCGCTGGCCCATGGGGCGAGTTCGCTATTGGTGATTTTCCTGTTCTTTGAACTGATGTGGGGTGTGGCCCAAGCGTTGCCTGTTCGTACGCCTTCGCGGGCCACCACTTAATGCCCCGCCCGCCACGGCTGCCCCAACGACACCGGCGCATACAATCGTGTGCGCACGGCATCCCGGGACAGCAGCACTAACACCACTATGGTCGCGACATACGGCAGCATTGCCAGCAGACTCGACGCAATCGCCAGCCCCAAGCCCTGCGCCACCAAATGCAGGATGCTGGCGAGACCGAACAGATAAGCTCCAAGCAGCAACCGCCACACTCGCCAACTGGCAAACACCACCAGCGCCAGGGCAATCCAGCCGCGACCGGCGCTCATGTTCTCCGCCCACATCGGCGTATAGGCCAGGGACAAATATGCCCCAGCCAATCCCGCCATCGCCCCGCCAAACAGCACCGCCAGCGTACGCACGCGCAACACCGGCAAGCCCATTGCACTGGCGGCGTCCGGGCTTTCGCCGACCGCCTGAATAATCAACCCGACGCGACTTTTCACAATCACCCAGGCCACCAGCGCAAACAGGGCAAACGACAGATACACCAGCAGGTCCTGGGCAAACAGCATCCGCCCGATCAGCGGAATTTCACTCAGATAAGGAATCGCCAGCGGCTCGAAACCCGCCAACGGTTTGCCGACCCACGCAGCGCCAACGAAGGTCGACAGGCCCACGCCGAAGATCGTCAATGCCAACCCTGTCGCCACCTGGTTGGCGTTGAACACCAGCGCCACCAGGGCGAACAGCGACGACAGCAACATCCCGGCGAACATCGCCAGCAACACGCCGAGCCAGAGGTTGCCGCTGTTCAGGGCGACGATAAAACCGATCACCGCCCCAAACAGCATCATGCCTTCCTGCCCAAGATTGAGGACGCCGCTCTTCTCGCAGATCAACTCGCCCAACGCCACCAACAACAGCGGTGTGCCACAGCGAACCATGGCATAGAAAATATTGCTCAGCAGATCGATATCCATCACAAGGCTCCTGCTTGTACGGCGGTGGTCGAGGTGCGCCGTACCCAGCGCAGGTTCAAACGTGGTCGGTAGAGAATCAGCACGTCACTGGCCAGCAGGAAAAACAGCATCATCCCCTGGAACAATTGAGTGATGGCTTGCGGCAGGTTCATGCTCATCTGCGCGCTTTCGCCACCGATGTACAGCAGCGCCATCAACAGGCTGGAAAACAGAATGCCGATGGGATTCAGCCGCCCGAGAAACGCCACGGTGATCGCCGCATAGCCATAACCCGGCGAAACCTGCGGCACCAGTTGTCCAATGGGCCCGGTGACTTCGCAAACCCCGGCCAGCCCCGCCAAGCCACCGCTGATCAACAGCGCCAGCCAGATCAGCCGCTTCTCGCGAAAGCCGACAAAACCCGCCGCGCGCTTGTCCAGCCCGAGCACTTTGATCTGGAAACCGACAAAGCTCTTCTGCAACAACACCCACACCGCAACCAGCGCGAGCAAGGCGAAATACACGCCCGCATGGACCCGACCGTCCTCCATCAACAACGGCAAACGACTGGCATCGCCAAACATCGCCGACTCCGGAAAGTTGAACCCGGCCGGGTCCTTCAGCGGCCCGTGGACGCAGAACAGCAGCAGGTTCAACGCGATGTAATTGAGCATGATGCTGGTGAGGATTTCATTGGCGTTGAAGCGTGTGCGCAACCATGCCGTCAGCCCGGCCCATGCGGCACCGGCCAGGGTGCCGGTGAGCAGGATCAACACCAGCGCCCAACGGCTTTGCAGGTCGATGATGTTCACCGCCAATGCACTGCCGGCCAAGGCGCCGAGCAGCAACTGACCTTCGGCGCCGATGTTCCAGATCCGTGCCTGATACGCCACTGCCAGGCCCAATGCACAGAGCAGAATCGGCAATGCTTTGACCAACAACTCAGAGACCCCGTACAGGTCGCTGATCGGTGCAATCAGCAAGGTGTGCAAGGTCAGCAACGGGTCGTGGCCCAGCGCGATAAACAACAATGAGCCACAGCCCAGGGTCAACACAGCCGCCAGCAACGGCGAGCACCACAACATCAGGCGCGATTGCTGGCCACGGGGTTCGAGAGAAAGCAGCATGTGAAACTCCGTTAAAGCGTTACGGGTGCAGGTGATTGAGGGGTGTCGAACTGGCCGGCCATCCAGCCACCGATATCGATCAGGCGGGTGTCGACGGTGGGCTGCAGTGTCGACAGTCGACCGCCACACAGGGCGCCGAGGCGATCGCTGATCTGGAACAGTTCGTCGAGGTCTTCGGAGATCACCAGGATCGCCGCGCCAGCGTCGCGCAAGGCAATCAGTGCTCGGTGAATGGTTGCGGCGGCGCCGACGTCCACGCCCCAGGTCGGGTGCGCGGCCACCAACAACCTGGGTTGCTGAAGGATTTCCCGGCCGAGGATGAATTTCTGCAAGTTGCCACCAGACAGGCTGCGAGCCGCTGCCTGGGCATCGGGTGTCTTGACCCCGAAGCGGCGGATGATGTCTTCGGCCAGTGCCTCGACTTTGCTGCGCTGGATCAATCCATTGCTGACCAGCCCTTGTTGAAATGCGGTGAGCAGGGCGTTATCCGCCAGGCTCAGTTCCGGTACCGCGCCATGGCCCAGACGCTCGGCGGGGACGAAGGCCAGGCCGAGTTTGCGTCGTGCATCCGGCCGCAGGTGCGCCACCGGTTGCCCGCCGAAACTGATTTTCGCCCCGTCATTTCCCGGCAGCCGTTCTTCACCGCTAAGCAAGGCCAGCAACTCATCCTGGCCATTGCCGGCCACCCCGGCGACACCGACGATTTCGCCGCTGCGCACCTCGAGATCAATGCCCTTGAGCGAGCAGCCGAACGGGTCCGGGTTGTGCCAGGACAATCCGGTCACGTTCAGAAACGCATCAGCCCCCCTGACCTTCGGATAGTCAGTAATCAGCTCAGCGGCTTCACCGACCATCAACTGCGCCAGTTGCTGGTCCGAACACTCGGCCGGCACGCAATGCCCGGCCACTCGTCCGCCGCGCAACACCGTGGCGCTGTGGCACAACGCACGCACTTCGCCGAGCTTGTGGCTGATGAACAGAATGCTGCAGCCCTCGGCGGCCAGTCGGCGCAACGTGATGAACAATTCGTCGGCCTCTTGCGGGGTCAGTACCGACGTCGGTTCATCGAGAATCAGCAGGCGGATGTCCTGCATCAGGCAGCGAATGATTTCCACCCGCTGACGCTCGCCGATGGACAGGCTGTGGACCAGTCGCTCCGGTTCCAGCGCCATGCCATAGCGTTGGGACACCTCGCGGATTTTCGGTTCAAGCTGCTTCGGCGTACCGGCCGCAGCGCCCATCGCCAAGGCGATGTTCTGCGCCACGCTCAGGGTTTCGAACAGCGAGAAATGCTGGAACACCATGCCGATCCCGAGGCTGCGGGCCTGGGCCGGATTGCGCATGGTCACGCGCTGGCCCTGCCAGATCATCTCCCCTGAGTCGGCGTGTGTGACGCCGTAGATGATCTTCATCAGGGTACTTTTGCCCGCACCGTTTTCGCCGAGCAGGGCGTGGATTTCACCGGGCGCAATGCTCAAGTCGATGGCATCGTTGGCCAGGCAACCGGGGTAACGTTTGCTGATTCTGCGCAATTGCAGGCGGGGTGTTTGATCGGGGGGAGGTGCAGGGTTGGACATGACAGGCTCGGGTCGCAAAAGAATATGCCTGTGGATAAAGCAATTTCCTGGCCATTGAGTCAGGAAATCGACAAAAGCCTGCTGGCACAGGCGTTGCGGACGCTGCCTCGACCTATTCCAATTCCTGGAGAGGCACCACTTGAGGGCAAGCCTTTTGATCAGGCTCCGGTTTTGCGCGTGATCAATTGGTCAAAAAACGAGCAATAAGCTGCAGGCATTGTCAGGCATGGGGCTGCGCCAGCCATGAACGGGTTATCCACAGCTTGTTCCACAGTATCTGTGCGCAAGCCGACCGTGTGGGCATAAGCACCGAGGGGCTTTCTTCTAATGGCGATAAACCACTCTAACTGATTGTTTTTACGTGGAATAAACGTCGCGGATGGCGAGTTGGACGAAAAATGAGCAAAGCCCGCAAAGCCGCATGACAGAAGGGTTACAGCAGAATGTGCTCAGGTTATCCACAGCCGGGTGCACAGCAGATGTGGGCAAGTGTCGAGAGCAAAGAAAATCGGGGTGCCCCAAAAGATCGCAGCGGCCACAGGCGCGTAGAGCTGCCGAAGGTTGCGATCTTTTGATCTTAACGCTGCAACAAAATACGCCCGCGACTTAAGTCCGCCAGCTGCGTTTGCAGCGTACTTATCTGCCCGTCGCCAATCGCCAATTGCAGTTCCACACCACTGGCCGTGAAGGTTTCCTCCACCACCAAACCACCCAGCTCCGCGACCCGAAGCTTCACCAACGCCAACTCGCCAAATGCACAGGCACAACTGACCGGCACCCGACTGATCAACTCGACTTTCGGTGCCCCTTGCAGGCATTTGTTGGCACTGCCGCCGTACGCTCGGGCGAGGCCGCCGGTGCCCAACTGGATGCCGCCATACCAGCGGATCACTACGACCGCGACCTGATCGCAATCCTGCGCTTCAATCGCCGCAAGGATCGGCCGGCCAGCGGTGCCACCGGGTTCGCCATCGTCAGTGCTGCGGTATTGATCGCCGAGCTTCCAGGCCCAGCAATTGTGCGAGGCGTTCAAATCACTGTGTTGCTCGATGAACGCCTGGGCATCGGCTGCGCTGGCGATCGGCGCGGCGAGGGCGATGAAGCGGCTCTTGCGAATCTCTTCGCGGTATTCGCAAAAATCGCTGAGGGTAAAAGGCATGGGTGTCTTAAATAGCCGGCGTCAGGCCGCAGCCTTTGAGAATGATGCGAATCAGGTTGCTGCCGGCGTCTTCCATGTCTTGCTTGGTCAACTTGGTGCGCCCGGTGACACGGCAGATCTGCGTGGCAAAGTCGGCGTAATGCTGGGTGCTGCCCCACAGCAGGAAAATCAGGTGCACCGGGTCGATCGGGTCCATTTTGCCGGCGTCGATCCACGCCTGGAATACCGCGGCCCGACCTTGAAACCAGGTGCGGTAGTCCTGGTTGAAATGCTCGGTCAGGCAATCACCGCCGCTGATGACCTCCATGGCGAAGACCCGCGAAGCTTGTGGCTGGCGCCGGGAGAATTCCATTTTGGCGCGAATGTATCGCGTCAATGCTTCTGCCGGATCGTCCTCGACGGTCAGGGTATTGAAGGTGCTGTCCCACAATTCAAGGATGTTACTCAGCACCGCCACGTACAAACCGAGTTTGTTGGTGAAGTAGTAATGCAGATTCGCTTTGGGCAACCCGGCTTTCTGCGCGATGGTGTTCATGCTGGTGCCTTTGAACCCGTGACGGGCGAACTCGTCTTCGGCGGCTTTGATGATGGTCTCTTCGTTCTTCTGACGAATGCGGCCGGCGGGTTTGCCGCCGTGGGCTGGGACTTCAAAGGTCATAGGCACTTCCGAACAGGTAGATGGGTGCAACCAGATGCGTTGATAGCGCACCCACGGGCCTCAGACAAGTCCTATGGCGATAAAACCTTGGGCACCGCTCCCACAAGCTTTCAGCGAGTCGCCGCCAGACTCTCCAAAAAACTCTCCAGAACCAGATGCGGGCGACGGCCCTTGCGTGTAACCGATGCCAGGCTCAGGTCATAAAAACGTGCCTTGGGTTTCAGTGCACGCAAACGGCCTTGCTGCACCCAGAGGCTGGCGTAGTGATCCGGCAGGTAACCAATGTAGCGCCCGGTCAGGATCAGAAAGGCCATGCCCTCGCGATCCGACGCACTGGCGGTGCAATTGAGCGCCTGGTAATGGGCCTGAATCTCGGCGGGCAAACGGAAGGTCGGGGCGATGGCGTCCTGGCTGTTGAGGCGCTCATCATCCAGTTGTTTGTCGTCGACATAGAACAGCGGATGGCCGACCGCGCAATACAGCAGCGAGCGTTCGCTGTAGAGCGGCTGATACTCCAGCCCCGACAACGCGCTGGCTTGCGGCACCACGCCGACATGCAAGCGACCGTCGAGCACGCCTTGTTCGACTTCATTGGGCGCAATCATGCGGATCTGGATCTGTACGTCGGGGCCGCGTTCCTTCAATTGGGCCAGGGCGTGGGTGATGCGCATGTGGGGCAGGGTGACCAGGTTGTCGGTCAGGCCGATGGTTAATTCGCCGCGCAAGTGTTGGTGCAGGCCGTTGACCTCGGTGCGGAAACTTTCCAGCGCACTTAATAGCTGCAACGCAGATTGGTAGACCTCACGGCCTTCTTCGGTCAGGGAAAACCCCGCGCGACCTCGCTGGCACAGGCGCAGCCCCAGGCGTTGCTCCAGATCGCTCATTTGCTGGCTGATGGCCGAGCGACCGATACCCAGCACCGATTCCGCCGCGGAGAAGCCGCCACACTCCACCACGCTGCGAAAAATCCGCAGCAGGCGGATATCAAAGTCACTGACTTGCGCCAGCGGATCGGGGCGACGGGTACTCATAGTTTAGTCCGGGTCTGACTGAAGGTTAGAAAAGTTGGATTTCATCGACTTTATCCCCGTGGCAATTTAGCTGCAAGAACGCTTTTGATCTCCACGCCGCTTATTTTGCCCTGCGAGGTTTTGCCCATGAACGTGCCTGAAAACGCCCCGACTTCCCTGGCCAGCCAGCTCAAGCTTGACGCTCACTGGATGCCCTACACCGCGAACCGCAATTTCCAGCGCGACCCGCGCCTGATCGTGGCGGCCGAGGGCAGTTGGCTGACAGACGACAAGGGCCGCAAGGTCTACGATTCGCTCTCGGGTCTGTGGACCTGCGGCGCCGGGCACACCCGCAAGGAAATCCAGGAGGCGGTGGCCAAGCAATTGGGCACTCTCGATTACTCGCCGGGCTTCCAGTACGGTCACCCGCTGTCGTTCCAGTTGGCCGAGAAAATCACCGACCTGACCCCGGGCAATCTGAATCACGTGTTCTTCACCGATTCGGGTTCCGAATGTGCAGATACCGCGGTGAAAATGGTGCGTGCCTACTGGCGCCTGAAAGGCCAGGCGACCAAGACCAAGATGATCGGCCGCGCTCGTGGTTATCACGGCGTGAACATCGCCGGCACCAGCCTCGGCGGCGTGAACGGCAACCGCAAACTGTTCGGTCAGGCGATGATGGATGTCGATCATCTGCCGCACACCTTGTTGGCGAGCAATGCTTTCACTCGTGGCATGCCGGAGCAGGGTGGTATCGCGCTGGCGGATGAATTGCTCAAGTTGATCGAACTGCACGATGCCTCGAACATCGCAGCGGTATTCGTCGAGCCATTGGCCGGCTCCGCTGGCGTGCTGGTACCGCCGCAGGGTTACCTCAAACGTCTGCGCGAGATCTGCGATCAGCACAACATCCTGCTGGTGTTCGACGAAGTGATCACCGGTTTCGGTCGTACCGGTTCGATGTTCGGTGCCGACAGCTTTGGTGTCACTCCGGACCTGATGTGTATTGCCAAGCAAGTCACCAACGGCGCGATCCCGATGGGCGCGGTGATTGCCAGCTCCGAGATCTACCAGACCTTCATGAACCAGGCGACGCCTGAGTACGCGGTGGAATTCCCGCACGGCTACACCTATTCCGCGCACCCGGTGGCTTGCGCCGCAGGCCTGGCGGCACTCGACCTGCTGCAAAAGGAAAACCTGGTGCAGAGCGTGGCCGAAGTCGCACCGCATTTCGAAAACGCACTGCACGGTGTGAAGGGCAGCAAGAACGTCATCGACATTCGCAACTACGGGTTAGCCGGTGCGATCCAGATTGCACCTCGCGACGGCGATGCCATCGTGCGTCCGTTCGAAGCTGGCATGGCGCTGTGGAAAGCCGGGTTCTACGTGCGCTTCGGCGGCGACACCCTGCAGTTCGGCCCAACCTTCAACAGCAAGCCGCAGGACCTTGATCGTCTGTTCGATGCAGTCGGCGAAGTGCTGAACAAGATCGACTGATTCCCTCTTCTATATAAAGGCGTCCTTTCAAAGGACGCCTGTGGACAATTTCAGGAGCCCCGCATGAGCCTCATCCCGCATTTGATCAATGGCGAACTGGTGACCGAAGACGGTCGCACGGCCGATGTGTTCAACCCGTCCACCGGCCAGGTTATCCACAAGCTGCCGTTGGCCAGCCGCGAAACCATTCAGAAAGCCATCGACTCGGCCAAGGCTGCGTTCCCGGCCTGGCGCAATACGCCAGCGGCCAAGCGCGCTCAGGTGATGTTCCGTTTCAAGCAACTGCTGGAACAGAACGAATCCCGCATCGCACAACTGATCAGCGAAGAACACGGCAAGACCCTGGAAGATGCTGCCGGTGAATTGAAGCGCGGGATCGAGAACGTCGAGTTCGCGTGCGCGGCACCAGAAATCCTCAAGGGTGAGTACAGCCGTAATGTCGGGCCGAACATCGATGCCTGGTCGGATTTCCAGCCATTGGGCGTAGTGGCCGGCATTACCCCGTTCAACTTCCCGGCCATGGTGCCGCTGTGGATGTATCCGTTGGCGATCGTCTGTGGCAACTGCTTTATCCTCAAGCCGTCCGAGCGCGATCCAAGCTCCACGCTGCTGATCGCTCAATTGTTACTGGAAGCCGGCCTGCCGAAAGGCGTGCTGAGTGTGGTGCATGGCGACAAGGCCGCAGTGGACGCACTGATTGAAGCGCCGGAAGTCAAAGCGTTGAGCTTCGTCGGTTCGACGCCGATTGCCGAATACATCTACGCCGAAGGCACCAAGCGCGGCAAACGCGTCCAGGCGCTGGGCGGGGCGAAGAACCATGCGGTATTGATGCCGGATGCGGATCTGGATAACGCGGTCAGCGCGTTGATGGGCGCCGCTTACGGTTCGTGCGGTGAGCGCTGCATGGCGATTTCGGTGGCCGTGTGTGTCGGTGACCAGGTGGCGGATGCGTTGGTGGCCAAACTGACACCGCAGATCAAGGCACTGAAAATCGGCGCTGGTACAACTTGTGGCCTGGACATGGGGCCTCTGGTCACCGGTCAGGCGCGGGACAAGGTCAGCGGTTATGTTGAAGACGGCGTAACCGCCGGTGCGAAGCTGGTGGTGGACGGTCGTGGTCTGAGCGTGGCCGGTCATGAGGACGGCTTCTTCCTGGGTGGCTGCTTGTTCGATAACGTCACGCCAGAGATGCGCATCTATAAAGAAGAGATCTTCGGGCCGGTGCTGTGCGTCGTCCGGGTCAACAGCCTGGAAGAGGCGATGCAACTGATCAATGATCACGAGTATGGCAATGGCACCTGCATCTTTACCCGTGATGGGGAAGCGGCGCGGTTGTTCTGCGATGAGATCGAAGTGGGTATGGTCGGCGTCAACGTACCGTTGCCGGTGCCAGTGGCGTATCACAGCTTTGGCGGCTGGAAGCGTTCGCTGTTCGGCGATCTGCATGCTTATGGCCCGGATGGCGTGCGGTTCTATACGCGTCGCAAGGCTATTACCCAGCGCTGGCCACAACGGGCAAGCCATGAAGCTTCGCAATTCGCATTCCCTAGCTTGTAAGTAGAAGGGCAGAAGGCCGACCTCTTGAGGTCGGCCTTTGTGTTTTCGGGCTGTTTTGACCGATATGACAGAAATGTGAAATTAGAGGTTGACGGCAGATCCTGGACGTCTATAATTCGCCCCACTTCCGGCGCAGTCGAAACGGAAAACTCCTTG
>NZ_JBWKUI010000027.1:0-43989 GCF_059420765.1 Pseudomonas sp. GW821-FHT03E01 | reverse complement strand
GTTACCAATATTGGCAACCCCAAGTCCATGGCTTTCTATGCCGCTGTCTTTTCAGCCGCAGCCCCCGCCCACGTTTCGCCAGGCACGTTTTTGTCGATGCTGGCAGTTGTCGTGGTGGTTTCAATGACCTGGTATGGAATGGTCGCAATCGCTCTTTCGCAATCCAAGATCGCTGCCGGGTACCAAGGGAGGAAAAAAGCAATTGATCGACTGTGCGGTGGGTTGATTTTGTCTTTGGGGATTCGCCAACTGGTTTAGCAATCCTCTCCTTTATCCGAGAAGAAGGAGACACACTTCGCGATGTCTTCCCCGCTCCCCTCCCCGGCTGCGTACAGTTCTTCTCGATGGGTCAGGGCCTGGAGCCCACGTCCATTTCGCAGGCCCGCGACAGTGCTTGCGTATCGATATACTCCCGGATGTTCGTCAGCTTTCCATTTCGCACGGTAATGGCGAAGACCCAATCGTCCTCCCACGTTTTATTCGTGGCCTTGATTCTCCCCTTGGCGAAGCCGACGACCAGAACCCGGTCACCCTGCGCCACGTATTCATGGAACTCCATGACAGAGGTTTCCATCTTTTCGGAAGCCTTCTGAAGCAGATCTTCCAATCCCGCGTGCCCGCGATGCGTGCCAGCCAGCGGCCAGTCCTCGCCCGGAATGATCCATTCAATATCTTCGGAAGTCAGCGCCATTAGACCTCGCCTATCGCTGCGGCCCATTGCAGTAAAGAAGTCTTTAACAACCTGAACATTCTTTTGTGTGTTCATCAAAATCTCTCCGCTTCTCTCGCATCTGCTCGCGTCCGTTCTAATCAGATACCTTGTGGACCTGCCGGTGAGGGGCGTGGTGTCGGAGACTCAGCCGATATCGACTTTCAAGGCGATGTCCCAAGTGCCGGCGCCGTTTTTCGCCAGGCCGATCATCATCAGGCCGAGCGCCTCGAGCGTCTGGGCCATGTGCAGGCCACCAACATCCAACGGACGCAGCCCGAGACTTTCGATGAACGTCGAGACGCGTGCCTTGGCCTGCGGATCGTCGGCGGCGATGAACGCATCGAGGGGGCCTCCCTTGGCAAGGACGTGGCCGAAAAGGGTGTTGAATGCCTTCACGACATGCGCGCTGGCGGGGGCGATCCTGGCGATCTCCTGCGCACCAGAACTGCCGGCGGGAGAGACGAGACCCGTGAGGTCCGGCGAGGCCGTGTTGGTGATGTCGATGATCACCTTGCCGTCGAGCGCGTCCCCGTAATCGGCCACCACCGAGGCCGCACCGGTGTAAGGCACGGCGAGGATGACGATGTCGCCGGCGGGCGCGGCCCCATAGGTTCCTGTGGTCGCTCCCGCTGCGAGCTTGTCGACCAGCGCCTGCGCCTTGGCGGGGTCGCGGCTGACCACCTCGACGGTGTGTCCAGCTTTGACGGCACGACCGGCGATGGCCGCAGCCATGCCTCCTGAACCGATGATGCTGATAGTGCTCATGTGTAATCTCCAAATGAGTTGGGGTATTGCCCGCAATCTCTGAACGGGCTTCCCCCGGTTGGTATCCCGTGTTGTGCCGGGCTCGTTGCGACCCGGCGAACAGCCTCAGCTCACTCAGGCGGCAGGGAAGTAATGGCCATTGTCCATATCGGCAAACAGGCCCGGCTGCATTGGTGTCCAGCCGAGCATCCGGCGCGTGATATCGCTCGACGCCGGGGTATCCAGCGTCACCAAGTTCGCGAGGAAGCCGAAGAAACCCGGCCCCATCATTACGTCCGCAGGAATGGGCACGACGGGAAGGTTCAGACGGCTGCCAATGGCCTGCGCGATCTCGCGGTACGGGATCGCCCCTTCAGCAACCGCATGCCAGGATCTGCCAGCGGGACTCTTCTCCAGCGCCAGGCGGAACAGGGTAGCGAGGTCGCGGGCATGCACTGCCGCCCACCGGTTGGAGCCGTCGCCGGGGAAGCCAACGACGCCCTTTTCCTTTGCTTGCCCGATTAGGACCTGAAGGAAACCGGCCTTGTCGGTTGAGCTGTGCATGATTTCAGAAATGCGCACGACCGAAGACCGCACGCCCCGCTCAGCGAGACCGATTACAGTCAGCTCCACGATGTTACGAACCCGCAGGGAGCCCTTATATTGATCGCCAGCCGGAGAAAGAGCCGGATCCTCCTCGGTCGCCGGTCGGCTCTGGAGCGGCCCAGGAACCGGCCAACCCTCGTTAGTCGGCGAACCGATGCTGCCCGACACGACCAGCGGCTTTCCCGTTCCAGCCAGTGCATCACCGTATGCGAGCATGATCTGGACCTCCGCTGCGGCAACAGCGTCGATCCCGCCGACCGGAAGCAGGTCTTGTCGGTGCGCGACGTGGATTACGCCGTCGGCGGCTGCAGCCGCCTCCTTGAGCCCCTCGAGATCATCGAGATCACCGCGACGCACCTTTGCGCCGAGCGCAGTGATCGCCTCCGCCGCGCTGTCTGACCGGGCCAAAGCGGTGACCTCGTGGCCGGCAGCGATGAGGTCGGAGATGATGTATGGACCGGAATGGCCGGTCCCGCCAGTTACGAAAACGCGCATGTTGGTGTTCCTTGTAAGTGGGATAAAAAATGGTGCTGCGGGTGCGGTCAGCCGAGAAGGCTGACGCCGATTGAGAAGTGCGTGTGCTTGACGGAGTGGGCAATGAGGCCCAGCGAAAGCAGGCAGGCGTGCTCCAACGTTCGCGCCATGAGCAACGGCCCGGTGTCCATCGGGCGTAATCCGAGGCTCTCGATGAATGCCGAGACGCGTGCCTTCGCCTGCGCGTCGTCTCCAGCGATGAACACGTCCAACGGGTGGCCCTCGACAGGACCGGCAGCCAGGACGTGGGAGAAATGGGTGTTGAACGCCTTGATGACTTCGGCGTCGGCTGGGGCTGCTTTAGCGATTTCCTGCGCGCCGAAACTATTCTCAGGAGTCACAAAGCTTGTGAAGTCGGGGGCGACGGGGTTGGTGATGTCGACAAGAAGCTTGCCTGCCAATTCTTCGCCGTACTGCTTCACCACGTCGAGAACGACTGAATAGGGAACCGCCAGAATGACAATATCCCCGGCCGGCGCGGCGCCGAACGTTCCTGTCGTCGCGCCGGCTCCGATCTGCTCGGCCAGCGCCCGCGCCTTGATGGCGTCACGACTCATCGCCCCGACGGTGTGTCCGGCTTGGGCGGCAAGGCCGCCGATCGCTGCGGCCATGCCACCTGAGCCGATGATGCTGATAGTGCTCATGCGCAGTTTCCTTGCAGGTATGGGGGTTGATCATTCCATGGCTGCTGGTGCGATCCGGCGAACTCATTCAACGTGCGATCCATGCTGGTCGCTTTACTTGCAAATAGCAAGTGATCTATGGAATTTTACTTGCGACATGCAAGCGATGCTAAGATCCAGCCATGAAGACAACTCTTAAAGAAGACTTTCGATCCCATTGCGCGGTGAACTACGGCGTGGAGATTTTTGGCGACCGGTGGTCGCTCTTGATCATTCGCGACATCGTTTTTGTTGGAAAGAAGACGTATGGCCAGTTTCTGAAATCGGAAGAGGGAATCGCGACCAATGTTCTTGCTTCCCGACTTGCCTTTCTTGAGGAGCAAGGCGTTCTCTCGAAGGCGCCCAGCCCCGACGACAGACGCAAGGACTTTTACACGTTGACCGAGAAGGGCCTGGACCTCATTCCCATCGTGATCAACATTGTGCTCTGGAGCGCGAAGCATGATTCGAAGTCGTACGTGCGGCGCCACGAGGATTTGGTTGCTCGATTAAGTCAAAACCCCATGCAGGTGAGCGAGGAAGTGAAGGCGCTGGTCCGCAATGGCGGGTGCCTCTTTCCTGAGAGCGGGGGATGAACAAAGCGGCGAACGCGCCCTGTCACGGCGCGCAAATGAGTTGGTATCGGTTCCGATGACTCAGGTCCGAGGGCTCGCGACCATTTCCGAGGCCCGCGACAATGCTTGCGTGTCGACGTACTCCCGGATGTTCGTCAGCTTGCCATTGCGAACAGTGATGGCGAAGACAAAATGGTCCTCAAACGTCCTGTTCGTGGCTTTGACTTTCCCCGTAGCAAAGCCGACGACCAGGACCCGGTCTCCCTGCGCTACGAACTCGGGGGGCTGCGGGGAGGAAACTTCCATCTCTGCGCAAGCCTTCTGAAGCACGTTTGCCAATCCCGCGTGCCCGCGGTGCGTGCCGGCCAGCGGCCACCCCTCTCCCGGAATGATCCACTCGATATCTTCGGCAGACAACGCCAGCAGACCTTGCCTATCGCCGCTGCCCATTGCTGCAAAAAAGTCCTTCACAATCTGGATATTCTCTTGATTGCTCATAAAGACTTCTCCCTTGCTCTTACAAAGGATCGCGTAGTGTCCGTCATTCAGCGGGGGACGAGGCCGAGTTGTTGCTGCATCGCAGAAGCCTCGTTGTAGCAATGGAAAGATTTGACCTTCCCGCCTTCGAGGTGGAAAACATCGCATGACGGGACATCTATCTTCTTGCCCGTGGGAGCTAGCGTCCCTGAAGCAAGTGGCAGATCACCCTTGTGCGTTCCCCGAATCGCGAGTTCGACAACGACGACGTCTCCCGCGACATGGACGTTGAATATCTCACGGTGGACATCGGGGAACGCACTGACCATACCCGCGATAGACTCACCAATGGCCTTGCCGCGAAACTTCATGCCGGATGCCATATCCCACATGTAGCCTTCCTCAGAGAACATGGAAACAAACTTCTCGATATCCGTTCCCTGCCCTTCCGCGGCGGCGCAGAGTTCTCTGATTATTCTTTCATTATCAAGCATCATCATTCCTCTCCTTCATTATTGAGCACTTACCAACTCGTATAAATTGTGGCCAGGACCGCACCAACATTTACGATCGCGATTCATCAGCCGAACTTGACCAAGTCCTTGAAGATCAGTTGACCCCAGCTATTTCCGCGCGCCTGCACAAGCAGTCCACCTTCCGAAAGCCCACCCAGTTTGATCGGCGAGAAACCGAGATTTTCTGCAAGCGCACCCACTTCCGTTGCGGCGCCGTCATCGTCGCTCGCCAGGAACACGACTCTCCTGCCACCCTGTACGGCCGGATCCTGGCCAAGGACGGCAGCGCCCAAATGATTGAAGCCCTTGACCAGTCGTCCACCAGTAAAGGCCTGCGCGACGACTCTGGAAGATGGCTCTCCTCCCAGTTCTTCAGGGGACACGCCGTAGGCATTGGTCACATCGATGATGGTCTTCCCCTTCCAGGTCGGCAACGCCTTAGCGACATCCGGGTGCGACTCGAAACGGACAGCCAGAAAGACGATGTCCGCCTTGACCGCGTCCGCCAGTTTTTTGGGAATGATCTGAGGTCCGATCGCTGCTGCGACGGATGCAAAGCTTTCCGGGGCGCGCGTGGTTGCAACGGCTACTTCGATGCCGTTGCGGGCAAACGCCTTGGCCAGGGCCTGGCCGATATTGCCGAAACCGATGATTGCGTAGCTCATATATTCTCCTCAGGTTTACCACCCCCGGCGGCGCCAAATAGCGGGCCGGGCGTGGCGAGTCAGATTTGCGCCAGGCCGCCGTCGACGGCGACCTCGCTGGCGGTCATGAAGCTGCTGTCCTGCGACGCGAGAAAGGCAGCCACCGCTCCGATCTCCGCTGGATCGGCCATGCGCTGGAGCGGATTCATCGAGGCGAAGACCTTCATGCCCTCCTCGCCTAGCGCGGCCTTCGCGAGTTCGGTCGCCGTCGGCCCGGGCGACAGCACGTTTACCCGGATGCCAGTGCCCTTCAAGTCCTCCGCCCAGGTCCGCGCGAGGTTGCGCACTGCCGCCTTGCTCGCGCTGTAGACGCTGAATGCCGGGGCGCCCGTGGTGCCGGCGCTCGACCCGGTCAGGATGATCGAACCGCCCTGGCCCATCAGCGGCAGCGCCTTCTGGACCGTGAAGATCGTCCCCTTCACATTGGTTTCGAAGGTTTCGTCAATGTGCTCGGCAGTGAGCTTGCCGAGCGGAAGCGGGCCTCCCGCCCCGGCATTGGCGAAAACGATGTCGAGGGTTCCGCGCTCGGCCTTCACCGCCGCGTAGAGTCGGTCGAGGTCGGCCTCATCGGAGACCGAGCCCTTCACCGCGCGGGCATTGGGCCCAAGTTCGGCCACAGCGGCGTCAAGCGCTTCCTGCCGGCGGCCAAAGATGAAGACGAAGGCGCCCTCCTCGATGAAGCGTTTTGCAGCGGCGAGGCCGATGCCCGTAGCGCCACCGGTGATCACAGCGGTCTTTCCATTCAGTCTGGTCATGTCGTACATCCTTCCTAAGCGTTGTATGGAAGCAGGGAGCTGCTTGCTTGAGAACGACTATGCGGATCTAATAACCTAACGACAAGTATGCACTTTTAGGTAAGTACCCAATATGACCACACCTTCTGAAACCTGCGACCCCGGCTGCGGGCTCAACGCCACGCTGCGCATCATCTCGGGCAAGTGGAAACCGCTGGTCCTGTTTTTCCTGCGCGACGGCCCAAAGCGCTATGGCGAACTCAAGCGTTTGATCCCTGGCGTCAGTGACAAGGTGCTGATCCAGCAATTGAAGGATTTGGAGGCCGATCAAGTGCTGGCGCGGACCGACTACAAGGAAGTGCCGCCGCGCGTGGATTACACGCTGACCCCGCTCGGTCGCAGCCTGGCTGACGCGATCATCCCGCTGTGCACCTGGGGAACCGAGAACATGGCGGAAGTGGCAAGCATCTTCGCCAAGCGCGACACGCTGCCCTAGCGGGATGTGGCTCGGCATATTGCAGCGACACCGGAGTACATGCGCTCTCGCCACGAACGCAAGAATCTTGAAATGTTGTTTGCCCACCTCAAGCGCATCTTGAAAGTGGATCGTTTACGACTACGTGGCATGAGTGGCGCAACCGATGAGTTCACGCTGGCCGCCGCAGTGCAGAACCTGCGCCGGCTGGCCAAACTTTTACCGCAAGGGCCACCGGTCACGGGATAGGTGCGCCTGCACCAAGTAATAAATCTCAAATTGACCCAATCCACTAGATAACAAACCTCAAAGAGGCCGAACAATGAGGTCGTCGGCTATTTAAGCCGCGGAGCCCTAGAACTTTTCTCTTTTTATCGGTCTATGTGGACAGGCACATCCTCGGTAAGCGCGACCTCGCAGGCTTCCCGCAGTCAGATGGCCACACGTCCATTGTCAATCAGAGGTTGTCTTCGCTCATGAAATTCCATGACCCACGGATGGTGCTCTTCGGCCTGTTCGCGCTCGCGGCAGTGGGCTCCGCATCAGCAACACAAATGAAGACCTCAACCCCTGTTTACGCAACTGAAGTGGCAGCCGTTCAGGCTCCGGTCGAGGCCGCCGGCAACCCTTGGCCAACCTTGGCCAGTATGGCCGGCAAACAGCCAGGCCCCTTGCTGGCCCATGACGACCGATACTGGCATGACGGCCGTTGGCACGATCGTAGAGACGATTGGCGCCGAGATGAATGGCGTAGAGAACAGTGGCGCAGAGAGCAAGCCCGTCGAGAAGCTGAACGCCATCGTTATTGGGAGCGCCACGATGATCGGCCCATGCGGCACCGCTACGAGGACGATCACCGCTACTATCGTCGCTAGCCTGAGAATAGATATCGATGATGCCTTGGGAATGGCGGAACAGACGGAAGTCTGACAATTGATGTGACGCGACGGTCGAAGCTGGACCGTCGCCGACCCGCCAGAAGACACTCAGAAACTCATCCGTGTACCAGATAGGCTCCCAACGGAACCCGATGCCGTAGCTTCTTGCATTTGCCCGGTGGGGGCTGATGCCCGGGCGGACGATCAGGAAACCAGATTCGGCATTTACCCGGAGGCGGCCAATGGCCACGGGGAATCTCAACACCATCGTACGCGGGCGCTGGCTCGGCGGAAGCCGATTGCAATTCTCCTTCGGGCATTGCGCGAGCGAAGTTGCCAGCATCGCGCCCAGTATCCGGAGCGGCTTGTTCAGCAGCGGCCATTTCTGCTTCGCGCAGCCTTTGGGCCTCCTCTTCAAGCCCCTTCTGTACTGCGACCTGGTCCTCTTTGGCGTTGGGTGAGGTGCTCGATGCGTTGGCCTGCTGCGCCGCCTGGATCAATTGGAAGTTGCGGTTGCGTAACGCTACGTTGCTACCAACTCTCATGTTCGAGCGCACCGCCAACGTTTCAGCCTGTTGGTACTGCCCCTGCTGAAGACGCAACACACCGAGATAATGCAGCGTCGCGGGATTGTTCGGCTGGATATGCAGAGCACGCTCCAGCGTGGCAGCGGCTTGGTCCAACTGGCCATCTCCATACTGCCGCGATGCGGTTTCGATCAGGGTGGTTGATGCGCTGTTGCTTTGCGAGGGCGCCCTTCGCTCGGCAGCAACCGAACAAAGCGACGTGACGACGCAGAACGCCAGGAGGAGGCTCGGCAGAGAAATCTTGGTTGGCATCAGGGGGCGGACTCAGCTGATCTCGGACGGCACTGTCGTAAAACAGGCCACCAGCACTGCTCGGCATCTGCGATACAGGGCCCCCATTGACCTGGCCAGTACCCTGAAGTTCCCGCCGCAACCGCCACTGCAGACGGAGTGGAATCCGCGGGCCACCGCAACCGGTATCAATTTTTACCTGAAATTTTAAGCTGGTATCATTCAAGCACTGACAAACCGAGCAGAAAATATGAATCGTCGTAAAAAAATAAATCAGTTATTAAAGGCTAACGCCAAAAAGGCCAGCGCCAAACTGGCACCGAAAAGCAAGACTAAATACATTAGTAAAGCTGACCGATTGAAGCTGGCGGCTGAAGCCGGTCAGGACGCAATCACTTGCGCTGAGAGCTGATCTACCTAGCCTTCGCGACCGACCGCTTCCGCCCCAGAGCCCACTTCCCTGCCCAACCGATCTGACAGATCGCGCGGACGCCAAAACTGCTACAGCGGTTTTTTGTTGAGCTGCAGCAGTTCCCGCACCACGAGTTTACAATCTTGCTTCTTTGTAGGATGACTGAAGAAACTCTGCTATCAGCGATGTGATCTGCTGCTGAATCTCCCCACGTGAGCGACCGCCGTCGCCATCCAGGCAAATGATGCCATCGCCTGGTACATCTTCTTCGAGCAGTTTCTGCGCGCCAGGTTTGCACATCGACAAGAAGCTGAAATGGCTTGCGTCGCTGATTTCGACGTAACGGCTTGTCGCCGCAGGCAAGCGTTTGGCCAGGTTGGCAGACTCCAACTCAGCAGGAAGCTCGCGCGACGGTACACCGGCAGCGATCACCAGCGTTGGTACCGGCAGCGCCGCCAGGCTTTCATCGGTCAGGCCCCGTGAAAGGCCCAGATCCAATGTGACCACAGCAGAGACGCGTTTATCGCGCAAATCGGCGGCCAACGCGGCCTTTGATTTTGAGGTGCTTGCAGGGTTTATCGTTGCGTAGACGGTGCAACTCGCTAACTGCGGGTGGGCTTTGCAGTCAAGGGCGAAGCGGTCTGGATCGAAACGAGCGCCGGCTATCTCCAGGGCGGTCCAGCCGCCGAGTGAATGGCCCACTACTGCAATTCGGTCATTGGCGACCAAGCCGAATTTTTCTGGTTGAGTCGTGACCGCATCTATGGCTCGGCGTAAATCAACCGGGCGCTGCCATAACTGCGCCGCAGCTTGAGGGCTACGGTCATGAGTGGTGGTGCCAGGGTGATTGATTGCGGCGACGATGTACCCCCTATGAGCCAGAGCACTGGCAAGCCAGATCTGGTTGCTCCAGTTCCCCCTGTATCCGTGGGAAAGCACCAGCAAGGGATGCTTGCCAGCAGCGGGCGGCGCGTTACGAACGGCAGAAGCACCGACAAACACCACATCATCGCCGATCAATTGCGTGGCGGCGGTAGTCGCACTGGGGTACCAAACGACCATCTCCAGTGAGCGGTCACTGTGCGGGTCCGCCAGTGTGGAAGATTGGAAGCCGACAGGGTTCTCGTCAGCGAGTGCGAGAGTAGTCAGGCAGATCAACAACAGGGCGCCAAAAGCTATTTTCAATGTCGTTTCTTCCTTGATTGGACAAGTGCACAGCAACCTGAATCCGCCGTCAGGCGCATCCACCTTCGTACGGAGTCGAAGCTAACGTGGCTGCATAGTGAGCACGGACATTAAAGCCCACAATCGAATCCACGGGCATAAACTTTCGCGGTCTTTTAGAGAGAAGGCTGAACGTCCGCTTTCCCGCGGGTCTTGCCTAGTGAAAGGCAGTCACCACCCGCTAAGCATCCTGCAATTTCTCACGCAGAAACTCGATGAACCGTTGGGTTTTCGCCGGTAACAGTCGCGTCTCGGTGAGGGCATAAACCGAGACGGGCGGAGCCTGCCACAGCGGCAAGACTCTGCGTAGCGTGCCATCGGCGAGGTCTACCTGTGGGAGCAGCGCACCGCCGCTCCCACAGGGATGAGTCGCTACATCTCAACCTGCGTACCCAGCTCAATCACACGATTGAGCGGCAAATTGAAGTATTTGAGGTTGCTGTTGGCGTTCTTCAGCAAGAACGCAAACAGGGTCTCGCGCCAACGGGCCATGCCGATACGCTTGGTCGGGACGACCGTCTCGCGGCTGAGGAAATAGGTGGTGCGCATCGGACTGAAATCCAGCTCTTTCAAATGGCACAGACTCAACGCCAGCGGCACATCGGGCTCCTCTATAAAACCGAAGTGCAGACTGACCCGGAAGAACCCTTCGCCAAAAGACTCGATCTCGAACCGCTGATCCGCAGGCACACGCGGGCGGTCTTCAGACACCACGGTGAGCAACACCACCTGCTCGTGCAGCACCTGGTTGTGCAACAGGTTGTGCAACAGCGCATGGGGAACTGCATCGGATCTGGCCGTCAGAAATACCGCCGTACCCTGCACACGATGGGGTGGTTGCGCGCGAATGCTGCTGATGAACAACGGCAGCGGCAGAGCGGTTTCGTCCAGTCGCTCGACAATGATCTTGCGGCCGCGCTTCCAGGTGGTCATCAAAATGAACAGGGCAATACCGGCGATTACCGGGAACGCACCACCCTGGAAGATCTTCGATATGTTGGCGGCGAAGTACAGACTGTCGACCACGAGAAAACCCAATAGCATCGGAATCGCCAGCCAGCGCGGTGTTTTCCACAGCAGCAGGACCACGGCCGAGGACAGGATGGTCGTGATCAACATGGTCCCCGTCACCGCCACGCCATACGCCGCTGCCAGCGCACTGGACGACTCGAAGCCGATGACCAGCAACACGACGCCGACCATCAGCGCCCAGTTCACGAGGCCGATGTAAATCTGCCCCTGCTCCTGACTGGAGGTGTGCTGGATAAACATACGCGGCACGTAACCCAGCTGAATGGCCTGGCGAGTCAGTGAGAACGCCCCGGAAATCACCGCCTGGGAGGCGATGATGGTGGCCAGTGTCGACAGCGCGACCATCGGCAGCAGCGCCCAGTCGGGTGCCAATAGATAGAATGGGTTGCGTACCGCTTCCGGGTTCCCGAGGATCAACGCCCCCTGGCCAAAGTAATTGAGCACCAGGCCAGGCAGCACCAGCATGAACCAGGCACGGGCAATCGGTTTGCGACCGAAATGGCCCATGTCGGCATACAGCGCTTCAGCACCGGTCAATGCCAATACCACGGCGCCCAGAATGGCGATGCCAATGCCCGGATGAACCACGAAGAATCGCACCGCCCAAGCAGGATTGAGCGCTTGCAGCACTTCCGGGCGTTGCAGAATGCCGAATGTACCGAGAATGCCCAACACCACGAACCACAGCACCATGACCGGGCCGAACAGGATGCCGATACGCGCCGTGCCATGTTTCTGGATCAGGAACAGTGCTACCAGAACGATAACGGACAGCGGAACGACCCAATGCCCGATGCCCTCGAACGCAAGTTGCAGACCTTCAACCGCGGATAGCACCGAAATGGCCGGGGTGATCATACTGTCCCCGTAAAACAGTGCCGCGCCAAACAGCCCGAGCAACACCAGGTTCCGGCTCATTTTCGGATAAGGCGCCGAGGCCCGGCGTGCCAGTGCCGTCAAGGCCATGATGCCGCCCTCGCCCTGGTTGTTGGCGCGCAGGATAAACAGCACGTACTTGATCGAGACGACCCAGATCAGCGACCAGAAAATCAACGACAGAATGCCCAGTACACCGTCCTGATTGGCCTGGACGCCATAGTGGCCGGCGAACACTTCCTTGAGGGTGTAAAGCGGGCTGGTACCAATGTCCCCATAAACCACGCCGACCGCGGCGACGAGCAAGCCCACTCCTGATGTTTTGGCGTGGGAGTTTTCATGGGCGGGGATCGCTGTTTCGCTCACGGGTAGCTTCTCTGAGATTGAAGGAAATAAATGGCATGCCACCTTCGAGCAAGAGGGTTTGCGGGGCTACCGGGTAAACATTGGAACTCAGCCTTGAAACCCCACGGCTTGATAATGAGATTAGTCCATGGGTGTCATGCCGTT
Source organism: Pseudomonas sp. GW821-FHT03E01 (assembly GCF_059420765.1). NCBI lineage: Bacteria > Pseudomonadati > Pseudomonadota > Gammaproteobacteria > Pseudomonadales > Pseudomonadaceae > Pseudomonas > Pseudomonas sp. GW821-FHT03E01. Next base: position 31,501 of record NZ_JBWKUI010000027.1, on the reverse strand, counting down.
CGTTCAAGCGACCTGGAGAGTTTGCAGGCCTGTCGACGATCAAAAAAACGCGGCAAGTATCCTCGCAAGGGAAAACACCTACCGTAAAGAAAGCGTAAAAATGTACGGGCAGCAGCGAGCGAATTTCGATCAAGCTTCTTGTGCGCGACCAAAAATAGTCCTTAATTAGAGGCAAGGTTCTTTCCGGGACCTCGCCACATCGCTATATCCTGTGTTTCAACCCGAATCACCTGAATCGAGTGCCAAGGCACCACCAGCATGGAGTTTGCGAATGAGCCAAGGGCCTGTCCATGAGGACGACACCGCTATTGGACCTACCTGTACACCCTCAGAAGGTAGCGAGCAAACCTCCCCGTTCCTTCACGACCTGGGGTTGAGCGATGTCCTTGAGGCACTGCCCGAGGCCATCTACACCACCGATGCCAAGGGTCTGATCACCTTTTACAACCGTGCAGCGGTGGCGCTGTGGGGAATGACCCCGGCGCTTGGGGAGAGCGCCTTTTGCGGCTCCTGGAAGCTCTATTGGCCTGACGGCACGCCGCTGCCCCACGATGAATGCCCCATGTCCATGGCATTGAAGGAACAACGTCCTGTCAGAGGGATTGAAGCCATCGCCGAGCGTCCGGATGGCACACGCGTTCGTTTTCTGGCGTGCCCCTCGCCGATCTTCGATGCAGAAGGCAGCCTGATAGGCGCCGTTAACATGCTGATCGATCTGACTGACCAGACCGTCGCCGACAAAGCCGCGCTGATCCATGACGCGCTGGTCGAATCGTCCGCCGATGCGATCATCGCCAAAGACCTGAACGGCACGATTACCAACTGGAACGCTGGCGCCCAGCGACTCTTCGGTTACACGGCCGAGGAAGCGGTCGGCCAACCCATTGATATGCTCATCCCCCTGGATCGACGGGATGAGGAACCCGGCATTTTGGCGCGCATCCGTCGAGGCGAGCGCATCGAACACTATGAAACCCTCCGGCGGCGCAAAGACGGCAGCCTGGTCGAGATCTCTCTCGCCGTCTCCCCTATCAGAAATCGGCAAGGCCGTATTGTCGGAGCGGCCAAAATCGCTCGCGATATCACTGAGCGACGACAGGCGGAAGAACAAAAGAGCCTGCTCATCAGAGAGATGGATCACCGGGTGAAAAACCTGTTCACCCTGGCAAACAGCGTGGTCTCACTGAGCGCCCGTTCGGCAACGACCCCCGGTGAACTCGCCTCCGCCGTTTGCGCACGGCTGAACGCATTGGCGCGAGCCCACACCCTGACCATACCGCACGGTTTGAGTAACGAGCAGCCAACGACATTGCATGCCCTCATTCAAACCATTCTCGCGCCTTATGCCGATAGCGGGGATACCAGCCAGTCACGCGCCGTCGTGACCGGCCCTGACATAACGATTGACGGTGCATCAGTCACCAGCTTCGCTTTGCTGTTGCATGAGTTTGCAACCAACGCCGCGAAATATGGGGCGCTCTCTTTGCCTGAAGGGCTTTTGGATATTGCCTGTAGCGAGAGTGAGGAGGTATTCACCGTGGTCTGGAGCGAAAGGAATGGCCCGCTCATTGACCGGGAGCCCGACAGCACCGGGTTCGGCACCCTTCTCGCCAAAGCGACCGTGCATGGCCAGCTTCACGGCGAAATCCGCCGTGACTGGAAGCGCGAGGGGCTGACCATCACCGTAGCGTTTCCCTCCCGTAGCATAAGCGGCCAGTAGAGGGTTGGCTCCAGATGGTGCGAAGCGATTCGCACCTACTTTGCCGTCCCGCCACCAGGTTTATAGAACAGAAACTTCCGGGTCTCGCCCGTCTTGATGTACTGCTTCGCCCAGTCGGGTTTCACCGTTCTGTCGTGGAAATACAAGGCACCGTGGGTGCGGTCCGTCAGTTGCTTGTTGAGCGCCTTGCGCGCGATCTCCTTGGCGATGGCATATTCGTCGTCTTCCTTTACCTGATCCGCACGCCCGTCGCACCACCAGGAAAACTGGCAGGCATGCTTTTCGGAACCTTGCTTGACCACGGCGCACACCGTTTCCGGAAAACCTTCGTGACCCAGCCGGTTCATGACCACGCTGGCGACGCCTTCCATGTCGGCAGCAGTCACCCCTTTGGCTTCCCAGTAGATACTGCGTGCAAGGCACGTAATGGCATCCTCCAGCGGCGCCGTGCCCGCCGGATCGACCGCCTGCGCTTCGGAGGGGGTGATGACCTCGGATTTGGGCACCGGAGCTTCGCTACCCTTCTCTGCCGCTTTCTGCTCCAGAACCTGCGCCTTTTCTTCGGCCACTTCCTTTTTTTGCTCCTGGTCGGTTGCCCACACCTGGCCGCACAGAAGGCTGATTGCGAAGCAGGTGGCTACCCCTTTGAATCGCATGTTCCGACCCTTCTGATTGAAACCTTCGTGAGCAACGAAACGATCGCAGACCTGGGTTGATTGTAGTAGCCGCAATTCATACCGACAGGCAGGCAATAAACTGCATTTGGGCGCGAAAAGGCATTGCATCGGGAGGGGTGTATTCGCGCATCATGAGCGCAGTCCGTTCAGGGGGAGATTTTCATGCGCAGCCTGTCATCCGTTTTGCATCTTGGCGTGTTGTCATTCGGGTTGGTGTTCAGCGTCATCGCATCGGCGGCCGATGAACAACAGCTGGTAGAGTCGATCAACGTTTACCGCAGCCAGGTACAGCGCTGTGCCGGACAGGCGTCGTCGGAGTTACCACCGCTGGCCAGCGATCCGCGCCTGGTGCTGTCCGCCAACAGCATCGGCGACCTGCAGCAGGCACTGGCCCGCGCGGCGTACCCGATGGTTAATGTGCAGGCAATCAGCTTGTCCGGCCCGCGTGATGCGCCCGCCGCGATGAAGGCGATTCAGGAGAGCTTCTGCCGGGTGGTGCTGGACCCGCAATTTGTCGATATCGGCGTCAGCCGGGAGGGCCGCGAGTGGCGCATCGTGCTGGCGCGCCCGCTGTTGACGGGGCGCTTGGGCGACTGGCAGGCGGAGGGACAGAAACTCCTTGAAGCGATGAACAGCGCCCGCACGCAAGCGCGCCAGTGCGGTACCCAATCCTTCACCGCCACCACGCCGCTGGTCTGGAACGCCACGCTGGGATCAGCCGCCGAGGGCCACAGCCGGGCCATGGCCAACCAAAACTTTTTCGATCACAAGGACCGCGACGGCCGCACGCCAGGTGATCGGGCTGAACTGGCGGGGTACGCCGGCCAGCAGGTCGGCGAGAACATCGCCGCCGGGCAGGACACAGTGCGCAAGGTGGTCGATGGCTGGCTGGCCAGCCCGGGGCATTGCGCCAACCTGATGAACCCACAATTTCGCGAATTGGGTGCAGCCTATGCGGTGGACCCGAAGAGTGACGCGGGTATTTACTGGACGGCGATGTTTGGCACGCCGTAAAGGCGGCTGCTTGATTGTGCTGCGCTAGCACATCAAGACACCATCAATGACGTTGCCGTTGCCGCTGTAGCTCGGTCTTCAACCAGAGGTTGGCCGGTTGTATGCCTGCCGGACAGCGCACTTCATAGGCGCGGCCACTCATGCTGCTTTGGGTGGCCGCCAGCTCAATAAAGTCTTCGGCGCTGTTCACCCTGTCCTGTTCTTCAAGGTACTCCAGCTTCTTCTCCAGATGCGCCCGGGCTTGAGGGCCGCCGTATTCGCTTCCGTTGCGCACAAACCGGCATTCACTGTGCTCGACAAAGTCCAGCAAGCTGTTTATTTCCTGAGTGGCTTGAGGTGGGATTTGTGCCTGTGCATTGAACACCACGGCAGTCAGGCCGATACCTGCCGCCGTCAGCCATTGAGTGAGGGGTGCAACAATATGCCCAGTCAGCCTTCGCATGATTATTCCTCAGGAGATCAGAGCGGTGATGGCCGCTCTGGAGCTGGGCGCAGACAGGTCAATCGTCTCGGTCGTCATGGTCGCGGTGCCGACGGCGATCATCACGACGATCGTAATCCCGGTCATACCCACGATCATCACGGTAATAATAGCCACGGTCATGGTCGCGACGGTATTCACGGTGATCCCGATCGTACCTGTCTCCCTCTTCCCAGTAAGGAAAGCAACCTCCCAGCAGGAGAGTACTTGCAATGGCCAGGGTCATTATCGCGGTGCGCTTCATTTTAACGTCCTAAAAGGTCAGAACTACGGGGATGAGGTGACGCTAGCGGCGAATCGATCGCAGTGCGTTCAAACCCATAATTACGACCCTCAAGCCGGTCAATGATTCCGTTATCACCGGGCCTTACAGCGTTCTCTGGCTGTTACCGATGGTTTTGGCTTTTTCGATGGCCCACTCCATCGCCGCTTCCATGTCCAGCAGATGCGGCGAGGGGTGCTTGTCCTCGACAATGGCCGAGCCGTCCGGCCAATAGACCCCCATGAACATCTTCAGCGAACCGTCTCTCAATATCTCGGCTTTGACCTCAATCGTGCATCCGTTCGACAGCGTTTCCGAGTGGGTTATATGACGCTCAGTCATGACTGCATTCCTCCCGTCGTTGCTATCAGCGTAACCCATGCAGCGCCGGGCGCGATGACGCTCAGGCGTCTGCCTGCACCACCTCGATCCCCAGTCTTTGATAGTCCTCAAGATTGCCCGAGGCCACGTGACGTTCGGTAATCAGCGTATGCACACGGGCGCAAGGCGCAACCACGAAGGGCTCCACGGCACCCAGTTTGTCCGCGGTGGTCACGGCAATCACGTGGGAGGCGCTGGCGAGCATCGCCTGCTTCACCGGCACTTCATCGAAATGCAGCGAGCTGAGGCCGACTTCCGGATGAATGGCACAGACCCCGGTGAACACCAGGTCGGCCTTGATGCCCTCGATCAATCGCAGGGTTTCATGCCCGCTGGAAGACATCGTCGCAGGGTTGAGCTGACCACCGGCGACGATCACCGTGATGCCTTTGTATTCGGCCAGCGTGATCGCAATCATCGGCGACGCGGTGACGGCCGTGATGACAATGTCGGAAGGCAGCGAGCGTGCGATCTGCAGCGTGGTGCTCCCGGAATCGAACATCACGATCTGGCCATCCTTGACCCGGCGCGCGGCGAGCTGCGCCAACCGGGTTTTCACCTCGTCGGTTTCGCTGACCCGAGTGAAGTAATCCTTGCCCGTGTCCTTGGGCCGCGGCAACGCCCCGCCGTGCACCCGCTGCACCAGCCCGGCACTTGCCAGCTCCGACAGGTCTCGGCGAATGGTGTCCTCGGACACGGCGAAATGCTGGCTCAGCTCGGAAGCCATGACCTTGCCATCACGTTCGAGGATCAGCAGGATTTTTTGGCGGCGAAGTTGGGGGAGTTCGGCGGAGGAATGCTCGGCTTGCATGGTTATGCCTGTTTTTGCGTGTTTGTGCGAGATTAGCCAAACACCTCAATGAACACAAGGCGCTCCCACAAGGGATTGTGTTTGATTGATACCCATCACAAGGCACTCACGATGAACTCACGCAACCATTGATGCCCAGGGTCGCGGTGACAGCGCTCGGGCCAGAGCATCGACATCTCGTATCCCGGCACTTCAAGGGGAGGCTCGACCATGGTCAAGGCGTGCGTATCGCGAACCAGGCGCGCTGGCAGCATCGCGACCATGTCGGTGCTTTCCACCACCGACGGGACAAACAGAAAATGGGGGAGCGAAAGCACCACTCGGCGCGTCACGCCCAGCTGGGAAAGCGCCTGATCGGTGACACCCTGAAAGCCTCCGCCATCCCGGGATACGATGACGTGGTCGAGTTCGCAGAACTGCGCGAGTGTCGGTCGCTGTCTCAACAGCGGATGGCCAGTACGCCCCACCAACACATAGCGTTCGGTGAACAATGCACGACGTCGCAAGCCTGGGGGAGCATCCTCAGTGGTATGAAACGCCAGGTCGATTGCCCCCTGCTCCGCTTGTTTGGCCAGTTGTGACGGCATCAGGTCAAACACCGCCAAACGCGTGCCGGGTGCCGCCGAACGCAGCCCGGCCAACGCGGGCAAGATGATGGTCGACTCGCCGTAGTCCGACGCCATGACGTTCCACGTCTGCCGTGCCTCGGCCGGGTTGAAAGGGCTGGCAGGCGACACCGCGCGCTCCAGGGCTTCCAGGGCCTGGCGCAACGGCTCGCGCAACTCATCGGCCCGAGCCGTGGGCCGCATGCCCCGTGGCCCCGGCAGCAATAGTGGATCGTTGAAAATATCCCTCAATTTAGCGAGATGAACACTCACCGACGGTTGCGACAAATTCAGGCGTTGCGCCGCACGGGTCACGTTGTGTTCCGAGAGCAAGACATCAAGGGTCAGCAGCAGGTTGATGTCCAGACGACGAAGATTATTCATGACAATACCTGGCATATTGGTTATTCATTTCCAATATACCGGGTAAGGCCTGATCCTGCTGGCTACTGACAACGGAGACTCAGCCCATGAATGTTCTGCTCGTTTACGCCCATCCCGAACCCAAATCGTTAAACGGTTCGCTCAAGGACTTTGCCGTCAAACGCCTGGAAGCTGCCGGCCACCAGGTACAGGTTTCCGATTTGTATGCGATGGACTGGAAAGCCTCGCTGGACGCCGATGACAGTTTCGGCCGGCCTGCCGACGCACGGTTCGATCCGTCGCAAGACTCCAAGCGTGCCTTCAAAGAAGGCCGGCAACGACAGGACATCGTTCTCGAACAGGAAAAACTGCTCTGGGCCGATACCGTCATTCTGCAGTTTCCGCTGTGGTGGTTCTCGATGCCGGCGATCCTCAAAGGCTGGGTGGAACGCGTCTATGCCTATGGTTTTGCCTACGGCGTAGGGGAGCATTCCGATGCGCGCTGGGGCGACCGTTACGGGGAAGGCACGCTGGCGGGCAAACGGGCGATGCTGATCGTCACCACCGGAGGCTGGGAATCTCATTACAGCCCACGGGGCATCAATGGGCCGATCGACGATGTGCTATTCCCGATCCAGCATGGCGTACTGTTCTACCCCGGCTTCGACGTGCTGCCACCGTTCGTGATCTATCGGACCAGCCGAATGGATGAGGCGAGATTTTCAGCAACTTGTGAGGCGCTCGGCCAACGGCTGGATGACCTGTGGGAAACCGCGCCGATTGCGTTCCGACCGCAAAATTCAGGGGCGTATGACATTCCGCAACTCACATTGCGTGATGAGATTGCTGCAGATCAGACGGGCTTTGCGGCTCACATCAAACAGGCAACACACTCGTTGTAGCAGCTGTCGAGCCTGCGAGGCTGCGTTCGGCTGCGAAGCAGTCGTCAAACCAGAACTCGCGGTGTGTCAGGCAGACCGCGTCGGCCGGATTCACGACTGCTGCGCAGCCGAACGCTGCCTCGCTAGCTCGACAGCTGCTACGGCGAACACGAAAAAGCCCGCACAAGGCGGGCTTTGGAAATCGAGTAGGTGGCCAGCGCTGGTCTCTGGCTTACAAGGTTTATCGGGCCTCTCACAGAACAGGATTTTTAGCTTTGGGCTGTTCTGCCTCACACGGCATAAGGGCTGGATCTCAGCGCGGAGATCTTTCTAACCGTGTACCCTTGGGAGCGCGCCCCACGCCTCCTCGCTATCCCTTTGCGCATCAGTCTGCGTCTTCACCTACAACCTCAGAATAGCAAACCATTCGAAGCCTGGGTCGGGGTTTTTAGACTGATTATTTTCAAGAGAAATGATGGGTAAATGGAAAAATACTAACGCCGCGAGACGGGCTTCCGCGCTGCCTCCAACACGCCCGCAATCTTTGCAGGCGCTACATCGGTAATTTGTATTCAAATGCCAGCTTTATAATATTTTACCGATCCAGGGGTGATCCCTAGTCTTGACCCAAGAAATGGCAGGCCACAACCGACCTGATTCCAACTTCGATGGGTATAGAGATGACCACTGAAAAAACAAAAATAGATACGCTGATTGTGGGCGCCGGTCAGGCTGGCGTGGCCATGAGTGAACACCTGAGCAAACTCGGCGTGCCTCACCTCGTACTGGAGCGCAGCCGCATCGCCGAGCGCTGGCGCAGCGGTCGTTGGGATTCGCTGGTGGCCAACGGCCCGGCCTGGCACGATCGGTTTCCGGGTCTTGAGTTCGACGATCTCAGCCCCGACAGCTTTGCCCCGAAAGAACGGGTAGCGGATTACTTCGAAGCCTACGCGAAGAAGTTCAACGCCCCCATCCGCACCGGCGTGGACGTGAAGAAAGTCGAGCGCAATGTCGGTCGTCCAGGCTTCACCATTGAAACCTCCGAAGGCGTGATCGAGGCCAACCGCGTAGTGGCCGCCACCGGACCTTTCCAGCGCCCGGTTATTCCGCCGATCGCGCCGAAAGATCAGCCATTCACCCAGATCCACTCCGCCGAATACCGCAACCCGCAGCAACTGCCAGAGGGCGCTGTGCTGGTGGTGGGCGCCGGCTCGTCCGGGGTGCAGATCGCCGATGAATTACAGAGTGCCGGCAAGCAGGTTTACCTCTCGGTGGGTGCGCACGATCGCCCTCCTCGCGCCTATCGCAACCGTGATTTCTGCTGGTGGCTGGGCGTGCTCGGCGAGTGGGATCAGGCCGCGATGAAACCCGGCCGGGAACACGTGACCATCGCGGTGAGCGGCGCCCATGGCGGCCGCACGGTGGACTTCCGTGGGCTGGCCCATCGCGGAATGACGCTGGTGGGTCTGACCCAATCGTTCAATGGCAGCGTGGCGACGTTCCAGCCCAACCTTGCCGACAACCTGGCACGCGGCGATGAGAACTATCTGGCGCTGCTCAATGCCGCCGACGCCTACGTCGAGCGCAATGGCCTGGACCTGCCGGAAGAACCTGAGGCGCGGCATACCTTCCCGGATCCGGATTGCGTCACTAACCCGATTCTTGAACTCGACCTGGCCAAGGCTGGCGTGACGTCGATCATCTGGGCCACCGGGTTTGCCACGGATTACAGCTGGCTGAAGGTCAACGCGTTCGACGACAACGGCAAGCCGCAGCATCAGCGCGGAGTGTCGAGCGAGCCTGGGGTGTATTTCCTCGGCCTGCCATGGCAATCGCGTCGCGGCTCTTCGTTCATCTGGGGTGTTTGGCACGATGCCAAGTACGTGGCTGATCAGATCGCCATTCAGCGCTCATACCACGACTACCGCGATGCCCTGCAACGCGAGGCTGAAACCGCCCCCGTCGCGCATAAAACCACCGTCAGCGCTTAACGAATAGTTCTTCAGGAGCCTCAGATGTCCACGCCAACCCATACCCGTATTCGCATGTTCAACACCAAGGAAACCTACCCGAACCAGAGCCTGGACAATGACCTGTGCCAGGCCGTGCGGGCCGGCAACACCGTTTATGTTCGCGGCCAGGTCGGCACCGATTTCGAAGGCAACCTGGTGGGCCTCGGCGACCCGCGTGCGCAAACCGAGCAAGCCATGCGCAACGTCAAACAGTTGCTGGAAGAAGCTGGCAGCGACCTCAGCCACATCGTCAAAACCACCACTTACCTGATCGACCCGCGTTACCGCGAGCCGGTTTATCGGGAAGTGGGCAAGTGGCTCAAAGGGGTGTTTCCGATTTCCACCGGGTTGGTGGTGTCGGCACTGGGGCAGCCGCAGTGGCTGATGGAGATTGATGTGATTGCGGTGATTCCTGAGTAAGCAGGTAGACCGAGTCGCGGCTTTCGCGAGCAAGCTTCGCTCCTACAGTAGATCGCTGTTTCATGAACGACCCTGATCATCTGTAGGAGCGAAGCTTGCTCGCGAAGACGCCCGCACAGACAACAACTTTGCCAAGGCCAACCAAGGAGCAAAACCATGACCTTCTCCATCGCCGCCCGTTGCCCCGAAACCGGTCAGTTCGGCATTGCAATCAGTTCCTCAAGCATCGCCGTCGGCGCCCGCTGCCCCTGGCTATTGCCCGGTGTCGGCGCGGTCTCCACACAAAATATCACCCTGCCATCCCTCGGCCCGGAAACCCTCGCCCTCATGGAACAAGGCCTCTCACCTGCCGAGGCTCTGGACAAGGCATTGACCCGCAACGGCTACAGCCAATACCGACAAATCACGGCGATTGACCACCTCGGTCGCACCGCGCATTTCAGCGGCTCAGAAACCCTGGGCAACCACAACGCCGTGTCGGGCGAGCAATGCGTGGCCGCCGGCAACATGCTCGCGGACCGAGCCGTGATCCAGGCCATGGTCGAGGCGTACGAACATGGCGAGGGCCAACTGACCGACCGCTTGCTCACCGCGATGAAAGCGGCGGTGGTCGCAGGCGGTGAAGCCGGGCCGGTGCATTCGGCTGCCGTTATAGTGGTCGGAGAACTGACCTGGCCGATCATCAACCTGCGGGTCGATTGGGCTGATGAAGAACCGATAGGCAAATTGCAGCAGTTGTGGGACGCCTATCGCCCACAGGTCAAGGACTACATCGACCGCGCCCTCACCCCCGACAAATCCCCTGGCTACGGTGTCGCCGGAGACGACCGATGAGCAGCAGCCGCGATTTGCTTGAAGCCTTGGTGGCGTTCGACACCACCAGCCGCGAATCAAATCTGCAGCTGATCGAGTTCGTCCGCGACTACCTCGCCCGCTTCGAGGTGCCTTGCGAACTGATCTACAACGACGAGCGCAGCAAGGCTAATCTGTTCGCCACCATTGGCCCGGCGGATCAGCCGGGCATCGTGTTGTCGGGGCACACCGATGTGGTGCCCGTCGACGGCCAGCCGTGGACCGTCGCGCCATTCCAGCTCACCGAACGCGACGGCAACCTGTACGGTCGCGGCACCGCGGATATGAAAGGCTACATCGCCTGTGTACTTGCCCTGGTGCCGTCACTGGTGCAGGCCTCGCTGCGGCTGCCAGTGCACATCGCGCTCTCCTACGACGAAGAAGTCGGTTGCCTTGGTGTCCGCTCGCTGCTGAAAGCACTACAACAGCGCCCGGTCAAACCGATGCTCTGCATCATTGGCGAACCCACCGAACTCAAACCGGTGCTCGGCCACAAGGGCAAGCTGGCGATGCGCTGCGACATTCATGGCGAAGCCTGCCATTCGGCGTACGCGCCACTCGGGGTCAATGCGATTGAATACGCCGCCGAACTGATCGGTGAACTGGGGCGAATAGGTCAAAGGCTCAAGGCACCAGAACATCACGACGCCCGTTTCGACCCGCCGTTCAGCACCGTGCAAACCGGCGTCATCTCCGGCGGCAAAGCCTTGAACATCGTCCCCGCCGATTGCCGCTTCGACTTTGAAATCCGCGCCCTGCCCTCACAAGACCCTGGCCTCGTTGCGCAGGAATTGCAGACCTACGCCGAGCAACAAGTGCTACCGCGCATGCGCGCCGTGAGTGATCAGAGTGAAATCCGCTTCAGTGAATTGTCGGCCTATCCCGGTTTGGCGACCGATGCGCACAGCGAAGCCGCTGAGCTGATCGCGGCATTTTCCGGTTCTGGGGAGTTCGGTACGGTGGCGTTCGGCACCGAGGGCGGTCTGTTTGACGCGGCGGGAATTGCGACAGTGGTGTGCGGTCCGGGCAGCATGGATCAGGGTCATAAGCCGGACGAATTTGTTAGCCTCGAACAATTGAACGGCTGCGATGAAATGCTGCAACGGATGCTGTTATCAATCAGCCGCTGATGGTTGGCCCGACGCTCAGGTATACAGTCGGGCCAGTTCTTCCTGGCAGTAATCCACGAACAGCTGTACCGGTTTGGTCAGCTGCGACCTTCTCAACCATGCCGCCGACAGACCCGAACCGGTCACGGTTTCGGCCAGTGGTATGCACACGACCTTCTGCCCGTCATAGGTGTATTCGGAAAACGGTTTGGTGACCAGAATCGAAAAGCCAAAACCGCGCCCGACCATTCCTCGCACCATCTCGATCGAAGGTGAGCTGAACACGATGTGTGGCGTCAGTCCGCGCTCTTCAAAAATGCTCACGAAGTAGGTCCGGCTCGGCACCACGTCCAGCAATATCATCGGCTCCAGCACCAGGTCATTCAGCGACACTTTCGCCTGTTGCGCGAAGCGGTGATCCGCCGGCAACAAGGCGTAGGGCTGTTGCGGCGGCATCAGCGGCACTGTCTCAATCGTGCTGTCCAGATCGTGTTCGAACAGCATCGCCAGGTCGATGCTGCCGGCGGTCAGCGCCTGCACCAGTTCCTGCTGTTCGCCATCGCGAATGCGGATCTCCACACCTGGCCAACGCTCCTTGAAACCAGCAATCAAACGCGGCAGGTACAGCGGCGCCACCGTTTCAAAACAGCCAATATCGATCTGCCCCGCGACCACGTCGTTGTCCGCCAGCGCATTCTGTTCAAACTCATGGGCGACCCGCAGCAGCTCCAGCGCCTTGCGATAAAACCGCGACCCACTCGGCGTCAGCGAAACACCCTGGGCGTGATGCCGGATAAACAGCTGCACGCCAAAACTTTCTTCAAGGTGCTTGATCGCCGTCGACACCGACGGCTGCGCGATATAAAGCTTGCGCGAAGCCTCCGCCACGCTGCCGCAATCGGCGGTGGTGACGAAATATCGAAGCTGTCGCAGGTTGTAAGCGGCCATGGGGACCTCCAGACACAACACATCAAAATCAAAAGATCGCAGGCTCCTACAGGAGTCAGTCGATGCACAACTCTGTGGCGAGGGGGCAAGCCCGCTCACCACAGGTTATTCGCCAGGCTCGGCAAAACCAGGCATTACGGAGTCTCCGAGAACGCTCAGGATCAAGGCTGAACATACCCGACACACCCAAACCACGGGCATATATTTTTTAAGGTTTGAAGCAACAAACTTACTAATTTATCCATCCCCGAAATCGGCATTCCACAAATGGTCCAGAGCCGCGCCCAGTTCGGCTCACTCGGCGGCCATTTCCCCCACTCCCTCCGAAATTTAATGAACCCCGCCCATCACCACTCACCTAACTGAATGACTATCAGGAGGTGACTCATGCAAATCGAAACGATCTGGATCGTGCTCGCGGCAGTGCTTTTGCTGATCGAGTTGTGGGCGATCAACAGGGTACGTAAAGCCGAGGGCAAATCGAGCAACAAACTGGTGTGGATCGTGGTGATCGTGTTTGTGCCGCTGTTCGGGCTGATAGGGTGGGCCATGGCGGGACCGAAACACATTGCGCAGAACCCGTAGTCACCGCAAGCCAGACAATAACGCCGGATAGCGTGCGGTAACGATCTGAGAACTGCGCATACCCAAACGACAAAGCCCCGAATAATCGGGGCTTTGTTGTTTTTCCCTGGAACACCCAATCCATCATCCAGAGTGTTCACCCGCAGCATGACTGCATCAGCATCACTCCGAAGTGGCCCAAGAAGCGGTTTGGCCTGGATGAGTCAGCCTCACTCTGCTCGCGACTGTGTGAGCGACCACATCCAGATGCTCAATACCGCGAGCAATACCAAGGCAAGCACGCTTGGCCACAGGGGCATGGGATACCCATTAACGAGAACCTCGGGGCGAATAATCAGGCGCCCCAGTTGCGCCAAGGCCATCAGTGCGTAGACGGTACCGGCCACTCGCAATCCAATGATCCGGGATTTCATGCTGTTCTCCTCGACCTGACTATGAACGTAACAGGCGAGCAAAAGCGCTATTTTTTTGCCGGCCCAGTGTGTGAAGCCGTGAAGGGGCGGCCAGCCTTGGCGCGCTCCTCTCCTGCGCTCGGAAACCACTATCCAACCCTGGCCTTCACCAGAGGGAAAAGGGGACGAATTTATTTTCCAACCATCGCACGAACCAAACAAATAAATCCGCCCCTGAGGGATCTGTCCCCACTCATCTCCTTCTCTTCATCCACAGCCCAGTAAATTGCGTGTTGTCCGCTAAACAACAGTTTTCATACGGAAATAGACTGTAGCCGCCATCACGGCCACTGCAATCACGACAACGAGGCCTTCGCGTTGCAGCATGTGCCAAGGCAGTTGCCCGGCCTTCAGTTTAAGTGCTCGTAGTGCCCGAGCCCACATCGAGACCCTACCGCCGCTCAGGGCCACATTTGTGAAGTAAATCGTACCGAGGAACACCACCACCGGGCTTACCCATCGCAGCCACAGGACACCACCGGACCATGCGCACGCCAGGGCTGCGGGCACTGCACTGGGGAGTATGTGGCGGAGCAACAAGAGCCCAGCGCCTTGTCGGTACCAACGGCGCGGGAGTAACAATCGGCTAAGCAACACATCCAACGGCCCCGCTACCACGGCTACCATGGCCCAAACGTGGTAAACCTTCATGCCCATCCAGATCAATACCGGCATTATCAGTGGCATGATGACCATGCCGAACGCTTCTTTCTTCGTAGGCCCGGTAAGCACCGAAGCCATAAGAACAGCACACAGCGCCATCCATAGGAAAAGGTAAACCCCTCGATAGTTTGTGGCCGGCAACCAATCCCGCCAGTTGTCGAGTGGTTGCAGCCCAAGACGCTGGGGCACTTCGGGGTATTGATATTCAATGGCTTGGGCGAGCTCTGCAAAGCGTTGCCAGTCGAGGTTGCTAAAGCAATCGGCCATTTCACGCCGGCGGCGGTCAGTCATGGGTTTGAACAGCATGGCGGCTGCCTGCCCATGGATTTTATCGGCGTCGAATCTGGCCAGATCGCCGCGTAGGGTCTCTGCAAAAGCTTGCGCCTCGCACCGCCGGATCAGTCTGTCCCAGCGCCAGTACTCGCACGGCAGATCGCCTTGGGTTTCGTTCCAACCCATGACCTGACACACACCATCGAAAAAGGCTGGCGACCATTTTTCGGCGGACTCGAGCCAATCCAATATGCTTTGCTCGAACTGCTGGCGGCGCTCGAAGGGCAATAGCCAGTCGCTCGCCAGCCAAAGGCACAGCGCTTCCCGCACTTGGCGCTCTTTACCCTCGGCCAACCACTGCTGCATCTGTTCCAGGGACGGTTCCGGAGGACTGATGGCGGTTGGAGTGTCGACGCTATCCTGAGGGATTACCCACGTAGGGGCTTGCGCGGGCGGATGGTATTCCGGGGTTGATGCGCTTGCGGTTAACGGGGAATAAACGTCTTCCTCATCAATCTGCGCGCGCCAGCGGGACTCGGCCAGCGAAGCTTCATAGGCTTCCCGAAGGCGCTGGAACTGATTGGGGTTTTCGTCTGGGCGGTGGATTTTCAGCAGCCGCGCATAGGCGCGTTTGATGCTGCGTTCGTCCGCGTCCGGGGTAAGGTCCAGCACTTTCCAATGGCTCATGGTGACTCAACCCTCCCGCTCGAAATGGGCAAGACGCTGGGTAATGTCGCCACGGGCTTCGCGTATCAGGCGTTCATCCTGGGTGTCGAGCATTTGCTGAAAATGGTTCGCCAGCCCGGCAATACGTTCCCGGCCATCGCCCAGGCTTTCCTGATACAAGCGGTCCAGCCGGGCCAGCAGCAAGGTATTGATCTGCTGGTCGCGCGGGTGCACTTTCAGTGCTTCGAGGGCCGCCAACCGTTGGGCGATTTCTTCAGGAGCCAATACCCCGGGGTTGTTCTCGATGACCAGCCGATGGGTTTCGTCATTGATTGGCAAATGCACCTGGGCTTCGAGCAAACCGTTATTGTCGTAGGTGAAGCGTATGTCCAGCGTTACCTCACCGGCTTTGCGCGGTGGTACGGGGATTTCCAGTTCACCCAGGAAAATATTGTTGGCCACCAACCGGCTTTCGCCTTGGTAGATACCTAGCCTGACTACTTTCTGGTTATCACTGAGGGTGGACACGTTACGGGAGCGGCTCACCGGCACCACTGTATTGCGCTCGATAATTGGCAAGTAGTGGCCGCTTTGGTAACCGGCGCCTAGCTGCACCGAGGTCTCGATTCCCAAGGTATAGGGGCATACGTCGGTAAGTACCACTTCTTCGAGGGAGGCATGGCGCGCCTGTAGCGCCGCCTGGATAGCCGCCCCCTGCGCCACCACCTCATCCGGGTTGAGCTGCATCGCCGGGATTCGCCCGAACAGGGCCGCGACCAGCTTTCGCACCAACGGCATGCGCGTGGTGCCGCCCACCAATAATATTTCGTTCAGGTCAGCCACCTTGATCCGGGCGTCGCGCAACGCGCGCTCGATCGGGGCTCGCAGGCGGTCCAGCAGAGGCCGGACGATGTCCGCCAGGTCGCTCTGGGTCAGTTCAAGACTCCATTCACGCGTTTGCTCGCGAAGGATAAAGCTCGTGACTTGCGCCTGCCCCAAGGCATGACGAACCCGTTGTGCCTCACGCCGCAACCGCTGTGCTATGGCAGGGTGGGCCGTGTCTGGCAGGTCAGCGGCACCGATTTTGGCGATGAAATGCTCCACGAGCCGGTCATCGAAATCTTCACCCCCAAGGAAATTGTCCCCCGCGCTGGCGCGCACTTCCATGACGCCTTCGAACAGCTCGAGGATGGACACGTCAAAGGTGCCACCCCCAAGGTCGAACACCAGAAAGGTCGCTTCGTTTCGCTGTTGCAGGCCATAGGCCAAGGCTGCAGCGGTGGGTTCGTTGATCAGCCTTTCAATTTTCAGCCCGGCCAGTTCGCCGGCAATACGCGTGGCCTTGCGCTGGGCATCACTGAAATACGCGGGCACGCTGATCACTGCTTCGTGAACGGGCCCGCCTAAGGCGCGCTCGGCGTCGGCCTTGAGACTACGCAGTAGCATCGCCGAGAGTTCTTCCGCTCGATAGGCGCGCCCGCCCAGCTGCGTTTCACGGGCGCTCCCCATATAGCGCTTGAACAGAGATGTGGTGAGGTGGGGGTGGGTGTGCAGCCGTTCGCAGGCAATATCCCCGGCGATCAGTTGGCCGTGGTCGTCGAGGCCAACGACGCTGGGTGTAAGGAGGTTGCCCAACGCATTGGGGAGTAGCCGGGCATGTTCGCCATCCCAGGCAGCCACAA
The DNA here is from genome assembly GCF_059420765.1 of Pseudomonas sp. GW821-FHT03E01. NCBI lineage: Bacteria > Pseudomonadati > Pseudomonadota > Gammaproteobacteria > Pseudomonadales > Pseudomonadaceae > Pseudomonas > Pseudomonas sp. GW821-FHT03E01. The sequence goes on along the minus strand of NZ_JBWKUI010000027.1, from coordinate 14,644 downwards.
GGCTGTTGGTGGTGCCCAGGTCGATACCAATGATCACAGTCACTTTTCCTTAAATGAGGCGGCCGGCCAGCAGAGGACCTTGGTCGTAGGCTCAGTCATTATTGATGTAGGCGCGATTTGCGGATTCGTAGTCGGAGTTATCGGCAGTGCTGATGGTGGCTTTAACCCGCCCGCTTTGCCTTTGCCGGGTCCGACATTAAGTCGCCTTTCGAGCTCATCCTGGATGTTTCAGCAATAAAATCACTAATTAACGCCGGACGGCGTGCGGTAACGATCTGAGAACTGTGCATACCCAAGCAACAAAGCCCCGAATAATCGGGGCTTTGTTGTTCCTGGCGGGTACACCCTCCGTAAATCCCGGAATGGTCGGCACTCGCGCCGGCGACGCGTTGGCAACACCCGCTACGAACGCAACACCCCTATCGCCCGCCGATACTTCTCCACGCGCTCCAGATCGTCCCAGGACGGCTGCGCAATCCGCGACAAGTCGCTGTTCTCTTCCAGATCAGCCAGCTTCACCACCCGCCCGATCGGGTTCTTCGCCGCGCGCTCGACGAACGCCTCGTAGGACTCGCCCGGCACCTTGGTCACCGACGCAATCGCCGTCAGCACCGCTTCACTGAAGCCTTCCTTGCGCAGATCGTCGACGCTGATGCCGCAGTCCTCGACCACGTCATGCAGTACCGCGACGATGCGCTCTTCCAGCGTGTTCACCCGCAGCATGACTTTCAGCGGATGCAGGATGTAAGGCGCCCCGCCCTTGTCCACCTGCCCTTCATGCGCCGCGGCGGCAATGGCAATGGCGCGTTCCAGTGACTGACTCATGGGATTCTCCTCGGGTTAAATGCCGTAACGACGCGGCCATGATTTTGAAGTCTGCAAAATATGTAGGAATCTGCCCTTTGTGGCGAGGGAGCTTGCTCCCGCTGGGCTGCGAAGCGGCCCCAAACCCTGATAGCCCGTTTCCTCAGACACACCGCAGCGCCCGGTTTTGCGGCGGCTGCGCCACCGAACGGGGGCAAGCCCCCTCGCCACAGTGACCGCGTGTGGTCCTACAGCCCGGTTGCGGCTACCAAAATCACTGCCTAGAGTGGGTCTGTCGCTGAGCGAATTCAGCGATAGGGTTTCGCAGCCCTGCAGAAGATGACACACACCGTTAAATGACAACTGTGGCAAAATTTGCCGCCGTTACGTTTTATGGCGGCTGTGTGTGGGAGACCCTCGGGTCTGCCGGTTTTGTCTCTTCTCCGGTCTGCGAACCCGCACATAGCTGCCACCCATTTGTTTCGCAGCAGAAAGGTGGCACTTCATTTTCCTTTGAAGAGTTCAACCTTATGACTATGAACAAACCGCTCCGCCACTACTCCCCAATGTCCCACTTCGCCACCGACCACCCCGTCCTCCTCATCGACGCCGACGCCCCGATACGCGAACTCCACAGCTGCCTCAGCGAACGCCTCAACGCCGTCCTCAAATACCTCAACCTCATGGCCTGCACCAGCCTCCCCGACTACGCCGAACACGACATCAACACCGTCACCAACATCGCGCGGATCATGGTCCAGGATGTGAGTGATGTGTTTCGGGTGATTGAGCAGCGTGGGTTCGATACGCCCAAGGGGCAGTGATTAAATTTCAGTCGTAGAAAAACCGCATTACTGCGGTTTTTCTGCTTCCTGCTCCGACTCTGACAACAACAATCAGTAAACCTGCACCCGCCACAACTCCCGCGATGAAGAACCCGCCGACATCGGCAGTCGCCCATGCAACGTCCGATAGTTGTCGATCAGCACCAGATCACCCTCACTCCATTGATGAGCAATCAGACACTCCGGGTCATAAACCAGCGCATTGACCTGTTCCAGCAACGCCTGCTGAGCCTGCTCGTCATGGTCCTGCACCGACTGGCTCAAGGTCTGCAATGTCGAGTCGGTGCCCTCTTGGTAGCGCAGGATGAGCTCGCCGCTTCGGGGGTGGTGGTCCACCAGGCTGTACATGCGCGGCGAGCCGCCGAAGTAGGTCATTTTGGTGTAGTAGGTGATGTTCACGCCCTGCCATTGTCGGGCGACTTGCTGCCCGACTTTGCGCAGTACGTTGCGGCTGTCGACGATGGTGGTCTGGCCCTCGCCCGGCAGCGGCGCGGTCTTGCAATACAACATGAATTTGCTGGCGCAGAATTTCGGGTTGCGTTGAACTTGCGCATCGCTGTCGGGCAGCATGTTCAGGTCCCAGTGCAACGGAGTTTTTTCCAGCGAGTGCACCACGCCTTGGGGTTTGTCCGCAGGCTTGACCACGTGGACGGCACCGAAGGCCCATTCGTAGAGCGTGCCGAAGCGTTCGCAGCTGCGAGCAAAGCTATCCTGGTCGTCGAAACGGCAACCTTTGAGGCAGACGAAACCGAAGGTTTCCACCAGAGCTTCCAGCAGGCCGGTGGACAGTCGTTCGAAACCCAGCCCCAACGGGTCTCGCACCACCAGGCCAAACAGCGGAAGTTTTTGCAGTTCGTACTCGAAGCCTTGGGCCTGCGGGTTTTCTGTTTGATGGTAGAGCCATGGCCGCCCCTCATAGGTGACCAGCACATGGTGGTCGAGGTCGACCTGAGCGCGGGCGCGAAGGGTTTGGCCGCCATCCAGGTTGCACACCGGCACGGCATGCCAAGGGCTGTCCGCGCGGGTCAGCCCTTCGGCGAGGCCGAAGGTGAATTTGGGGCCGGCATTGTTGTATTGATGGACCGACAAGCGAATGTCATCGCCAAAGAAACGGTCCACCGCCGCGTTCAATGCCTGCCCGCGATACATCATTTGGTAGGCTTTGAAATTGATTTGTTGCAGGTACTCGTCCTCGCTCTGTCCTTCTTCGCGGCACAGACGCAGGTCGTTGTAGAGGTGACTGCAGAGGTTGTCATGCGCCCGGCTGAGGGACTCATCGTCGCGGCTCTGCTCGATCAGGTCACCAAGGTTTTTCCACGGTAGACGGGCCTGCTTGATCAGGCTGGCGCGAACCGACTCGGCACTTTGGGCCTGGGGAAACAGGTCTTCCATGCTGACCCACTCAATCGTGTGGGTGGTGCACAGTTCACGCAACGCCCGGTTGTAAGCGGCGCGAACGTCGTCGGCCACGCCGACGATGTCATTGAAGGTCGTGCCGTCGCTGAGGATCGACACCACGCAGCCCGGTGCGTGCAACGCGGCGATGGCTTGGCCGAGTTGGTCGAGGCGCTCGATGGCCATGACCTCGCCGTAGTCCGGCAGCACGCCGAAAGTCTGGTCGCTGGCGTTTGGCGACTTGCAGGGAAAGCCTGGCAAAACCAGACGCACTGGCAAGCCCTGATCGAAGCAGTGCCCCAATCGAAGCGCCAGGTGTGCCCTGCCTTGTGTGTCGAAACAATCATCCGTGCCTTTGAGCAGATAACCGGCCAGCAAATCGCTGACGGCAGCGATCCAGACGTCTCTATGTTCCATAGAACAACTTCCTTGAGGGTGTGTGTATCAATAGGATTTGACGGTGTCGCCATGCTCGGTGAACGCATGCGCAGCCCCGCAGGCTTGCTGCAAAATGCGCAGCAATTCGGCCGGGTGTTCACAGCACAAGTTCGGGGCCTGGGTCTGCAAGTCTGGTGTCAGGCCATAACCCCAAGTGACTGCCGCCGAATACATGCCTGCAGCACGAGCCGTTTGCAGATCGATCTCCGTGTCACCGACGAACAAGCAGCGTTGCGGATCAACCGACAACCGCCGGGCGGCTTCCCATGCCACCTCCGGTTGCGGTTTGAGCGACCTGCCTGCGCGATGCCCCAGAATTGGCCCGAAAGCATTCTGCGGCAGCAACGTTCTGGAAACCTGCAACGCCATTTCCTCGGCCTTGTTGGTCACGATAGCCAGCGGTAGCTGTAGCTGTCGGCAGCCTTCGAGCAATTCCAAGACACCGCTGAATGGACGGGAAAATTGAACCAGGTTGTGCTGATAGAGCGCCACATAGCGCTGGTGCAAGGCGACCGCATCGACTATGCCGAACTGCGCGGCGACCCGCTCGCTCATCGCCGTGGTGCCGCCGCCGATGTATCCGCGCACTGTTTCCGAGGTCAGCGCCGGGCAACCATGTTCGAGCAGCACTTGGTTCAAGCACCAGGTGATGTCGGGCAAGGTGTCGACCAGAGTCCCGTCCAAATCGAAGAGTACGGCTTCGACCCGCAACCGAGACGCCATCATTGAGCACTGGCGTAGTGACAAGGACGCCCCTTGCGGAACACCAGGCGGTGGTAGCGCTCATCGACATTGCTGCGTTTTTCGAGGGTGACCACACCCCGTCGCTTGATGGCCACCGAATGCCAGGGCGTACGCCACAGGTCACTGGTTGGCACCAACCGGATACCGATCTTCGTCGAGACCGCCAACTGCGGGTGAATCGACAAGCGCAGGCAATGCGGGTAACGCGCCTGCAACAGCGCCCCCCAGGCTTCACTGCGCTGGATCACCCGCTGCGAGGCCGGTTTGGCGACCTTCTTCACCGCGTTGAGGCTCATGCCAGCGAATACTTTCAGTCCCGAGTAATCCTCGGAAAGAAAGCGATGGATGCCGCAGTACATCAACATCATGTGCGGATCATCCTTGAAGCGCTGCTGCAACAAGATCAATGACTGACCGTGCTCGATCATCATCTCTTCACGCATGGCGTCCAGACAATCCAGCTGTGGGTAGGCATCCTGGAGGTCGAAATGGGCGAACGTGCCGGGATAGTGCTGTTCGGCGTAGTCCTGGATAGCGTCGGTGTAGGCCTTAACGTCCGCATCGGGAACATGCACCAAGTCAGAGAACACATAGCCATCGGAGCAGATATGAATCAGCGCTCCCGGTGCGTAGATCTCCTGGATCTCCTTGCACAGGCGATGTAACTCGTCGATTGCATGATGTTCCGCAAAATCGGGCAGATGACTCAGGGTTTTCTTGCGGCTGGGCGATTTGCCGGGAAAGGCTGGCAAGACCATTTCAATCTTGCGACCGCTCTCGACCGCCTGCATGACCTTGGTCAGATGGGGTTCCAGCACCTGCGACGAAAGTTCGTGATCCTGCCCCGGGGCGAGGCTACGACGGCGAAACAGGCATTCAAGGATTTGCTCGGCAATGTTCATGTGTGGGGTGTTCTGATGCTCGTGCACCAGCTGACCGCACACCTGTTGAGCAACGGTGTTTGAACCTTGCATAGACAATCCCTTGTGTGGTGAACAACGGCCATCTTTTGGCCATCAGCAGATATCCCTTACCTGCGGGCGGCTAAATTCCTACAAGTTGTGAGGGCTGTCAATCGTGGCAATCCGGAATATTACGGCACCAAAATCACCGAAAACCCTCACACAGGCTCATGCAACGTCCAAGCTGGCAAAGCCATACTGCGGCCACACAAGTGTGTCTGGTCCTGATTCCATTACGCTCTTCCTGAAAAATAGATCGGAAGGTGTGAACCTTGTTCAGGATGGGACACCGTCCCCTTTTCTCGTTAGCCTGACAATCTGGTCAGTGCCGGCCACAGTTAGAATCAGCGGGAGGCTCAAAATTGAGTACGTTCGACAATGGACGACTAGATTTCCCGGACGGGACCACCTCATACACACTAAACGCACATATTGCCTGTCCGTTACCCTCAGCGGCGGGCCGATAAAGGGAAATCAGGGACAGACCACGTTTAATCGAAAGAGCACTGCCCTGCTCCCAAAAAACGTGGTCTGTCCCCGTTTATTTGTCCCCGTTTATTCCCCGGGACAGATCTATTTTTTGGGGCGCGCACCACAACCAAATAAATAAATCCGCCCACTTTCTTGTCGCAATATTTATTGAAGATGGGACATAACAAACAATTAGATCCGCCCTCTCTTGCTTTATTAAGCTTTGACTAGAACAAACTCCAAAAACACATCGCTATCTGCGATCGATTCAATAAACAATTTAGCTGCTTCTCTGGATGCTGTCGGAAATTCTCTCCCGGCTACAGCAACCAGAGTGGAAAAGTCAGCAATACAGTCCATATCAGGAACTCTTTTGCCTCCTGCTATTTTAAAGCCTTCAATTCCGAGCACTGCGGCGTCATTTTGCTCGCAAAACCCCAACAGTTTAATCGCATCATCCAAGCTAAATAGAGGCGTGCCCCCCCAGAGCAGGGTCGGCTCCAGCTTAATACCCATCAGTCCGAAATCTTTCATTAAATCAATCCCAAGAGTATAAACGGGTATATAAACGGGTATAAACTATAAGGTATAAACGGGGACAGACCACGTTTTCCATCTAAAAAATCTAGTGCTTTTTCGGTCTGCCCGGGCATCCCCGCCGAGCTCGTCGCCCAATTATAGCTTCAATTTCGGCTGCAAATCGCGAACCACCAAGTACATAGTTGCCATTGGTGGCAGCCCGAATCTGGTCAACCAATCCTATCTCCAACTCGCTTCTAAAAAGCTCGCGATAGACTTCAGCAGTCGATACATCTGTGTCCCCAAGCGATAGGTACTGAGCATGCGGGGTAATGAGATGCGAAAACTCTGATTGTGCGTTAGCACGATAACTCGACCAACGATATTCCGCAGGATGCGTCACCATTTTGGCTCTGACAGGATTCATCTCAATGTAGCGATAACAGGCCAATACATAACTATCACTTTGAACAAGGCACGAACGGAAGCGTCCTTCCCATAAAGTCCCACTACGTCCATATGTACGATTTATGTATTGCACATATCGTTGCCCTATTCCTTTCATAAGCAAACTGGTACTGCTGTGCTCATGAGGGCTAATCAACAAATGGACATGATTAGTCATAAGACACCATGCGTGAATTTCACACGAATTTTTGTTGGCCTGTTCAGCAAGCAGCTCTAAATAAAAAAGGTAATCATCCTCTGAAAAAAAGCAAACTGATCTATTATTTCCTCGTTGAATCAGATGCAAGGGGACACCTGGCATCAAGAGACGTGCTCTGCGTGGCATATGGTGAATCCGTTCACAATTAATGATGCCAATAGCTTAGTCAATTCTATGAAAAACAATCTCCCTATCTATTTCACACTATTTCAGATCGCTAAAGTGCGACACAGAAAAATGTAGTCTGCCCCCATTCTCTGCCATTCTCAGGATAAACGTGGTCTGCCCCCGTTTTTCGTGCGTTTTTCGCATTTTTAGCGCCCCAGCACTACCCGACCTAACAGCTTCAAACTACTAAAAACACCGCCGCATAAACATCACCATCTACCCCCCATAAAGATGGGTAAATAAATGATCAATTTTCTCATTACAAATGACAGAGCTTTTGGAAAACTCCAAAGAATCGGACACCGCAATCAATCCTCTGAGCTCAACGGGAATATCTTCTACCCTAGCAAAGGCAGTGGGTATCAAATATCGAAAGTAGTCACCCATTACAGTATTCCCATCATATCCAACAGGAAAATCCTCACCTGGCACACTTCCCTCAACACCATGAAAAACGTAAAAACCTTTAATTGATGGCAGACTATACTCCGTCAACCTTCCACTAAATAATGATCTGTTGGCTACCCATTCTTCAATCTCTCGCCTAGATGAAGTATGCCTATAGGCATAAGCCGAATAAAAACCCAATATCGTCTGCCCTTTTTTATTTTCCGAGCACTCATCAAACTCAGCAGATTCCCCCCAAATAAATTCATTAAAGCTATCGAGCCTTTCATCTACATCGGAAACTTCCAAAAGTATAGCTGGGAGCGCCCCAAAGCAGTTATTTACCATGACCGCAATGGCTCCATTTTTATCCATTGCGAACCAAGTAACCAGTTCGCCAAACCCGGGTTCCCAATACTTATTCAGTGTCATCATTTCTTCTCCGGCCAGACAACCTTGCAGTTCGGACAGGTATCAATAATCGCTTTCGGGGTGATCCCCCCTTCTTCTCTGACTGTCTTCGGACGCAAAGCATCCGGGGGAAAACGGGGACAGACCACGATTAAATTAAAGGAGCATTATCCACCCCCTCGATAAATGTGGTCTGTCCCCGCTTTCGTTAAATTCGCCGACCTTAACTCCGTCAATACATTTAAAAGTCTAGAGTACGCCAAAAAAGGCACATGCAACGCCATTACAAACCTCTGACTAAAAATCTCCAAAGGAACAAAAAACTCTACATCTCGCTTATTAGATACCTCAGAGCAGAGCTCTGCCGAAAGGTGGCTTATTATTTCAGAAATATCCAAAAACAAAATATCAACACCCCCCCTACCACCTTTCAAATGAACACCAGTTTCCGAAATGTAAAACACACCTTCCGGAAGCTTGACTGAGTACAAATAACTGCCAACAGACTCCACTGCATCATAATCCTCCCCAAAACCGGAAGACACCAAGCTTACAATTCGTTTTTTTACTGAAGAACTAATGCTCATTTCCTTAAGCCTCTAAGAAACTCTTTAAGCTCGTCATTCGTAGCTGGAAAACTGAGGGAGAACTTCTCGCCGACCTTGCCACCACCTAGGGACGCTCCCTCTTCGGTAGCATAATAACCTTTAAACGTTACTGTTTTTGCTCCTTGCGCCTGTGAGTACTCTACCAGTTTTTTCAAAGGTCCCACCAATTCGGCGGCCCCATCTGCACCGACACCAATAAAACCTTTCGACGTCCCAACGGAAAAATCATTAAATATTATCTCTGTTGAATTTAGCGTCACCTTAGGAGAATAAAACGTCCCTACATCATTGGGGAAAACGGGGACAAACCACGATTAAATTGAAGGAGCATTATCCAGCCCCTCGATAAATGTGGTCTGTCCCCGCTTTCGCCTGAAAATTGATCAGAAGGTGTAAACCTTATTCAGGACGGGACACTGTCAAATTTTACTATAGGATCGGACTCTTTGTACCAACTAACCAGTAGAGGCTAACAGCTATCACTCTTCGTCCCAGAAATTACCTGGTGGAGCATATTCACCACCTTTCAAAATAACGCACCAACCAAAATTCCTATAAAACATCTCAAGATCAATAATTTTGTAAACACCCAACCCAATTTCTTTCAAGGTGATCAGGCCAAAAGCATAGTGCGTGTATTTACCTCCTGCACTCGCAACAGCCCTTAACTCCAATTCTTTACGATCCCACTCGGACACTATCCCAGACGATTCCGGGATAGTGTCCGAAAAAGAAATTTCAAACTCTTTTGATATCTTGCACAAACAAGGAATTCGCTCTTGCCTGAGCAATTCATCAGCAATCAAGTTATCAGGAAAATTAATATTTAATTTCATTCCAAAGCACTCCGAGGAACAACAACCTCACCCGAGAAATTTCTCTCAAAGGTAGTAACAGGACTGAAATACTGCGTACCATGAGGATCACGAATAGCAACAACAGGAATACCGTTTTTAGTTGTAACTCCATCCACCACCACAAAGTGAGAGAAGTCAGAGCCTCCGCTTTTGTCAAAAAGCCGAACAACCACTGGGCGAAATCGGGGACAGACCACAAATAAATTGAAGGAGCAGTATCCCACCCTCGATAAACGTGGTCTGTCCCCGTTTTTCCCCCGCCCCGCCAGTTGCTTTTGCACCATTAAATCAGGCCAAGCTCTCGCAACCTAACCTCGCGTACAAAGTCCAATCCACCTACCTCGACTTTAGATCCGTCTGAGTAATGGGCGTGACCACAGACATTACACTGAAAAGCCAATAATCCGTTCTGTTTTCCTACAAAAATGCGCATACCATGAGACTCACACCTAGGACATTGCTCATCAATCTCAATTGTAACTAACTCTTCTATTGTATCGCGCAAAAAGCGCGCGATAGCTTCTACGTCTTTGGACTTGTAGCGTAAAATTACTTTTTTAAGGTGAGCTAATTCGCTAAGTTTAAAAGTAGAAAACTCTACAGGCATCAACTTCTCATCTATATGGGAAAGTTCATAAAAATTATAGGTCGAGAACGGCTCAACAGAAAAGCACTCATAATTGCGCCGCAACCACAAAAGGATTACGTCAAGCATATTCCTCAGTGAGGACTTATCACTCATGCGCGTAACAGCTGATTGCAACTCGTGCCAGACCTTCGGAGAGAGAGATCGCATCAATTGCCCGCCTTAACCGGAAAGGTTGTGATCAGGTTACCGGCTTTGTCGGTAAACACTTTTATCACAGAAGTGGGGGCTCCTCCATCCTTCAGCGTAGTAGTGCCAATCACTCGCCCCACAAACAGGGAAAACGGGGACAGACCACGATTAAATTGAAGGAGCATTATCCAGCCCTCGATAAATGTGGTCTGTCCCCGCTTTCGTCCCTTGCCTGATGAACTGGCTTTTGCGGGTATAGACGTAACCGTAGCACCATCCATGGAGAAGGACTGTTTAATATCGTCTATCGATTTCCCCCAAAATACTAGAGGGCTGCCCCACAAGATTACGAGGTATTCCCGCCTGTGTGGCTAAGTCTTCTAGGGTAAACGTGGTCTGTCCCCGTTTTCGTTCTTCAAGTTGCTTTTGCACCATCAGTTTTTTATGCGCCCTAAGAACTCCACCATTGCTAGTGGATCACGCTCCACGAGTTTTTCAATCAAATCTTCGGCTGCCCAGTGCAGAATCATGTCACCCCCATCCCCATCCTTGCAGAGGATGAGATCACTTGACAACGAAGAGTCAACAACATTGACCTCTCTATCACTGAGTGCCATCAGGCCACCGTAACCATCATAAGGAATGACCCAGTAAAAGCGCTCGTTCTCTATCCAGTAAATCCCAAACACCTGCACAGGCTCTTCTCGCCCAATTTCTCGAACAATCATATCCACATCACTCAATAGTTCTTCCGGGCTGCAGGGAAAACGGGGACAGACCACGTTTTCCATCTAAAAAATCTAGTGCTTTTTCGGTCTGCCCGGGCATCCCCGCCGAGCTCGTCGCCCAATCATAGCTTCAATCTCGGCTGCAAATCGCGAACCACCAAGTACATAGTTGCCATTGGTGGCAGCCCGAATCTGGTCAACCAATCCTATCTCCAACTCGCTTCTAAAAAGCTCACGATAGACTTCAGCAGTCGATACATCTGTGTCCCCAAGCGATAGGTACTGAGCATGCGGGGTAATGAGATGCGAAAACTCTGATTGTGCGTTAGCACGATAACTCGACCAACGATATTCCGCAGGATGCGTCACCATTTTGGCTCTGACAGGATTCATCTCAATGTAGCGATAACAGGCCAATACATAACTATCACTTTGAACAAAGCACGAACGGAAGCGCCCTTCCCATAAAGTCCCACTACGTCCATATGTACGATTTATGTATTGCACATATCGTTGCCCTATTCCTTTCATCAGCGAGCTGGTACTGCTGTGCTCATGAGGGCTAATCAACAAATGGATATGATTAGTCATAAGACACCATGCGTGAATTTCACACGAATTTTTGTTGGCCTGCTCAGCAAGCAGCTCTAAATAAAAAAGGTAATCATCCTCTGAAAAAAAGCAAACTGATCTATTATTTCCTCGTTGAATCAGATGCAAGGGGACACCTGGCATCAAGAGACGTGCTCTGCGTGGCATATGGTGAATCCGTTCACAATTAATGATGCCAATAGCTTAGTCAATTCTATGAAAAACAATCTCCCTATCTATTTCACACTATTTCAGATCGCTAAAGTGCGACACAGAAAAACGTAGTCTGCCCCCATTCTCTGCCATTCTCAGGATAAACGTGGTCTGTCCCCGTTTTTCGTGCCGACGCACCCGCAAAGCCGCTATTTATGGCGGCTGTGCGCGGGAGATCTTCGGATCTGCCGGTATTCTCTATGCCGGTTCGCCAACCTGCGCACAGCTGCCACCTAATCGTTTGGCGACGACTGAGTGACGGCATTGGCTCATCAAAATAGAGATTTCAAATGAATCGATACGTGCCCCTCACCGGAATCGACCTATTCCCGGCATCACTCCTCATCGACATCCAAGCGCCACTCGACGTGCTACACGCGATGGCGGATTACCGTATTCGCACGGTTACCCAGGTGCTGGAGAACATCGCCTTTCGCGCAGAAATTGGCTGCGACACCGTCGTTAACGAGTCACGCCATCAACAACACAGCTATAAACACAAGTCTTTCCGCCAATAGAAGCAGCGTCAACAGCACATTTTGCAGTAACTAATCAGCGACTAGATTCCGCACCAGACTCGCAACTTCAGATCTCAGCATTTCACCGTCAAGTTCATAGCATTCCCTCGACTCGTCTGGTCCGTACATGTCCGCGGCACAAAAAATACTAGACAAACACTCACTCAACGAAGGCTCGTCGTGCTGAAGTATGTTTTTATCGCGCTCAATTTTCCAAAGCTCAATATACGCCTCAGAAAAAATTTCGGCTGTCAGCCTACCCGCTACAAACGATCTTGCAAACTCCAAGATGGTAAGACTCATCGCAGCACTCCGTTTTTAATAAAGTTATCAAACTGCTGAGTTCCTGGTGCGAGTTTAAAACCAGTCACAAAATTACCTGACGCATCGAGCACAACAGCATTGTTAGTGGTTGAGTTAAAGAACACTTTGGAGTCTTTTACAAACCCATATGTACCTTGCTGAGTCGTAGAGGTGGATGCCATGTGTGTTTTGATTGCTGTCTCATACTGAGCAAGTGTCTCAGGATTTTTCTTAGTAGTCACCACACCAAAATCAGATGCATGTTTGAATTTTTTATCGAGCTGCTTCTGGGTAACACCAGTTAAAGCCTCAGCTACACTATTACCTTTTGCAGTCCCCTCGGCTAAAGCTGCACCGAATTTCTTCTCCAAAGACTCCAAAATTTCTTTGCTGACGGCCTCCGATATTGTAGCCGCCGCCTTCACCTTACCAGTTGGCGTTGGGAAAAACAGATCGATTCCCAACCCGACGATTTGCTCCGTCAGAGTCGGCTCAAAGAAAATTTCACGCAGGTCTGCCGGAGAGAATTGATTCAGAAACTCAACGGTCCCTGGATTTAGCTTTGAAGGGTCTTTCTCACCATCTACGATTTTCTGCAGGTCAGCCAATACATCCTGTGGTTGCAGATCCAAAAACTGTCCTTGGTCGTGCAGGGTGGCGAAACCTTTCTCCAAACGGGCGGCGGCCTCTCTGTGCACTTGCTGGTTATAGCGCTCGGCATTGCCTGCAACCCAACTTGCAGTCGCCGCATCCCCGCTGCCACCCAACGCGCCCGCCAAAACACCGATGATCTGCGCAGTACCGATCTTAAATTGATCATCGGTAACAAATCGATCATCTAGATATCGTCCCAAGGCGTCTGATGTGAGCTGCGTCAGGCCTTCAGCCGCAGCACCCGCCAGGGCCCCCGTCTTAAAGTCTCCTCCTTGTGCTGCGGACAGCGCACCACCCAGTACCGCATGCATAAAAATCTTGCCTGCTGTACCTGGATCTACGGCCAAGTAGTCTGCGAGATCGCCTACTTGTTTGTTGCCGAAGGCGGCAAGGAAGTCGAGCCCTTCAGAGACGAAAGCGTTGCCCAGGTTATCCTTCAAGCTGCCGCCGTTGATGGCGGTGTTAATCCCGCCCGCCACCAGCGCATGCGAGCCGCTGCGCAGTACATTTTGCACTGCGGTGTCCCAGTTCAGGAGGCTCGATGAGTAGCCTGGGTTGTTGACACCTGTGCCATTGAGAATCTGCCCACCGTCTACTTTCCAACCATCAACGGCGCTGTCCATGTAACCCAACGCATAAGCGGTCGCCCATTGGGTGGCATAGCCTTTGAGTGCGTCGCTACTGGTGGCGGCCTTAAAGCCTGCTCCCAGATCACCGCCACCGTTAACCGTACCTACTGCGAAATTACTGGCTATTGCCCCCATCAGAGGCCCTAAGAACATACTGGCGACGATAGCAATGATCAGCTGTGCCGCTGGCCCAAGCCCCGAATTGTCGTAATCGAACGATTCGTGGATTTCCTTGACCATCCGCCAATCGATGTCGCCGCGAGCTTCGGCGTCTTTGAGCCAGGCCAATTGCGGATCGGCCTTGACCATCGCATCGATGGACTGGCTGACGGTGTCCTGATTGATCTGGTTCAGATCAATGTGCAACCCCTCGACTGCTTTGATCGCAATGCTGCCACCAGCCACCATCTGAGTTTGACGAAGCGTTTCGTCGGTCCTGCCCTTACCTTCAGCCGAGAACCAAGCAGCATTGCTGCTGCTTTTGGTATGGCTTTCATCATGAAAGTCCTTCACCGCTTCGAAGGTGATGCTGCCGCCGCTGTCGAGGGTGATGTCCTTTCCGCTCTCCAAGTGAGCGTTCTGGTAACGCTGATTACCGCCACTGACCAGACTCAGGTCACCACCCGCCTTGATCTGGCTGCCGATATTTTTGATGTCGGTGACTTCATCGCGCTGGGTTTTTTCGCTGCCGAAACTGCCCTTTTTCTTCATGTCATACAGCGAGTAGTCGCGGTCCTGTGCGGCCAGCAACTGCAGATCACCGTCGGCATGCAGATAAGCTTCTTTGCCGGCGCTGATATCGCTGGCAACCAGCGTCATGTCCTTGCCAGACTTGATAGTGAGCTTGCCTCCCGCATCCAGTGAGGTGCCGATCTGACTGACGTGGTCTTCCTGACGGGTTTCTTTTTTGTCCTTGAAATAGGAATGCTCTTCGTTGGCGGCAGCACCGAAGAA
>NZ_JBWKUI010000026.1:0-50562 GCF_059420765.1 Pseudomonas sp. GW821-FHT03E01 | reverse complement strand
GTTAAAAACTGTTACCTATGTGCTTGAACTGTTTTGTTACCTATGTGGGTGAGTCATACCGGCGAGACCTTTTGGTTCCTTTTGGGGCGTTTGCCAAAAGGGACTCGCCGTAAGGGCGAAACCATAAGCCGCCGTTACCGCAGCAACGGATATGTACACCACCCACAAGAACATGGTCGGCCCAAAGGCCGCCAAGACCAAAGGAATCAGCAACAACCAAAGGAGGTCCAAACTGACAGCGCCGTCAGTTACCAGTCACGCTCCTGACCGGCGAACAGGTTTATAAAGGAAGGTATAAACCTGACAAAACCAGACCACTCAGCCCGGCGCCCCACTCGCATGCGAATTCAGAAAAAAACCGCCCTGCTCGCCGCCCTTCTGATCGCCCTGGCAGCGACGGGCGTTTGGTACGCCACCAAACCCGCCACCACCAAACTGGTCGCCCCCACCGCCATTCCCGTGCGGGTGGTCAGCGTCGTCGAAAAAGATGTGCCCCGCTACGTCAGCGGCATCGGCTCGGTGTTGTCCTTGCACAGCGTGGTCGTGCGCCCGCAAATCGACGGCATCCTCACCAAACTGCTGGTCAAGGAAGGCCAACTGGTGAACCAGGGTGACCTGCTGGCCACCCTCGATGACCGCTCGATCCGCGCCAGCCTCGACCAGGCCCGGGCGCAACTGGGCGAAAGCCAGGCGCAACTGCAAGTGGCCCAGGTCAACCTCAAGCGCTACAAATTGCTGAGGGTCGACGACGGCGTGTCCAAGCAGACCTACGACCAGCAACAAGCCCTGGTCAACCAACTCAAAGCCACCGCCCAAGGCAATCAGGCATCCATCGACGCCGCTCTGGTGCAGCTTTCCTACACACAGATTCGCTCGCCAGTCACCGGTCGCGTTGGTATTCGCACAGTCGATGAAGGCAACTTCCTGCGCATGACCGACACCCAAGGTCTGTTCACGGTGACCCAGATCGACCCGATCGCCGTGGAGTTTTCCCTGCCGCAGCAAATGCTGCCGACCCTGCAAGGCCTGATCAACAATCCACAGCAAGCACCGGTCAAGGCTTACATCGGCGCCGACACTGACGGTGAAACCGGCAACCTGCTGGGCGAAGGTCACCTGACCCTGATCGACAACCAGATCAACGCCAACACCGGCACCATCCGCGCCAAGGCCGAATTCGCCAACCCCGCACAGAAACTCTGGCCGGGCCTGCTGGTGACGGTAAAGATTCAGACGGCGCTGGATAAAAATGCGCTGGTGGTGCCGCCCACGGTCGTACAACGCGGGCTCGATCAACATTTCGTGTACAGGGTCAACGGCGACAAGGTCGAAGCCGTGCAGGTGCAAATGGTCTATCAAGGCAGCGGCCAGGACATTATCAAAGGCGTTAAACCGGGCGACGTGCTGGTCAGCGACGGCCAATCGAGGCTCAAGCCCGGCTCGACGGTTCAGGTACTGAGCGAGCCACCGCAAGTGGTCCAATCGGAGCCAAAACCATGAAGGGCCACGGTTCCATTTCCGCGTGGTGCATCGATCATCCGGTGGCGACGGTCCTGCTGACCTTTGCCCTTATATTGCTCGGCGTCATCGCCTTCCCGCGACTGTCGATTGCGCCACTGCCGGAAGCGGAATTCCCGACCATTCAGGTGGCCGCGCAACTGCCCGGCGCCAACCCGGAGACCATGGCCTCATCGGTGGCCACGCCGCTTGAAGTGCAATTCAGCGCCATCCCCGGCGTGACCCAGATGACCTCGAGCAGCGCCCTGGGCTCGACCATCCTGACCCTGCAATTCACCCTCGACAAAAGCATCGACACCGCCGCCCAAGAGGTCCAGGCCGCGATCAACACCGCCGCCGGCAAACTGCCCAAAGATATGCCCAACCTGCCAACCTGGCGCAAGGTCAACCCGGCTGACAGTCCGGTGCTGATTCTCAGCATCAATTCACCGCAAATGCCCGGCACCGAACTCAGCGATCTGGTAGAAACCCTGCTCGCCCGTCAGATCAGCCAGATCGACGGTGTAGGCCAAGTGAACATCACCGGTCAGCAACGTCCGGCGATTCGCGTGCAGGCCTCGGCGGACAAACTCGCCGCCATTGGCCTGACCCTGGCGGACATTCGCCTGGCGATCCAGAAAACCAGCCTCAACCAGGCCAAAGGTGCGTTGTACGGCGAGTCGAGCATCTCGACCCTGTCCACCAACGACCAGTTGTTCCACCCCGAGGATTACAGCCAACTCATCGTTTCCTACAAGAACGGTGCCCCAGTTCATCTCAAGGACGTGGCCAAAGTGGTCAACGGTTCAGAAGATGCCTACATCCAGGCCTGGGCTGACGGCCAGCCGGGGGTGAACCTGGTGATTTTCCGGCAACCGAGCGCCAACATCGTCGAGACCGTTGATCGAATTCAAGCGGCCCTGCCGACACTGAATGCCATGTTGCCGGCTTCGGTGCAGGTCAAGGTGTTGATCGACCGCACCCAGACCATCCGCGCCTCGCTGCATGAAGTGGAAGTCACCCTGCTGATCGCGATCCTGCTGGTGGTGGCGGTGATGGCGCTGTTCCTGCGGCAACTGTCGGCGACCCTGATCGTGACAGCGGTGCTCGGTGTGTCGCTGACTGCCAGTTTCGCCCTGATGTACATCATGGGCTTCAGCCTGAATAACCTGACGCTGGTGGCGATCGTGGTGTCCGTCGGGTTTGTGGTCGACGATGCGATTGTGGTAGTGGAAAACATTCACCGGCACCTGGAGGCCGGCGACGGCATGCGCGAGGCGGCGATCAAAGGCGCCGGCGAGATCGGTTTTACCGTGGTCTCGATCAGTTTCTCGCTGGTGGCGGCGTTCATTCCGCTGCTGTTCATGGGCGGCGTGGTCGGGCGGCTGTTCAAGGAGTTCGCCTTGACCGCGACCTCGACCATCCTGATTTCGGTGGTGGTGTCCCTGACCCTGGCACCGACGCTGGCCGCGCTGTTCATGCGCGCACCGGCGCATCATGCCCACAGCAAACCAGGTTTCGGCGAGCGCTTGCTGGCGCTGTACGACAAAGGCCTGCGCCGCGCCCTCGCCCATCAGACATTGATGATCGGTGTGTTCGGCCTGTCGCTGGGGCTGGCCATTGCCGGTTACATTTTCATCCCCAAAGGCTTCTTCCCGGTACAGGACACCGGATTCGTCCTCGGCACCACCGAAGCAGCTGCAGATATTTCCTACGGCGACATGGTGAAAAAACACTTGGCGATGGCCGAAATCGTCGCCGCCGACCCCGCCGTCGAGACGTTCTCGCACTCGGTCGGCGTTTCGGGCAGCAACCAGACCATCGCCAACGGCCGCTTCTGGATTTCGCTGAAAAAGCGTGGCGACCGCGATGTGTCCGCCAGCCAGTTCATCGACCGGATTCGCCCGCAACTGATGAAAGTCCCGGGCATCGTGCTGTACCTGCGCGCCGGGCAAGACATCAACCTCAGTTCCGGCCCGAGCCGCGCCCAGTACCAATACGTGCTCAAGAGCAACGACGGTGCCCTCCTGAGTACCTGGACCCAGCGCCTGACGGAAAAACTGCGCAGCAACCCGGCGTTCCGCGACATTTCCAACGACTTGCAACTGGGCGGCAGCATCACCCACATCAGCATCGACCGCAGCGCGGCGGCACGTTTCGGCCTGACCGCCAGCGATGTCGACGAAGCGCTGTACGACGCCTTCGGCCAGCGGCAGATCAATGAATTCCAGACCCAGACCAACCAGTACAACGTGATTCTGGAACTGGACACCAAACAGCGCGGCAAGGCCGAAAGCCTCAACTATTTCTACCTGCGCTCGCCGCTGAGTGGGGAAATGGTGCCGCTGTCGGCCCTGGCGAAATTCGATGCGCCGACCATCGGCCCGTTGTCCATCGCTCACGACGGAATGTTCCCGGCGGCCAACCTGTCATTCAACCTGGCTTCCGGCGTGGCGTTGGGTGATGCGGTGATCATGCTCAACCAGGCCAAGGCTGACATCGGTATGCCGGCCGCCATCAGCGGTAACTTCCAGGGCGCGGCCCAGGCGTTCCAGAGTTCGCTGGCCAGCCAGCCGTGGTTGATTCTGGCGGCGTTGGTGGCGGTGTACATCATTCTCGGCGTGCTGTACGAAAGCTTCGTGCATCCACTGACGATCATTTCGACCCTGCCTTCGGCGGGGCTCGGGGCGGTGATCATGCTGTGGATCTGCGGCCAGGACTTTTCGATCATGGCGCTGATCGGGCTGGTGCTGCTGATCGGTATCGTCAAGAAGAACGGTATCCTGATGATCGACTTCGCGCTGGATGCCCAGCGCAACCGTGGCCTGCCACCGCTGGAGGCAATCCATGAGGCCTGCCTCACACGGTTCCGGCCGATCATCATGACCACGCTTGCCGCCCTGCTCGGCGCCTTGCCGTTGATGATCGGCTACGGCACCGGCGCCGAACTGCGCCAGCCATTGGGCATCGCGGTGGTCGGCGGTTTGCTGGTGAGTCAGGCGCTGACGCTGTTCACTACGCCGGTCATATACTTGTGGCTTGAGCGGATATTCCATAGACCCACACCAGCACAGCAGCCGGTGCTGGCGACCACAGACTGAGGCGGGGTCATGCGCGTTCTGATTATCGAAGACGAGGAAAAAACCGCGGATTATCTGCACCGCGGTCTGACGGAACAGGGTTACACCGTGGACGTGGCCCGCGATGGCGTCGAAGGCCTGCACCTGGCGCTGGAAAATGACTACGCGGTGATTGTCCTCGACGTCATGCTGCCGGGCCTCGACGGTTTCGGCGTGCTGCGCGCATTGCGTGCGCGCAAGCAAACCCCGGTGATCATGCTCACCGCCCGCGAGCGGGTGGAAGACCGCATCAAAGGCCTGCGCGATGGCGCCGACGATTACCTCGGCAAACCGTTTTCCTTCCTCGAACTGGTGGCGCGCCTGCAAGCGCTGACCCGTCGCAGCGGTGGCCACGAGCCGGTGCAGGTGAGCATCGCCGACCTGTGGATAGATTTGATCAGCCGCAAAGCCACCCGCGCCGGCACCCGCCTGGACCTGACCGCCAAGGAGTTCTCACTGTTGAGTGTGTTGGCGCGCAGACAGGGTGAAATCCTCTCGAAAACCGCCATCGCCGAGATGGTCTGGGACATTAATTTCGACAGCGACGCCAACGTGGTCGAAGTCGCGATCAAACGCCTGCGGGCCAAGCTCGACGGGCCGTTCGACGAGAAATTGCTGCACACCATTCGGGGCATGGGTTATGTGCTGGAGAGCCGTGGTGTCCAGTAATTCCATCGCGCTGCGCCTGAGCGGGATGTTTACGCTGGTGGCGCTGCTGGTGTTTCTGTTGATCGGCGGCGCGCTGTATCAACAGGTCGACAAGGGTTTGGGCCTGCTGCCCGAAGCCGAGCTCGATGCCCGCTATAGCGTGCTCGAATCGGCGCTCAACCGTTACGGCACGCCCGAGCATTGGGTGAAGATCAACGCCAAGCTCAAACTGCTGAGCGAAGAAGACAAGCGCATTCGCTTTTGGGTGGTCAGCGGTAATCCCGGTTATGAATACGGCCAACCCGACGCGTCGATCCGCGCGTTCGCCCAAGGCCCATTGGGCATGCGCGACATGGAATTGCCCGACCATCCGTACCCGCTGAAAGTGCTGCTAACCGAGTTGCCGGCCAAGGACCAGCGCCCACCGCTGCGCTTCATGATCGGCATCGACACCGAAACCTTTTACGAGACGCAGCACCACTTGCTGATCGCCCTGATCAGCCTGGCGATCATTGGGGTATTGCTGGCCTCGCTACTCGGTTATTGGGTGGCGCGGATCGGCCTCAAACCGCTGATCAAGTTGTCGCAGGAAGCCCAGCGCCTGGCACCACCGAGGCTGTCCGGGCGCCTGCAATTATCGCCATTGCCCCCGGAGCTCGATCAGTTCGTCAGTTCGTTCAACGCCACCCTGGAACGGGTGGAACAGGCCTACTCGCGGCTGGAATCGTTCAATGCCGATGTGGCCCATGAACTGCGCTCGCCGCTGACCAACCTGATCGGTCAGACCCAGGTTGCACTGACACGCGGGCGCTCCGCCGAACACTATTTCGAAGTGCTGCAATCGAACCTCGAAGAGCTGGAGCGGCTGCGCTCGATCATCAACGACATGCTGTTCCTCGCCAGCGCCGACCAAGGCAGCAAGGCCACCCAACTGACGTCCACCTCACTGGCTGATGAAGTGGCGACGACGCTGGAATATCTGGATTTCATTCTTGAGGATGCGCAGGTTCAGGTCGAGGTCAGTGGCGATGCGCAGGTGCGAATCGAGATCGCACATCTGCGCCGGGCGTTGATCAACCTGCTGAGCAACGCGGTGCAGCACACCGCGCCTGGGCAAGTGATTCAGGTGCGGATCGAAGTCGAGGAGCACCAAGTGAGCATCGGCGTCGCCAACCCGGGGTCGCCGATTGCCAGTGACCATCTGCCGCGCCTGTTCGAACGCTTCTACCGGGTCGATGCGTCACGCAGTAACAGTGGCAACAACCATGGCCTGGGGTTGGCGATCGTCAAGGCGATTGCGCTGATGCATGGCGGGGATGTGTTTGTGCGCACTGATCATGGGATGAATACCTTCGGCATTCACCTTCCAGTCTGATAGGACGGAACCCTGTGGCGAGGGGGCTTGTCGGAGCGCCGCATCGCCCCGTTGGGCTGCGAAGCGGCCCCTGAAACATCCAACCGCATTTCGTCATACACACCACACAAACCGGTTTTACGACTGCTTCGCAGCCGAACGGGGGCAAGCCCCCTCGCCACAGGACGTCCTTCTGCGCTCAAGGACTGTTACTTTTAGCGCAACAGTCCTTTATGCAATCCACTCTTTTTCCCCTCGCCCAAGCCCCTTATCGTTGCCCCATCAAACAGCACTTGCCAAGCAAGAAGGTTCAAAAGATGTCCAACAGTATGGGTATTGCCAGCGCTTTCGTTTTGTCGTCCCTGTTCCTGTCTCCGTTCGCCATGGCTGAAGAGTCGCAGACATTCGTCGCACAAAATGCCGAACGCGCCAAGGCCTACGAACAGTATCAAAACGAACTGACAGCCAAGGCCCAAGAGGCTGCGCAAACCCCTCAAGCGTCGAGCACTCAAGCCCTGCCACGGGTTGAGAAAGACAGCTGATCCATACGTATCGCTCTGTTTCCCTCGACACTTTTCATCGGCTCTTCCCTTTGAAAAGTTGTCTTCAAAGCCGCTGCTATCAGCGGCTTTTTTTCGTGGTGGTTTTCAACCCCTTCAGTTCATCTTCCCTGACAACAAACATCCGCACTTCAAAACAATGAAGTACTTAGTTGACCCAAGGAGCTTTACCGCACGTGCGTTTCCCTCTCAGATTCAGTCCGCTGTTCATTGCAATCACTGCAACGATGGCCAACAACGCGCAGGCCGACGACGAATCCAGCCGCGAAGGCTTTGTCGATGGGGCGAGCCTCAACCTCAATGCCCGCAACTACTACATGAACCGCAATCGCCTGCAAAAGGCTGATGACAACATCGAGTGGGGTCAGGGCTTTCTTGGCCGCTTCGAATCGGGATTCAGCCAGGGCACCATCGGTTTCGGCGTTGATGCCCACGCGATGCTCGGGCTCAAGCTCGACGGCGGTGGTGGCACCGACGGGTCGAGCATCCTGCCGATCAGCGATGGCAACGGCAAGGCACCGGGCTCGTTTTCCACCGCTGGCGGCACCCTGAAAATGCGTGCCTTCGATACCGAATTGAAGGCCGGCGACCTGTTCCTTGCCAACCCGGTGATCGCCGGTGGCGAAACCCGCATGCTGCCGCAGACCTTTCGCGGCGTCAGCCTGACCAACCACAGTGTCGACGGGTTGATGATCGAGGGCGGTCAGGCCAGCTTCACCAAACTCTACAACCAGAGCGGCCACACCCGCATCGGCACGTCCTATGGCAGCCTGGCCGATGGCGATGAAAGCCGGCATTTGAATTGGGCCGGCGTGGCCTGGAGCGGCCTGCCGGGCCTGACCAGCAGCCTGTATGCGGCCGAACTCAAGGACATCTGGAACCAGTACTACTACGACCTGGACTACACCTATTCGCTGAATGACTTGGTCAGCCTCAACCCGGGCCTGCACTTCTATCACACGCAAGACACCGGCGATGCACTGCTGGGCAACATCGACAACAACACCTACAGCCTGCATTTCACCGTCGACGTGGGCCATCACAGCGTCACCGCCGCCTACCAGCGGGTCAACGGCAACACGCCGTTCGATTACATCAGCCAGGGCGACAGCATTTATCTCGACAACTCCCAGCAGTATTCGGACTTCAACGGTCCGAATGAGCGCTCGTGGAAACTCAAGTACGCCTACGACTTTGCTGGCCTCGACATGCCCGGCCTGACCTCGGCGGTGTCCTACTCACGGGGTGAACTGGACCTGACCAAGGTCGATCCGGACAGCCGCGGTTACGCCTCGTGGTACAGCGCCGACGGCAGAAACGCCAGGCATCGGGAACGAGACATCGAGCTCAAGTACGTGGTCCAGGGTAGCAAGGCCAAAGACCTGGCGATGCGTCTGCAATGGGCGTCTAACCGTGGCGGCAACGGTTACGGTGCGCTGGATCAGGACACGGATGAATACCGGGTAATTGTCGACTACCCGGTGAATGTCTTCTAAGCTTCAATTAGCAAAAGGCCAGCATGTTTTGCTGGCCTTTTTATTATCCGGGATTTATATAGGCGCGCAGGACGCGACCGGTTTCTGGGACTCTGCCCGATTCTTGTAAAAGCACTTTCATAACGCCTTATTTGCAGAAGTCAGAACCATGAGTGTGAACAGTGCGAAATCCGGTGATCCGATCCGTTCGACACGCTCGGAGCGGCTTCTGGTTCTCAGTAGTGTGTTGTTGGTGATCGCAATACTGAGCATCGTCGCGTTCCTGCTGATCCGCGAACACGCCAATGCCAAATTGTCCGCCGCTCGCGCCGCCAACAATATCGTGCAATTGATCGACGCCGACGTGCTGCGCAATGTCGAACTCTATGACGTGTCCCTGCTGGGTTTGATCGCTGCCTCCCAGCGGGAAGACCTCAAGAGCGTTTCCCCGGCCATTCGTCACCTGGCCTATTTCGACCGCGCCACTGCCGCGCCGTACAAGGGCAACATCTTGTTGCTCGACAACAAGGGCTATGTGATCGCCGACTCGGCCTCGGTGGAGCCCAGAAAGGGCAACTTTGCCGATCGCGAATACTTCCAGGCCCACATCAACAATCCGGACCCGGGCATGTTCATCAGTCGCCCTTTCAAGGCCCGGCCGCCGGAACAGGATTGGCGGATCAGTTTCAGCCGCCGGGTGAACGGCACCCAGGGTGAGTTCCTCGGCGTGGCCGAGGCCGCCATGCATTTGAGCTACTTCGATCAGTTGTTCAACAGCTTGAGCATCGGCCGCGACAGTACGGTCAGCCTGATCAGCAAGGACGGGATTCTCCTGGCCCACCAACCCCACCTGGCCGAAGAGCTGATCGGCAAGGATTTCAGCAACCGCCCCAATTTCCAGCGCATCGTCAAAGAAGGCAACGGCAGCTTCACCGGCATGTCCAGTCGATACAACGATGAGCGCTTGTACACCTTCTCCAAGGTCGGGAATTTGCCGTTGATCGTCATCGTTGCGCTGTCCAGCGATGAAGTCTTTGCGGCCTGGAAGCGCACCGCGGTGGTAGTCACTTCTGCGACCGTTGCCCTGTGCGTGAGCCTGCTGTGGCTGACCTGGTTGCTCTGCCGGGAGCTGCGTCGACGCCAAAGCGCCGAGCAGGAACTGGCACAACTGGCCGCCACCGACCCCTTGACCGGTCTGGCCAATCGCCGAAGCCTGGATCAGGCTCTGCACCATGAATGGTTTCGTGCCCAGCGTTCCGGTCAGCCGTTGTCGCTGTTGATGATCGATATCGATCACTTCAAGGCGTTCAATGATCGCCACGGCCACCGAGGGGGCGACGATGCCTTGCGCTCGGTGGCCAAGGTGATCGACACCCATGTTCGACGGCCGGCGGACCTGGTCGCCCGGTATGGTGGCGAGGAGTTTTCAGTGATCCTGGCTGAAACCGACAGCGCCGGAGCCCGACAGATTGCCGAAAAAATCCGTATGGCGGTGGAGCAATTGCCGTTGGTGGGAGGTGATGTGTCACCGATTACTGTCAGTATTGGTATCAGTACCTGGACGACAGCAACCGACATCAGCCTGGAACAGTTGCTGTTTGCAGCGGACAAGGCGCTGTATCAGGCCAAGGAAAACGGGCGGAACCGGGTGGTCGCTGCGGATTGATCGTTCCCGCTGGCATAAAAAAAGGCCACCCGAAGGTAGCCTTTAAAAAACTAGAGAGGTTTTTTGCTTACACGGCCGCAACAGGACGCATGTAAGAGATCGGTGCGGTGCTGGCGTCTTCGAACGTCACGACTTCCCAAGCATCTGTCTGCTCAATCAACTTGCGCAGCAGCTGGTTGTTCAATGCGTGTCCGGACTTGAAGCCCTTGAACTCACCAATCAGGCTATTGCCCAGCAGGTAGAGGTCACCAATCGCATCGAGGATTTTGTGCTTCACGAATTCGTCTTCATAGCGAAGGCCGTCTTCGTTCAGTACACCATCCGCGTCGACCACAATTGCGTTTTCAACGCTGCCGCCGAGTGCGAGGTTGTGCTTGCGCAGGTACTCGATATCACTCATGAAACCAAAGGTACGCGCGCGGCTGACTTCTTTTACGAACGAAGTGCTGGAAAAATCCACGCTTGCACTTTGTGTGCGGTCACGGAAAACCGGGTGATCGAAATCGATCTCGAAGCTCACTTTGAAACCTTCGAAAGGGACGAAAGTGGCGCGCTTGTCGCCGTCTTCCACTGTCACTTCCCGCAGGATCCGGATGAACTTCTTGGCGGCGTCCTGCTCTTCCAGGCCGGCCGATTGAATCAGGAATACGAAGGGTCCAGCGCTACCATCCATGATCGGGACTTCGGACGCGGAGAGCTCGACGTAGGCGTTATCGATGCCCAGGCCAGCCATGGCCGAGAGCAGGTGCTCCACCGTGTCCACTTTGACGTCACCGTTAACAAGCGTGGTCGACATAGTGGTTTCGCCAACGTTTTCCGCGCGGGCAGGAATCTGCACCACAGGGTCGAGGTCAGCACGACAAAACACAATGCCGGTGTCGACAGGCGCTGGCTTGAGGGTCAGGTAGACCTTCTCCCCGGAGTGCAGGCCGACACCTGTGGCACGGATAATATTCTTCAGGGTGCGTTGTTTAATCATGGCATGGGCCGCTTCAGCGCAAATTGCGAACTGGTATCAACAAAGGCTGGCGATGATAGCAGACCAGACCTTTGCTGAACACCAATCACCCTAATACCCCTGATACATTTCATCAATCGGCCTGACGACGCAGGAAAGCCGGGATGTCCAGGTAGTCCAGATCATCTTGCGGGTTCATCTTCGCGGCAGTCGCAGCACCGGCCTGAGCCTGGTTGCGCATGACGGTCGGACGGTCCAGGTCACGGTAATTCACCGCTGGCTGTTCCTGACGAACAGGGGCTTGTTGTTGTGGCTGGGAGGCCATCGAGGTGTGAACGGTATTGTCGATGACCTTCACAGGCTTCTCGATTTTAGCGCCCAGACCAGTGGCAACCACGGTCACGTGCAGTTCGTCGCGCATGTCCGGATCGATAACGGTACCGACCTTGACCATTGCGTGCTCGGAAGCGAAAGCTTCGATGATGCTACCCACGTCGGAGTACTCACCCAGAGACAGGTCAGGACCGGCGGTGATGTTCACCAGGATGCCGCGTGCACCTTGCAGGTTCACGTCTTCGAGCAGCGGGTTGCGAATGGCCGCTTCGGTCGCTTCACGTGCACGGTTCGGACCGCTGGCGCAGCCAGTGCCCATCATCGCCATGCCCATTTCGCTCATCACGGTACGTACGTCGGCGAAGTCGACGTTGATCATGCCCGGACGCTTGATGATGTCGGAGATACCGCGAACGGCACCGGCCAGTACATCGTCGGCCTTGGCGAAAGCCGACAAGAGGCTTGCGTCTTTACCGAGGATGGTCAGCAGCTTCTCGTTGGGAATGGTGATCAACGAGTCGACGCTTTCAGACAGCAGACGGATACCTTCGTCGGCGAGCTGCATGCGCTTGCGGCCTTCGAACGGGAACGGACGGGTCACCACCGCAACGGTGAGGATCCCCATTTCCTTGGCCACTTCAGCAATGATTGGCGCTGCACCGGTACCGGTACCGCCGCCCATGCCGGTAGTGATGAACACCATGTTGGTGCCCTGCAGGACTTCGGCAATGCGCTCACGGTCTTCGAGAGCGGCCTGACGACCTACTTCAGGGTTGGCGCCAGCGCCCAGACCTTTGGTCACGCTGGTACCCAGTTGCAGAATGGTGCGCGCGCTGATGCTTTTCAGCGCCTGGGCATCAGTGTTGGCGCAGATGAATTCAACGCCTTCAATGTTGCTCTTGACCATGTGATTGACAGCGTTGCCGCCGCCTCCGCCAACACCGATAACTTTAATAACCGGGCTTGCGGGGATGTTGTCTACGAGTTCGAACATTTTCCCTCTCCTTACATTCTCTAGTTTTTTCGCCTACTGCTTTTGAAGCGGTGTTGCGGTAAAGCTTTAGAAATTGCCTTGTACCCAGCTCTTGATGCGATCGAGCAGAGCGGCTTTCGGTTCGTCATTGCTGTAGCTGTCGCGGCTGCCGATGCCCGAGAACGAAATCCCGTCGGACTGCTTCTGCAGGCCGTACATCAACAGGCCAACGCCGGTGGAATAGATCGGGTTGCGGACCACGTCGTCCAGACCCTTGACGCCATGGGGCACGCCCAGGCGAACCGGCATGTGGAAGATCTCTTCGGCCAGTTCGACCGCGCCTTCCATCTTCGAGGTACCGCCGGTCAGCACGATGCCGGCCGGGATCAGGTCTTCATAGCCGCTGCGACGCAGTTCGGCCTGGATCAGGGTGAACAGCTCGTCGTAACGCGGCTCGACCACTTCGGCCAGGGCCTGGCGGGACAGTTCGCGCGGTGGACGGTCGCCGACACTCGGCACCTTGATGGTTTCGCCGGCACCGGCCAGTTTGGCCAGGGCGCAGGCATAGCGAATCTTGATTTCTTCGGCGTACTGGGTCGGGGTGCGTAACGCCATCGCGATGTCGTTGGTCACCTGGTCGCCCGCAATCGGGATCACTGCGGTGTGGCGGATCGCGCCTTCGGTGAAGATCGCGATGTCGGTGGTACCGCCGCCGATGTCCACCAGGCACACGCCCAGTTCTTTCTCGTCGTCGGTCAGCACCGAATACGCCGAAGCCAGTTGCTCGAGAATGATGTCGTCGATTTCCAGGCCGCAGCGACGCACGCACTTTTCAATGTTCTGTGCGGCGTTGACGGCGCAGGTGACCACGTGAACCTTGGCTTCCAGACGCACGCCGGACATGCCCAGCGGCTCGCGCACGCCTTCCTGGTTATCGATCACATAATCCTGCGGCAGGGTGTGCAGCACGCGCTGGTCAGCCGGGATTGCCACAGCCTGGGCGGCGTCGAGGACGCGTTCAAGGTCGGCGGAGCTGACTTCGCGATCACGAATCGCCACGATACCGTGGGAGTTCAGGCTGCGGATGTGATTGCCGGCCACGCCGACGAACGCCGAGTGGATCCGGCAACCGGCCATCAGCTGCGCTTCTTCGATAGCGCGCTGGATCGACTGGACGGTGGACTCGATGTTCACCACTACGCCTTTTTTCAGGCCGCGGGACGGATGTGTACCGATCCCGACGATTTCGAGCGTGCCGTCGTCCGCGACCTCGCCGACCAGCGCCACCACCTTGGAGGTGCCGATATCGAGACCGACGATCATTTTGCCGCTTTGCACGTTTGCCATGGGTCCTGCCTCTTCTTAATTCTTTGCGACAGCGGGTTGGGCTGTCGTCGGCGCTACAGGTTCCCGCCAGCCAACGGCAAGGCCGTTGGCGTAGCGCAGATCGATGCGCGCAATGTTCGTAATCTGCTCTTTGAGCGTCTTGTCATAGATGGCAATGAAGCGGCGCATCTTTTCCACCAGGTTGCCGCGTCCCAGCAGCAGTTCGATTCCGGGACCCGCGCTGCCTGCGCCGGTGGTCAGGAACCAGCTGCCTCGTTCACGCAACTCCAGGCGTGCAATCGAGAAGCCCAATGGCCTGAGCATCTGGCTCAGCACCTGGTATTGCTGCATCACTTGCTGCTGGGCCCGCTGCGGGCCGAACAGCTGTGGCAAGTGTTCGTAGTTCGCCAGCTCGCGCGGGGTGAACGCCTGTCCCTGGTTGTTCAACAGCGACTCATCGCCCCAACGGGCCACCGGCAGTTGTTCTTCCAGGCGAATCACTACCTGATCCGGCCACACCCGACGCACTTCGGCGTGGGCAATCCATGGCATCTGTTCCAGCTCGGTGCGCATGCTCGCCAGGTCGATGGTGAAGAAGCTCGACGCCACGTACGGGGCGATCCGCTGCTGCACCGCTTGCTGGCTGATGTAACTCAAGTCGCCCTGCACGGCGATTTTGGTGATCGGCCGGTCGGCGTACGGCAGCAAACGCTGTGCGCCTTCGTAAGTACCGAACCCCAACGCCACCAGCAGCACGGGCCAGAACAAGCTTTTCAGAAAGCCGAAGTTGGCTTTCGGCAGGCGCACGGACATCGGCTCTTTGGCCACCATTCGGCTGGCACCCCGCGGCACCGGCTTGCGGCCGGGTGGTGCGGAGGGCTGATGTCTCAGCTGTGCGCCTTGCATGGTCTTACCCTCGTGGCTCGATGCTTGCGGCCAGAATCGCCAGAACCAGTTGCTGGAAATCCAGGCCGGCGGCACGGGCCGCCATTGGCACCAGACTGTGATCGGTCATGCCCGGTGCGGTGTTGACTTCCAGGAACCAGAACTGCCCGTCGGCGTCCTGCATCACGTCCGCCCTGCCCCAACCGGCGATACCCAGCGCCTCACAGGCTTTGGCCGTGAGGTCCATGAGTTCCTTTTCTTTGTCGCTGTCCAGGCCGCACGGAATGCGGTACTGGGTATCGTTGGCGATGTACTTGGCGTCGTAGTCGTAGAAACTGTGCGTCGTGCCCAGGGCAATCGGTGGCAACACCTGGTCACGCAGGGTGGCGATGGTGAACTCCGGACCGTGAATCCATTGCTCTACCAACACTTGCGAATCGTAGGTACTGGCCGCTTTCCATGCCTCGATCAACTCGGGCGCGGTCGTCACTTTGGCCATCCCGATACTGGAACCTTCATGGGCCGGTTTGACGATCAACGGGAAGCCCAGTTCCGTGGCCGCCGAAATACAATCGGCCTCGGAGCGCAGTACCGCGTGGCGTGGCGTTGGAATGCCGAGACTGTGCCAGACCTGCTTGGTACGCAGTTTGTCCATGGCCAGTGCCGAGGCCAGAATGCCGCTGCCGGTGTACGGAATTCCTGCGCATTCGAGCAGGCCCTGCATGCTGCCGTCTTCACCGCCACGACCGTGGAGGATGATGAAGGCGCGGTCGATTTTTTCGTTCAGCAAGCGTTGCAGCAGGTCATCGCCTACATCAATACCGAACGCGTCCACGCCGGCGCTTTGCAGTGCTTCGAGCACCGCGTTACCCGACTTCAGGGACACTTCACGCTCGGCACTCTTGCCGCCGAACAGCACGGCAACGCGACCGAAATCCTTCGGCGCTACAGTGGAGACGAGGTTGGCGTAAGCAGCAGTCATTTCAACTTCCCCTCTACCGGTGCGGCAACGGCCCCGGCGAACAACGGACTGTTCAACAGTTTGGGTGCGAGACCGCCGATATCACCGGCGCCCTGGCACAGCAGAATGTCGCCGGCACGCAGCAGCGGCTTGACGATCGGCGCGAGATCGATGCCGCGCTCGATGTAGATCGGGTCGAGCTGACCGCGCTGACGAATGCTGTTGCACAGTTTGCGGCTGTCGGCGCCCGGAATCGGCTCTTCGCCGGCCGGATAGACTTCCATCAGCAGCAGCACGTTGGCGTCGGCCAGCACATTGACGAAGTCGTCGTACAGGTCGCGGGTGCGGCTGTAACGGTGCGGCTGGTAGACCATCACCAGACGGCGCTCCGGCCAGCCACCGCGCACGGCTTTGATCACGGCCGCGACTTCGGTCGGGTGGTGACCGTAGTCGTCCACCAGCATCACGTTGCCGCCTTCGACCGGCAGTTCGCCGTACACCTGGAAGCGACGGCCAACACCCTGGAAGCCGGACAGGCCCTGGACGATGGCTTCATCGCTGACGCCTTCGTCGGTGGCGATGCAAATGGTCGCCAGCGCGTTCAACACGTTGTGGTTGCCCGGCATGTTCACCGAGACATCCAGCGGCTCGCGATCAGGGCGCAGCACGGTGAAGAAAGTCTGCATGCCTTGTTGGCGTACGTTGATGGCGCGTACGTCGGCGTCATCGCCGAAGCCGTAAGTGACCGTCGGACGCTTCACCAGCGGGAGGATTTCACGCACCACCGGATCGTCCAGGCACACCACCGCCAAACCGTAGAACGGCAGGTTGTGCAGGAACTCGACGAAGGTTTTCTTCAGCTTGTTGAAGTCGCCGTCGTAGGTCGCCATGTGGTCGGCGTCGATGTTGGTGACCACGGCCACCAGCGGCTGCAAGTGCAGGAAGCTGGCATCGCTTTCGTCGGCTTCGGCGATCAGGTAGCGGCTGGTGCCAAGCTGAGCATTGGTGCCCGCGGCATTCAGGCGGCCACCGATGACGAACGTCGGGTCCAGGCCACCGGCGGCGAACACCGAAGCGATCAGACTGGTGGTGGTGGTTTTGCCGTGGGTACCGGCGACGGCGATGCCGTGGCGGTAGCGCATCAGCTCGGCGAGCATCTCGGCACGCGGCACCACCGGAATCCGGCGTTCCAGCGCGGTCGCGACTTCCGGGTTGGACGTGTTGACGGCGCTCGACACCACCAGCACGTCGGCGGCTGCGGCATTCTCGGCACGGTGGCCGATGAAAATATGCGCACCAAAAGATTCCAGGCGCTCGGTCACCGGCGAAGCTTTCAGGTCGGAACCGGACACTTGATAGCCCAGGTTCAGCAACACTTCGGCGATACCGCACATACCCACGCCGCCAATTCCGACGAAGTGGATACGACGGATACGGCGCATTTCCGGTTGTGGCATGGCTTTCTTGTTCTCAACCATGGGCCACCTCAAGGCAAGTATCGACCACGTTACGAGTGGCATCGGGTTTGGCCAGGCGGCGTGCCGCGCTGGCCATGTCGTTGAGTCGTTGCGGTTGCATCAAGACCTCTGTCAGGCGAGCGGCAAGGTCCGCTGCGCCAGTCGTTCTTTGCGGCATCAGGAAGGCAGCGCCTTCACGGGCCAAATAATCGGCGTTGCGGGTCTGGTGATCGTCGATCGCGTGGGGCAAAGGCACCAGCATCGAGGGCAGACCGGCGGCCGCCAGTTCACTGATGGTCAGCGCTCCTGCGCGGCACACCACCAGGTCGGCCCAGCCATAGGCTTGGGCCATGTCTTTGATGAATGGCTGCACTTGCGCCTCGACGCCAGCCGCGCGATAGCGCTCTGCAGTCACTTCATCGTGGTTTTTGCCGGCCTGATGGAACACGTCCGGGCGCAGGTCGGGGGCGACTTGCGACAGGGCTTCAGGCAGCAACTTGTTCAACGGCTCTGCGCCCAGGCTTCCGCCCAGGATCAGCAAACGCGCCTTGCGACCGGCCAGGGCAGGTCGCGGTGTTTCGAGGAACAGCTCGGTGCGCACTGGGTTACCGGTGGTCCGACGGCTGTCCGACAGGGTAAAGGTGTCGGGGAACGCTTCACAGACTCGGGCGGCCAACGGCACCAGCAACCGATTGGCGGTACCGGCCACGGCGTTCTGCTCGTGAACGATGACCGGCACGCCGGCCAGTCTGGCTGCAACGCCGCCAGGGCCAGTCACAAAACCACCAAAGCCGACCACACAGACTGGCCGCAGCTGACGAATGATCGCCCGCGCCTGCCAGATCGACTTGAGCAACATGACCGGCGCCTTGAGCAGGGACAATTTGCCCTTGCCGCGCAAACCGCTGGCGTGGATCCGATGCAATTCAATACCGGCCGCCGGCACCAGATCGTTTTCGATCCCGCGGGGCGTGCCGAGCCAGTGCACGGTGTAGCCGCGGGCCTGGAACTCACGCGCACAGGAAAGTGCCGGGAACACATGGCCCCCGGTGCCGCCAGCCATGATCAGTACGTTAGCGCCCATGGTTCGGCTCCTCGGCGAAGTCGCTCTCATGGAATTCCATTTCTTCGCTGCCCAAATGGGTTCGACTCTCCCACTCGATGCGCAGCAACAAGCCAAGACAGGCACAGCAGATCACCAACGAACTGCCGCCATAACTGAGGAATGGCAGGGTCAGACCTTTGGTCGGCAACAGGCCGACGTTCACGCCGATGTTGATCAGGAACTGGCCGATCCACAGGAACGACAAGCCGTAAGCAACGTAGGCGGCAAAAAACTGTTTGGCTTTCTCGGCCCACAGGCCGATGTACATGCCACGAATACACACGAAGACGAACAGCGCCACCGTGCACAAGGAACCCACGGCCCCCAGCTCTTCAGCCAGCACCGAAAACACGAAGTCGGTATGGGCTTCCGGCAGGTAGAACTGTTTCTGCACGCTGTTGCCCAGGCCGACGCCCAGCCATTCGCCGCGACCGAAAGCGATCAAGGCCTGGGAGAGCTGATAGCCGGCACCGAACTGGTCGGCCCACGGATCGGCAAAGTTGGTCAGACGCGCCATTCGATACGGCTGCATCTGAATCAACAACACCACCGCCGCGACGGCCAGGACCACCATCAGGGAAAACCGGAACAGCCCGACCCCGCCGAGGAACAGCATCGCCGCAGCTGCCCCCATCATCACGACGGTGGCACCAAAGTCCGGCTCCATCAGCAACAGACCCGCCATTGGCAACAGCACGATGAACGGCTTGAAGAAGCCCATCCAGCTTTCACGCACTTCTTTCTGGCGACGCACCAGATAACCGGCGAGGTAGATCACCACGAACACTTTGGCGATCTCGGAAGGCTGAACGTTGAAGAAACTGAAGCCGATCCAGCGCATCGAACCGTTCACTTCCCGGCCGATCCCCGGGATGATCACCATCACCAGCAAGCCGAATGCACCAATCAACATCAGCCAGCCCAAGCGTTGCCAGGTGGCAATCGGAATCATCATGGTGACGACGCAGGCACCCAGGCCCAGCACAACGTAAACAAGGTGGCGAATCATGTAGTACAGGGCGCTGCCCGACTGCACCGCCCCCACCTCGGTCGATGCCGAGGCAATCATGATCAGCCCCAGGCCGAGCAGTGCCAGGCAACCGGCGAGCATCGGGAAATCGAGGTCGATACCGCGCCCGGTGATCAGCGGCGATGGATACGGCTTGATGATGTTTCTCAAGCTCATGCCAGATCCTCCACGGCGCGGACGAACTGGTGACCACGGTCTTCATAGTTCTTGAACATGTCGAAGCTGGCGCAGGCCGGCGACAGCAGCACCGCGTCGCCCTTTTCGGCGATGGCGCGGCATTGCTCGACCGCTTCGATCAGCGAGCCGACGCGAATCAGTGGCACGGCATCGCCGATGGCCTCATCGATCTTGTCGGAATCACGGCCCATCAAAATGACGGCGCGGCAGTTGGCCGCCACCGGATCATGCAAATCCTTGAATTCGGCGCCCTTGCCATCGCCACCGGCGATCAGCACAAGCTTGCCGTCGATGTCCGCCCCCAGGCCCTCGATGGCCGCCAATGCGGCGCCGACGTTGGTGGCTTTGGAATCGTTGTAGTAGCTCACGCCATCAAGGTCGCGGACCCACTGGCAGCGATGCTCGAGCCCGGCGAAATTGCGCAGGGCTGAAAGCATGGCGTCGAACGGCAGGCCGACGGCGTGGCCGAGCGCCAATGCCGCGAGGGCGTTGGACTGGTTATGCGCACCACGAACTTTCAGCTCGCGTACCGGCATCAGGTTCTGGAACTCGAAGGCCAGGTATTTCTCGCCGTTCTCTTCTCGAATGCCGAAGGCCTTGAAGTCGGGTTTGTTCAAACCGAAGGTCCAGCACGGCTGACCTTCACCCATCAGCGGACGGCTCAGGGCGTCCTGACGGTTGACCACAAACTGCCTGGCGCCCCGGAAGATCCGGTGCTTGGCCAAGTGATAGGCCGGCAGACCGCTGTAGCGGTCCATGTGGTCTTCACTGATGTTGAGCACGGTCGCCACTTCGGCGTTGAGCTGATCGGTGGTTTCGAGCTGGAAGCTCGACAGTTCCATCACGTACAGCTCGATGTCGTCGCTGAGCAAATCCAGCGCCGGCGTGCCGAGGTTGCCACCAACGGCAACACGCTTGCCGGCCGCAGCCGCCATCTCGCCGACCAGGCTGGTGACGGTACTTTTGGCGTTGGAACCGGTAATGGCGACAATCGGCGCTTTCGCGTTACGCGCGAACAGCTCGATGTCTCCGGACATTTTCACGCCACGGGCGGCGGCAGCCTGCAGGGCCGGGGTCGCCAGCGCCAGGCCGGGGCTCACGTAGAGCTCGTCGGCACGGCACAGGAATTCGACGTCCAGCTCGCCACAACGCACTTCCACGTGCGGATAGTCACGCTTGAGCGTGGCCAGTTCCGGTGGAGTTTCCCGCGTATCGGCGACAGCAAACGACACGCCCCGGTTCGCCAGGAAGCGAACCAGGGACATGCCGCTCTTGCCGAGGCCGACAACGATGCGGAAGTGGTCAGAAGCGATCAGAGACACTCGTTCTACCTCAGCTTCAGGGTGGCAAGGCCGATCAACACGAGAATCACGGTGATGATCCAGAAACGGACGATCACGCGCGGCTCGGGCCAGCCCTTGAGTTCAAAGTGGTGGTGAATCGGTGCCATGCGGAACACACGGCGACCGGTCAGCTTAAAGGAGGCAACCTGAATGACGACTGACAGGGTCTCCATCACGAACACACCGCCCATGATGAACAGGACGATTTCCTGACGGACGATCACTGCGATGGTGCCCAGGGCCGCACCCAGCGCCAGCGCGCCAACGTCGCCCATGAAGACTTGTGCCGGATAGGTGTTGAACCAGAGGAAGCCCAGGCCAGCACCGATCAAGGCGCCGCAGAACACAATCAGCTCGCCCGCGCCCGGTACGTAAGGAATCAGCAGGTATTCGGCGAACTTCACGTTACCCGACAGGTAGCAGAAGATCCCCAGGCCGCCGCCGACCATCACGGTGGGCATGATCGCCAGACCGTCGAGGCCGTCGGTCAGGTTGACCGCGTTGCTCGAGCCGACAATCACGAAATAGGTCAGGACGATGAAACCTGCGCCCAGCGGAATGCTGTAGTCCTTGAGCATCGGCAGGATCAGGGTGGTTTCCACCGGCGTCGCGGCAGTCATATAAAGGAAGATCGCCGCGCCCAGGCCGAACACCGACTGCCAGAAATACTTCCAGCGGCTCGGAAGGCCGCGGGAGTTTTTCTCGATGACTTTGCGATAGTCGTCAACCCAGCCGATGGCGCCGAACAGCAGGGTCACCAACAACACGACCCAAACGTAACGATTGGTCAGGTCAGCCCAAAGCAAGGTGCTGACGCCGATGGAGGAAAGAATCAGCGCGCCGCCCATGGTCGGGGTGCCCGACTTCGACAGGTGCGATTGCGGGCCGTCGTTGCGAACGGATTGACCGATCTGACGGTTCTGCAGAGTGCGGATCATCCACGGGCCATAGCACAGCGACAAGACCAGCGCGGTCAGTACACCGAGAATCCCGCGCAGGGTCAGGTACTGAAAGACCGCGAAGCCTTTGTAGAACTGTTGCAGATACTCCGCTAGCAGCAGCAGCATTAATGTTTCTCCAGACTGGTCCCGCACAAAGCGGCAACGATGTTTTCCATCGCAGCGCTGCGCGAGCCCTTGATCAAAAAGGTAGTGTTTGTGTCCTGCTCGGCTTCCAGGGCCTTGATCAGTTCAGCCTGTGTGCTGAAGTGAAAGGCCTGCTCGCCGAAAGCGTTCACGGCGTGAGCCATCATTGGCCCGACGGCGTAAAGCGCGGAAACCTTGCCGCGGGCGTAATCGCCCACATCGCGGTGCCCCTGCTCTGCCCACGCGCCCAACTCGCCGATATCCCCGAGCACCAAAACGGTGCGGCCGGAAAAGCCGGCGAGTATATCAACGGCGGCGCACATAGAGGTGGGGTTCGCGTTGTATGTGTCATCGATTACGCGCATGCCGTTAGGCGCCAGTTGCGCGACGGTGCGTCCCTTGACCGGTTGCACCGCGCCAAGGCCGGTGGCGATGCCGAACAGCGACACACCCAAAGCATGCGCGGCAGCGGCAGCGGCCATGGCATTGGCGACGTTATGGGTGCCGAGCAGATTCAGCTGAACCCGCTCCACACCTTCAGGGCTGTGCAGGTTGAACGCCGGGCAACCGCGGGCATCGCGATCCAGGTCGCTGGCATGGAAATCGGCGTTGACGTTGCTCAGGGCAAAAGTCAGCACTTTTCGACCGGCGGCACGGGTCTTCCAGATGTCGAAGGCCTTGTCGTCGAGATTCAGCACGGCGATGCCATCGGCATCCAGCCCTTCGAGAATCTCGCCCTTGGCTTCGACGATTTTTTCCGGCCCGCCGAACTCACCAACGTGGGCAGTCCCGGCGTTGTTGATGATGGCCACGTGGGGTTTGGTCATGGCGACGGTGTAGGCAATCTCGCCGATTCGCGAAGCGCCGAGTTCGATCACGGCGGCGGTGTGTTCCGGTGCCAGTTCGAGCAGGGTCAGCGGAGCACCGAGGTCATTGTTCAGGTTGCCACGGGTCGCCAGCACCGGACCGCGTGTGCGCAGGATGCTCGCCAGCATTTCCTTGACCGTGGTCTTGCCGCTGGAGCCGGTAACGGCCGCGACCGGCTGAGTGAACGCGGCACGGTTGATCGCACCCAACTGGCCGAGGGCCTGGCGGGTGTCCTTGACCAGCAGTTGCGGCAGCGAGCTGTCGGCCACTTCGCGCTCGACCAGTGCACCCACGGCGCCTTTGGCGGCGACGTCATTCAGGTAGTCATGGCCATCGAAACGCGGACCGGCCAGAGCAATAAACAGCTGGCCGGGCTTGATCGCGCGGCTGTCGATGCTGACACCATCGAAGCTGGCATCGACGGAGATCAGACGGGCATTCAGTGCGCCGGTCAGTTCGCTCAGTTTCAAGGCTTTAAGCATGGGCCACCTCCCACGCGGTCAGGGCATGATCGGCCTCGACCAGATCGGAGAAAGCGAGACGCTCACCGTTGATTTCCTGATAGTCCTCATGACCTTTACCGGCCAGGACAATCACGTCATCCGCCGAAGCGCTGGCGATCAACTGGGCAATCGCCTGGCCACGACCGGCGACGAAGGTGACTTTATCCACAGCGGTGAAACCGGCGCGGATGTCGTCGAAAATAGCGGCGGGGTCTTCGGTGCGCGGGTTGTCGTCGGTGACCAGCACACCATCG
The DNA here is from genome assembly GCF_059420765.1 of Pseudomonas sp. GW821-FHT03E01. Lineage (NCBI taxonomy): Bacteria > Pseudomonadati > Pseudomonadota > Gammaproteobacteria > Pseudomonadales > Pseudomonadaceae > Pseudomonas > Pseudomonas sp. GW821-FHT03E01. The sequence continues at coordinate 26,986 of NZ_JBWKUI010000026.1, read as the reverse complement.
GCCAGGCGCTCGACCACTTCAGCCATCAGCGGACGCTTGCCGCGATCGCGATCACCGCCGCAACCGAACAGGCACAGCAACCGGCCTTTGGCGTGAGGACGCAGGGCCATCAAGACTTTTTCCAGCGCATCCGGTGTGTGGGCGTAATCGACCACCACCAACGGCTGAGTGCCGCCGCCCAGACGCTGCATGCGACCGGCCGGGCCTTCGAGTTTCGGCAGCACGTTGAGGATTTCGTCCAGCGTGTAGTCCAGACCGAGCAAGGCACCGACCGCGGCCAACACGTTGCTCAGGTTGAAACGGCCGAGCAAGGTGCTGCGCAAATGGTGTTCGCCCTGCGGCGTAACCAGCGTGGCGCGCACGCCTTCGTCACTGAACTGCGCTTCGCGGCAATACAGGTAAGCGCGGGAGTCTTCCAGGCTGTAAGTGATCAACCGCGACTCACCCTCATCAGCCGCCAGTTGCCGGCCAAAATCGTCGTCGAGGTTGACCACCCGGCACTTCAGATCATTCCAGGCAAACAACTTGGCCTTGGTTTCGCCATAGGCCTGCATGGTGCCGTGGTAATCCAGATGATCGCGCGACAGGTTGGTCATCACCGCCACATCGAAGGCCAGCGCGGTTACGCGGCCCTGATCCAGCCCATGGGAAGAGACTTCCATGGCCACGGCTTTGGCACCGGCCTTTTTCAGGTCGGCGAGGGTTGCTTGCAGCGCAATCGGGTTCGGCGTGGTGTGCAAGCCGCTTTCCAGCGCGCCATGGAAACCGGAGCCCAAAGTGCCAACGATACCGCAGTGTTGACCGAGCAAATCCAAGGCTTGCGCGACCAACTGGGTCACGCTGGTTTTACCGTTGGTGCCGGTCACGCCGATCAGGTTCATGTGACGGCTCGGGTCGCCGTAAAAGCGCCCGGCGATATCCGACAGCTGCGCCGCCAGGCCTTTGACCGGAATCAGCGGCACGTCGGTAATCGGCAGCACGGTCGCGCCTTCGACTTCATAAGCCACGGCGGCAGCACCGCGCTGCAAGGCGTCGGCGATGTGCGCACGACCGTCGAACTTGCCACCAGGGACCGCAAGGAACAAATCACCTGCCCGTACGTTACGGCTGTCCAGCGCCAATTCGCGGATCAATAGATCATGGCCGGCGTGGGCGAAAATCTTGTTCAGGCTCAGCGACATCAGCCGCGCCCTCCATTAGCTTTCAGCGGAACGACCGGTGCGGCGTTCGCTTGTTGAGTGGCTGGCAGGTTGTCCGGGGTGATGTTCATCAGGCGCAAGGTCCCGGACATCACTTTGCTGAACACCGGCGCCGATACCAGACCACCGAAGTAACCGGCCTTGGTCGGTTCGTCGATCACCACCACGATCGCGTAACGCGGGTCGCTCATCGGGCCGAAACCGGCGAACAGCGAGCGGTAGGAGTTCTCGGCGTAGCCTTTGGTTCCGACCGACGTCTTACGCGCAGTACCCGACTTGCCGCCCACGTGATACGCCGGCACCTGCGCACGGAATACGCCGCGCGGGGCTTCGATCACTTGTTGCAGCATGCCTTGCATGGTTTTCGCGACGGCTTCCGGCAGCACCTGAGTGGTTTGCGGCGCCTTGTCGGTTTTGATCAGGGTCAACGGCGCGAGGCGACCATTGTTAGCCAGGGCCGAGAAGGCGTGGACCAACTGGATCGCGGTCACGGAAATACCGTAGCCGTAGGACAGCGTGGCGGTTTCAGCCTTGCGCCATTCGCGGTAGTTCGGCAGGTTGCCGACGCGCTCACCCGGGAAACCCAAGCCGGTGTCCTGGCCGAGGCCAACTTTCTGTGCCAGACGGAAAATCGTTTCGCCGCCGATATCGAACGCGACCTTACTCATGCCGACGTTACTGGAATTGATCAGGATACCGGTCAGGTCGAGCACCGGACCTTCGGTCTTGGATACGTCCTTGATGGTGTATTTACCAATCTGCAAACTGCCCGGGTACACCTCAACGGTGTCGCTCGGTTTCCAGCGCCCGGTTTCAATCGCGGCGCTCATGGAGATCGCTTTCATGGTCGAACCCGGCTCGAACACGTCGATCATCGCGCGGTTGCGCATCATCGCCGGTTGCAGGTTGCGACGGTTGTTCGGGTTGTAGGTCGGCTGGTTGACCATGGCGAGAATCTCGCCGGTCTTCACGTCCATGATCACCAGGCTACCGGCCTTGGCGCCGTTCTCGATGATCGCGTTGCGCAGTTCGCGGTTGGCCAGGTATTGCAGGCGCAGGTCAATGGACAACGCCAAGGGCTTGCCGGCCTTGGCGTTTTTGGTGACCTGGACATCTTTGATCAGCCGGCCGCGCCGGTCCTTGATGACCTGTCGCTTGCCGGGCACCCCGGCCAGCCATTCGTCGTAGGCCAGCTCGACGCCTTCGCGTCCGTGATCGTCGATGTCGGTAAAGCCGACCATGTGGGCGGTGACTTCACCCGCCGGGTAGAAACGCCGGAACTCTTCGATGCCATAAACGCCCGGCACTTTCAGATCGAGCACAGCCTGGCCCTGCTCAGGGGTCAGCCCGCGCACCAGGTAGATGAATTCTTTGTTGGCCTGGGCTTCGAGACGTTCGGCCAGGGCTTTGGGATCCTGCCCCAAGGCAGCCGCCAGTGCCGGCCATTTCTCTTTGGCCAGCTGCATTTCCTTGGCGTTGGCCCACAGGGTGGTGACCGGGGTACTCACGGCCAACGGCTCGCCGTTACGGTCGGTGATCAGACCACGGTGAGCCGGGATTGGAATATGACGAACACTGCGCGCGTCGCCCTGACCTTTAAGGAAGTCACGGTCGACCACTTGCAGATCAATGATGCGCCAGGAAATCGCCACCACCATGATGCCGAGCAAGCCCAGCACCAGACGGAATCGCCACGGGAAAAGTGCACCTTCGAGTTTCATCATGGCGCCACCATCTGCACTTCAGCAGCGCCAGGAATGCGCATCTTCAGTTGTTCGGTCGCCAACACTTCGATACGGCTGTGGGCGGTCCAGGTACTTTGTTCGAGAATCAACCGGCCCCACTCCGCCTGCGCCTTGTCGCGCACGCTCAATTCGTTGTACAGCGAATTCAACAGCTGACGGTTCCAGTGCGCGCTATAGGACACGCCGATGGCCGACACGAGCACACCGATAAACAGCAGCAGCATGAAAAAGCTTCCGCCGGGAAGTGGTTTGGCGAAAAGCTTGCTCACCGCAGTTTCTCCGCGACGCGCATGATGGCGCTACGGGAACGTGGGTTGGCTTTGAGTTCGGCCTCGGAGGCGGACTGCGCTTTGCCATGGACTTTGATTTTCGGTTCGAAGGCGACGTGACGGACCGGCAAGTTGCGCGGCAGGTTGTCGGCTTCGCCTTTCACCAGTTTACGCATGAACAGTTTGACGATGCGGTCTTCCAGCGAGTGGAAGCTGATCACCACCAGGCGACCGCCGACTTCCAGGCACTCCAGAGCGGCTTCGAGACCGGCTTCCAGATCGCCCAGCTCGTTGTTGACGTGAATACGCAGCCCCTGGAATGCACGGGTGGCCGGGTTCTTGCCCTTTTCCCATGCAGGGTTGGCGACTTTCAGCACTTCTGCCAGATCGGCAGTGCGCTCGAACGGCTTGATGTCGCGACGTTCGGCCACGGCACGCGCCATGCGGCCGGAGAAACGTTCTTCGCCGTATTCCTTGAACACCCGGGCGATTTCCTCCACCGGCGCGGTATTGACGAACTCGGCGGCGCTGATCCCGCGGGACGGGTCCATTCGCATGTCCAACGGGCCGTCGTTGAGAAAACTGAAGCCGCGCTCAGGGTCGTCGAGCTGAGGCGAAGACACGCCCAGGTCAAGCAGAACACCGCTGACCTTGCCGGTCAGACCGCGTTCGGCGACTTCCGAACCGAGCTCGGCAAAGCTGCGCTGTACAACGACAAAGCGGCCGTCTTCGGCCGCTAGCGTTTGCCCGGTGGCAATCGCTTGAGGATCTTTGTCGAACCCGAGCAACCGACCATCGGGCCCGAGCTTGCTGAGAATCAACCGGCTATGTCCGCCGCGTCCGAACGTGCCGTCCAAATAGCAGCCATCAGGACGTACGGCGAGAGCCTCGACGGCTTCGTCAAGCAGTACGGTGATGTGGTTAAAGCCGCTATCAATAGTCACAGGATCAAATCACGCAGTTCATCAGGCATGGCGCCCGGTTGTTGAATAGCAGCCAGGTCAGCGGCAGAAACCGCATTCCAGGCATCCTCGTCCCACAATTGGAACTTGTTCAGTTGGCCTACCAACATTGCGCGCTTATCCAACTTGGCATATTCGCGAAGACGCGGCGGGACCAGAAAACGACCACTGCCATCGAGCTCGAGGTCGACGGCATTACCAATCAGTAAACGTTGCAGGCGGCGGTTTTCTTCGCGAAGCGAAGGCAGTGCACGCAGTTTGGTTTCGATAATTTCCCACTCATCGAGGGGATAAACACACAAACACGGATCAACGGCATCGATGGTGACGATTAATTGACCGGAACTACGCGAAACGAGCTCGTCACGGTACCGGCTCGGCATGGCGAGACGGCCCTTTGCATCGAGACTGATAGCGTTAGCTCCGCGAAACACGTCAGCGTTTCTCCAAATATTAGCGTTTTGCGCTCAAAAAACCCACTTCATGCCACTTTCCGCCACTTGCGCACACTATAGGAATGCGCCCACCACACCGTCAAGGCGCGGATAGAAGGAAAAGCCTTACAGAACGGAGATTTAGGAGTGTAAAAGGAGGGGAAACGAGAATCTGGCGGATGAATTCGTTCAATAACTTGAATCAGCACAGAAGGCTGCGTTCAGAAGTTAAAGTAGTTTGTTAAGAGTAAGATTTTTTCGGTATTACAAAAGCGCTTCTGCTATTGATTCAGCAGGGAGGGAAACTGCCATTACGCATATCGCTGCCAATGATTGAAGCAGAGAGAAAAAAAGGTGGAGAGTCGATCTGTAAGCCGGGTTCTGTCTTGAACAGTCATTCGTCTACGATGGCCATCACTGGACATCTTTAGCAACCTACCCGGTCCCAGCGCGGGCCACGCCTTGGGACCCTATTTGGTCTTGCTCCAAGTGGGGTTTACCTAGCCACGAACTGTTGCCAGACGTGCGGTGCGCTCTTACCGCACCTTTTCACCCTTACCGGCGCCGAAGCGCTTAGGCGGTTATTTTCTGTGGCACTTTCCGTAGGCTCACGCCTCCCAGGCATTACCTGGCACTTCGCCCTATGGAGCCCGGACTTTCCTCCCCCCCCTAATTTTCATAGAGGGCAGCGACTGTCCGATCGACTCTCCGCCGCGAAGATTAACGGCAGAGCGGTCGAAGAACAAGCTCTAAAAGCCTCTGGCCGGCGCTGCGCGTCGCTTTTTTACTCGCCCTTCTGCTTATCCAGCGCAACCTGATAGAGCACATTCTTGCGCTCGCCAGTAATTTGCGCCGCCAATGCCGCCGCACGCTTGAGCGGCATTTCTTCAAGCAGCAGATTGAGAATACGCATGGCTTCGCTGCTGACAGCGTCCTCAGTCTCGGGAGCAGACCAGCCAGCGACCAGCACTACGCACTCGCCGCGCTGCTGGTTGCTGTCCGATTCGACGAACTCGCGCAGCTCGGCCAGCGGCAAGCCTTTAAGGGTTTCGAAGGTCTTGGTCAACTCGCGCGCCAGCAATGCCGGACGATCGGCGCCGAATACCAGCTCCATGTCTTGCAGGCATTCAAGGATGCGGTGTGGAGCCTCATAAAAAATCAGCGTGCGCGGCTCTTCTTTTATCAGTTCCAGGCGAGCGCGTCGGCCGACAGCCTTGGCCGGTAGAAACCCTTCGAAGATGAAACGGTCCGATGGCAACCCCGCCGCCGAGAGCGCCGCAATCAATGCACAGGCCCCCGGAACCGGCACCACATTGATCCCTGCGGCACGGGCCTGACGCACCAGGTGATAACCCGGATCGGAAATCAGCGGTGTCCCGGCATCGGAGATCAATGCCACATCGTCGCCAGCGAGCAAGCGAGTGATAAAGCGACTGCCTTCATCCCTCTCGTTGTGTTCATGGCAGGCCGCCAGCGGCGTGGGGATACCGAAGTGCTGCATCAATCGCTGGGAATGGCGAGTGTCTTCGGCAGCAATCAACGAAACCTCGCGCAGGATCTTCAGCGCACGCGCACTGAGGTCGTCCAGGTTGCCGATGGGCGTCGCCACCACATAAAGCGAGCCAGCAGCGGAATTCAAAGCACCTGGAGCAGTCAAAGCGCACACCTCATGATCGGTAAAAGCCGCCATTGTAGCGCGTAGCGACATTCGCGATACCTGCAAGCAACCCTCGGTTTTCCAGCCTTTTGTGCAGTGTCGCAACATTTGCATGAGCTAAATTGATCGATTCACGCCAGTAACATCGCGCCCCGGCCAGCGCTTGGGTACAATTCCACGCTTATTTGATCGAGTATCAGGAACACTTACATGATCGCTTGCCTGCGGCTGTTCTCTGCCCTCTGCCTCGCTGCCTTGCTGGCGGCTTGCGCCAGCTCGCCCTCCTCCAGCCTTGGCGAACTTCCACGGACCCCGGATGCCAGTGTCGAGCAACTGCTCGAACAGGCCACTCAAAGTAAAACGCCGGACAAGGCAGCCTTGCTGCGCTTGAGCGCGGCAGACCTGGCTTATCGTCAGGGCAATGCCGGCCAATCCGCGCAAATTCTGCAACAAGTACCGATGGAACAACTCAAGCCTGGCCAACAGGTCTTCGCCAGCACCCTGGCGGCTGAATTGGCCATGGCGCGCAATCAGCCCAAAGCGGCGCTGACGGCCCTGAGCCATCCGAGCCTGCAACGCCTGAGCGAACTGCCAGCCGAACAACAGGTTCGCACCGGCACCGTCCATGCCCGCGCCCTTGAGGCCGACGGCCAGACCCTGGCCGCCGCACGGGAGCGCATTTTCATCGCCCCCATGCTGAGCGATCAAGCTGCGAGCAAAAACCACGAAGCGATCTGGACCCTGATCGCTTCACTGCCGACCGATCAATTGCAGCCGACCACCGACGACGACCTCGGCGGCTGGTTGAGCCTGGCCCGGGCAGTGAAAACAGCCGGCACCCTGGAACAGCAGCAAGCCGCGATCGACAACTGGCGCGCGAACAATCCAAAGCACCCGGCCGCCATCCAGTTGCCGCTGCCATTGACCAAACTCAAGGATCTGGCCAGCCAGCCCCTGAGCAAGATTGCCCTGCTGCTGCCGCAAGACGGTCCGCTGGCCTCAGTCGGCAAAGCATTGCGCGAAGGTTTCATGGCCGCACACTACCAGGCGCAACAAGCCGGGCAGAAGCCGCCAGCCATCGAGTTCTATGACAGCTCGCGCCTGACCTCCCTTGACGAGTTCTATCGCAAGGCCCAGGCCGACGGCGTGCAATTGGTGGTCGGGCCGCTGGAAAAACCGCTGGTCAAACAGCTCAGCGCTCGCCCGCAACTACCGATCACCACCCTGGCGCTGAACTACAGCGAAGGCGAACAAGGTCCGGCCCAGCTGTTCCAATTCGGCCTTGCCGCTGAAGACGAAGCCCGCGAAGTATCCCGTCGTGCGCGCGCCGATGGCCTGCATCGCGCCGCCATCATGGTGCCGAAAGGCGAATGGGGTGACCGCGTACTCAGAGCATTCAGCCAGGATTGGCAAGCCAACGGCGGCAGCATTGTCGCGACCGAGCGCGTCGACCAACCGGTGCAACTGGCCCAGCAAATTGCCGACATGTTCCAGCTGCGTCAGAGCGAAGGCCGCGCCAAGAGCCTGCAAAACACCGTTGGCTCACAGGTAGCCGCACAGCCTTCGCGTCGTCAGGACATCGAGTTCATCTTCCTGGCCGCGACGCCGCAACAGGCTCAACAGATCAAACCGACCCTGAACTTCCAGTACGCGGGTGACGTGCCGGTTTACGCCACCTCCCACGTGTTCAGCGCCAGCGGCGACCAGAACCAGTACAACGACATGAACGGTATTCGCTTCTGCGAAACCCCATGGCTGCTGGATGCCAACGACCCGCTGCGCAAACAGGTCACCGCACAATGGCCACAAGCCGCTGGCAGCCTGGGCCGTCTATACGCGATGGGCGTTGACGCCTATCGCCTGGCACCACGCCTGGGGCAACTCAAGGCCTTGCCGGACAGCCGCATCGAAGGTCAATCGGGCAGCCTGGGCATGACTCAGAATCAACGGGTCGTGCGTCAGTTGCCATGGGCAGAGTTCGTCAACGGTCAGGTTCAACGCCTGCCGGACACCTCGCACTGATGCCCGACAGGTCACGCCAGCAAAGCGGTAAGGATGCCGAGCGCCATGCGCTCGAGCATCTTCAGCAACAAGGTCTGCGCCTGCTGGCGCAGAACTGGTTATGTAAACGCGGCGAGCTTGATCTGGTCATGCTTGATGGCGATACAGTAGTATTCGTCGAAGTCCGCTACAGAAAAAACACCCAATGGGGTGGCGCGCTCGATAGCATCGATGGGCGCAAACGGCAGAAACTGATTTTCGCCGCGCAGTATTTTCTTCAGCGCGAGTCGCGTTGGGCCGATTCCCCCTGCCGCTTCGACGTGGTTGCCATCGACAGCAGCCTCGATCAGTTGAACTGGATGCAAAATGCCTTCGACTGCTGATCGCTTGCGCCCCGAACCGGACACCTACACCCAACACTTTTGCTCTTTGCTTTGCGGGCTGCACATTCATGTGCCAAGTAGCCGCGCTAATTAAGGTCACACAGATGGACATGCAATCCCGAATTCGCCAGCTTTTTCAGGCCAGTATCGACACCAAGCAAATGGCGATGGACGTACTTGCACCGCACATCGAGCAAGCCAGCCAGGTGATGGTCAACGCCCTGCTCAACGAGGGCAAAATGCTTTCGTGCGGCAACGGTGGCTCCGCCGGCGATGCACAGCACTTTTCGTCCGAGCTGCTCAATCGCTTCGAGCGTGAACGTCCGAGCCTGCCAGCCATTGCGCTGACCACCGACAGCTCGACGATCACCTCGATTGCCAACGATTACAGCTACAACGAAATCTTCTCCAAACAGATCCGCGCCCTCGGCCAGCCGGGCGACGTATTGCTGGCGATTTCCACCAGCGGCAACTCGGCGAACATTATTCAAGCGATCCAGGCCGCACATGATCGCGAAATGATTGTCGTAGCATTGACGGGTCGCGATGGCGGCGGCATGGCATCGCTGCTATTGCCTGAAGACGTCGAGATTCGCGTACCGGCCAATGTCACTGCACGTATTCAGGAAGTCCACCTGCTGGCGATCCATTGCCTTTGCGATCTGATCGACAGCCAACTGTTCGGGAGTGAAGAATGACCCCTAATCGCCTAAGCCTTCTGGCCTTGACCCTGTGCCTCGGCATCAGCGGCTGCACATCAGTGGTTAACGCCAGCCGTGAAGCGCCGATCGAAGATGACCGCGGTACGCGCACCTTCGGCAGCAAGATCGACGACTCTCTGATCGACACCAAGGTCGGCGTGAACATCGCCAAGGCCGATCCGGCCCTGGACAACGATTCGCACATCGTCGTAACCAGCTTCAACGGTGTTGTGTTGCTCGCCGGGCAAACCCCGCGCGCCGACCTCAAGGCCAAGGCCGAACAGGTCGCCGCCTCCGTTCAGCGCGTGAAGAAGGTGCACAACGAACTGCAAGTGCTGCAGCCCTCCTCGCTGCTGGCACGCCAGAACGACACCTGGCTGACCACCAAGATCAAGACTCAGATGCTCACCGACCCCTCCATCCCGGGCTCGCGCATCAAGGTTGTGACCGAGAACGGCATCGTTTATCTGCTCGGCCTGCTGACCAAGCAGGAAGCGGCGCAGGCGACCAATCTGGTGCAAGGCGTTTCTGGCGTGCAGAAGATTGTGAAGCTGTTTGAGTACATCGACTGATACTTGCTTACGCGATGGCATCCTTGAGATCGCCTTCGCCGGCAAGCCTGGCTCCAACAGTAATAAAAAAGGCGATCCTTGCGGATCGCCTTTTTTATTACTTCACCACCTTCAAACTGGGTCGACCGCTGGGACGCGGTGGCTCGCTGTCGGGTGGCGGGATATCATCATCCGGCTCGATGTCTTCCTCGTCCTCTAGCGGCGATTCCATATCGAACACCATGCCCTGGCCGTTCTCCCGAGCGTAAATGCCCAGGATCGACGCGATAGGCACGTACAGGGTGTGCGGCACGCCACCGAAGCGCCCTTCGAAACTGACCGCCTCGTTATCCATGTGCAAATGACGCACGGCTGCCGGGGATACGTTCAGGACAATCTGCCCGTCACTGGCAAAACCCTGAGGCACCTGTACCGACGGATACTCGGAATTGACCAGCATGTGCGGGGTGCAATCGTTGTCCACAATCCACTCGTAGAGCGCGCGGACCAGATAAGGTCGACTGGAGTTCATAGCGGCTCCTTAAGCCTTAGCGCATATCGCGTTCGACACCAGACAGACTCGCCTGGAAAGCCTCACGCGCAAACTGGCGCTCCATGTAATCAAGCAGCGGCTTGGCAGGCCGCGGCAGTTCTATACCCAAAATCGGCAATCGCCAGAGTATTGGTAGTAGGCAGCAATCCACCAGACTTTGTTCCTCACTGAGGAAAAACGGCTTGTCGGCGAATAGCGGCGACACGCCTGTCAGGCTTTCGCGCAGCTCTTTACGAGCCACCACGCGAGCTGCTTCCTTGGTCCGCGAATCCAGAATCAGATCCACCAGGCCACACCAATCACGCTGAATGCGATGAATCAGCAGGCGACTGTTGGCACGCGCCACAGGATAAACCGGCAGTAGTGGCGGATGCGGGTAACGCTCATCCAGATATTCCATCACCACGGTCGACTCCCACAACGCCAAGTCACGATCGACCAGGGTGGGCAGGCTTCCGTAAGGGTTCACTTCAATCAGTTTAGGCGGCTGACGACCAGCCTCCACGTAAATGATCTCGGCGCTGACACCCTTCTCTGCAAGTACGATGCGCACTCGGTGGGAATAGTGGTCGGCGGGGTCGGAGTAACAGGCCAACCGATTGGTCACGCCCATGGCGGTCCTCCTCGCTTGTTGAAATTATCGAAAACGGAAAAACACGCGCGCCCAGAGGGCGCCTCCCGTAACGCCTGGATCACCAGACTCGTTACACCTTCAGAGACGCCCCTGGGCGCGTGCGATTAACAGCAATGGCTTACAACGTTATCAATGGACGTCTTTCCAGTATTCACGCTTGAGCAAGTAAGCGAATACGAAGAAGAACGCCAGGTACAGCAACACATAGGTACCGATGCGCTGATGCTGCAGCTTCACCGGGTTGGCCGAGTAGGCCAGGAAGGTCACCAGATTCTTGACCTTCTCGTTGAACTGCTCTTCGGTCAGCGTGCCGGTTTTCGGCAATACGGTCAGTTGATCGCAGGCTTCATGAGTCAAAGCGGTGCCGGTCAGCGGATCGAACTGCTTCTTGCCGTCATCGACGACTTGAACCTGTTTACAGCCTACCACCTGGCGACCCTGCAAGCCGACCAGAACGTTAGGCATGCCGACGTTCGGGAACACCTTGTTGTTCACGCCCCATGGACGCGACGGGTCTTCATAGAACGAACGCAGGTAGCCATAGAGCCAATCTGTGCCACGAACGCGAGCCACCAGTGTCAGGTCGGGTGGCGCCGCACCAAACCAGGTCTTGGCGTCAGCCGGCTGCATGCCGATGCTCATGTGGTCGCCGATCTTGGCGCCAGTGAACACCAGCTTCTCGAGCATCAGCTCGTGAGGAATGCCCAGGTCATCGGCGACACGCTCGTAGCGCTGGAACTTGGCACTGTGGCAGCCCATGCAATAGTTGGCGAACGTACGTGCGCCATCCTGCATGGCAGCCTTGTCGGAAACGTCGATGTCGACTTTTTCCAGCTCTGGGCCGCCGTGTTCGGCCGCGAAGGACAGTGCTGGCAGAGCAGCAAGAATCAGTACAGCAAATAGTTTTTTCATCAGCCAGTCACCCTTTCCGGAACCGGTTTGGTCTTCTCGAGCCTGGTGTAGAACGGCATCAGAATGAAGTAGGCGAAGTACAGGAAGGTACAAACCTGCGACAGCAACGTACGTTCCGGGGTAGGCGCCATGACGCCCAGCCAGCCAAGAATCACGAAGGAGATGCAGAATACCCAGAGCCAGATCTTGCTCAGCCAGCCCTTGTAGCGCATGGACTTGACCGGGCTACGGTCAAGCCAGGGCAGGACGAACAGCAAGGCAATCGAAGCACCCATGGCAACAACACCCAGGAGCTTGTCCGGAACTGCCCGCAGAATCGCGTAGAACGGCGTGAAGTACCAGACCGGAGCGATGTGCTCAGGGGTCTTGAAGGCGTTCGCCACTTCAAAGTTCGGCTTCTCGAGGAAGTAGCCGCCCATTTCCGGGAAGAAGAACACGATCGCACAGAAGATGAACAGGAACACCACCACGCCGACGATATCTTTCACGGTGTAGTACGGATGGAAAGCAATGCCGTCCAGCGGTACGCCGTTTTCGTCTTTGTGTTTCTTGATGTCCACGCCGTCCGGGTTGTTCGAACCCACTTCGTGCAACGCCAGAATGTGCAGCACCACCAGGCCAAGGATCACGATCGGCAAGGCAACCACATGCAAGGCGAAGAAACGGTTCAGGGTAATACCGGAAATCAGGTAGTCACCACGGATCCACTGGGTCAGGTCGTTTCCGATGACCGGGATCGCACCGAACAGCGAGATGATCACCTGGGCGCCCCAGTAGGACATCTGGCCCCACGGCAGCAGGTAACCCATGAAGGCTTCAGCCATCAGCGCCAGGTAGATCAGCATGCCGAACACCCACACCAGCTCACGCGGCTTCTGGTACGAACCGTAGAGCAGGCCACGGAACATGTGCAGATAAACCACGATGAAGAACGCCGAAGCGCCAGTGGAGTGCAGCAGACGCAGGATCGAGCCGTACTCGACGTCGCGCATGATGTATTCGACGGAAGCGAATGCTTCTTCCGCCGACGGGGTATAGCTCATGGTCAGCCAGACACCGGTAACGATCTGGTTGACCAGAACGAGCAGCGCCAGGGAGCCAAAGAAATAGAAGAAGTTGAAGTTCTTCGGGGCGTAATACTTGCTGAGATGGTCTTCCCACATTTTGGTCGCGGGGAAGCGCGCATCAACCCAATCCATGAACTTGCTCATCACGCTTTCTCCGTATCGACGCCAACGACAATGATGTCATCGGTCTCATAGGAATGCGGGGGAACTGGCAGGTTCAAAGGCGCGGGTTGCGACTTGTAGACGCGGCCAGCCAAATCGTAGTGGGAACCGTGGCAAGGGCAGAAGTAGCCCCCGACCCAATCCTTGCCCAGATCGGCAGGTGCCACTTCTGGACGGAAGGTCGGCGAGCACCCCAGGTGAGTGCAGATACCGATCAGCAGCAGGACTTCTGGCTTGATCGAACGCGTCTGCGGGTCGACATAGGTCGGTTGCGTCGAGTTCTTGGAGGCGGGGTCAGACAGCTGGCCCTCAATCTTTTTCAGATTCCCCAGGATTTCCTCGGTACGGCGGACGATGAACACCGGCTGGCCGCGCCACTCAGCAATCATTTGCTGGCCTGGCTCGATTTTGCTGACATTCACTTTCACCGGTGCACCTGCGGCTTTCGCCTTGGCACTGGGAAACCATGACCCCACGAACGGGACCGCAGCCCCCACCGCTCCTGCAGCACCCACCACGGATGTGGCTGCTACCAAGAAGCGACGCCGGCCTGCATTCACGCCGTCATTGCTCATTCAGTCCTCTCCCATCAGCTTTGTGGCCTGTTAAATCAGGCGTCTACTAAGTAAAAATCTGAACTTATAAAAATTTTGCCGAATGGTAATGAAAAGCCCCAATTCTGACAAGGTAATTACCGAAGGGCTCCACTGCCAAGCCTTGTAGTATAGGGCCTCTGCGGATGTGGCAAGTTGTCACAGCGCAATTCGTTGATAAATAGCGCCCATAAAAAAACGCCCAGCTTCGCAAGGAAACTGGGCGTTCTTTTTGAACGTGAAAGCGAATTAACGCTTCGAGTACTGCGGACGCTTACGCGCTTTACGCAGACCGACTTTCTTACGTTCAACTTCACGTGCATCGCGGGTTACGAAGCCAGCTTTGCGCAGAGCAGAGCGCAGAGTTTCGTCGTAGTCCATCAGAGCGCGAGTGATACCGTGGCGGATTGCGCCAGCTTGACCACTTACACCACCGCCGATCACGGTGACGTAGATGTCGAACTTCTCGACAGTCTCAGTCAATTCCAGCGGCTGACGAACTACCATGCGGGCAGTTTCGCGGCCGAAGAAATTATCCAGCGAACGGTTGTTGATGGAGATGTTACCAGTGCCCGGACGCAGGAAAACGCGTGCGGTTGCAGTCTTGCGACGGCCAGTGCCGTAATTTTGAGTCGCCGACATAATGAACTATTCCGTTAAAACTTCAGTTCTTGGGGCTGCTGAGCAGTATGAGGGTGAGCAGCGCCCGCATAGACTTTCAGCTTACGATACATGTCGCGACCCAGCGGGTTCTTAGGCAGCATGCCTTTGACCGCGGTCTCGATCACGCGCTCAGGGGCTTTAGCGATCAGCTTTTCGAAGTTGATCGACTTGATGCCGCCCGGGAAACCGGAGTGGGAGTAGTACATTTTGTCAGTGGTTTTAGCGCCAGTAACACGTACTTGCTCAGCGTTGATTACGACGATGTAGTCGCCGGTATCAACGTGAGGAGTGTACTCAGCCTTGTGCTTGCCACGCAGACGGCTCGCGATTTCAGTGGCCAGACGACCCAGGGTCTGACCAGCAGCGTCGACGACAAACCAGTCGCGCTTTACTGTTTCCGGTTTAGCAGTAAAAGTTTTCATTCTTTATAGCCTCAGGGGCCGCCCTGTAAATTAGACGGCGGATCTTACTGAATAGTGCGTACTTTGACAAGTCAAAGGCAGCCGGATACAGACGCTTTCGGGGGCTCGGGTCGGCGCGTCCGTTCAACGGCAAGATTCTTCGGCGGCGGCGCATCACTTCCACTGCAGAAAGAGGTGCGCAATTATGCAGATTGCGAAAAATATTTCAACCTGCTTTTATGATTGTTTTGCCCAAGGAGCACCCGATGGACTATCGCCAGCTAGGCCGTACCGATCTGAACGTGAGCGCCATCTGCCTCGGCACCATGACCTGGGGCGAGCAAAACAGTGAGGCTGAAGCCTTCGCCCAGATCGAACGCGCCAAGGGCGCCGGGATCAATTTCATCGACACCGCCGAGATGTACCCGGTGCCGCCCAAGGCCGACACCTACGCCACCACCGAGCGCTACATCGGCAACTACTTCAAAAGTCGCGGCGATCGCGCCGACTGGATCCTGGCGAGCAAGATCGCCGGCCCCGGCAACACCATCGACTACATTCGCGACAAAAACCTGCGGCACAACCGCCAACACATCAGCGAAGCCGTGGACGCCAGCCTCAAGCGCTTGCAGACCGATTACATCGACCTCTATCAACTGCACTGGCCGGAACGCAGTACCAATTTCTTTGGCCAGCTCGGTTACAAACACAAGATCGAAGCCAATCTGACGCCACTGGAGGACACCCTCGAAGCGCTGGACGAACAGGTCAAGGCTGGCAAGATCCGCCATATCGGCCTGTCCAACGAAACCCCGTGGGGCACCATGCGCTTCCTTGCCCTCGCCGAAGCCCGTGGCTGGCCCCGCGCGGTATCCATCCAGAACCCCTACAACCTGCTCAATCGCAGCTTCGAAGTCGGCCTGGCGGAAATTGCCATCCGCGAACAATGTGGCTTGCTGGCCTACTCGCCACTGGCGTTCGGCTTTCTGTCGGGCAAGTACGAAGGTGGCGCGCGTCCGCCAAAAGGTCGCCTGAGCCTCTACAGCCGCTTCAGCCGCTATTTCAACCCGCAGTCGGAAGCAGCGTGCAGCCGTTACGTGGCACTGGCTCGTGAACACGGCCTGGACCCGGCGCAGATGGCACTGGCGTTCGTCACGCAGCAACCGTTCGTAACCAGCAACATCATTGGCGCCACCACGCTTGAGCAACTGGACAGCAACATTGCCAGCGTCGATTTGAAGCTGTCGGATGAAGTGCTGGCAGGCATTGAGGCGATACACCAGGATCAGCCGAATCCGGCACCGTAACTTACGTCGACGATCGTTCCCACGCTCTGCGTGGGAACGATCACGCTGCATTACAGCGACCGCGCAATAATCTCCTTCATGATTTCATTGGTCCCGGCATAAATCCGCTGCACCCGCGCATCCGCCCATGCCCGGGCGATCGGGTATTCCCACATGAATCCGTAACCGCCATGCAACTGCACGCATTCGTCGAGCACCTTGCATTGCAGGTCGGTGCCCCAGTACTTGGCCATCGCCGCCGTCGGCACGTCGAGCTTGCCTTGCAGATGCAGTTCCAGGCAGCGATCGACGAAAACCCGGCCGATCTGGATCTCGGTCGCCATTTCAGCGAGCTTGAAGCGGGTGTTCTGGAAGTCGGCGATGGCCTTGCCGAAAGCCTTGCGCTCACGGGTGTAATCCAACGTCCACTGCAACGCCGCTTCGGCTGACGCCAAGCCTCCCACCGCGACCGTCAAGCGCTCCTGCGGTAATTCCTGCATCAGGTAAGCGAAGCCCATCCCCGCTTGGCCCAATAGGTTTTCCTTGGGCACCCGAACGTCCTGGAAGAACAGCTCCGAGGTGTCTTGAGCCTTCATGCCGACCTTCTCCAGGCGCTTGCCCTTGGCGAAACCCGGCGTGTTGGCCTCCACCAGAAACAGACTGGTGCCCTTCGCCCCCGCTTTCGGATCAGTCTTGGCCACGACGATCACCAGGTCAGCCAGAAAGCCGTTGGTGATGAAAGTCTTCGAACCGTTGATCACGTATTCGTCGCCCTCCAGCACCGCAGTAGTCTTCACCCCCTGCAGGTCGGAGCCAGCACCCGGCTCGGTCATGGCGATCGCAGTGACCATCTCGCCAGACACCAGCTTGGGCAGGTATTTGTGTTTCAGCGCCTCACTGCCGTAATGCAGGATATAAGGCGCAACAATGTCCGAATGAAGAGAAAATCCGATCCCGGTCAGCCCCAGACGACCGACCTCCTCGATCACCACTGCGCTATAGAGAAAGTCTGCCCCCAGCCCGCCGTATTCTTCCGGCAAATGCGAACAGAGCATCCCCGCCTCCCCCGCCTTGTTCCAGAGATTGCGGTCGATATAGCCTTGTTTCTCCCATTGCCCATGGAACGGCACGGCCTCTTTTTCGAGGAACGTTCGCACGCTGTCGCGAAAAAGCTCGTGCTCGGGGCTGAACAAGGTTCTGGGGATCATGCGTCACCTGTCGTTATTGTCAGACGGAATTGATCTTCAGAGACTAAGCCTCGCTTCCGATACAGGACACTGGACACATCCGACAAAAAATAAGACGATCCAGCCGTCTGGTGACCACTTTCCCCTATAAGAATAAAGTTGAATTATGTCTAACCAAGCCTCCAAGCCCTTGCGGCGCGTCAGCATCCTGGCTATCGACCGGGTTTTCGCTTCCACCCTCATGCAAGCCAAGGATTTCTTCCATCTGGCCAGCCTGCGCTATGGCAAACAACTGGGCCACGGCCTGACACCGGCGTTCGAAACCCGACTGGTCAGCCCCGACGGCAAACCGGTGAACAGCTTCAGCGACGTGATCATGCCGGTGGACGGCGGCCTGGAAAATGCCGACGTCATCATCCTCCCCGCCTTCTGGGACGATTTCGACACGCTCTGCAAACGTTATCCACAGGTCCTGCCGTGGCTGCGCGAACAACACGCCCGCGGGGCAGTGCTGTGTGGCGAGGCCACGGGGGTGTTCTGGCTCGCCGAAGCCGGGCTGCTCAACGGCAAGGAAGCGACCACGTACTGGCGCTTCTTCAATGCTTTCGCTGAGCGCTTCCCGCAGGTTCATCTCAATCAGGACAAACACCTGACCGACGCCGACAACCTGTATTGCGCCGGCGGCACCACCTCGGCCTGCGACCTCTACATTTACCTGATCGAGCGCTTTTGCGGTGCCAACGTGGCCCAGGCCGTGGCTCGCGACATTCTCTACGAAGTGCAACGCAGCTATGCGCCGGGGCGGATCGGTTTCGGCGGGCAAAAACTGCACCAGGATGTGATCATCCTGCAGATCCAGCATTGGCTCGAAGAACACTTCGCCGATAAATTCCGCTTCGAAGACGTGGCCCGCGAACACGGCATGAGCATCCGCAACTTCATGCGACGCTTCCAGACCGCCACCGGCGATAAACCGCTGCATTACCTGCAACGCCTGCGCATCGAGACCGCCAAGGGCTTGTTGTCCGGCAGCCGCAAGAGCATCAAGACCATCAGCTATGAAGTCGGATACGACGATGCGAGCTTCTTCGCCCGGCTGTTCCGCCAGCATACGGAGTTGTCACCGAATCAGTATCGGCAGCAGTTTCAACAAGCAGCTTAAGGGCTGGACACCAATCCAGATTGGCTCTTCAGCGCGCATAAAAAAGGGCCTGCAATGCAGGCCCTTTTTATTTTCCGAAATGTCCTACGGCTTGTGCGCCCGGGACAGGAATTCGTGAGACTGCATTTCCAGCAAGCGGCTAAGCGTGCGCTGGAACTCGAAGGTCAGGCGACCGCCGGTGTAGAGGTCTTTAAGCTCGACTTCGGCGGAGATGATCAGCTTCACGTTGCGGTCGTAGAACTCGTCGACCATGTTGATAAAACGTCGGGCGATGTCGTCGGTGGTGACGCTCATCTGCTCGACGCCGCTGAGCAACACGGCATGGAAGATCTTGCCCAGTTCGATGTAGTCGTTCTGGCTGCGCGGGCCGTCGCACAGTTCGCGGAAGTCGAACCAGGCCACGTCATCGCAAGTGCGCACGGCGCGGATTTCACGGTTCTCGATCATCAGCACGTCGTTCTCGACGGCAGCCGTGCATTCCGGCGTCAGGGCCCGGAAACTCTTGCGCAGGCTTTCCTGGGCGGCTTCGTCCAGCGGGAAGTGGAACAGCTCCGCTTGCTCGAGGTGACGCAGACGGTAATCGACGCCGCTGTCGACGTTGACGATTTCGGTGTTCTGCTTGATCAGCGCAATGGCCGGCAAGAAGCGCGCACGTTGCAGGCCGTCCTTGTACAGACCGTCCGGCACGATGTTCGAGGTCGCGACCAGGGTCACGCCGTTCTTGAACAGTTCTTCCATCAGCGTGCCAAGGATCATGGCGTCGGTGATGTCGGAGACGAAGAATTCATCGAAACAGATCACTCGCGTTTCGTCGGAAAAGCGCTTGGCGATGATCGTCAGCGGGTTTTTCTCGCCGCCCAGAGTCTTCATCTCTTCGTGCACGCGCTTCATGAAGCGGTGGAAGTGAGTGCGGGTCTTTTCCTTGAACGGCAGCGCTTCGAAGAAGGTGTCGACCAGGTAAGTCTTGCCGCGACCCACGCCCCCCCAGAAGTACAGGCCCTTGACCGGCGCCTGGTCCTTCTTGCCAAACAGTTTGCCGAGCAGGCCCGGTTTGTTCTGCGAAGCCGCGACCAGATCGTCGTACAGGCGCTGCAAATGACGCACTGCCGTTTCCTGCGCAGCATCGTGGAAGAATTCCGGGCGTTTCAGATCAGCTTGGTATCGTTCTAGGGGCGTCATAATTCGTTAGCAAGGCAACAAAAACGGGCCGTCACTGTAGCGACGGCCCGTGGGAATGGCAATCGGCCCTTGGTCGGACCGAACCGTTGTTTATTCCTGAACCGGTGTCAGTGCAACCCGCAATTCGCCGATGGCAGCATCGCGAGCAGCACTGTCGGCGAAGGCCGGGCTGTCGGCCACGCACTCGCCTTCCAGCCAGACGCTGAAGCTCAGGTCTTCACTGCGCACGTCCAATGGCTGGCCGGATTGCAGTTGTTTGGTCACCTGACCTGCGGTTTTGCCATCGGCGAAGTGGCGCGACAGCAGCAGCTGCTCGCCATCGGCCGCCAGCAGACGGAAGCGGAAACTGCCATCGTCTTCACGGAAGCTGACGAAGCGCGCGGCTTTCGCGGCTTTCTTCTTGGTGGTGGCAGCGACTTGAGTCTGGGCGACGAAAGAACGCAGGCCGACCGCTTCACGCAACTCGTTGAGGAACGGCGTGGCCACGGCACGCGCCTTTTTGGCGCCGAGCTGCAGGATGTCTTCCAGGTCTGCCGGGCGGCCGATCAACTGGTGATAACGATCGCGGGACTCGCCCAACTCGTTGTCCAGCAACTGGAACAGGCGATTCTTCGCCTCGCCCCAACCCAGGCCCTGGAGCAATTCGCTGCGGAACTCGTCGGCTTGTGCCGGTGTAGCGAAAGCCTGGAACAAGGTGAACAGGTGCGAATTGTCCGGATCTTTGGCTTCGCCCGGGGCACGGGAGTCGGTCACGATCCGCGAAATCGCGTCTTTCATCTCTTTGGCGCTGCTGAACAACGGAATGGTGTTGTCGTAGCTCTTCGACATCTTGCGACCGTCGAGGCCTGGCAGCGTGGCGACGCTTTCCTCGATCAGCGCTTCGGGCATGGTGAAGAACTCCTTGCCCTGGCCGAACAAGTGGTTGAAGCGCTGGCCGATGTCACGGGCCATTTCCACGTGCTGGATCTGGTCACGACCGACCGGCACCTTGTGGGCGTTGAACATCAGGATGTCCGCGGCCATCAGCACCGGGTAGCTGTACAGGCCCATGGTGATGCCCGCATCCGGGTCTTCGCCATTCTCGACGTTCTTGTCCACCGACGCCTTGTAGGCGTGGGCGCGGTTGAGCAAGCCCTTGGCGGCCACGCAGGTCAGCAGCCAGGTCAGCTCCGGGATTTCCGGGATGTCGGACTGGCGATAGAACGTCACCCGGTCCACGTCCAGGCCACCGGCCAGCCAGGTCGCGGCGATTTCCAGACGCGAGCGCTGGATGCGCAGCGGGTCATCGCATTTGATCAGGGCGTGGTAGTCGGCCAGGAAGTAGAACGAATCGGCATTGCTATCGCGGCTGGCAAGAATCGCCGGGCGGATAGCCCCC
Organism: Pseudomonas sp. GW821-FHT03E01; assembly: GCF_059420765.1. Taxonomy (NCBI): domain Bacteria; kingdom Pseudomonadati; phylum Pseudomonadota; class Gammaproteobacteria; order Pseudomonadales; family Pseudomonadaceae; genus Pseudomonas; species Pseudomonas sp. GW821-FHT03E01. Next base: position 5,907 of record NZ_JBWKUI010000026.1, on the reverse strand, counting down.
GCGTAATTGCCCAGGTGCGGCGTGCCGGTGGTGGTGATGCCGGTGAGGATACGGGTACGAGTCGTCATGGGTAATCGCTTGTCAGACTGCAATCAATTCGAAAGACGCGGCAGGATCAGATCCTTGAGATCGGTCAGCTTGCCATGAAAAAAGTGTCCGCATTCTGCCACTTTCAGCAGCTCATGGGGGCGATCGAGTGCGTCGGACCAATCGTAAACGAGTTGCGGATCGATCACTTCGTCGGTTTCCGGCTGGATCACGGTCAATGTACCTTGGTGCGGCAGTTGATCCTGATCGCCCAGACGCATGACCGCAGGCGCGACCATGAACAGATGCTTGATCTGCTCACCCTTGGCCTCCAGCCGTCCGCCGAGACTGGCTGCAACAAAACCGCCGAAGGAGAAACCGAACAGGGTCAAAGGTAATTCAGGATGTTTGGCCCGCAGCCACTCGGCCGCTGCCTGGGCATCGTCGACTTCGCCGGAGCCCATGTCGTGCGAGCCTTCACTGGCACCGACGCCACGGTAGTTGAAACGCAAGGTAATCAAACCGGCGTCCCGCGCGGTGCGCTGCAGGGTCGAGACGACTTTGTTGAGCATCGTGCCGCCCTGCACCGGGTTCGGATGGCAGATCAGCGCCAGGCCGCGGGGCTGCTCATTGTCCGGGCTCATGTTTTCCAGATACAGGGCTTCCAACTGACCCACCGGGCCATCAATCACTACAGGGGTTTCGCGCATAAGCAAGGAAGGAACTCCGTGACCTCGAATCGGGTCGACTCGTCTAGCAAATTGTCTGTGCCAATCTATTGCGAGTGAATCGCGGTATACAGCGCAGGTTCGAGCCGTTAACGTAAAGCAAAGCCGTTTATAGAGGAAGGACTCGTGGAACACTCGCTCTTAGTTTGGTTGTTGCCGACTCTTGCCCTGGTTGTGGGTGTCGCCATTGGATTCCTGATCGCTCGCCTGGTGCCGAATGCCGCTCCGAGCAGCACGCAACGTCAGCTGGATGATATTCAGGAACGTTTTGACAAGTATCAGAACGAAGTGGTCACCCACTTCAACAGCACTGCATCCCTGGTCAAGAAACTGACTCAGAGCTATCAGGAAGTGCAGGATCATCTCGCCGAGGGTGCCAACCGCCTGGCCCTGGACGAGCAGACTCGCCAACGCTTGCTGGCTGCCCTGCACGCTGACGCGGTGCAGGCTCCACGGGAACGCCTGACGCCACCGCGCGATCAGGAACCGCCTCGCGATTACGCTCCCAAAGCCCCGAACGCGCCGGGCATGCTCGATGAGCATTACGGCCTGAAGAAGTAATCAGGTTTCGCGCGACACCAAAAGCCCTCGGATGAGTGATTGTCCGGGGGCTTTTTTAATTCTGAAGCTTTCATCGCCTGAACAAGCGGCACAAAAAATGCCCGATCCTTTCAAGGATCGGGCATTTTCATTTCAGGGGAAGGTCAGCCTCTTATGGGTACTGCTGAACAGTGCCTTGCTGTTGCTGACCGCCATATTGCTGACCCGGAATCGCCTTCAGGTTGACCTCGACGCGGCGGTTCTGTGCCCGGCCATTGGCATCACCGTTGCTGGCAATCGGGTTATCCGGCCCGGCACCACGTGCCGACAGATTGGCGCCGCTGACACCCTGTGAGGTCAGGTAAGTCGCCACGCTCTGGGCGCGACGCTGGGACAGGTCCATGTTGTGCTGGCGGCTGCCGGTGCTGTCGGTGTAGCCGACGATCTCGATCTGGTTCTGGTTGAACTCCTTGAGCGAGCCCGCCAGGTTGTTCAGCGGCTGGTAGAAGCTTGAGGCAATGTTCGCCGAATCGGTGGCGAACGTGATGTTGCCCGGCATGATCAGCTTGATCTGATCGCCCTGGCGCTGCACCTCAACCCCGGTGTTGGCCATGCTGGCGCGCAGCTTTTTCTCTTGCTGGTCGGCGTAGTAACCGTAACCGGCAGCAGAAGCACCCACCACGGCGGCGCCAATCAGCGCGCCCTTGCCACGGTTATCGTGACTGATGGCAGCACCGGCCAGCGCACCGGCCAGGGCGCCGAGGCCACCGTATTTGGCGGTATTGCTCATGCCCGTGGAGCTGCCATCGGCCTGACCCTGGTTGTCATAAGGGTTCGGCGATGCACAACCGGACAACAGAGCCACTGCAGTAGCGACAACGATCAAACGACGCGAGGTGAACATGGAGGAGCTCCTACTTTTTTGCATTCTGTGGTGCAACGGACTTAAGCAATGAACCTTTGCGGGCGTTGGATCACTGGCAATGACAAAAATTCCGTCAGAGCCCTTCAAGCTCTTACAAAGGGGTTACCGCGCATTTCATCGCCCAGACAGGTGTCCGGGCCATGCCCGGCCACCACGGTTGCCTCTTCGTCGAGGGTATACAACCGCTGCTTGATCGATCGCACGAGTGTTGCCTGATCACCACCCCACAAATCCGTGCGCCCTACCCCACGCTTGAACAGCGTGTCACCGGCAATCAGCAGCTTAGCCTCTGAAAACCAAAAGCTCATGGAACCCGGCGTATGACCCGGCGTGTGCAACGCCACGCCACACCCGCACGCCAACTCTTCATCATCGGCCAACCAGCGATCCGGCGATGGCACCGGGGTGTAAGGCACACCGAACATCTGGCACTGCATCTCCAGGTTGTCCCAGAGAAATTGATCTTCTTTATGCAGGTGCAGGGTCGCGCCGGTTTTCTCCTTCAACTGACCGGAGGCGAGGAAGTGATCGAGGTGTGCGTGGGTGTGAATGATGCTGACCACCTTCAGGCCCAGGGCGTCGAGCCGCGCCAGGATCAGCTCGTGATTGCCGCCTGGGTCGACGACGATGGCTTTTTTAGTGATGGGGTCGCCGATGATTGTGCAGTTGCACTGCAAAGGGCCGACGGGGAAGGTTTCGCGGATGAGGGTGGGGGTCGGAGCGTTCACGGGAGGCCCTGATAAGTCGATTTCGAACAGGATACCAGCGCGCATTCCTCAAGACTCACTGGCGCACGTCGACACAGATTTACTGGCCAGTTTTTTGACGCCATTATTAAAAAAATAGTGGCCATGTAATATCAATTGACGCTGACTCTGGTGCAAAATCGCGTCCTTGTAGCGGCCACATACAGGACGGTCGCAGCCTTCTCAGGATATTTAGAATGTCGTCTCCTCTTGGTTACATTTTAACAAAGCCATCTGTTCTAACCGGTAACCAACAAGTCGACAGCCTGATCTATGGCACCTCCTGGCTGAGCCCTGACTTCGGCGCAGACATCTTCGCGACAAGGCTGACCTATAGTTTCGTCACCCCCGGCCAATCGTATTTCTCTGCCAAATACAGCTTAAAAAATGAATTCCTGAACAGCTTCGCTCTGACATCGGCTCAACAAAACGCCGTGACCGGTGCGCTTGGCGCCTGGAGCGCCGTGGCTAACGTCAAGTTCACTCTGGTCAGTGACAACATCAACACTGTGGGCGACTTGCGATTCGGCGGCTATTGGGACATGGACGACGACGCCGCTGCCTGGGCCTACTTCCCCGACCGGACACCGCTGGCCGGAGATGTATGGATCAGCCCGGATACGAACAACCCTACCCCCGTCAAAGGCACTTACGACTTCATGACGTTCGTGCATGAAATCGGTCATGCCCTCGGCCTCAAACATCCATTCGAGTCGAGCCAATCCAACAGTACGCTGATCTCGCCTCTGCTCGATGATACGCATTACACGATCATGAGCTACAACAATGCGTACTCCTATCAGCCGACGACACCGATGCTGCTGGATATTCTCGCTATCCAGAAAATTTACGGCGCCAACATGCTTTGGCAAACCGGTGACAACGTCTATCGCTGGGCACCCGACCAATCAGTATTCGAAACCATCTGGGATGCCGGCGGAAACGATACGATCGATGCCAGCAACCAGCAGGCGGCTGTCAGACTGAACCTGAATGAGGGTGAGTTCAGCAACATCGGCAAGGCATTCGTCGACATCCCGAACCTGCAACTGGTCAATGACGGGCTGGCGATCGCCTTTGGCGCCAAAATCGAAAATGCCACCGGTTCGGCTTTTAACGATGAGCTTATCGGCAATGCGCTGGGTAACGTTCTCGATGGTGGTGCCGGCCAAGACGTCATGATTGGCGGTGCAGGCAACGACGTTTACGTTGTGGATAACGCTGATGACGTGGTGGTGGAAACCAGCACCTCGCTGAGCGAAATCGACACGGTGCTGTCGTCGATCAGCTACACCCTGGGCAGCAACCTCGAGAACCTGACCCTCACCGGCAGCGACCAGCTCGACGCCACCGGCAACGCCCTGAACAACGTGCTGATCGGCAACAGCGGCAACAACGTGCTGGACGGTGGCCTCGGCGCCGACGTGATGATTGGCGGCTTCGGCAATGACACCTACGTCGTCGACAACCTCAAGGACGTGGTCACCGAGACCAGTACCCTGGCGAGCGAAATCGACACCGTACGCGCCTCGGTGAGCTGGACCCTGGGCGCCAACCTGGAAAACCTCACCCTCACTGGCAGCGACAACCTCACCGGTGTCGGCAACGCCCTGAACAACGTGCTGACCGGCAACAGCGGCAACAACGTGCTCAACGGTGGCGCGGGGCTGGACACGCTGATCGGCGGCGCCGGCGACGACACCTATATCCTCGACCAGGCCGGTGAACTGGCGCTGCTGCAGGAAACCGTCGACCAGGGCCATGACCTGCTGAACATTGCCTACGCCTCGACCCTGGCCAGCAGCACCGTCGACCTCAGTCAAAGCAACCTGCAGAACGTCGAAGATGTCACCGTCACCGGCCTCGGCAACTTCACCGTGATCGGCAACGACCTGAACAACATCCTGATAGGCAACGCCTACGACAACACCCTGCTAGGCGGGGCCGGCAACGACTGGCTGGATGGTTGGGCCGGCGCCGACAAGCTCATTGGCGGCAGTGGCGATGACACCTATGTCATCTACAACAACGGTGTACAAGTCACTGAACTGGCTGACGAAGGCCACGACCTGATCCAGACGGCAGTAAGTTACTATTTGGAAGACAACGTCGAAGACGCTGTGCTGCTCGGTTCTGCAGCGCTGAGCCTCACGGGCAACAAGCTCGACAACCGTCTGACCGGCAACGCCGCCGCCAATATCCTCGACGGCCGGGGCGGGGCCGACACCCTCGACGGCGGTGCCGGTAACGACACCTACTACGTCGATAACGTCGGCGACACAGTGATCGAACGCGGTACCTCGCTGAGCGAAATCGACACGGTGCTGTCGTCGATCAGCTACACCCTGGGCAGCAACGTCGAGAACCTGACCCTTATCGACTTCAACGACCTGAATGCTACCGGTAATGCCCTGAATAACCGCATCGTCGGTAACTACGGCGACAACACCCTGGACGGAGGACTTGGCGCCGACGTCATGATCGACGACCGCGGCAGCGACACCTACATCGTCGACAACCTCAAGGACGTGGTCATTGAGACCGGCTCCTCGCTGTGGGATATCGACACCGTGCGCTCCTCGGTCAACTGGACCCTGGGTGCCAACCTGGAAAACCTCACCCTGACTGGCAGCGACAACCTCAACGGCGTCGGCAATGCCCTGAACAACGTGCTGACCGGCAACAGCGGCAACAACATCCTCAACGGCCAGACCGGCCTGGACACCATGAGCGGCGGCGCCGGTGACGACACCTACGTCCTCGACCAAGCCGGCGAACTGGCGCTGCTGCAGGAAACGGCCGACCAGGGCCGCGACCTGCTGAACATTGCCTACGCCTCGACCCTGGCCAGCAGCACCGTCGACCTCAGTCAAAGCAACCTGCTGAACGTCGAAGATGTCACCGTCACCGGCCTCGGCGCCTTTACCGTGATCGGCAACGA
>NZ_JBWKUI010000025.1:0-53646 GCF_059420765.1 Pseudomonas sp. GW821-FHT03E01 | reverse complement strand
ATAGCGCCCTCACTGACGCCATCGCCAGCAAGCCGGCTCCTACAAAAGCAGTACCCCAACACATTCGAGATTAAGAAGACCAGCATGCGCACATTGACGATTGAACCGCTGACCAAAGAAGCCTTCGCCCCTTTCGGTGACGTGATCGAAACCGACGGCAGCGATCACTTCATGATCAACAACGGTTCGACCATGCGCTTCCACAAACTGGCGACGGTGGAAACCGCCACGCCAGAGGACAAGGCGATCATCAGCATCTTCCGCGCCGACGCGCAGGACATGCCGCTGACGGTACGCATGCTGGAGCGCCATCCGCTGGGCAGTCAGGCGTTCATTCCGCTGCTCGGCAACCCCTTTCTGATCGTGGTCGCGCCACTTGGCGATGCACCTGTATCAGGCTTGGTCCGCGCCTTCGTCACCAACGGCAGGCAGGGCATTAATTACCATCGCGGCGTCTGGCACCACCCGGTGCTGACGATCGAAAAGCGGGATGACTTCCTGGTGGTTGATCGCAGTGGCACAGGCAACAACTGCGATGAGCATTTTTTCCAAGAGGATGAGTGTTTGATCCTCGCCCCCCACCAATAAGAGAAGGTCTGATCACTCGACAACAAGGGTGACAGGCGAGAGGTAAAGACTGTGGAAGCACATCTGTTGGAATGGCTGAACCTGAGCGTGCGCTGGGTTCACATGATCACTGGCGTGGCCTGGATCGGCGCGTCGTTCTATTTCGTCTGGCTGGAAAACAACCTCAATCGGGTCAACCCGAAAAACGGCCTGGCGGGCGATTTGTGGGCAATCCATGGCGGCGGTATCTACCACCTGGAAAAATACAAACTGGCTCCACCGACCATGCCGGACAACCTGCACTGGTTCAAATGGGAAGCCTATTTCACCTGGCTGTCGGGGATCGCGCTGCTGTGCGTGGTGTTCTACTCCAACCCGACGCTGTACCTGCTGGCACCGGGCAGCACCCTGAGCGGCCCTGAAGGCGTGGCTATCGGCCTCGGCTCGTTGTTCATCAGCTGGTTCATCTACTCCTTCCTCTGCGACTCGGCCCTGGGCAAACGCCCTGCCCTGCTAGGCGCAATCCTGTTCGTGCTGATCATCGGCGCCGCCTACGGCTTCAGCAAAGTGTTCAGCGGTCGTGGCGCGTACCTGCACGTCGGCGCGATCATCGGCACCATCATGGTCGGCAACGTGTTCCGCATCATCATGCCGGCCCAGCGCGCCCTGGTGGCGGCGATCGCCGAAAACCGCACGCCCGATCCGGCGCTGCCGGCCAAAGGTTTGCTGCGTTCGCGGCACAACAACTACTTCACCTTGCCGGTGCTGTTCATCATGATCAGCAACCACTTCCCGAGCACCTACGGCAGCCAGTACAACTGGCTGATCCTGGCCGGGATCGCGGTGCTGGCGGTGTTGGTGCGTCACTACTTCAACACCCGTCACGACAGCCACAAATTCGCCTGGACCCTGCCCGTTGCGGCGGTCGGCATGATTTGCCTGGCCTACGTGACCGGCCCGGCGCCGATGTCCAGCGCACCTGAAGTGGCCAAGGCACCTGGGACCATCGAGTACCAGCCGCTGCCGGAAACCGCCCTGGGCGGTGGTGCCAAACCTGAAGCGGCGAAACCTGATGCGCCTGCCGCTGCACCGGCCCAAGCCTCGAATCAGGGCCCGACGTTCGACAAGGTTCACAGCGTCATTCAGGAACGTTGCGCGGTCTGTCACTCGGCCAAGCCCACCAGCCCGCTGTTCAGTGCCGCACCGGCCGGCGTGATGTTCGACACGCCAGAACAGATCCGCCAAAACGCTGCCCGCATCCAGGCTCAAGCGGTCACCAGCCAGATCATGCCACTGGGCAACATCACCCAGATGACCCAGCAGGAACGTGACCTGATCGGCGCGTGGATTGTTCAGGGAGCTCCGACCAAGTAAGTAAAAACCATTGTGGCGATAGGTTTTGTGTGGCGAGGGGGCTTGCCCCCGTTCGACCGCGAAGCGGTCGTAAAACCGGCGGATGCGGCCCTCTAGATAGAACGCGATTGCTGGGATTGGGGCTGCTTTGCAGCCCAACGGGGGCAAGCCCCCTCGCCACAGCAAGCTCCCTCGCCACAGGTTTGCCTGATACAAAAATCACAAGAATAAAAAAGATCCGAGGTGTTGCATGTCCGAGCTATCCGAAGCGCGCATCCCCGACGCACCCGCCATTCAACGTTTACCCCTTGTGCAACTGATTCTGGTCGGCCTGCAACACGTTCTGCTGATGTACGGCGGCGCCATTGCAGTGCCGCTGATCATCGGGCAGGCCGCCGGCCTGAACCGTGAAGAAATCGCCTTCCTGATCAACGCCGACCTGCTGGTGGCTGGCATTGCCACCATCGTCCAGTCGCTGGGCATCGGCCCGATGGGCATTCGCATGCCGGTGATGATGGGCGCCAGTTTCGCCGCGGTCGGCAGCATGGTGGCCATGGCCGGGATGCCCGGCATCGGCCTGCAAGGGATTTTCGGCGCGACCATTGCCGCCGGTTTCTTCGGCATGCTCATCGCACCGTTCATGTCCAAGGTCGTGCGCTTCTTCCCGCCACTGGTGACCGGCACTGTCATCACCTCGATCGGTTTATCGCTGTTCCCCGTAGCCGTGAACTGGGCCGGTGGCGGCGCTGGCGCGGCTCAATTCGGTTCACCTGTCTACCTGGCCATTGCTGCACTGGTGTTGGCCACCATTCTGCTGGTCCACCGCTTCATGCGCGGATTCTGGGTCAACATCTCGGTGCTGATCGGCATGTGCCTGGGTTACGCGATTTGCGGCGTGATCGGCATGGTCGACCTCAGCGGCATGGACCAGGCGCCGTGGCTGCAAATCGTCACCCCGCTGCATTTCGGCATGCCGAAATTCGAGCTCGCACCGATTCTGTCCATGTGCCTGGTGGTGGTAATCATCTTCGTCGAGTCCACCGGGATGTTCCTCGCGCTGGGCAAAATCACCGGCCAGGACGTCACGCCGCGGATGCTGCGTCGCGGCTTGCTGTGCGATGCCGGTGCTTCGTTTTTCGCCGGCTTCTTCAACACCTTCACCCACTCCTCATTCGCTCAGAACATCGGCCTGGTACAAATGACCGGCGTACGTTGCCGCTCGGTGACCATCGTCGCCGGTGGCTTACTGATCGTGCTGAGCCTGCTGCCCAAAGCCGCGTTCCTGGTGGCATCGATACCTCCGGCGGTACTCGGCGGCGCGGCGATTGCGATGTTCGGCATGGTCGCCGCCACCGGGATCAAGATTCTCCAGGAAGCCGACATCGGTGACCGGCGCAACCAGTTGCTGGTGGCGGTGAGTATCGGCATGGGGCTGATCCCGGTGGTGCGCCCGGAATTCTTCGCCCACCTGCCGATGTGGATGAGCCCGATCACCCACAGCGGCATCGCCATGGCCACGCTTAGCGCCCTGGCATTGAACCTGTTGTTCAACATCCTCGGCGGTCACGAACGCGCAGCCGTCAACGACTGCCACGCCCACACGCACTGACACAGTACAAAGCACACACCCTGTGGCGAGTTCCCACAGGGGTGACTGCCTGCACCTCAAACAATAAAAACAAGAGGGAGCAACAGATGATTCGTACCCAGACAAGTCTGTCGTTCAGCAATGCCCCACACCTGTCGCCAGTGCTCTGTTGCGGGGCACTTGAGACCTGGCCAAGGAGTCAGTATTCTCCGCGGCCGCCCGAATCCGGTCTAAAAAAAAGCCCGGATTTAATTCCTGACCGGAAAGCCAACTTACCCCGGCTCCGGGCAGTATCAAGGCTTCCCGAAAAGACGCTCAATCGACTGTTTTAGAACAGCCGAACGGGCATTTTTTGGCTTTTTGAAAGCCTTGGCTCAGCTCTTGCTAACAGCACCAAAGCTGACCGAATGGATGATTTTTTTACAGCAGCAAGAAAAGGCGCCACACCAGAGCGCCGACCTTAGAAAAATAACGTGGAACCACCTACTTTTTGGGAGCAACCGAATGAAACGTACGTGCACCAGCCTGATGCTCGCGGGATCCTTGCTGGCCGGGGGCCAGGCCATGGCCGGCGACTTGCTGCAATGGCAGAACAACAGCCTGACCTACCTCTATGGCAAGGACTTCCAGGTCAACCCGCGCATTCAGCAAACCGTCACTTTCGAGCACGCCGATGCATGGAAATACGGCGACAACTTCATGTTCGTCGACAAGATTTTCTACAACGGCAAGGACGACCCCGGCGTCGGTTCGAACACCTACTACGGCGAAATCAGCCCGCGCTTGTCGTTTGGCAAAATCTTCGACCAGAAACTGGAGTTCGGCCCGGTCAAGGACGTGCTGCTGGCCATGACGTACGAGTTCGGTGAAGGCGATACCGAGTCTTACCTGATCGGTCCGGGTTTCGACCTGGCGATTCCTGGTTTCGACTACTTCCAGCTGAACTTCTACCAGCGTCACACCGAAGGCAGCCGCCCGGGTGACAACGTCTGGCAGATCACCCCGGTCTGGTCCTACACCATTCCGGTGGGCGATTCGAACATCCTGATCGATGGCTTCATGGACTGGGTGGTCGACAACGACAAGAACAGCAAAGGCACCTACCACGCCAACCTGCACTTCAACCCGCAGATCAAATACGACTTGGGCAAAGCGCTGAACATTGGCGAGAAGCAGTTGTATGTGGGTGTCGAGTACGACTATTGGTCGGACAAGTACGGGATCAGGGACAGTCAGTACTTCAAGACCGATCAGAGCAACACGAGCTTGCTGGTGAAGTTCCACTTCTGATCGTAAAAGCTTCGCGGGCAAGCCTCGCTCCTACAGGTCTTGTGTCGTTCACCGGTTATGTGAACGACTCAAATCCGTAGAAGCGAGGCTTGCCCGCGAACAGCCACACCGCAAATCTCAAGCCGGAACCGCAGGCTCCACCAACCCCAGAAACCGGCACAGCTCATCGCGCTTGGCCAACGCATCGCGCCGCCCCAGATCAATCAATTCGCTGCAATACCCCGCCTCGAACAGCAGATAACTCAGCACCCCTGCCCCGCTGGTCTTGGTCGCCCCCGGGCCGCGTAAAAACAGGCGCAAGGCTGCCGGCAGTTCCTGGCGATGCCGCGCGGCAATTTCATCGATTGGCTGACTCGGTGAAATCACCAACACATCCACCGGCGCCGCCCCCAATGCACGACTCGAGATGCCGTCGGGCAGCAGATGGCTGAACTGGTTCAGACGCTGCAACAACTCGATGTCACTTTCCAGGCTGTCAATGAACGTACTGTTGAGCAGGTGCCCACCGACTTGCGCCAGGGTCGGCTGCTGACCGGTGTAGGCACGTTGCAGCGGCTGTTGCGGATCGATCCCGCGCGGGTTGCCGCTGACGCCCACTACCAGCACGCGACTGGCGCCCAGGTGCAGGGCCGGGCTGATCGGTGCCGATTGACGCACCGCGCCATCGCCGAAATATTCTTCGCCGATTTTTACCGGTGCGAACAGCAACGGAATCGCGGAACTGGCGAGCAGATGGTCGACAGTCAGTTGGGTCGGCACGCCGACTCGCCGATGGCGCAACCAGGATTCGATGGTGCCGCCGCCCTGATAAAACGTGACGGCCTGGCCGGACTCGTAGCCGAACGCTGTAACCGCTACGGCCCGCAATTGCTTTTGCGCAATCGCTTCGGCAATCCCGGGCATGTGCAGTTTGTGATTGAGCAAGCGGCGCAGCGGCGAACTGTTAAGCAGGGCCACCGGCACCGGCGAGCCAATGCCCATCAGGTTGTGACTGACAAAACGGGCGGCCTGATGAATCACCCCCGGCCAATCGCTGCGTAATACCAGATGGCTGCGAAAACCTTGCCAGAAGGCCGTCAGACGCTCGATCGCACTCCGAAAATCCATCGCCCCACTGGCCAGGCTGACCGCATTGATCGCACCGGCCGAGGTGCCGACGATCACCGGAAACGGATTCGCCGCCCCCATCGGCAGCAGCTCGGCAATCGCTGCCAGCACGCCTACTTGATAGGCCGCACGAGCCCCACCGCCGGAAAGAATCAACCCTGTAACCGGTTCAGCAGGACTCATTGCAACACTCCATGGTGCTTAAAGGGATCGGTGACTCAACCGCGTTTGGCGTACAGTTTCGGCTCGCCCGGTGGGCGGCTCTTGAAGCGGCGATGCGCCCAGAGATATTGCTCCGGACATTCGCGCAACGCACCCTCCACCCATTGGTTGATCCGAATGCAATCGGCCTCTTCCGTCTCGCCGGGAAAGCCTTCGAGCGGGGCATGAATCACCAGTCGATAACCGCTGCCGTCAGCCAGGCGCTCCTGGGTGAACGGCACCACCAGCGCCTTGCCCAAGCGTGCGAATTTGCTGGTGGCGGTGACAGTCGCCGCCTGAATCCCGAACAGCGGCACGAAGATACTTTGCTTGGCGCCGTAGTCCTGATCCGGTGCGTACCAGATCGCTCTCCCTGCGCGCAGCAGTTTGAGCATGCCCCGCACGTCGTCGCGCTCCACCGCCAGCGAGTCGAGGTTATGCCGCTCGCGGCCTTGGCGCTGGATGAAGTCGAACAGCGGATTCTTGTGTTCGCGGTACATGCCATCGATGGTGTGTTGCTGACCGAGCAACGCTGCGCCGATCTCCAGCGTGGTGAAGTGCACAGCCATCAGAATCACGCCCTTGCCTTGCGCCTGAGCCTGTTTCAAATACTCCAGGCCTTCGACATGGGCCAGTTTCGCCAGACGCTTGCGCGACCACCACCAGCTCATGGCCATCTCGAAGAAGGCGATGCCGGTGGACGCGAAGTTTTCCTTGAGCAGGCGTTTGCGCTCGGCAGCGGATTTTTCAGGGAAACACAGCTCAAGATTGCGCTTGGCAATGCGCCGTCGGTCGCCGGCCACTCGGTACATCAATGCACCCAGGGCGCGACCGATCGCCAGTAACGCCGGATACGGCAACTGCACAATCAGCCACAACAGCCCCAGGCCACACCACAGCGGCCAGAAACGCGGAGAAAGAAATGCTGTTCGAAATCGCGGGCGTTCCATTAAAGGTTCCGGAAAGTTAATGGCCGCGCATTCTACATCGTTCGACCCGGCTTGCGGCCTGCGGGCGTTCTCGTTATAAGTCTCGGCACTTTTAGTGACAAGCCGTTGTATGCCGACCATGAGCCAAACCGAACCGCTAGACCAAGATCCCGTGTTCCAGTTGAAGGGCAGCATGCTGGCCATTACGGTGCTGGAACTGGCCCGTAACGACCTCGAGAACCTTGATCGGCAACTGGCCGCCAAGGTCGCCCAGGCGCCCAACTTCTTCAGTAATGCGCCGCTGGTACTGGCCCTGGACAAACTCCCGGCCAGCGAAGGCTCGGTCGACCTGCCGGGATTGATGCGCATCTGCCGCCAGCATGGCCTGCGCACCCTGGCGATCCGTGCCAGCCGCATTGAAGACATCGCAGCGGCCATTGCGGTCGATCTGCCAGTGCTGCCGCCGTCCGGCGCGCGGGAACGCCCGCTCGACCCGCTCGAAGGCGTCGTAGCGAAAAAACCCGAAAAACCACCGGAGCCGACCATCAAACCGACAAAAATCATCACGTCGCCAGTACGTGGTGGCCAGCAGATTTATGCCCAGGGCAGCGATCTGGTGGTGATTTCGTCGGTCAGCCCGGGGGCGGAACTTCTCGCCGACGGCAACATCCATGTATACGGCGCGATGCGCGGTCGTGTGCTGGCCGGCGTCAAAGGTGATACGAAAGCCAGGATTTTCTGTCAGCAAATGACCGCTGAACTGGTCTCCATCGCCGGTCACTACAAGGTTTCCGAGGACCTGCGCCGCGATCCATTGTGGGGCGCCGGAGTACAAGTCAGCCTGTCGGGTGACGTGTTGAACATCATTCGGCTTTAACGGATACTGCCGCATTTTCCAAGCATCTCTAAAACGTAGCGAAAACGGCTCAAACGAAGTAGGAAAAAGGCTAAAAGCAGTGTTTACCGGGGGTAGATACCGCTCAAAACCGGATTCCAGCCAAGGCTGTCCGACTGCAGTAGTTTTTCAAGAGATGTTTTTCAGGGGCTAAACGTCCTTTTTCCTTAGGGGTAAAACACCTTGGCCAAGATTCTCGTGGTTACATCCGGCAAGGGTGGTGTGGGTAAGACCACCACCAGCGCCGCTATCGGTACCGGCCTCGCTCTGCGTGGTCACAAAACAGTTATCGTCGACTTCGACGTCGGCTTGCGTAACCTCGACCTGATCATGGGTTGCGAGCGCCGCGTGGTGTATGACTTCGTCAACGTGGTGAACGGCGAAGCCAACCTGCAACAGGCCCTGATCAAAGACAAGCGCCTGGAAAACCTCTACGTGCTGGCCGCCAGTCAGACCCGCGATAAAGACGCGCTGACCCAGGAAGGCGTAGAAAAAGTCCTGATGCAGTTGAAAGAAGACTTCGAATTCGTGGTCTGCGACTCCCCGGCCGGTATCGAGAAAGGTGCCCACCTGGCCATGTACTTCGCTGACGAAGCGATCGTCGTGACCAACCCGGAAGTCTCCTCCGTACGTGACTCGGACCGCATGCTGGGCCTGCTGGCCAGCAAGTCCCGTCGCGCCGAAAACGGCGAAGACCCGATCAAGGAACACCTGTTGCTGACCCGCTACAACCCTACGCGCGTCGTCAACGGCGAAATGCTCGGCGTCGAAGACGTCAAGGAAATCCTCGCGGTGACCCTGCTGGGCGTGATTCCGGAATCGCAAGCCGTCCTCAAAGCCTCCAACCAGGGCGTGCCGGTGATTCTCGACGACCAGAGCGACGCCGGCCAGGCGTACAGCGATGCTGTCGATCGTCTGTTGGGCAAGACCGTGGACCATCGTTTCCTCGATGTCGAGAAGAAGGGATTCTTCGAGCGACTTTTTGGAGGTAGGTAATGAACCTTTTTGACTTCTTTCGTGCCAACAAAAAGCCCAGTACCGCCTCGGTAGCGAAAGAGCGTCTACAGATCATCGTGGCGCATGAACGCGGCCAACGCAGTACGCCGGACTACTTGCCAGCCTTGCAGAAGGAACTGGTGGAAGTGATCCGCAAGTACGTCAATATCGGGTCCGATGACGTGCACGTCGCTCTGGAAAACCAGGGCAGCTGCTCGATTCTGGAACTCAATATCACCCTGCCCGATCGCTGAGTCGATCCGGCGGGAGCCACGGCGGCTCAGGGCCCTTCCATGACTGGAGGGGGCCTGAGTCGCCGTTGGCGTTTGTTACGAGGCTGTTTTAATGCCGTTGTCCAACATCCGCATCATCTATCAGGACGCCGCCGTACTGGTGGTGGATAAACCGACCCTGTTGCTCTCCGTCCCCGGACGGGCCGATGACAACAAGGACTGCCTGATTACGCGCCTGCAAGAAAACGGCTACCCGGAAGCGCGAATTGTCCATCGGCTGGACTGGGAAACCTCCGGCATCATTCTGCTGGCCCGTGATCCGGACACTCATCGCGAGCTGTCTCGGCAATTTCACGACCGCGAAACCGAAAAGGCCTACACCGCCCTGTGCTGGGGACAACCGGAACTGGACAGTGGCAGCATCGACTTGCCCCTGCGCTACGATCCGCCGACCAAGCCACGGCATGTGGTGGACCACGAATTCGGCAAGCACGCCCTGACTTTCTGGCGTGTACTGGAGCGTTGTGGCGACTGGTGCCGCGTCGAGCTGACGCCAATCACCGGCCGTTCTCACCAGTTGCGCGTGCACATGCTCTCCATCGGCCACCCGCTGCTGGGTGACGGGCTCTATGCCCATCCGCAAGCCCTGGCTGCCTGGCCACGCCTGTGCCTGCACGCGAGCATGCTGAGCTTCACTCATCCGCAAAGCGGCGAACGCCTGCGCTTCGAGTGCCCGGCACCGTTCTAACGGTGGTGCCCAGGCTTCGGTGTCGAGGGAGCTGTTGTGGCGAGGAGGCTGTTGTGGCGAGGGAGCTTGCTCCCGCTGGAGTGCGGAGCACTCCCAAAACCAGCGACCGTATTCTGTCGGGCACACCGCGCAAGCAGGATTTGCGGCCGCTGCGCCGCCGAGCGGGAGCAAGCTCCCTCGCCACATTAAATCTCACGCGCCGCCAACATCAGGCCCGCCGCACTTTGCGCTTTCAATACGTTAAACTGGCGCCACTGCTGTCTGGAGCTTCTTATGCGCGAAGAGTTGAACCAAGGCCTGATCGACTTTCTCAAGGCCTCCCCTACCCCGTTCCATGCCACCGCCAGCCTTGTCCAGCGCCTGGAAGCGGCCGGTTTTGTGCGCCTCGACGAGCGCGAGCCATGGACCACCGAAGCCAATGGCCGTTACTACGTCACCCGTAACGACTCTTCGATCGTCGCGTTCAAAATGGGCCGTCATTCGCCCCTGCATGGCGGCATTCGCCTGGTTGGCGCGCACACCGACAGCCCGTGCCTGCGGGTCAAACCCCAGCCGGAACTGCAACGCCAGGGCTTCTGGCAATTGGGCGTCGAAGTCTATGGCGGTGCGCTGCTGGCGCCGTGGTTCGACCGCGATCTGTCGTTGGCCGGCCGCGTGACCTTCCGTCGCGATGGCAAGGTCGAGAGCCAGTTGATCGACTTCAAGGCTCCCGTTGCAATCATTCCGAACCTGGCCATTCACCTCAACCGTGAAGCCAACATGGGCTGGGCGATCAATGCCCAGACCGAGCTGCCGCCGATTCTCGCGCAATTCGCCGGTGACGAGCGCGTGGACTTCCGCGCCGTGCTCACCGATCAGCTGGCCCGCGAACATGGCCTGAACGCCGATGTGGTGCTCGATTACGAGCTGAGCTTCTACGACACCCAAAGCGCTGCGGTCATTGGCCTGCATGGCGATTTCATCGCGGGCGCTCGCCTGGACAACCTGTTGTCGTGCTACGCCGGCCTGCAAGCATTGCTGACGACCGAAACAGACGAAACCTGCGTGCTGGTCTGCAACGATCACGAAGAAGTCGGTTCCTGCTCGGCCTGTGGCGCCGACGGTCCGATGCTTGAGCAAACCCTGCGTCGCCTGTTGCCCGAAGGGGATGAATTCGTACGGACCATTCAGAAATCCCTGCTGGTCTCGGCCGACAACGCCCACGGCGTACACCCGAACTACGCCGACAAGCACGACGCCAACCACGGCCCGAAACTCAACGCCGGCCCGGTAATCAAGGTCAACAGCAACCAGCGCTACGCCACCAACAGCGAAACCGCCGGGTTCTTCCGTCATTTGTGCATGGCCGAAGAAGTACCGGTGCAAAGCTTCGTGGTGCGCAGCGACATGGGCTGCGGCTCGACCATCGGCCCGATCACCGCCAGCCACCTGGGCGTGCGCACCGTGGACATCGGCCTGCCGACGTTCGCCATGCACTCGATCCGCGAGCTGTGCGGCAGCCATGACCTGGCACACCTGGTCAAAGTGCTGAGCGCGTTTTACGCCTGCCGCGAATTGCCATAACCCTTGTGATTAAAAGGCAACTTTTGTGGCGAGGGAGCTTGCTCCCGCTCGGCTGCGAAGCAGTCGTAACTTGGCAAACTCGGTCTGGCTGATTAGCCGATGTTGCTTTGTTTTGGGGCTGCTTCGCAGCCCAACGGGAGCAAGCTCCCTCGCCACAATGATCTTACGATCCATTCCTGCCACACATCACCAACGCCCGCCCGAAAGCCGCCTAGACTTGCAGTAACCCCTCCGACAAGGCTGTCACCATGATCTCGATGTCTTCGTTTCACGCCATGCTGATCCCGATTCTTTCCGGGATGATCATGTTGGCCATCGGCTTCAACTTTCGCGACAAGAACGCCGGTGTGTTCGCGATGTGGGTCGGCATGCTGATGATCCTCGCCACCGTGATCTACAAGATCCTCGCCAAACTCAACGAATAAATCCTTACGCCCGGCTCGCATTGATTTTGACGGGCTCGTACACTCGGCCGATTCGCTCATCCGAGGTTGACCGCCTAGTGTTCGCTCGTCTTTTTGCCCTGCCTTGTTTGTTCCTTGTCTGCCTGATGACGCTGCTGCCGCTGACGCCTGCCCAGGCGGCCGGCTTGCCGGGGCTGCTCAGCGGCTCGGCGAAAACCCAGCCCGAAGCGCAAGCTCCACTGGGGCAGTCGCTGGACGAAGTCATCAAGTCGCTGGAAAACGATCAGCAGCGGACCAAACTCCTGGCGGACCTGAAAAAGCTGCGCGACGTCAGCAAAAAAGCCCAACCGACCACAGAAGAAGGCGTGCTGGGCTTGATCGGCGGCACCCTGGCCAGTTTCGAAAAGCAATTTTCCGGCGCCGACAGCCCCCTCACTCGCTGGTCCGAAGAAGTCAACCTGGCCAAGGATGAACTGGTGGCACTCATGCTGCCGGCCAATGAATGGCTGCCCATCATCTTTGCCTTCGCCATGATCCTGATGGTCTGGAGCTTGCTGGCCGCCGCCCTGATCTGGCTCGGCCACCGGGTGCGCATGCGCTTCGGCCTCACCGAAGAACTGCCGCAACACCCCAAGGCCCTGGACATGCTGCGCTTTGCCTTGCGCAAACTCGGGCCGTGGATGATCGCCCTGGTCATGACGGTATACATGACCTACGCCCTGCCCTCGTCATTGGGCAAAAGCCTGGCCATGGTGCTGGCTTATGCGCTGGTGGTCGGTACCTGTTTCTCGGCGATCTGCGTCATCGCGTTTTCCCTGCTCGATGGCCCGCATCGTCATCGCGCCCTGTACATCCTGCGGCATCAGGCCTTCCGCCCGTTGTGGCTGATCGGCAGTTTCGCCGCCTTCGGTGAAGCCCTGAACGACCCGCGCCTGATCGCCAGCCTAGGTGAACATCTGGCCCATACGGCGGCGACGTTCGCCAATGTACTGGCGGCGATCTTCACAGGTTTTTTCATTCTGCGTTTCCGCCGGCCCATCGCGCATCTGATCCGCAACCAGCCGCTGTCTCGGCGCCTGACCCGCCGCGCCTTGAGCGACACGATCGAAATCCTCGGGACGTTCTGGTATCTGCCGGCGCTGGTGCTGGTGGGCATCTCGCTGTTCGCCACCTTCGTCTCTGCCGGCGACACCAGCACCGCGCTGCGTCAGTCGCTGATCTGTACCGTGCTGCTGGTGTTGTGCATGGTCATCAACGGGCTGGTGCGCCGTCATTCACTCAAGCCTCAACGCGGCCCCAAGCGCCATGCGCTGTATTCGGATCGTCTGAAAAGCTTCTTCTACACCCTCGCCCATCTGCTGGTATGGCTGGCGTTCATCGAACTCGGCCTGCGGGTCTGGGGCATGTCGCTGATTCGCTTCACCGAAGGCGAAGGGCATGAAGTCAGCGTCAAACTGTTCAGCCTCGGCGGCACGCTGATTTTTGCCTGGCTGATCTGGATCCTCAGTGACACCGCCGTGCACCACGCCCTAACCCGCTCGCGCAAAGGCCTGGCCAATGCCCGCGCGCAGACGATGATGCCGCTGATCCGCAACGTGCTGTTCGTGGCGATTTTCATCATTGCGCTGATCGTCGCCCTGGCGAACATGGGCATGAACGTCACGCCGCTGCTGGCCGGTGCCGGCGTCATCGGCCTGGCCATCGGCTTCGGCGCGCAATCGCTGGTGGCCGACTTGATCACCGGGCTGTTCATCATCATCGAAGACTCCCTGGCCATCGACGACTACGTGGACGTCGGCGGCCACCTGGGCACCGTCGAAGGCCTGACCATCCGCACCGTGCGCCTGCGGGACATCGACGGCATCGTCCACACCATTCCGTTCAGTGAAATCAAAAGCATCAAGAACTACTCCCGAGAGTTCGGCTACGCGATCTTCCGGGTGGCGGTGCCCTCGAACATGGACATCGACGAGGCGATCAAGCTGATGCGCGACGTCGGCCAGAAAATGCGCACCGACCCGCTGCAACGGCGCAACATCTGGTCGCCGCTGGAGATTCAGGGGGTCGAAAGTTTCGAGTCCGGCAATGCGATTCTGCGCGCGCGCTTCAAGACCGCGCCGATCAAGCAGTGGGAAGTGTCCCGGGCGTTCAACCTGTCGCTCAAGCGGCATCTGGATGAGGCCGGACTGGATCTGGCGACACCGCGCATGAGCATTCAGGTGATCACCCCCGGTGGCGAACAATCTGCGTAGGTGGGATTCAAACCACATCCACCCCGACATGAATCGCATCATGGCGCCAAAACTCCAGGTCACAATCGATCAGCCGCTGGTGCTGATCGTAGTTGACCCGGGCAATCCGCAACCCCGGGCTGCCCACCGACACCCGTAAAGCCGCCGCGGCGTCCACCGACAACGCGGTCGGCACGATCTCGAAGCGCACCCGCCCGTAGTGCAAGTCGTAATGCCGCGCATACAGTTCGGTCATCGACTGATTCAGATCGAAATCCAGGATCCCCGGAAAATACTGCGGGTTCAGGTAGTGCTCCACATACAGCACCAATCGCCCGTCAATCCGTCGCGAGCGGCAGATCTGGATCACGCTCGACAGCGCCGGCAACTGGAGCCAGGCACATACCGCCGCTGACGCCGGTTGCAAACGCGCGGAAATCACCTCGGTGGACGGCACCCGCCCCTGGGCGCTGACCATCGCGTGAAAGTGGCTGCGTTGCATCAGGTTATAAGCCAGCCGTGGTGGCGACACGAACCAGCCGCGCCGCTCCTCGCGATAAATCTGGCCCTGGGCCTCCAACTGCAACAACGCCTCACGCACGGTAATCCGCGTGGTACCGAACAACTCACTGAGCTTGCGCTCGGCCGGCAACTTGCTCCCGGGCGCCAACAGCCCGTGGTCGAGCTGTTCTTGCAGAACCTGCCCGATCGCTGTCACCGCTTTGGTTGTCTCGATGCGCATCAACGTTACCTATCTGGACTAGACCAGCACTGATTCAGGGCAGAACCGCGATTGAAACCGGGCTCCATCAATTGCCTGCAAGCCTAGGCACTGCAGATGACTGACAGATGACAAAGCCGCCGAACGGTTGCTTCAGACACCTGCAATTTCATGGCCAAGTCCCTTTCATATCAGCCCTTTAGCCATGGTCTACGCTTATCTCGCACCCCGCGTATCCGAGCGCAGGAAATTCAGGCCGACCGGTCGTCGACATCAAAATGTCATCCAGGACGCCTAAATTGGCTCAGGTATTGCTGACCTAGACCAACACAACCGCAATCGCAGCGTTGAAAACGCCCAAAGGAGCTTCGGATGAAACAGTTTTTCCTGGCATCACTGTTAGGCTCGACCATTGCCCTGTGCACTGCCGCCATGGCGGCGGATACCGATCTGAAAACACTCGAAGCCGCTGCGAAAGCGGAAGGCGCCGTCAACAGCGTCGGCATGCCCGATGACTGGGCCAACTGGAAAGGCACCTGGGAGGACCTAGCCAAGAAATACGGCCTGAAACACATCGACACCGACATGAGTTCGGCCCAGGAAATCGCCAAGTTCGCCGCCGAAAAAGACAACGCCACAGCCGACATCGGCGACGTCGGTGCCGCCTTCGGCCCGATCGCGGTCAAGCAGGGCGTGGTGCAACCTTACAAGCCGAGTACTTGGGCACAGGTTCCGGACTGGGCCAAGGACAAGGACGGTAACTGGGCACTGGCCTACACCGGCTCCATCGCGTTCATCATCAATAAAAAGCTGCTGCACGGTTCCGAAGCACCGACCAAATGGGCCGACCTCAAGAGCGGCAAGTACAAAGTCTCCATCGGTGACGTAAGCACCGCAGCCCAGGCTGCCAACGGCGTACTGGCCGCCGCCCTCGCCAATGGCGGTGACGAGAAAAACATTCAGCCAGCCCTGTTGCTGTTCGCAGACATCGCCAAGCAAGGCCGCCTGTCCATGGCCAACCCGACGATCGCCACCATGGAAAAGGGTGAAATCGAAGTCGGCGTGGTCTGGGACTTCAACGGCCTGAGCTACAAGGCCAAGATGGCGAATCCGGATGACTACACCGTGCTGATTCCATCCGATGGCTCGGTGATTTCCGGCTACACCACCATCATCAACAAATACGCCAAGCACCCGAACGCCGCCAAACTGGCCCGCGAATACATCTTCAGCGACGCTGGCCAGATCAACCTGGCAAAAGGCAACGCCCGTCCAATTCGCGCCGAGCATTTGACTCTGCCGGAAGAGGTCAAGGCCAAGCTGCTGCCTAACGAACAGTACAAAAAGGTCACGCCGATCAAAGACGCCGACGCGTGGGAAAAGACCTCCAAGTCGCTGCCGCAGAAGTGGCAGGAAGAAGTCATCATCAATATGCCGTAAGGCGGTCAATCCCCATTTGGAACTCCGATGGAGATCCAAATGGGGGAGCGGGCCTGTGGCGAGGGAGCTTGCCCCCGTTCGAGTGCGCAGCGCTCGTAGATACTGGGTCCGCTGCGCGGCCCAACGGGGCGATGCGGCGGTCCGACAAGCCCCCTCGCCACACAAGCCCGCTCCCACAAGGGATTGGTTGCGTACTTGAATCATCTGTTTTTGCGGAGTCCCACCCCCCATGAAGCACAACGTCATCCTTGTCGTGCTCGACGGCCTCAATTACGAAGTCGCGCGCCACGCCATGGGGCATCTGCAGGCTTACGTTGGCGCAGGACGCGCGGCGCTCTACAAACTGGAATGTGCACTGCCGGCCCTGTCCCGACCACTTTACGAATGCATCCTGACCGGCGTTGCGCCGATCGACAGCGGCATCGTTCACAACAACGTCTCGCGCCTGTCCAACCAGCGCAGCATCTACCATTACGCCACCGACGCTGGTCTGAAAACCGCCGCCGCGGCCTATCACTGGGTCAGCGAGTTGTATAACCGTTCACCGTTCGTGGCCGCCCGGGACCGTCACACCGACGACCCGAAACTGCCGATCCAGCACGGTCACTTCTACTGGAACGACCACTACCCGGATTCGCACCTGTTCGCCGACGCGGAAAACCTGCGCCTGCGCCACGCGCCGAACTTTCTGTTGGTCCACCCCATGAACATCGACGACGCCGGGCACAAGCACGGCCTCGACACCCCGCAATACCGCAACAGCGCCCGCTCGGCGGACGTCATCCTCGCCGACTACCTGCAAGGCTGGCTCGACGCCGGATACCAAGTGCTGGTGACTGCCGACCACGGCATGAACAACGACCGCTCGCACAACGGCCTGCTGCCTGAAGAACGCGAAGTGCCGCTGTTCGTCCTCGGCGACGCCTTCAGCTTCAACCAAGGCGCTGCACCGAAACAAACCGAACTGTGCGGCACCGTCTGCGAACTGCTGGGCGTGCCCCACGACAAACCTGTGTGCCGGGAGCTGCTCAAGTGAATGCCATGACCCGCGGTAAATGGCTGGCCGCTCTGTGCCTGGTGCCCTTCGCGATTTTCTTCTTCGTGTTCGAGATCGCCCCGCTGCTCTGGGTGATGATCAACAGCCTGCAATCGGAAGAGTTCGGTTGGGGCCTGGCCAACTTCAGCAAAATATTCAATTCGAAGTTCTATTTGCAGGCGATCCAATACAGCCTCGAGATCAGTTTCTGGTCCAGCGTATTCGGCATCGTCATTGCCGTGCTCGGCGCCTACTCCCTGCGTCGGGTCGACTCGAAACTGCGCAACTTCGTGAATGCCTTCGCCAACATGACCAGCAACTTCGCCGGTGTGCCCCTGGCCTTCGCGTTCATCATCTTGCTGGGGTTCAACGGCACCTTCACCATCATGCTGAAACAGGCCGGAATCATTCAGGATTTCAACCTGTACTCGAAAACCGGGCTGATCATTCTCTACACCTACTTCCAGATTCCCCTGGGCGTGCTGTTGCTCTACCCGGCCTTCGATGCCCTGCGCGAAGACTGGCGTGAGTCCGCCGCCTTGCTCGGCGCCAACGGCTGGCAATTCTGGCGACACATCGGTCTGCCGGTGCTGACCCCGGCGCTGCTGGGCACATTCGTGATTCTGCTGGCCAACGCCCTTGGCGCCTACGCCACGGTCTACGCGCTGACCACCGGCAACTTCAACGTGTTGCCGATCCGTATCGCGGCGATGGTGTCCGGCGACATATCCCTCGACCCGAACCTCGCCAGCGCCTTGGCCGTGGTGCTGGTGGCGTTGATGACCCTGGTGACCATCGTGCATCAGCTGCTGTTGAAGAGGAGCTACCATGTCTCGCGCTGAACTGGGGCCCGTCGGTATCTACCACCGGGTCATCGTGTATTTGCTGTTTGCCATTCTGTTATTGCCGCTGCTCGGAACCTTGATCTACTCGATCGCCAGCAGTTGGTCGGCGACGATTATGCCCAGCGGCTTTACCTTCAAGTGGTACATCCAGCTATGGAGCGATCCACGTTTTCTCGACGCATTCGGTCAGTCGTTGCTGGTTTGTATCGGCTCGCTGATTCTGTCGGTGGTGCTGATCCTGCCACTGCTGTTCGTGGTGCATTACCACTTCCCGAAGCTCGACGCGCTGATGAACATCCTGATCCTGCTGCCCTTCGCGGTGCCGCCGGTGGTGTCGTCGGTGGGGCTGTTGCAGCTCTACGGTTCGGGGCCGTTCGCGATGGTGGGTACGCCATGGATTCTGATCGGTTGCTACTTCACCGTGGCGCTGCCGTTCATGTACCGGGCGATCACCAACAACCTGCAAGCGATCAACCTGCGCGACCTGATGGACGCCGCGCAACTGCTCGGCGCCAGCACTTGGCAAGCAGCCTTCCTGGTGGTGTTGCCGAACCTGCGCAAGGGGCTGATGGTCGCGTTGCTGCTGTCCTTCTCGTTCCTGTTCGGTGAGTTCGTGTTCGCCAACATCCTCGTCGGCACCCGCTACGAAACCCTGCAGGTCTACCTCAACAACATGCGCAACAGCAGCGGCCACTTCACCAGTGCGCTGGTGATTTCCTACTTCTTCTTTGTGCTGGTTCTGACCTGGGTGGCCAATATCTTGAACAAGGACAAAAGCGAATGAGCTATGTAAGCGTCCAACATCTTCAGAAAGATTACTCAGGCACCACCGTCTTCAGCGACATCAACTGCGAAATCAGGAAAGGCGAATTCGTCACCCTGCTCGGCCCGTCCGGTTGCGGCAAGTCCACGCTGCTGCGTTGCATCGCTGGCCTGACCTCGGTGGACGGTGGCCAGATTCTGCTGGAAGGTCACGACCTCGTCCCACTGAGCCCGCAGAAACGCGGAATCGGCATGGTGTTCCAAAGTTATGCGCTGTTCCCGAACATGACCGTGGAGCAGAACGTCGCCTTCGGTTTACGCATGCAGAAGGTCAACGCCGACGACAGCCAAAAACGCGTCGCCGAAGTGCTGAGACTGGTAGAACTCAATGACTTCGCCGCCCGCTACCCGCATCAGCTGTCCGGTGGCCAGTGCCAGCGTGTCGCTCTCGCTCGTTCGTTGGTGACCCGGCCTCGGCTGTTGTTGCTGGATGAGCCGCTGTCGGCGCTGGATGCGCGGATTCGCAAGCACTTGCGCGAACAGATCCGTCAGATCCAGCGCGAACTCGGCCTGACCACGATCTTCGTCACGCACGATCAGGAAGAAGCCCTGACCATGTCTGACCGAATCTTCCTGATGAATCAGGGAAAGATCGTACAGAGTGGCGATGCCGAAACCCTCTACACCGCGCCCGTCGACGTGTTCGCCGCAGGCTTCATCGGCAACTACAACCTGCTGGACGCCGACAGTGCCAGCAAACTGCTGCAACGGCCGATCACCCACCGCATCGCGATTCGCCCGGAGGCCATCGAGCTGAGCCTGAACGGCGAACTCGACGCACAGGTGCGCAGCCACAGCCTGTTGGGCAACGTAATTCGCTACCGGGTGGAGGCCCGGGGGGTGGAATTGGTGGTGGATGTGCTGAACCGCTCGGCGTCCGACCTGCATCCCGATGGTCAGCGCCTGGCACTTTCCATCGATCCGACAGCCCTGTGTGAGGTAGCCTGATGACCTTGCTGATGTTGAAGAGAGAACCGTACTGATGGCCCTGGCAATTTTTGATCTGGACGAAACCCTGATCCACGGCGACTGCGCCTCGCTATGGAGCGAACAGATGGCCCGCCTCGGCTGGGTCGATGGCGAATCCTTCCTGCGTCGCGACAAGGAATTGATGGATGCCTACGGCAGGGGCCACCTGGCCATGGAGGACTACATGGCCTTCAGCCTGGAGCCGCTGATCGGTCGCACGCCGCAAGAGCTCGAGCACTTGGTGGCGCCCTGGGTCGAAGATTTCATCGAACCGATCATCTTCAGCGACGCCACCAAAGCCATCGCCGCCCACCGCAAGGCCGGCGACCGGATTCTGGTGATCTCGGCCTCGGGCACGCATTTGGTCAAGCCGATTGCCGACCGTCTGGGCATCGACGAGATTCTCGGCATCGAACTGGAAGTGGCGCACGGGGTGTACAGCGGCAACACGGTTGGCACCCTGACCTACCGCGAAGGCAAGATCACCCGCTTGCTGGAATGGCTGGACGCCGAAGAGGAAAACCTTGAAGGCGCGAGTTTCTATTCCGATTCACGCAACGATCTGCCGCTGCTGCTGAAGGTGGATTTCCCGCATGTGGTGAATCCGGATCCAGTGTTGCTCGAACACGCCGAAAAAGCCGGCTGGCCGATCCATATCTGGAAATAACCCGGATCCCCTGTGGCGAGGGAGCTTGCTCCCGCTGGGCCGCGAAGCGGCCCTGAAATCAGTCACTGTGGCTAGCCAGGTAAAACCGGTTTTCAGGTTTTGCGGCTGCTTCGCAACCGAGCGGGAGCAAGCTCCCTCGCCACAAAGGCACTCACAGGTTCATGTTGTCAGCTCAGGCTGTCGTCAATCACCAGCACCAGCTTGCCCGACACCTGATTGGTCGCCAGCTCCGCAAACGCCGCTTCGGCGTCCTCGATCGCAAACGTCCTGGCCAGTTGCGGGCTCAAACGCCCTTCGGCAAACAGCGGCCAGACGTGCTGGCTGAGATCGCTGAACAAATCGGCCTTGAACTGCTCGTCGCGATTGCGCAGGGTCGAACCCAGCAGTTGCACGCGCTTGGCCAGCACCTGCGCCAGATCCAGCTGCGCTTCACGACCGCCCATCAAACCGATCAACACCCAACGGCCATCGCGAGCCAGCAACTTGAGGTTCAGCGCCGCATAGTTGCCACCCACCGGATCCAGGATCACATCGAACGGCCCCAGATCGTTCAAACGCTCCAGATCCTTATTGCGCACCACCCCACCCTGGGCACCCAGCGCTTCACAGTAGGCCAGACGATCCTCGGAGCCGACGCTGACCCAGCACGGGTTACCAAACGCCTTGCACAGCTGAATGGCAGCTGAACCGATTCCACTTGCTCCGGCATGCAGAAGAACTTTCTCACCCGGTTTGAGCGAAGCCAGTTGAAACAAATTCAGCCAGACGGTCGCATACACTTCCGGCAACGCCGCGGCCTCGGCCAGGGACAATCCTTCGGGAACCGGCAACACATGCCGTCCGTCGACAACTACCTCTTCGGCCATCCCACCCCCGGCCAGCAAGGCGCAAACCCGATCTCCGACCTGCCAGGACGAGCCCGGGCCGACCTCGCTGATCACCCCCGAACACTCAAGACCCAGTGCTTGACTGGCTCCCGGCGGTGGCGGATACAGGCCCGCTTTCTGCAACAAATCGGCTCGATTGAGTCCCGCTGCCGCCACTCGGATACGAACTTGTCCTACATCGCACGTAGGACTCGGCTCCTCAACCCACTCCACTCGCCCCTCAACGCCTTGCAATGCTTTCACAGTGCCTCCATAGTGAGTCTGGACTGAGCCCGAAGCTATAGCGCCGGGCTTTCTTGCATTATGCGACCGGCCCTTGTGGGAACCGGCGACTTCAAAGACGGCCTAATATGCGTGATCAATTGTCCCCGCGTCGAATCAGCATGAAGCATTTTTTCCCCAGCACCGCCCTCGCTCTTGTCATTGGTCTCGGTCTCTTGCCGATGTCGAGCAATTCGTTCGCAGCCAACAGCTGGGACAAGCTTCAGCCCGATCGCGACGAAGTCATCGCCAGTCTGAACGTCGTCGAATTGCTCAAGCGTCACCATTACAGCAAGCCGCCGCTCGACGATGCGCGCTCCGCGATCATCTACGACAGCTACCTCAAGCTGCTGGATCCATCGCGCAGCTACTTCATGGCCAGTGACATTGCCGAATTCGACAAATGGAAAACCCAGTTTGACGACTTCCTCAAGAGCGGCGACCTGAACGCCGGGTTCACCATCTACAAGCGCTATCTGGATCGCGTCAAGGCGCGTCTGGACTTTGCCCTTGCCGAGCTGAACAAGGGCGTCGACAAGATCGACTTCACCACCAAGGAAACCTTGCTGGTCGACCGCAAGGATGCCCCTTGGCTCAAGACCACCGCCGAGCTCGACGACCTGTGGCGCAAACGCGTCAAGGACGAAGTGCTGCGGATGAAGATCTCTGGCAAAGAGCCGAAGCAGATTCAGGAAACCCTGACCAAGCGTTACAAGAATCAGCTGGTGCGTCTGGACCAGACCCGCGCGGAAGATATCTTCCAGGCGTACATCAACACCTTCGCCATGTCGTACGACCCGCATACCAACTATCTGTCGCCGGATAACGCGGAGAACTTCGACATCAACATGAGCCTGTCCCTGGAGGGCATCGGCGCCGTGTTGCAGAGCGATAACGATCAAGTCAAAGTCGTGCGCCTGGTGCCTGCCGGCCCGGCCGACAAGACCAAGCAGGTGGCTCCGGCCGACAAGATCATCGGCGTGGCCCAGGGCAACAAAGAGATGGTCGACGTGGTCGGCTGGCGCCTGGACGAAGTGGTCAAACTGATTCGTGGGCCGAAAGGCACCGTGGTGCGCCTGGAAGTGATTCCGGCCAGCAATGCGCCGAATGACCAGACCAGCAAGATCGTGCCGATCACCCGCGAAGCGGTGAAGCTTGAAGATCAGGCGGTGAAGAAGTCGATCCTCAGCCTCAAGCAGGATGGCAAGGACTACAAGCTCGGCGTCATCGAGATCCCGGCCTTCTACCTGGACTTCAAGGCCTTCCGTGCCGGCGATCCGGACTACAAGAGCACCACCCGCGACGTCAAGAAGCTGCTGACCGAACTGCAGAAAGACAAGGTCGACGGCGTGGTCATCGACCTGCGCAACAACGGCGGCGGTTCCCTGCAGGAAGCCACCGAACTGACCAGCCTGTTCATCGACAAAGGTCCGACCGTGCTGGTGCGTAACGCCGACGGCCGGGTCGATGTACTGGAAGATGAAAACCCGGGCGCGTTCTACAAAGGCCCGATGGCGTTGCTGGTCAACCGTTTGTCCGCCTCGGCGTCGGAGATCTTCGCCGGTGCGATGCAGGACTATCACCGTGCACTGATCATCGGCGGCCAGACCTTCGGCAAAGGCACCGTGCAGACCATTCAGCCGCTGAACCATGGCGAACTGAAACTGACCCTGGCCAAGTTCTACCGGGTTTCCGGCCAGAGCACCCAGCATCAGGGCGTACTGCCGGACATCGATTACCCGTCGATCATCGACACCAAGGAAATCGGCGAAAGCGCCCTGCCGGAAGCGATGCCGTGGGACACCATCCGTGCGGCCATCAAGCCGGCGGTCGACCCGTTCAAACCGTACATCACGCAGCTCAAGTCCGAGCATGATATGCGCTCGGCCAAAGACGCGGAGTTCGTGTTCATCCGCGACAAACTGGCCCTGGCCCAGAAGCTGATGGCCGAAAAAACCGTCAGCCTCAATGAAGCCGACCGTCGTGCACAACACGCCGATATCGAAGCCAAGCAACTGGCCATGGAAAACATCCGTCGCAAGGCCAAGGGTGAAGAGCCGCTCAAAGAGCTGAAGAAAGAAGACGAAGATGCCATCGCGGCCGAGCCGGACAAGACCAAACCAGAAGACGACGCCTACCTGAGCGAGACCGGGCGGATTCTGCTGGATTACTTGAAACTCAACACTGCGGTCGCCAAGCACTAAGTGCTTACAATCAGGATGATGGCAATTTAGTGCTGACGCTCCCCGGAGTGTCATCAAATAGACATCATTCTGTCGTGAAATAAAGGACTGGGAGCTTTGCGCTCCCAGTCCTTTTTTTATCGCCAGAGATCGCCATGACCACAACCGAACAGCTGAGTGCCTTGAGCTCAATACTGACTCAAAGCGGTTTGCACAGCCTGTTCCAGCCGATCATTTCTCTCTCCGAACGACAAATCATCGGCTACGAAGCCCTCAGCCGTGGCCCCTCCAACAGCCCGCTGCACTCCCCCATTGCCCTGTTCGCGGTCGCTCGCCAGGCCGGTCGCCTCAGCGAACTGGAAATCGCTTGCCGCCAAAGCGCTTGCCGACGTTTCAATGAACAGCAACTGCCCGGCAAACTGTTCCTCAATGTATCCCCGGAATCCCTGCTCGAAGCCGCCCACCAACCCGGACGCACCCTGCAACTGCTGCAGGATTTCGGCATACCGCCGAGCCAGGTGGTGATCGAACTCACCGAACAGACCCCGACCGACGATTTCCAGTTGCTGCAAACCGCCCTGCATCACTATCGGGCGATGGGTTTTTCGATTGCACTGGATGATCTGGGCGCGGGTTATTCAAGCTTGCGGCTGTGGTCTGAATTGCGGCCGGATTACGTCAAGATCGATCGGCACTTCATCGACGGCATCCATCAGGACGCGCTCAAACGTGAATTCGTCGGCTCGATCCTGCAGATCGCCAAGGCGTCCCGGGCAAAAGTGATCGCCGAAGGCATCGAATTGCCAGAAGAACTCGCCGTGCTGACCGAAATGGGCGTCGATCTTGTGCAAGGCTATCTGCTCTGCCGGCCCCAGGAGCATCCGCCCCGCGATGCCCGAACCTTGATGCCCAAACCAACCAGCGCCGCAGCGATGCTGAACGAGGACGCCAGTGACCTCAGCGCCCTGCTCAACGACCAACCGGCGATGGCCAGCGACACCCCGACCGCCACCGTACTGGAAGCCTTCCGCCGCCAGGCCAACCTGAACTCCCTGGCGGTGCTCGACAAGCAAGGCCGGCCGTGCGGCATCGTTCACCGTCATTCGCTTTCGGATGCCCTGCTCAAGCCCTTCGCCACCGACCTGTTCGCCCGCAAACCCATCAGCCGCTTGATGAGCGACGACTTCCTCGCCGTGGAACTGAGCCAGTCGCTGCAACAGGTCAGCCGCTTGATCACCAGCCGCGCCCGCCAACGCATCGAAGAAGACTTCATCATCACCCTCAACGGCGGCTATCTGGGCCTGGGCCGAGTGATCGACGTGCTCAAACTGATTACCGAACTGAAAATCCAGCAAGCCCGCTACGCCAACCCGCTAACCCTGCTGCCGGGCAACGTACCAATCCAGCAATGCCTGACACGGCTGCTGCAACAGGAACGGGAATCGGTGATCTGCTACGTGGACATCGACAGCTTCAAACCTTTCAACGACATCTACGGCTACGGTCGCGGGGATGAAGTCCTACTGTGCCTGGCGCAATGCCTGAACGACCGCGTCGACCCATCCCGCGACTTCGTCGGCCATATCGGCGGCGACGACTTCCTGCTGGTGCTCGGCCCGGAAGACTGGCGCAAACGCCTCAACCAACTGCTGGACGACTTCCACAGCCAATGCCGACGCTTCTACCGCAGCGAACACCTGGAAGCCGGCTGCTTCATCGCCCCCAACCGCCAGGGCGTAAGACAGGAGTTCCCGCTGCTGTCCCTGTCCATCGGCGTGGTGCACCTGCATCCACAGGCCTGCGGACAGCTCGACGCGAGCCAACTGGCGGAAATGGCCTCGCAGGCCAAACACCACGCCAAGAATGTGCCGGGGTATAGCGTGCATGTGATTGATAGCCTGGCGGTGCCAGTCGGCGAAGAGACACTGATCTCAGGCCGGCGGTGATCACCAAAAAAATCGCAGCCTTCGGCAGCGCCCACAGGCGCGCAGGAGCTGCCAAAGGTTGCGATCTTTTGATCTTGCTCTTGTGTGGCGAGGGAGCTTGCTCCCGCTGGGCTGCGCAGCAGCCCCAACCACCACAACTCCCACCCTGTGGCGAGGGGGCTTGCCCCCGTTGGGCTGCGGAGCGGCCCCAAAACCTGCATTCCGGATTTGTCAGCTACACTGCGGGGCTTGGTTTGGCGACCGCTTCGCAGTCGAACGGGGCCAAGCCCCCTCGCCAAAAAAACCACTCGGTTCTAGTCCGAAGATCGAGCCCGCAACCGCCGCCCAATCACATCCAGCACATCACAGCCATCGCGCAGTGGAATGGCACAGAGCAAGGCAAAGTCGCTGAGGATCATCGAATCGCACTCGACTGAACCACGCATGGACAGGTTCTCAAGCACTTGGGTGACGGCGCGAATTCGGTAGCTGGCGGCTTCGGTCAAGATATCCAGCGGTGCATGGGTGTCGACAAACAGGGTGGGCATGTCGGTGCAGTTGCTGGTCAACGCCATGAAGCGGTTTTTGGGGTGGGGAATTGGTTTTTCGTAGGGTGGATCAGGATGAAGTGTTGGCATTTGAGACCTTCCGATGAAAATGGGAGCTGCCAAAAGCCTTCCTACAGGCTTGGGTGGCAGCTATACGCGGGGTAGGAATACCGAGCATCGGAAACTCGACCACGCCGAAACGTGCCCGCGCATAGCCGCCGCGACAGATATTACGGACGCACATAGACGGCCGCAAATCTGACTTCGATTGCTAACGCATTACCGATGCTCAAAGGGTTCCTACACCCCCTCACTGATATTCAGTGACCACTAAAGCCTATCGATTGAACTCACTGCGCACCAGCTCACGAAAACCGCCACAACTTGAAGGAAACTTCCGAAGACCTTGCCCAGAAATTTCGCTCAAAAAAGGCAAACGTGGGGGAAGGCTTCGCTGAAGCCTGGGTTGATTTCTCCACCTTGGGTAGGTCGGTTTCGACCTATAGCTGCCGGTGGCGACAGGCAGAAATCGACCCGAAGCTGCCCGTTGAATCAGGCTGCAATCGGCCGCAGTCACCGGCAAGCAGCAGTTCGTAACTGTTATCCGATGCAAAGTTTGGCCATTGAATTTATAAAGGCGGCAAAGCACCGTATCAGGACGCCGTAAAGGTATTTTCCATCGGCCAGCGCATTTCCAGATGTTCAGTCAAATAATTCATAAAAGCTTTGACCTTGGGTGTGATGGCGGCGCGTTCCTGGACGCATACATAAATATCGAGCGGTTCAGCGTAGGCATAAGTTGAAGCGTGGCGATGTTCAAACAGAGGAACGAGTTGGCCACTTTCGATAAAGGGCGCCGCCACGAACTCCGCCAAACGGGTTATTCCCGCGCCACGGACGGCCATTTGGGCTAGAGCGTCAACATCGTCGCTGATTGCGGTCGCATTGAGAGTAGCGTCGTAACGTTGGCCATCCCGGATAAAACCCCAACGTAGAAAGCGTCCGTCTAGTGGGTAGCGAAACGGTAGACAGGCATGGTGCTGGAGTTCTTCAGGATCGCGTGGCCAGCCGGCTCGTTCCAAATAGATGGGTGACGCGCAGATGATAAAAGGGACTGAAACGATCTTGCGAGCGACGATCCCCTCTTCTAGTTGTGGTTTTATCCGCAGGCTCAGATCAATGCCTTCTTGAATATGATTAATTTTGCGATCTGTGGTTGAGAGTTCAAGTATCAGGCGTGGGTAACGTGCAGCGAAGCCGGCGATTAGTGGCGCCAACACATGCCGCCCGAAAGCGGAGGTAGAAGCGATGCACAGTCGCCCTTGGAGTTGAGTCTGCGCGCTGGTGATCGCGCTTTGCGCCGATTCGAGATCACGCGCTATACGTTTCACTTTTTCGTAGTACACCATGCCGCTTTCGGTTAACGCCATGCTACGCGTGGTGCGCTGGAGAAGGCGCGTACCCAGGTGGGTTTCCAAGCGATTTAGGGTCTGGCTAATGGCTGCCGCACTGACGCCCAGGGTTTTGGCCGCGCCCACGATGGAGCCCGCTTCAACCACCTTGATAAAGCTAGCAATCGCCCCTAACAGGTTCATCTTTGTTCCAGCGAGAAGAGTCATTCATAAGATTTTGTTTATAAAGCAACCACTGCTAGCCGTCTAGTTGCTAATTTTTGATCTTGCTATGGTGTTCATCACCTACCAATCGAAGATCAAAAAGGTCTGATATGAATCCAAAAACATCCTCTAAAGCTCTATTTTTCAACCAACGCAAGCTCTCGGTTCGCGCTACGCCTTATGTTTTCGCACTGTATATGGCCACCATCATGGCGCTCTTGATGTCATTCGTGATCACCGCGGCAAATTCCGGTATTGAGAATGATTACCTAAGTAATGCGCTGCACGCCTATAAATTGGCCATGCCAGTGGCATTCCTGTGCATACTCGTCGTTCGCCCCATTGTGCTCAAACTGGTGTCTTTGACTGTACACCCACATCGTTAAGGGCGGCCGCTTGCGGCCCAATTGATGGGGCGTTGTGGACAACCCTATTGGGTCGACTGTTGCCGGCCTCCATAGGTCGGAGTCGACCTAAAGCTGACACTGTCCGCAGTCAGCTTCGAGTCTTCTCTCGATCCAGCAGGTTGTGGGCTATTCAGCGACGCCACGATCCCTCGGGCAATTCGACCTGCCGATGGGCCGCCGCCAAGGCAACCTTCAACCCCTCTTTATCCAGCGGTATGCAGTAGGCGGGTTTAGCCCGTTCGAATCGCCAGCTTTCATCAAGACTGCCCGCATCTACCGCGTCGAATCCAATCTCGTCCAGTAACTTGATCACCAGCGCTTTCGCCGCCGGATCATCCGCCGCGATCGGCAGTGCGCGTCGGTCGGGCGCTGCTTTCGGGCGCGCGTCCTGCACCAGGTCCTGGGCGAGGATTGCATTGAACACCTTGACCACGCTGGAGTGGGGCAGGTGCTCGGCGAGCAAGCGGCTGGTGGTGGTTTCGAATCGGTCGAGAGCGGCAATGTGACCGTCGCGCTCCGGGTAGTAGTTATTGGCATCCAGCACGGTTTTGCCCTCTAGCCACTTGGCTGGCACGCTTCGGTAATGCTCAAGAGGAATTGCCACGAGTACAACTTCGCCAAATTGTGCTGCGTCCTCGATAGTGCCGACCTGACTGCCAGGAATGCCACTGCGCACGCTGCTCATGGTCTGTGGCCCACGTGAATTGCTGAGCATCGCCTCGTGTCCCGCGGCGATGACCAATTGCGCCACTGCACGTCCGATGAAGCCTGCCCCAATAATGCCGATACGCATGTCCTTGCTCCGCTGGTTAAGTAAGAAGAAGCCATGATGATTGCCAACCAACAGCAGATAAATAATCATCGGCTACTTAGTCTCGTTACCAGGAGTGTTGAATGATGGACCGTCTGACGAGCATGGGAGCGTTTGTGATGGCGGCGGAATCCGGCTCCTATGCCAGTGCTGCCGAGCGATTGGGCCTGTCGGCGCAGATGGTGGCCAAGCATGTTGCCACGCTTGAGCAGAGGCTAGGTGCGCGGCTGCTGAACCGGACCACCCGACGCCAGAGCCTGACTGAGTTGGGCAGCGCTTACTACGAACGCTGTAAGCACATTTTGAGCGAAGCTCAGGCTGCCGACTCCCTGGCGCAGATCATGAACGACACCCCGCGCGGTAAACTGAAAATCAGCGCTCCCGTCACGTTCGGCTCCTATAGCCTCATGCCTTTTGTGACGGAGTTTTTGCGTCAACACCCGGAAGTCGAAATCGATTTGCATTTGACCGATCGCTTCGTCGATCTGGTGGAGGAGGGTTATGAAGTGACTTTCAGAATTGGCCCGCTGACCGCGTCCAGTTTGACCGCCAGGCCGTTGGCACCTTATCGGTTGGTAGCCTGTGCAGCACCGAGCTACCTGACCGACCGCGGAGTGCCACAAATACCGGATGATCTGAAGAACCATGAGTGTCTGGGGTATGCCTATTGGTCCCGGCCGGCCGACCACGAATGGGTATTCTGCAAAGGCTCCGCAGTTGAACGGGTACAAGTCGTCAGTCGATTGCAGGTCAACGAGAGCAAAGCACTGCTGTCGGCAGCGCTGGACGGGTTCGGGATTGTCCTTGGTCCCGAAGACTTTCTTGAGCCCGCGTTGCGCAGCGGTGAGTTGGTTCGACTGTTAGCTGATTACGAAGCACCGAGCCGACAAATGCATTTGCTCTACACGGCCAATCGTCAGAGAACAGCCAAACTCCGACGATTTATCGAGGCTGCGCTCGTCCGCTTTGGTGCTCCTTGAGCAAGCTTTTGAGTTGTCTCAGCCGCATTGAATTGTGATTGATCGCGGTCGCAGGCTACTGCTTCATTGACTGGCTGCTGTTGGGCCGATTGTTGCCTGTCGCCAAGGGCAGTAAACGACCGATTCTGTTGAAAAAGTCGGTC
Source organism: Pseudomonas sp. GW821-FHT03E01 (assembly GCF_059420765.1). Lineage (NCBI taxonomy): Bacteria > Pseudomonadati > Pseudomonadota > Gammaproteobacteria > Pseudomonadales > Pseudomonadaceae > Pseudomonas > Pseudomonas sp. GW821-FHT03E01. The sequence goes on along the minus strand of NZ_JBWKUI010000025.1, from coordinate 23,280 downwards.
TGCCCAAACTGCCTGATCATTGACTGGTGAAAACACCTTTTTTGCACGCTGCTACGTGAAATCTGAGTCCGGAAGCCACTGCAAAAAGTAAAGATTTCAATCTCGGACGCGTACTTTTCTGATACGCAAACCATGGCCGACTTCTTCAACAGAATCGGCCAGAAGCAGTCAATCGCTAAAACTCCAGCGCCCCAAATGGGCCGCTTTTTCTGCATATCTGCACGACTGGATAGCTAAGCGGCGCGTACTCGCGCCGAATACCTAAAATCCTTTAATCGCCTCACATCATGAACAAGACACGGAGAGCCCTATGGAGCAGCGCAAACACATTTGCGGCACAGACGAGGTCAGAGTTCACGTTAAGGACGGTAGCGAGCTTAAGTACTGGGCACAAAAAAATTGTGGATTCCAAGAATGAGATAAGATCAGCCGTCAAGGAGGCTGGCGAGTCGCTTACCGCAGTCCAGCGGCGGATCAAGCTGATCCAGCACGCATGAGAAAGCAGTCCGGCCCAGTGTCGGGATTCGCTACTTGAAGTCCTCTCGCCCATCACCATTCGCCTCCTGCTACGCTCTCACTTAGCGCCCCTAAGCAGCTCACGGCATCGTTGGGTCGCCAGGAGCCTAAAATGAAATGCGCATTTCTGACGTTCATAACCCTACTCACCTGCTCATCGGCAATAGCATCACCGCCAGATGGAGAAACACTTTTTCAAGATAACTGCGTTGTTTGTCACGGGCCTCGAGGCACGGGAGGATCGGCACCTAAGCTGGCCGGAGATTCCAGTGAATGGAAATCAAAAGTATTTGAGCGAGCAGTGCTGAGCGGTATCGACGACCATGGGAAGCCTCTGAAGGCGCCAATGCCGCATTGGGCTAGCGCTAGCTTCAAATCTGACAGCGGTGTAAAGCCAAGCAAACTTGAAATTGATGCAATTCAGAAATACCTGCATCAGCAAAAGTAGTGTGTTTGCTTCGACCGAATGCTTTCGTTTCGGCGACATGCTTTTCACGCAGTGCTCACATAATGGAGCGCAGATTACCCCTGCTCCTTTGAAGAATTCCCATTTGGCCCGCCCGCATGCGGGCCATTTTTTTGGCTGCTACGCGTTCCTGATTCAAAGGAGAAGTGGCCATACCTGACGTCTATGTTTCGCGTCTTCGGCAGCTTCATAGACGCTGAGCAGAAAGAGTGGTTAGCATCCCACAAACCTAAACGCGCCAAAGGCATCTAGCAGTACGGATGGAGCTGGCGGCCAGATCTAGGCTGCGGGCTATCGTAAGAAGTCATTTAGCACTGTTAGCATTGGCGGCTACGTTAGGTCGGGAGGCTGTTATGGAGGGCTCCGGAGTCGCGTCGTGCAAGATCTACCCGGTTGCGCCGCACTGGAGCATCACGCTGCGTCAATGCCTGTTGCAACCGCCGAGCCACTGCTACACCAGGACAATACGTTTGAGCTTGGCGTTCAGTGCGGCGAACGCCGCTTCGGTACTGGCCTTGTGGTTGGTGATGAGCACGTCGATGCGTTCTGGCGGGCAGAAAGCGACGCGGCTCTCCACGCCGATCTTGCTGTAGTCGGCGAGGATGACCACGCCTTCGGCATTGTCGGCCATGGCGCGCGCCACTTCGGCTTCGCGGTGGTCGTAGTTGCTGGCACCGCGCTGGGCGTCGATGCCGACGGGCGATAACAGCGCGAGGTCGGCCCGATAGCGGCCAATTTCCGCCACCGTGGTGCCGCCAATCGTAGCGGGAGCACGGTCGCCGAGCGAACCGCCCAGTACGATCACCTCGTTGTACTGGCCGCCTGGCACAGCGGGATTACGCAATTGCAACGCCACGTTGAACGAGTTGGTGATCACGGTCAGCCCTCCCAGCTTGGCCAGCTCTTCGGCGAGGATGACGGTGGTGGTGCCAGCGTCGATAAACACAGTCTGTCCGTGCGACAGCAGACTGACCGCTGCGCGCGCGAGGTCACGCTTGAATTTGACGTTGATGTTCGCCCGCTCGGCGATGGGCGCTTCGTCTTCAACGCGGATGGCGCCGCCGTGTATCCGCTTCAACTCCCCCTGTTCCTCCAGAGCGACCAGGTCGCGTCGCACCGTCTCGCGTGAAACGTTCAGCTCCGTGACGATGCGGTCGGTGGTGACGCGCTGCAAAGTCGATAGTAGTGCGCGGATCCGCTGGTAACGCTCTTCTTGCCACATACCGGGTGTCCCTGCTGTTCGAGTCGCTGTCCGAGCACGCATTGTGGAGAGGCGTCAGTCGCTGTCAAGTTTGGCGCGGCCTCATGATCATTGGGCTGGCGCAGCCTGCGCGTCATGTTTGTGTGATATTGAGGCATTATTGTTTTTTTGTGTATTTGGAGCTAGCCTCGTGGCCGGACGGTTTCTTCCCCTCGTCCGCATTTCGAAACACGCTTTCGCCATCGCCTCGGTTGTAACCTCTCATTTAGAAGTAGGAGCTATGCCATGCAGCGTCGCCAGTTTCTGAACACCCTCGCCACCGTTTCCGTTGTCAGTCCGCTGTTGTTGTCGTCCCGCATAACGCAAGCCGCCACGCCCCCGGCCACACCAAGTGCGCTGGACCCGGCGCGCTGGTCGCCGCTCAACCAAAAGCGTCTGCAGGCGGTGATCGATGAGCACGGCGTCAAGAGCGCGTCCTACCGCCCTGACCAGCGCCCGTACGCGGTGTTCGACTGGGACAACACCTGCATCATGAACGACTGTGAAGAAGCGCTGCTGGTCTACCAGATCAATCATCTGCAGTACAAGCTGACGCCCGATGAGTTCGCTGAGGTGGTGCGTCAGGACGTGCCGAACGGCGCGTTCATGAAGGACTACACCACGGTGGACGGCAAGCCGGTCAAGATGGAAGACATCGCCAGCGACGTAGAAGCGGATTACCGCTGGTTGCACGCCAACTACAAGGGGCTCGCCGGCGACAAGAGCCTGGAAGAGATTCAGGCCAGCGAGCAGTACAAGGATTTTCTCGCCAAGCTCTACTTTATGTACGACGCGATCTGCGACAGTTACCCGGTGGAGATCGGCTATAAGTGGATTCTGTATTTCTACAAGAACATGACCACGGCTGAGTTGCAGGCGATGGCCGAGGCTTCCAACAACTACGCCATCGGCGACGCACTGCGCAAGGTCAAGTACGAGAGCTCACGCACGTTGCCGGGCAAGGCCGGGGTGGTGGCGGATACGCACTTTCATGGCATCCGCATCCATGAGGAGATCCGCGGCCTGATGCACACGCTGCGCGCCAACGGCATCGACGTCTATGTCAGCACCGCCTCCATCGACGATGTGGTACGCGTGTTCGCGGGCAATCCTCATTACGGATACGACGTTCCGCCTGAGAACGTGATCGGCCTGCGCATGGCGATGGAAGGCGGCAAGTACACCACTCGCTATCAGCCGGACTGGCACTTCAACTACGGGCCGGGCAAGACCGTTGGCATCAAGAACGTGCTGGTTAAACAGAAGGGCTATGGCCCGGTGTTGGTGGCTGGCGACAGCGATGGCGATGCCTGGATGCTGCGCGACTTCAACGATACGGCGGTGGGGGTGATCGTCAACCGCATGAAGAAGGGTGAGATCGGCGCCGACAGCCAGCAGGCCGCTACCCAGTTGGGCACCCCGAACGCCCGCTTCATCCTGCAGGGGCGCAACGAGCACACTGGCCTGATGATTCCAGACGAGAAATCGCTCAAGTACGGTAAAGACGAGCTTAAGCTGCTGGCTTGATGGCACTGGCTCGCGGGTGGCCGGCGGCCATCCGCGACCCGCAGTGCAACTCGCCTTGTACCTGCGGGAATGATGAATCTGCGCCGGAAAGTCGTTACCGCTACCGGCCCGAGTGAGTCAGTCGTATCGAGTCAAAATTGTGAGTGGCCCTGGAATTACGAGGCGCGCTCCACAGACCGTTTTTGGCCGTTTTCTACCTGTCACGACCCGCGGTAAATTTAAGTATGAATAATTTTTTCGGGGCTCTCCAGGGCTGCAAGGAAGTCGTGTTCACCCTCAGCTCCCCACCATGGGATAGATATAACGCCGCCGAGGTCTCTTAGCTGCCGCAGTAGCTCCAACAATGAGTAGATCTGATCTTGTCCCCACTGAGCCCCCATCCGATAGTCCAATGTGAGGCTATTAGTGAAAACGTAAACACCAAGGTCAGGTATTTGACCCCGGGTGCCGTACAGCCCACCGAGAACGACGTGGAATGCCTCTGCTGCTCCTGAGCTTACAAGCAAAGCATCCTGAGGGCCGGAGAATGGCTTCCCACTTTGGGATGCTTTGATCCAAAGGTAGCCGCCGTCAACAGTGACATTTTTCGCGCCATGATCGAACAGATATTGAAATGCCTGCGGTACAAACGACGAATCTGAATACGTCACCACAACCTCAGGGAGCGATCCATCGTTAGTTGCAAAGTATTCGGAAAAATTCACGTGGCGTGCCTATCGTTTGCAAGGGACGGGGCATTTCCGATGAGCCGATGCCCCCTAGATGATTGTGAGGTGTTGGCCAAGGTTGAGCCAATCTGTCGTTATTAACCCAACTGAAAACTGATTGCGAGCGGATGGTCAATGCTTTGGGCGGGAAGGGATGGTTCTGAGGGGTAGCTTTCGATCCGAAACGGACACAGACGGGGCATTCCGATTAGCTGAATTGACGCTCATACAGAGTGACCTGCTGAGGAAACAGCTCACCATAGAGAGGATATGGAATACCGAAAATGTTCACTTCGATGCAAGGCGACGGGAACTCTTTGGAGTAATCCAGGATGGCCAGACCCTCACATGTAATTACCAGACCCGCTTCTGTCTGAACAGAAAGATCCAGAACGGTCTGATCGTGGTGGTTCGTTGAGCACTCGTTCTGGATAGCAGCGTACCCATCGGCAGGTTCGAATTGGCCTGAAGCAACGCCCATGGGGGGATCTCCGTAATCGAGCGCCGAGTAGCCCACCAAAACCAACCCGCTATAAATTGAGAATCGCGTCATACGACTGCCTGTTTTTGCCATGCATTAGACCCAACAGCGGTATATCACTCGGCTAGTACTTAAGCGAGGGCGGGCGGTTGAGCGACCGCAAATGGCCGATTTCTGCCCTTCACGAACGGCAGAACTCACAACCAAAAGCTGCCTGTCGAAAAACCGTTAATCTCATTCCAACTTGGTCTTCACATTCTGCCCCGCGACCGATCAATGCTTCACTGCCTATACAAAAAAAACTTCCCCCCTTGGGTGGGTGTCGCTTTTTGCATCAACTCTTTGCGCAATTTTCCGGGGGACATGCCAAACATATTCTGAAAATGTCGAATGAAATGGGGCGCATCGGCGAACCCGCATTCGAAAGCGATTTCCCCGATATGTCGATCCGAGCTGATGAGAAGCCATCGGCCAAACCTGAGTCGAACGTGGCGATAGAATTGGGCCGGAGTGTTACTGGTTTCAGCGACAAACAGCCGCTCCAGTTGCCGTTTGCTGGTACCGACAAGGTTCGCGATTGTGTCGATATCCAAGGGCTCGGTCATGTGCTTTTCCATCAGCATCACGGCTTCGTGCAGGCGCCTGTTCGAAGAGCTGGCGTAGCCAAGTGCCTTGCGCCGGTCGACGAAACTGCCGGAGCTGCGTTTTGCGACCGTCATCTGATGAACAACTTTGCCGGCCCGATCCGGGCCGCAATGCACCCCAATAAGATGGATGGCCAACTCAATCACCGAGATACCGCCTGCGCAGGTGATCCGATCCTTGTCGATGAGGAAGTCACTGTTGCTGACAAAGCGCAATCTGGGGAACAGACGTTTCCAGTCGTCGCAATGGTAGGCATGCACGCAAGCAGTACGTCCCTCCATCAGGCCATGTCGAGCAAGCACGAAGCTGCCCGTGCATAGACCGATCAATGGCACGTCAGCGGCTGCCGCCTGATGCAGAAATGCCGGATAAGTCTTTGGTGCTGCCTCAAGGGAATCAAGCAGTCCACCAATCACCACGATGTAGTCAAATTGATGAGGATGGGTGAGTTCACTGTCGATAGGTACATCCAGTCCGCAACTGGATATGACTCTTTGCCCAGGGGTACCGAGTACTTTCCATTGGCATCGTATCGGGCGGCTCTGATCACCCGTATCGGCAGCATGTCGCAACGCATCGGTCAGCCCTGAGAGTGACAGCAAGGGGAATCGCGGCCACAAAACAATACCAATAGACAACTCGGTGGCGCCGCGTCGGCTTGGCGGATGTCGTGCCTGACCATTATCAAGCCCTTCCACGAGGCTGTCGCTGGAGGCCTTGGGCAGTACATCCCCGAAATGTCGCAAATGTTCAATCATTTATGCAAACCATCCAACAAGTTATACCGCTGATCACCATACGATGAGCTCCTGCCTAACACCATGCTGTTCATAAAAAAAGCAATCGAGGAGCACGTGATGAAGAAGCCCAACGTTCAACGTTTTTCCGGTATTTATGCGGGTCTGCTGGTATCCATGCTGGCCTCGGCACCGGCACTCGCACTGGAAACGGTAGAGCCGGGAAGCCTGACTATCGCGTTCACTGGCGATATGCCGGGGACCGGTTATCAAGACAGCCGGATGGTCGGCTACGACGGTGAAATCCTTCAACAAATATCTGAGAAGCTGGGGTTGAAGGTTAAACCTGCCTTGATGGACTGGGCCGGCACCATCGCCTCAGTACAAGCTAAACGCGTGGATGTGATGGCCGGCACCATGGGCTGGACCGAACAGCGCGCGAAGATCATGACCGTGAGCGACCCGATTCACTATTTCAAGAACGGGATCACCCAGACCGACAAGACCAACTGGAGCAGCCTCAAAGACTTGCAGGGCAAGAAGGTCGGCACCATCACGGGTTTTTCGTTCATCCCTGAGATGCGCAAGATCGAAGGGCTGCAAGTAGCGTTGTACGACACCTCCGATGCCGCGGTGCGCGATCTCCTCGCCGGGCGCATCGATGCAGTGATTGGCGATCCTCCGGTCATGCAATACGCCATTTTTCGCAACGAGCAGTGGCACCTGCACTTCAACGCTTTCACCGACAACGATCCGAATTTCCCACTGCTGACGGGTCTGGGTCAGGTGGTGTACGGCTTCAATAAAGGGGCCAGCCCACAGCTGGTGGCTGCCGTGAACGAGCAGATCCAGACCCTCTGGAAAAGCTGTGAAATGCGCAAGATCGGTGCCCGCTACGGTCTGACTCAGGATGTCTGGTATGTGCCGGAAGGCAAGGACCTGAGGCTGGGTGTCGACCGCCCGGCGGACTGGAAACTGCCCGGCTGCAAATAAGCGCTTGAGCGGATGAATCGGCCTGATGGCCCGTGCCGATTCATCGCCATGTCTATAACAAAAAGAGGTTAGCCAAGATGTCGACCCCGTCCGAACCTGCATTGCTGCGAGTGCATGACCTACACAAAAGTTATGGTGATCTGGAGGTGCTAAAGGGTATCAACCTGGAGTTGAAAGCCGGTGAAACCCTGTCATTGATCGGCCCCAGCGGGTCGGGAAAGTCCACTTGCCTGCGTTGCATCAATTACCTGGAAAAACCCACTCGAGGCGATATCTGGCTGGGTGACGAGTTGATCGGGCAGATCAAGGACGGTAAACGCATACGTCTGATGAGTGATCGGGAAATGGCTCCGCAGCGACGCGAGATCGCGATGGTGTTCCAGCTCTTCTACCTCTGGCCACACTTGAGCGTACGCGACAACGTCGCACTGGGGCCGATCAAGGCACAGGGTATGCCGCGCAAGCAGGCCTATGAGTTGGCTGATGCCATGTTGGAAAAAGTCCATCTGCGGCACAAGGCCGAGGTCTATCCCGAGCAGTTGTCCGGCGGACAGCAACAGCGGGTCGCTATCGCCCGCGCGTTGGCCCAACAACCTAAAGTCATCCTGTTCGACGAGCCGACCTCGGCGCTGGACCCCGAACTGGTGGGTGAAGTACTGGCCGTGATTCGTGAGCTGGCGCAAGAGGGTCGCACCATGATCATGGTGACCCATGAAGTGCGCTTCGCTCGGGATGTGGCGGATCGGGTGATCTTCATGGACGGCGGACACATTGTCGAGCAAGGGCCTTCGGCGCAGGTAATCGACAACCCAAGCCATGAGCGCACCCGCAGTTTTCTTGGGCGCATGGCCATGGAGGGCGCTTGATGGCGAACTTCGAGGTCTTTCTCGGGCTACTGCCTCTGTTGTTGAAAGGCGCGCTCACCGCCCTGGAAATCGCGCTGTGTACCTTGCTGCTGGCGAGTGCCGGAGGGGTAGTACTGGCGGTGTTGCTGACGTTCAGTCGGTCACGGGTGTTGCATGGGGTGATCGGCTGTTTCATTGAGTGGATGCGCAATGTTCCCGCGCTGGCGCATCTGTTCCTGATCTATTTCGGTCTCTCCTACCTTGGCATCAACTTGCCCGCGTGGCTGGCCGCCATCGTTGGCTTGAGTCTGGTGGGCAGCGCGGTGTTGGCCGATATTTTCCGCAGCGGCTTGCAGTCGCTGCATGTCGGTCAGCATGAAGCCGGGTTGGCTGTCGGTCTGAGCCGGATGCAGATTTTGCACTGCATTCTCTTGCCCCAGGCCCTGCGCGTGACGTTGCCTGCGTTCGCCAACTACGTCACGCAATTGGTCAAGGACACGTCCATCGCCTCGGCCATCGCTGTGCCGGAAATAATGTTCCTGGCGCGCAATCTGGTGACCTCTACCTTCCAGACTTCACTGATCTATTTGGCTGTGATGTGCATCTACGCTGCGATGATTTTACCGATCGGTGTGGGATTCATTCGGCTCGAACGTCATTTTGGGAGCGCGCGATGATCAGTTTTTTTCAGCAATACCCGGTGTACTGGAGCGACTGGATCGCTCGCCTATTGCTCGGTGCACGGATCACTGCCGAATTGTCCCTGATGGGGTTCGCTCTGGCGGTCGTGCTGGGGGCGTTATTGGTCTGCGCGATGAGAAGTCCAAGTGTCATCCTAAAACGGTTGGCAACGTTCTTTATTCAGAGCATGCGCGCTGTACCTCTTCTGGCGTTGCTGCTGGCTCTGTATTTCGCGTTGCCCAGCCTGGGTTTGACGTTGTCCGGCTATTGGGCCGGGGCCATCGGTCTGGGTTTGCAGGGTGCCGCTTACGTTGCGGAAATCCTCCGTGGCGGCCTGGATTCGCTGCATCGCGGCCAGCGCGAAGCCGCCATCGCCATCGGACTGACGCCACTGAAAGCGTTTACCACCGTCATCCTGCCGCAAGCGATTCGTGGCATGTTGCCGCCACTGCTTAACGCCTACGTGTCGATCCTCAAGGACAGCTCGTTGTGCGCTCTGATCGCCACCGATGAGTTGATGCTGGCGGCGCGAGCCATCGCTTCGGAAACCTTCCTGCCAATGCATGTCTTCCTGCTGGTAGGGCTGTTCTATTTTGTTATCGCTTTCCCTCTTTCAATGCTGTCGCGTGTGCTTGAAAAGCACTTTTCACGCGGGCGCAAAACCGTGCGAGGTTGAACATATGAGCACCATAGATCGAGTTACTTCCCACAGCATTGCCCAGTTGCAGCAGGCGCTGCAGGCTGGATCGCTGACTAGCGAAGCGCTGGTTCGTGCGCAACTGGCGCGCATCAAGCGCTTTGACGAGCAGCTCAATGCCTATGTCGAGGCCTATCCCTCGCGTGCTTTGAACGCGGCCATCGCCGCTGATCGCCAGCGTGCGTCCGGTATACACCTGGGACCGCTACATGGCATTCCTCTGGCGATCAAGGACTTGTTCGAGATCGATGGCCAGGCCATCACGGGTGGATCATTGGCACAGGCACCGCGTGTTTCGAGGTTGACCGCCACTGCAGTGCAACGCCTGGAGCGTGCCGGTGCAATCATTCTTGGCAAGACCCATACCGTCGAATTCGCTTTCGGTGGCTGGGGCACTAACGCGGTGATGGGCACGCCGTGGAACCCGTGGGACCGTAACGTGCATCACGCTCCGGGTGGCTCAAGCAGCGGCTCGGCAGTGGCCGTGGCCAGCGGGTTGGCGAGCGCTGCGTTGGGCACCGATACCGGCGGCTCGGTGCGGATTCCGGCGGGCATGTGCGGCTTGGTCGGGCTGAAAACCACACGTGGGCTTATCAGTCGCCATGGCTTGATCGAACTGTGTCCTTCGCTGGATTCGGTAGGGCCTATCACCCACACCGTTGAAGATGCGGCGTGGATGTTGGATGCACTGCTGGGCCCGGACCCGCTGGATCCGGTTTCGGCCCAGGCACCTGTATTCAGCGCCGCTGCCGGTCTCAATCAGCCGGTAGCCGGTTTGCGCATCTGGGTGTTGCCACAGGCCGAACGAGCGCATGTCGCTCCCGGGGTGCTGAAGGCTTACGATTTGGGGCTCAAGCAGTTGGCCGCGTTGGGCATGCAACTGATCGAACAACCGCTACCCACGTCGTTGGAGCAGTGCATGCGCATCGCTGGTGGGCTGATGAGCGCAGAAGGTTATGCCAGCCTGGGTAGCTTGTTCGAGCGCGACGATCTGCGTTTCGACCCCCATGTTCAACGTCGCGTACTCAGTGGTCGCGACATCGACGCAGCGTCGTATATCCAGTTGCACAATCAGCGCCGCGCCGCTCGGCACGCCATGCAGGAGGCCATGACCAACATAGACGCATGCGCTTTCCCGACCAACGCTATTGGCAGTGTGCCGTTGGATGAGGTCGATGAATATGGCACGCCACTGGCCTTGTTGGGGCGGTTCGCCAACTTGCTGAACCTGTGTTCGGTGGCGCTACCCATCGGGCTCGATGAAAAGTGCATGCCGGTCTCGATGCAGATTGTGGGTCGGGCATTCGCCGAACCGCTGATTCTACGCATCGGCCATGCCTATCAACAGGTCAGCGATTGGCACACGCTACGGCCTGAGGGCTGGGAGCTGGCGGACAACGCGGTTGCATGATGGATACAACTGCTTGATATGTCCTTGGGTATCACCCTGCCAACGCTCCAAGTTAAAGTAGGATTAGAAAGTGTCAGCTATAAATCTTCATGCAGGTCAAGTCATATGTGGCGTCTGTTAATCAATACCCTAAAGGCAATACAGTGGGGTATGACCGAACAGTGACACTGAGTCGTGATTCAAAGCTTGCGAATATTCCAGTGGGCTACTCTGATGGCTATCGTCGAGCGTTTACCAATAAAGGCGTTGTCCTTATAGATGGGCAGCGTGCTCCAGTGGTAGGAAAGGTCTCAATGAATACACTCATGGTGGACGTGACAGATATCCCTGCTGTGCGCGCTGGCGATCAGGTGGTGCTCTTCGGTAAACAAGGCGACAGTGAGATCACCCAGAGTGAACTTGAAGAACTCAGTGGGACATTGCTGGTGGACCTTGCTACCGTTTGGGGGAGTAGCAATCCCAAAGCCCTGGTGGCGGATAAAGCCTCCGACTAACCAGTGAGGGGGCTAGTCGCTACTGCGGTGGTAACGCTCACACAGTAACGACTTTTGGCAGTGACGCTCGCTGGTCACTGCCGACCCGTGACGACTAAAACGGTGCTGACGTTCAAGGCTGTTTTATTCTCCAGAGCCTTGAAGCAGCCAAGGCGACCAAACAGGTCAATTTGATAGGGCTGCTCAACCCGACTTTACGGGGATGGACGCTCAGCTGAAGCTACTGCACCGGATCACTCACCGGCTTGGCAATAATGGCCTTGAGTTCGCTGGTCATCGGGAACTCCAGGTTCAAGCCTTTAGGCGGAATCGGCTGTTCGAACCAGCGCTGGTAGATCCCGTTGATTTCCCCGGAGCTGTACAGCTCGCCCAGCGACGAGTTCACCAGCGCGAGGAACTGCGGATCATCTTTGCGTACCATGCAGCTGTAGATTTCCCGCGACTGCTCTTCCCCGACCACCACCCACTTGTGCGGATCGCGGGCCTTGGCGCGTTCGCCGTAGAGCAGCGCATCGTCCATGTAGAACGCCACCGCCCGACCGGACTGCAACATCTGGAAGGCTTCACCGTGATCCTTGGCGCTGATCACGAACATGTCGATCTTGTGATCGACGTTGTAGCTTTTCAGATAGCGTTCGTTGGTGGTGCCGGCGGTGGTTACCACATTCTTGCCGCGCAGATCGGCGAAACTCTTGATCCCGCTGTCATTGGCCGTCAGCAATTGACCTTTGACATAGATAAACCCATAGGAAAACGCCACCTGCTTTTGTCGCTCTGCGGTAACGCCGGTCGAGCCACACTCCAGGTCAACGGTACCGTTCTGCACCAGCGGAATGCGGGTTTGCGATGTCACCAGGTTGTACTTCACCTTGAGGTTTGGCAACGCCAGCTTCTGCTGCACCCGCTCGACGATCTTGCTCGCCAGGTCTACCGAGTAGCCCATGGGTTGTCCCGAGTGATCGCCCACGTAGGAGAACGGCACTGAAGCATCGCGATAGCCCAGGGTGATGCTATTGGCGCTGGCAATTTTGCTCAAGGTAGGACCCAGCGATGCTTCGTCAGCATGAGCCTGAGTACCTAGCAACAGGCCCAGGGTGCAGCCGATCAACGTGATTTTTTGCATTGTTATTCTCCGTTGTGGGTGAGGGTTGGTTTAGCGCCGTGCCGCGATAACGGTTATTTCCACCCGCACCTGCGGACGCGCCAGTTCGGCCTGCAAGGTGGTGCGACTTGGTGCCTGGCCGGGCGACAACCAGGCAGACCAGACGTCATTCATTGCTGCGAAATCTTCGCCGATGTCCTTCAGGTAAATGGTCGCGCTGAGCAGATGATTCTTGTCGCTGCCCGCCTCGGCCAACAATGCGTCGATTTTTTCCAGTACTTGGCTAGTTTGGCCGCCGACATCGGTGGCGTCGCCCGGCACCTGGCCGGAGAGAAACACCAGGTCGCCAAAGGTCACGGCACCGGACAAGCGTGGATTGGGCTGGATACGGTTAATGGTCATCGGGTGGTCCTTTTAAGGAGTAAGCGTTCAAGCCGCACGGGGCGTAAAACCCTGCAGGTCGATGGAGGGGCGGCGCTGGCCGATCAGTTCACTGAGCAATCGAGCACTGGCGCAGGCCAGGGTGAAGCCCAGCGCGCCATGGCCGAGGTTCAGCCACAGGTTGCGATACGCAGTTACGCCCAGCAGCGGCACGCCGCTGGGGGTCGCCGGACGCATGCCGGCCCATTCAATGGCCTGGTCGTAGTCGCCGGCATTGGCGAAAGTATCGCGCGCCTGGCGTTTGATCAGGGCCAGGCGCTTGGGGTCCAGCGACGGATCGAAACCGACAATGTCGACCATCGCCGCCACCCGCAACTGCTCACCGATCCGGGCGTAGACGATCTTGCGGTCGTAGTCGGTGATGCTCAGGTCCGGTGCCCGATGCTGGACGCCGATCGGTACCGTCAGGCTATAACCCTTGAGGGGATACAGCGGCAGGTTGACTCCGGGCAGTGCCAACAACGGACTGCGATGGCCGGCCGCAATGACCAACTGCTCCACCGGCAGCACTTCGTCGCCCAGTTCAATCGCACTCACCGCGCCATGGGCATGGCGAATTCCGGTTACGGCCTGGCCCAGGCGGAACTCGCAACGTCCCGACGCCTGCAAGCGCGCCGCCAGTTGCTGGCAAAAGCCGTGGCAATCACCGACTTCTTCATCCGGGGTATAAATGGCGCCGACAAAGGGCGCCTCCGCCAGCGCCGGGTCCAGACGGGCGCAGTCGGCGTGCGACAGCACCTGTTGTTGCCGGGGGGCGGCAAGGCTGTTGCGGGCATGTTCGAAGCTGCTGGCCTGGCGAAAGGTCACCAGCTTGCCGTTGCGCCGCCAGTGGAATCCGCCCAAGGCATCCTCTTCACGCCAGGTTTGCAAAGTGGACTGGCTCAACAGCGCGAGGCGCAATAGATGGGCCGCGTTGGCGCGGTTGACCGAGGAGCGGCAAGCACCAAGGAAAGATGCCATCCACCGCCACTGCGCAGGATCGAAGCGCGGGCGCAGTTTCAGCGGTGAGTCACCGCGCAGCATCCAGCCAATGGCCTGCAATGGCACACCGGCGTCGGCCAGGGGCGCTACGTAGCGATAGGACAACTGGCCGCCGTTGGCGAAGCTGGTTTCACTGCCCAGCGACTCGCGAGCCTCGACCAGCGTCACGTCAACGCCATCGCGCACCAGTGCGTAAGCCGTTGCCAGGCCAATGACGCCACCGCCGATGATGCATACATGCTGAGCCATGTCAGTCCTTAATCGTTGTTGAGACGAACCCGAGGTTAGAGCCAGGTGACAGGCGTCGAACAATGAATAAAGATGGCTAACCCATAAACAAAGGTTATGGACTTGCCATGCGCCTTCGCCATATCGAGATTTTCCAGGCCATCCGCCAGACCGGCTCGGTCAGCGGTGCCGCGCAGCTGCTGCACGTTTCCCAGCCTGCCGTGACCAAGGTGCTGCAACACGCCGAGCAGCAATTGGGCTTCCCGTTGTTTCTGCGGGTGCGCGGTAAACTGCAGGCCACGCCCGAAGCGCTGGAGCTGGAGCGCGAGGTCGACAAGGTCACGGAGAGCCTGCAAGGGGTGCGACGCCTGGCGCAAAGCCTGCGCCGTGAGCCGGGCCATAGCCTGCGGATCGGTGCGACCCCGGCACTGGCCCTGTCGCTGCTGCCGCCGACCATTCATGAGTGGACCCAGCGTTATCCGGACATCGCTTGCGAGCTGTCCAGCGCCCACAGTCGCGAACTGATGCAGAACCTGCTGATGCGTGAAATTGATGTCGCCCTGACTCTGCAACAGCCTGATCACCCCGCGCTCAAGGCCCAGGCGCTGGCCAGCGGGGTGTTGGTGGCGCTGGCACCGGCAGGTTATTGGCCGCAGGAAGATGAAGGCAAGCCGCTGCCGTTGATGGCCCTGGCCGATGCGCCCTTGATCGGGTTGTCCAGCACCGACCCGCTTTCGGCCCGCCTCGACAGCTACCTCAAGGCGGTAGAGCCGCCGCCACGGGTGAGCATCGCGGTGCAAACCTATTCACTGGCCAGGGCGATGGTCGAATCCGGTGCAGGGCTGGCGGTGATCGACCCCTTCACCGCCCTTGGCGCGTCGCCTGGGGCTACCGCCATTCGTCCCCTGGCCCCGGCGCTGCCGATCACCCTGTACGCAGTGACCCGCACTGCCGAACCGCCGCCGCATACACTGAGCGAGCTGCTGACGATCTTCAGCAGTCGTGCGCAAGGGCAATTGGATTGTTGGCGCTGATTGAGATCTGACCCAGAAACGGGTACATCAAGCCTTCAGTGACGCTTCCGTATCGCAGGGTGGACGATGCTGCGACCGAGAGCTCGGCAGAGTGGCGGGCGAAGCCCCGGGAAGTCAGCGTAGGGTTCTACGCCTACGAGTTGGGGCAGGAGCGGGTGAGCACGCTATACGCGATTTGGCCAGGGGGCCTAACTGCCTGAGTCTTTGAGGAAAAGGGCGTTTGGTAAAACGACAGGACGCTCGATCTCCTCCTTGCAAATCGCGGGGGGAATGTCGAACGTTCGACGGGATACAAGCATCGCTGGAGGTTAGGTTCGATGCGGTATAGTCCATCCGAGCATGCGGTCGACCGGTTGAATCCGCAGCCAAAAGCAGCCCTTCGATGTATCTACAAAACCAGAAACGGTTTACTCACAACAGAAATGCGAGCCAACCCCAACGTCAACAGTTCCTTACGTAGCAGCGAGCGCTCAAGCACAGCCATTCCGGCCTGCCATTCGATCGACAGCAAATGGCTCAACTTTTGTTGGCTGACCAAGGGCTCAGCCAGAAAGTAGCTTTTGCACTCGCGGATGCTGATGACGTTCAACAGCCAGTCTCCACCCTGCGCCGCCAGCCAGTGACCGATCGTTGAACGATGCGTTCGGATCAGCGCACTGGCATCCCACACCGCCATCTGCGCGAAAACCTGCGGCAGGTTGCTATCGGCTTTCAGCCGCTTCGTATCAACCGCCAACGCGCCAATCAGGTCTGACTCGATAGTGGCTTGGCACTCGGAGAAATACCGCTCGGGCCAGTCCGCTTCCAGTTTCGCCCGCCGTGCGAGGACTTCATAAGCCCGGATATCCGATTGGGTGGTCAGCTGCCCTGTGAAATTCAGGGTATTGTCCAGAATTGCCGTGGCCAGCAACACGGCACTTTTTTCGCTGATCAACGGCAACAGCTCTGCCGCTTCCCAACGCTGAAAAATCAGCGTCGCCGCTGCGCCGATCGGCAGGATGTCTGCCGCAGATCCGAGCTTTTGCGCCCAATAGTTTTCAAAGCCTGGGTGATGATCAATGACTTCCACCACCTGTTCAAGAACCACCATCGGGTCGAAATGCTGGTAGTCGGAGACATCCACCAACACGAACTCATCACCCGCTCTCGGCAGATAATCGTCCAGAGATGATTGCCATCCAAGCACGGTCCTGGAGATGCTGGCATTGAGCGGGGCGCTACTGACGGCCCGAGCATCAATGCCTTGGTGATTCAACAGCTCGGCGTACGCAATGCAACAGGCATACGCGTCGATGTCCAGATACGCCGAGCCTGAGGTCACCACCCTCATGACACGTGGGCCACAGCGTGAGCTGCCGAAACCAGTTCCGGGTCGAACGCCATGATCGAGCAATAAGCGGACTCCCGCCTGAAGCAAAGATATCGCTTACAGCATTGCTGGCTGCTCTGACAAAACATCGACATCGGCTGTCCTTAAAATCCATTTTCCATAATTAAAACAGCGCATTAGCGTGCCGAAACATTCTGTTTATGCCCTATTTTCTGCCGACAAGACTCGTATGCTTTCATTGCGAAAACATGACGGAATGGAGGTATTTTGAAGTCATGCGGATGTCAGCGTGCAATGGTGTATGAACCACTGGTATGGATGAGCAACGCTATGAAAGCCACGAAAGGAGCGAACAGCACCAAGCCGCCGACGGCGACTGCCCAGCCCCAGGCAAAACCGCTTTCTCCCTTGAAACGGCCGCCACTCAGCAAGCCAAGCACGTAAACGCCAATCCTATGAGCCAACAGGTTGATTAAGATATCAAAGATGAAATCCATTTCTGATCCCGTGGCTCCTTGTCGGTTTTCTTGAGCGTTCTAGCCGAAAGCAGCCCTTGTGCAATCGAAGAACATCGAATCACTGCTCAGCATCGCCGCCCTCCACCTCTTTCAACTTAATCTCAGCCAACGGATGCCCGGCCTTCAAGGCAATACGCCAAAACCGCGCCGCTTCCACCGGATCCGGCGCCTTGCTCGGCGTCCCCGCGAGGCAGATCACGCCCACCTGATACGCCGCCTTGCCATCCCCTGCCAACGCGGCCAGGCGCAGTAATCGTACGCCTTCCTCGCGAGCCCCAAGACCGACCCCGCGAAAGGTCAGGATGTGGCCGTAGAAGCTCTGGGCGCCGACATCGCCCAGGTTGGCCATGCGCGCGAACTGGCCCTCGAGCCAGCGCCAGCCTCGCGGTTGGCGCACAAACCACGACCAGTGGAACAACCGGCGGGCCAGCCAGTAACCGGCCCGCGCCTTGAGTCGTAGGAACACTCAGGCTTCCGCCGACTCGGGGTACTCGTATTCGAACACCCGCACCACTTCCGAGGCATGCCAGGATGCGGCAGCCACGCCATCGGACGGTCCGGAGAAGCGTCCGAGGCGCTCGACACATTCGAAGAAGCCGGTGCGCGGCAAGCGACTGGCGCCCTGGCTGATCACCAGCGAGCTGCGCAGCGGCTGCTCGGCCCTGGCGTCCAGCGCGGCCAGGTGTTCAAGGGCGGCGGTCAGGGTTTGCATGGCGGGCGTGGGTAGCTGCAATCGCTCCAGCAATGCCCGATAAGTCAGAAGATGGCGCTGACGGCGCGCCTGATCCAGTTCCCCCAGCAATCCGTCCCAATGTTGACGACTGATGCGTACGCTCACGATTCATCCCTCCATCCCGGCACCGTCAATTCCCAGGCGAGGCTGCGGCGAATAGCAGCGTCAGGTTGACGCTCACCGCTTTCGATCAAGGCGAGATATGACGGGCTGATGCCTACCGTGCGGGCAAGCGCCTCAATGGCGATGCCCTTCCCTTCGCGCAAACTGCGTAGTTGATCCAGACCCGGAAGAGTCTGGTCTGATGTGGCCGCGGGACGCACTGTGGCTTCGCGCGGTGGTTGTTCGTTGATGCCTGCTGCTTTCAGTAGAGCCTGATACTGAGCCCATGGCAGAACCGCATATTCTGGTTCGCCTTCGCGTGTAATTATCTGAATATCCATGACTACCCCGTAGGACAACGACACGTAGCGAGTCGGCACTTTTCCCTAGAAGTGTAATCCTAACAGCGGCCAAGGTCGCGGGGGGTATGAATATGGATGATCCTGAATCGGTTCAGTTTTTTTTCGGGCCCTGAAGTTGCAGCTGTTCCGGGGTATCGGGCAGGCGTTCAACCACCGCGAGTTTTTCCGGCGCCTGACGCTTGCGCCAGGCGCGGAAGGCGTTGAGTTCGTCATCGAGGACTTTCATCAACCAGGCCAGCACGGCAATGTCGTCGAGCATGCCGAACACCGGGATGAAATCCGGGATCGCATCCACCGGGCTCAGGAAATACATCAGGCCGGCCACCACCGAAACCATCGCTTTCGGGCTGATGGCCCGGTACTCGCCACGCCAGTAGGCCAGGCAGAGTGCCTGCAACAAGCGCAGATCGTCTTTTAGTTTGCCCAGACGATTACCTTGGCTCGCACCTTTGCTGGCAACCGCGAACAGCAGGGTCGGCAAACGACCACGGGCGAGCAGGCGCCCGGCCATTGGCAGGAAGCGGGCGAAATTCCAGGGCATTTTCATCTTTTCCTCCCACTGAAATGTTATCCACACAAATTGTGGATAACCTTGTGAACAGAGCTGCATTTCACCGCTGGAGGCCCCGTTTCACAAGGGTCTTGCTCAGATCGGGCGTTTTTTACTCACATAAAAAAACCCAAGATTTCATTGACTTGGCGCACCGGTCCGTCTAGCTCGGGCACTCTCACTGGCTATGACTGCAGCGTACCGCATCCGTTCGCTTTGTTTACCTTCACCAAACCCCAGATGCAACAACGCCCCGCATAAGCGAGGCGTTGTTTTTTCGAGCAGACGCGGATTACTTGGCGTCGTCTTGTTTGGCTGGATCCTTGATGCCCAGCAGCTCCAGGTCGAATACCAGCACCGAGTTGGCTGGAATCGCCGGGCTAGGGCTTTGGGCGCCGTAAGCCAGGTCGCTAGGGATGTACAGTTTGTACTTCTCGCCAACGTGCATCAGTTGCAGGCCTTCGACCCAACCCGGAATCACACCGCTGACCGGCAGATCGATCGGGCTGCCGCGCTCGACGGAGCTGTCGAAAACGGTGCCGTTGGTCAGTTTACCGGTGTAGTGAACAGTCACTACGTCGGTCGGCTTAGGCTGCGCGCCATCGGCCTTCTTGACCACTTCGTATTGCAGGCCGGAAGCCGTGGTGACGACACCGGCTTTCTTGCCATTCTCTTCGAGGAATTTCTTGCCGGCGGCTGCCGACTCTTCGCTCATCTTGGCCAAACGCTCTTCGGCACGCTTCTGCAGCGCTGCGAAGGCTTCAACCAGTTCCTCATCCTTCAGTTTCTGTTCTTTCTTGCCGACGGCATCTTCGATGCCTTGGGCTACGGCTTTGGAGTCCAGATCATCCATGCCTTCCTGAGCCAGACTTTTGCCCATGTTCAGGCCAATGCCGTAGGAAGCTTTTTGCGCCGGGGTTTTCAGCTCTACGCTGGTCTGCGAATCACAACCCGCAAGTACCAGGCCAACCAGGGCCACCGCCGCCGCCAACCGATGCTGTTTCATGCTATTTCCTTGTTCATGCGCCTAAAGGGCAATCGAGTAAAGCCGCGAGCTTATCAGGCGGCCACGACCAATGGCTACCGGCATGAGAGCAGGAAACTTCCGATAAGTTCAGGTGTTTAAACGCATTTCGGGATTAGAACGATGAAGCTTCTGTCATCTGGCTCTCACAGCCCCCGATGCCGGTTCCCACAGCCCTTGGCGTAATGGCCTCTTGCCGCACTTCATCAGCTGAGGCATAAGAGAGCTACAAATTGACAAGGATGTTTATCGTGCGCCTCATAATCCGCTTGCTGATTCTGATCGCAGTACTACTGGGGCTGGGCCTCGCCGTGGTGCTGTACTACGTCGCCAACCCGAAATTACCGGCCTGGTCACCGGCGCAACAGGTGCATTACCTGGAGCAATGGAGCGCCGCAGACCGCCAGGCCTACTACTTCACGCCCCAAGGCACCCAAGTCAAAGGCTTGCGCTATGACTGGTTCAACGCGCTCGAACTGCCGTTCTCGCAAAAACGATTCGCCGCTCCCGAATACCTCGCACGCTTTGGTTTTCTGATCGATCCGAGCCAGAAAGCCACGCCAGACAACCCTGGCAACCTGCCCGTCGGTTTCGCCCGTCATCAGAATCCGGGCAGCCAGGAAGAGTTTCTGGACATCACCTGTTCCGCCTGCCACACCGGCGAATTGCGTTTCAACGGCCAGGCCGTGCGCATCGACGGCGGCTCGGCCCAGCATGTGTTGCCGTCCAGCGTCCCGACCCTGCGCGGCGGCAGCTTTGGCCAGGCACTGGTGGCCAGCCTCGCCTCGACTTACTACAACCCGTGGAAATTCGAACGTTTCGCGCGCAATGTCCTGGGCCAGGACTATGACGCCCGGCATCAACAGCTACGCCAGGACTTCAAAAGCTCACTCGATACCTTCTTGAAAGTGGCCTGGAACGATACCCATCGCGGGCTCTACCCCACCGAAGAAGGCCCCGGCCGTACCGACGCCTTCGGGCGCATTGCCAACGCCAGCTTCGGCGACGCCATTTCGCCGGCCAACTACCGCGTGGCCAACGCGCCGGTGGACTACCCGCAACTGTGGGACATGTGGACCTTCGACTGGGTGCAGTGGAACGGTTCGGCGCAGCAACCGATGGCCCGTAACATCGGCGAGGCCCTGGGTGTCGGCGCCACGCTGAATTTCTTCGACGCCAGCGGGCAGCCTCTCAAGGGCGACGACCGCTATCCGTCCAGCGTCCGGGTGCGCGATCTGCACCGGATCGAACAAACCCTGCAACGACTCAAGCCGCCCGTCTGGCCGGAAGCCTTGCTGGGCTCCATCGACAAACCGTTGGCCGCAAAAGGCCGCGCACTATTCGCTGAAAACTGCGCTGGGTGCCACGTCCCCCGCGTCACCCAAAGCGACGGCAGACCGGTGCACCACCTGAACTTACTGCCCGTGGAGGTGATTGGCACAGACCCCGGCGCCGCCAACAATATTGCCGACCATCGCTTCGATCTGTCGGCCTTGAAGTGGGATCCGGCAGAGCTTGCGCAACTGGACGTGCAATTGCATCCAAAACCCACGGAGCCCTTGGATTTGAGCCAGTTGTCAGTGGCCAAGGGGCTGGCCTACGTCACTGCTTTTGTGGGGAACCAGGCCTATCGCGCTGCCAATGTGACACCGGCGGAGCGGCCGAATCTGGACGGTTTCGGCTTGCCTATCGGCGTCCAGGAATTACGCAGCTATAAGGCCCGGCCGCTGGCGGGCGTCTGGGCCACGCCGCCGTTTTTGCACAACGGTTCGGTGCCGAGCATTTATCAACTGCTCTCGCCCCAGGATGAACGCGCAACAACGTTCTATAAGGGCACCTTCGAATACGATCCCAAACACCTGGGCTATCGCACCGAAGCCTTCACCAACGGTTTTGTGTTCGACACGCGTATTACCGGCAATCACAACAGCGGCCACGAATTCCGCGACGGCGAGCGCGGTAATGGCGTGATCGGTCGCCTGCTGCAACCGCAGGAGCGCTGGGCGCTGCTGGAATACCTGAAAGTGTTGGGCGGCCCGGTGGAGTCGCAATTGCCAGACCACCTCATCAGTCAAAAGGATTGACCCATGCTGATCACGCTCTGGCTACGCCTGGGTGCCTTCCTTGGTAAAACCCTGCTGTGGATGTTGGGCTTGGGGGTCCTCGGCTGGGCGCTGACCATGGCATGGCTCGCCTGGCAACATCGCGGCCCGGTATCGGCTGAAGAACTGATTCCGGACGGCGAAGCGGTGATGACCCGGGACATCATCCAGACAGCGGTGCGGATCGTCGATCAACACCGCGAAAGTACTCGCTATCTGCGCGACGCTCACGCCAAGGCCCATGGTTGCGTGAAGGCCGAGGTTCAGGTGCTACCGGATCTGGCGACGGCGTTGCGCCAAGGCGTGTTCAGCGAACCCGGCAAAACCTGGCAAGCGACGATGCGTCTGTCCAACGGCAATGCCTATCCGCAGTTCGACAGCATCCGCGATGCTCGGGGCATGGCGATCAAGTTGTTCGATGTGCCGGGTAAACAGTTGCTGAGTGATCGACAAGGGCGCAACGAGCAGGATTTCGTGATGTTCAACCATCCGAACTTCTTTGTCAGCGATGTCGCCGAGTATCGTCAGAATGTGGCCGCTCAGGCTGACGGCAAAACGATAATGGCGTTCTTCCCGGCTTGGGATCCGCGCACCTGGCAGGTTCGTCATCTGTTTATTGCGCTGGCGACACTCTCCCCTGCCCCGGCAAGTCCGACCCAGACCACCTACTTTTCGGTTTCGCCGTACAAGTTTGGTGAGGCCAACGTCAAATTCCGGGTAATCCCGGATCCGGAGAGCTGCCCGACCTACACGCTGCCCACGCAAAATCAAAACCTGCCGAACTTCCTGCGCAGTGCGCTGAACCAGCAGCTGTCGACTGATCGGGTGCCGGCCTGTTTCGTTTTGCAGATCCAGCGTCAGGATCCGGGCCAATACATGCCGATCGAAGACACCAGCATCGAGTGGCGTGAACGAGACGCGCCCTTCGAAACCGTGGCCAGGATCAAGCTGCCCGCCCAGGATTTCGACACCCCGGCGCTGAACCTGCAATGCGACAACCTGTCGTTCAATCCATGGTTCGGCCTTGAAGCCCATCGGCCGATTGGTGGGATCAACCGGTTGCGCAAAGCGGTGTACGAGGCCGTCAGCGACTATCGACACAGCCGCAACGGCGAACAATAAGTAAGGCAGAAACGAAAAAAGCGACCCGAACAGGTCGCTTTATTCAGTGAATCCGGTAAAAAGCCGAATCCCAGACAGCAAAAAGCCCGCATTAAGCGGGCTTTCTGTGGTGATCTGGCGTTCAGTGTTCCAGATACCGAATATGGCGCAGCGGACGGGACTCGAACCCGCGACCCCCGGCGTGACAGGCCGGTATTCTAACCGACTGAAC
>NZ_JBWKUI010000024.1:0-57706 GCF_059420765.1 Pseudomonas sp. GW821-FHT03E01 | reverse complement strand
TGTTTACCAAGGAGTTTTCCGTTTCGACTGCGCCGGAAGTGGGGCGAATTATAGACGTCCAGGATCTGCCGTCAACCTCTAATTACGCCTTTCTTGCAGAAGGTGCCTTTTTAACGATTAAACGTGGAATTCGGCGGGTTACAGGCGGCAATCTCAATACTAATAACAACGCACCTATAGAAGCGTAGATCGCCCACTCCCTCAGATCGGCGCGAACGATCCACAACATATGCAGTAACCCAAGCCCGAGAATCACATAGACCAACCGATGCAGTCTTTTCCAGCGAACGCCCAAATGCCGCTGACTGTAACGATTGGAGGTAACCGCCAGCGCCAACAAACCGAGAAAACCCAGCACCCCGACGATAATGTACGGCCGCTTGCGCAACTCGATACCCAGTTGTGACCAATCAAAGCCGAGGATGAACGCCGTATAACCGCTCAAATGCAAAACCACATAGGCGAAACACCACAACCCCAACTGCCGTCGGACAGCTATCCACCCCGACCAACCGGTGAGCTTCTGCAATGGCGTCATGCTTAACGTAATGAGCAGCAGGACAAGCGTCCCCAACCCTAGACGATCAACCAGCACCTTTCCTGGATCAGGCCCCAGCACATCCGCCCAGGCTTGATACAACCAAAGCAGCGGCCAAACAGCTGCGGCGATAAAGACACCAATACGCCAGAACAGATATCGCATCAGTAATTCTTCCGCAGATCGAGCCCTGCATATAAAGAAGCGACTTCATCCGAGTAGCCGTTGAACATTTGCGTGTCCCGCACATTGGGCTTGAACAGACCGCTCGGCAAACGCCTTTCCCGTGCCTGCGTCCAACGCGGGTGGTCGACTGTCGGGTTCACGTTCGCATAAAAGCCATACTCATTCGAGGCAATGCTCTGCCAGGTGGTTTTCGGCTGCTCACTGACCAGGCTGATTCGCACGATGGACTTGATGCTCTTGAAGCCGTATTTCCACGGCACCACCAGACGTAGCGGCGCACCGTTCTGATTGGGCAACTCACGTCCATACATGCCTACAGCGAGAATCGCCAACGGATTCATCGCCTCATCCAGACGCAGCCCTTCTACATATGGCCAGTCGATCAAGGCGAAGCCAGAACGTTGTCCAGGCATACTCTTGGGATCTTGCAGGGTTTCAAAGCGAATAAATTTGGCCTTGGACGTCGGTTCTACTTCCTTCAGCAAAGCCGAAATTGGAAAACCTATCCACGGAATGACCATCGACCAGGCCTCCACACAGCGAAGACGATAAATACGCTCTTCCAGCTGATAAGGCTTCATGAAGTCTTCCAGCGCATACCGCCCCGGCTTACCCACCTCCCCGTCTACCACCACGCTCCACGGTTCGGTTTTTAGCGCACCGGCGTTGGCCGCAGGATCGCCTTTGTCGGTACCGAACTCATAGAAGTTGTTGTAGTGGGTCGCATCCTTGAAAGGCGTGATTGCTTCATCCTTGACGTTGACCGCCCCCCATTTAGTGGAAGGCAGTTTTTCGGCAAACCAGGACGGCGCCTTGCCAGGCTCGACATCGGCATAACGCGCAGCATCGTCGGCACTCGCCCAGCGCGGCAGCGTACTCACAGCCAAACCGGCAACGGCCGCGCCTAATACATTGCGACGAGAAAGGTAGAGAGATTCAGGCGTGACGTCTGACTCATGACAGTCAGACGCTTTGGGGACTTTGATCAGCATGGCAACTCCGCAGCATTGGAGGACAGATGCACCCATAGACTGCGGAGTATGAGGGAAATTACATCACTCGGCTTTTTTGTGCCGACGAAGACGCAGCAGGTACTGCACCGGCCCGGAAGCCGCATAGGCAAGGAAAACCAGCAGCAGGATGCGCGGCGGATCACTGAATACAACGGCAAATACCAGCACCACTGCCAGGATCGCGACAAAGGGAACGCGCCCCTTCAAGTCCAGCTCCTTGAAGCTGTTGTACTTGATGTTACTGACCATCAGCATGCCTGCGGCGGCAACCATCAGTGCAACCAGGAACGACATTTTGGAACCCTGAATGCCGTAATCGCTGAACGCCCAGACAATGCCCGCGACCACACCGGCCGCGGCCGGGCTGGCCAGACCGATGAAGTAGCGCTTGTCGGCGGTGCCGACCTGCGTGTTGAAGCGTGCCAGGCGCAACGCCGCACCCGCCACATAGATGAAGGCGACCATCCAGCCGACTTTGCCCATATCGCCCAAGGCCCAGCCGAATGCCAGCAAAGCCGGCGCGACGCCAAAGGCAACCATATCCGACAGCGAGTCGTACTCCGCACCGAAGGCGCTTTGGGTGTTGGTCATGCGAGCGACGCGACCGTCGAGGCCGTCGAGCACCATGGCAACGAAAATCGCGATCGCGGCAAACGCAAAATACTTGCTCGCGCCGATTGCATCACCGGCACTCAAGGCGCTCTGGGCGCTCATCGAGTTGATGATGGAATAGAACCCTGCGAAGAGGTTCGCAGTGGTGAACAGATTCGGCAGAAGATAGATACCACGATGCCGGACTTTACGGCCTTCAGCGTCATGCCCTTCTTCGATGTGCTCATCGATGGGCAGAAGGCTTTCGGCGTCAGAAGCCTGCTTTGGCTCTTCGGGACGTTCGCTCATGGACATTACCTTGCAACGGGGTGGAAAGTTTCGACAGGTGTCTGGGACGACGGTTCGACCGCAAACGATGCAGCTTTATACCAGAACCGGCGGATCCAAACGAAAAAACGCGGCCTAGGCCGCGTTTTCCGTACAAGCTCGTGACTTAGTTCTTGGCTTTGTCGACGATCTTGTTGGCACCGATCCACGGCATCATGGAGCGCAGTTGCTCACCGATGATTTCGATACCGTGAGCGGCGTTGTTACGACGCTTGGCGGTCATCGAAGGATAGCCGGTGGCGCCTTCGCTGATGAACATCTTGGCGTATTCGCCGTCCTGAATACGTTTCAGGGCGTTGCGCATGGCCTGACGGGATTCGGCGTTGATTACTTCCGGACCTGTCACGTACTCGCCGTACTCAGCGTTGTTGGAGATCGAGTAGTTCATGTTGGCGATACCGCCTTCGTACATGAGGTCAACGATCAGCTTCAATTCGTGCAGGCATTCGAAGTAGGCCATTTCCGGCGCGTAGCCAGCTTCAACCAGGGTTTCGAAACCGGCTTTTACCAACTCAACGGTACCGCCGCACAGAACGGCTTGTTCGCCGAACAGGTCGGTTTCGGTCTCGTCCTTGAAGGTGGTTTCGATGATGCCGGTACGACCGCCACCAACGCCGGCAGCGTAGGACAGTGCAACGTTTTTGGCGTTGCCCGAAGCATCCTGGTAGATAGCGATCAGGTCAGGGATACCGCCGCCTTTGACGAACTCGGAACGCACGGTGTGGCCCGGAGCTTTCGGCGCGATCATGATCACGTCGAGGTCAGCGCGCGGAACAACCTGGTTGTAGTGGATCGCGAAACCGTGGGAGAAGGCCAGGGTGGCGCCTTTCTTGATGTTCGGCTCGATTTCGTTCTTGTACAGCGAGGACTGGAACTCGTCCGGGGTCAGGATCATGACCAGGTCGGCAGCTGCTACGGCGGAAGCAACGTCAGTCACTTTCAGGCCGTGGGCTTCAGCTTTGGCAACGGTGGCCGAACCTTTACGCAGGCCAACGGTAACGTCAACGCCGGAGTCTTTCAGGTTGCACGCTTGAGCGTGGCCTTGGGAGCCGTAACCAATGATGGCAACTTTCTTGCCCTGGATGATCGACAGGTCGCAGTCTTTATCGTAGAAAACTTTCATGAATTTCCCCTTTATATCTGGCCCTCAGGCCATTCGCTAATTTGGTTTAGATGCTCAGTACTTTGTCGCCGCGGGCAATCCCGGTGACGCCACTGCGTACGGTTTCCAGAATCGAGGCAGTGCCGATCGATTGAATGAAGCTGTCGAGCTTGTCGCTGGTACCGGTCAATTGAACGGTATACACGCTGGCGCTGACATCAACGATCTGCCCACGATAAATATCGGTGGTGCGCTTGATCTCGGCGCGCTGGGCGCCGGTGGCCTTGACCTTGACCAGCATCAGTTCGCGCTCGATGTGAGCACTCTCCGACAAGTCGACCAGTTTGACCACTTCGATCAGCTTGTTCAGGTTCTTGGTGATCTGCTCGATGATTTCATCATGGCCGACAGTGGTTAGCGTCAGACGCGACAAAGTCGGGTCTTCGGTTGGCGCCACGGTCAGGCTTTCGATGTTGTAGTTGCGCTGCGAAAACAGGCCGACTACACGAGACAGAGCGCCCGGTTCGTTTTCCAGAAGCAGGGAAATAATGTGCCGCATGATTAAGTACGCTCCGTCTTGCTCAACCACATATCACGCATGGAGCCGTCTTTGATCTGCATCGGGTAGACGTGCTCGCTGGTGTCAACCGAGATATCGATAACCACCAGGCGATCTTTCATGGCGAACGCCTCCTCCATCTTCGACTTCAAATCTTTCGAGTCGGTGATGCGCACGCCAACGTGACCATAGGCCTCTGCCAGTTTGACGAAGTCAGGCAGCGATTCCATGTAGGAGTGCGAGTGACGGCTGCCATAACTCATGTCCTGCCACTGGCGAACCATACCCAGCACGCCATTGTTCAGGATGACGATTTTTACCGGCAAACCGTATTGCAGGCAGGTCGACAGTTCCTGAATGTTCATCTGGATGCTGCCCTCGCCTGTTACGCAGGCGACATCGTCATCCGGGAAGCTCAGCTTGATGCCCATGGCCGCCGGAAAACCGAAGCCCATGGTGCCCAGGCCACCGGAGTTGATCCAACGGTTCGGCTTGTTGAACTTGTAGTACTGCGCCGCGAACATCTGATGCTGACCCACGTCGGAGGTCACAAAGGCGTCGCCCTTGGTCACTTCGCACAGGGTTTCGATCACGGTCTGCGGCTTGATCACGCTGCCGTCGCCCTTGTCGTAAGGGAACAGACCGCGGTCACCGCGCCACTCATCAACTTGCTTCCACCAGCTGGCAACGGACTCCTTGTTCGGGGTCTCGCCGATTTCCTTGAGGATCGCGACCATTTCGGTCAGGACGCTCTCGACCGGGCCAACGATAGGCACGTCTGCCTTGATGGTCTTGGAAATCGAAGCCGGGTCGATGTCGATGTGAATGATCTTGGCATTCGGGCAGAACTTGGCCGGGCCGTTGATCACGCGGTCATCGAAACGCGCGCCGACTGCAAGGATCACATCGGCATGGTGCATCGCCAGGTTGGCGGTGTAGCTGCCGTGCATGCCGAGCATGCCGATGAACTGACGGTCGGTGCCAGGGTAGGCACCCAGGCCCATCAGGGTATTGGTCACTGGCAGGTTGAGCATCTTCGCCAGCTCGGTCAGCGGCGCAGAGCCACCACCGAGGATCACGCCGCCGCCCGAATACAACACAGGGCGCTTGGCCGCCAGAAGCATTTCGGCTGCCTTGCGGATTTGCCCGGAGTGACCGCGAACGGCCGGGCTGTAGGAACGCAGTTTGGCTTTTTTCGGGAAGATGTATTCGAACTTTTCGGCCGGGTTGGTCATGTCTTTCGGGATATCGACAACGACCGGACCAGGACGACCGGATTGCGCCAGGTAGAACGCCTTCTTCATGACTTCCGGGATTTCCGAGGCGTGCTTGATCATGAAGCTGTGCTTCACGATCGGCCGGGAGATACCGATCATGTCGGTTTCCTGGAACGCATCGGTGCCTACCATGGTGCTAGGCACCTGGCCGGAAATGACCACCATCGGAATGGAGTCCATGTAGGCCGTGGCAATACCGGTGATGGCGTTGGTTGCGCCCGGGCCGGACGTCACCAGTACCACGCCGGCTTTACCGGTGGCACGGGCATAGCCGTCAGCCATATGGGTCGCAGCCTGCTCGTGACGAACCAGGATGTGGGTCACTTCCGGTTCTTTGAACAGGGCATCATAGACATGAAGAAGAGCACCACCCGGGTACCCGTAGATATATTTGACGCCTTCGTCACGCAAAAAGCGGACGAGCATCTCACCGCCAGATAAAAGCTCCACGTTGTTCACCTCTAAAACGCCAGAATACCGCCCACATACAAGAGGACGGGTCTTAATAGGTTTACTTCTCGGCAGAGCATGAGCGACGGTGGTCGCCGACTACGTCAGCACTGACTGAGCAAGTATTGGGATCGTCCCAAGTGTTGCGGGCCTTTCCCACCCAGCGCGAGGTAACGCGTTGCGGGTGTAACAGGTCGGCGCGGATGTGCGCCTCATGATCTGCCGAGTGGGTCTGCTTCTGGCAGTCCCTCTACAGCGGACTTTGGATTCTTCTGTTTCGCCCATCGCAAGTCAAGCCGTCAATGTGCTTTATTGAACTAAGCGCATGAGAACGCAAGAAAAAACCTTTAAACCGCAACTGTGTTAGCTTCAATTGCGCACCCCCGATAAGGAAATGGCATGCGAACGCTCATCTTCACCGCCAGCTTGCTGATCAGCCTGAGCCCTTTGTGCATGGCGGGTCAGATCTATAAATGGGTCGATGCCCAGGGCGTCACCCATTTCGATGCACAGCCGCCCCAAGGCCGGGAGGCCACCGTCATGGTCACGCCCTCCCCGCCCGTCGGCAAGCCGGGCGCGCTACCGCGCGGCAACGTCATCGGCGATCAAAAGGCCATCGATCACAAAGTGAAAAAGCAGGTCGCCGAGCAGCAGGCCCAGCTAAGAGTGTTCTGTGAACAAGCTCGGACGAACCTGGCTCAACTGCAGAACAATCCGCGATTGCGGGAGGAAGTCGACGGCGAGACGCGCCGCCTGACCGACCAACAACGTCAGGAGCGCCTCACCGAAGCACAGAAACAGATTGCGAAAAACTGCCAGTAAGCACTGGCAGTTTCCGATTCAGCGGGAGACGGTGATCAACGCGTCGAACTCTTTGAGCAAGACCTGAAGCTGCCGATCCTTGCCCTGGACATTGCGGGAGGCGAAGACCATTTCGGCCATCTCCTGAATCCCTGATGCGTTGGGCAATGGCAGATCCTGCTCCAGGATCGACTTCATCCTTGGCAAGAAGACCCATTGCAGCCATTGCTCGAAATCCAGCGTATCCACCGAAAACGGTTCAACGCTGGAGAGCGCCTCAGCAGACGGCGGCACTTCATCCCACCAGCCCTGAACGCGCAGCTCGCGCTCGATCAACAGCAACTGTTCGGCAATCTTCGGAAAGCGCATATCCATCACAGCGAAACCTTGGCCTTCTGACGAGCCAACGCAGCACCGGCCGGGTCACCCTGCTTCTCTCGGGCCTGGGCGATCAATTCCCACAGGCTGGCCTGAAGATCCGGACGCCCATTGGCGAACGTCAGGCCACGGCGGGCAAACTGCTCGGCCTGAGCCGCATCACCTTGAGCCATACGCACCTGGGCCAAGCGATAAAGTACTTGCGGCTCGCGCGGTGCAACACGCTGGGCACGTTCGAGGCTGGAAGATGCACCATTAAGGTCGCCACTGGCCTGTTGCTGCTGGGCGGTGGTCAACAATGCCAGGACCGGACCGTCCAGTTGTTCATCGGCGGACAGTCCGCCGGAGTTCGCCGAAGGAATCCCGCTGGGCGTCGACGGCATGCTGTAGCTACCCTGATTGATCGGCGCCGACTGAACCGGCGAGGTATCAATCGGCCCCGGAGTAATCGGGCCTGGGGTAATCGGCGAAGTGCTGATCGGTGCCGAGGAGACGGCGCCACCACCCGGGACCATCACCACGACCCCGGTGTCACCTTGCGGGATCGCCTGAGTCTGAGCTTGTACAGGACGTTTCACCGTCGACTGACGGAAACCGCCATTCGCCGAAATCCGCTCACTGTTGGAGACGGCAGTGCCGGCATCCTCAACCGGGATCGAACCACGCTGCACAGTGGAGCAGCCGCTGAGCAAAGCCACGGCAGTCACCGCTGGAATCAACCACTTGTTCACTTCAAATCCTCTTTGCTTAATTCATCCAGCCCTTGACCCAATCCATCACCGATTCTGCAGGGCTTTCACCACCGCAAGCAGCACCGGGAGGCGGTTCACTGCCGCGAATATACGGCATCTGCACCGCACCTGGGCAGTTGGCTTCGGAACCTTGACCAGTGCGCGAATCGACCCAGGCCTGAACAATGTTGTCCGGTTGCGGCATGTCCAGCGGCAGCGGATCGGCCTTGCGCATGAAACTGGTCCAGACCTGCAACGCGCCGGTGGCACCGGTGAACGGTGTCTTGCCATTATCATCGCGCCCCAGCCAGACAACGGCCAGCAGATCCTGACTGAAACCGGCGAACCAGCTGTCCCGCGAATCGTTACTGGTACCGGTCTTACCGGCCAGGGTCAGGGTTTTCGGCAACACGTTATAAACCGAACTACCGGTACCTTCGCGCATGACGCGCTGCATGGCGTTCTGGATCAGGTAAATGGACGCCGGATCAAATTGCTGCTGAATCTGGAACGGATAACGCTTGAGCGGCTCGCCCTCGGCAGTCAGTACGCTGCGAATCCCGCGCATCGGCGTATTGAACCCGCCATTGGCCAGCGTCTGGTACATGGTCGCCACTTCGATCGGGGTCATACCGCCGGCACCGAGCAACATCGACGGGAACGCCGGGAATTCGCGGCTTACGCCCAGGCGTGCCAGGGTCTTCAAGACATTCGGCACGCCCACCGCCAACCCGAGACGCGCGGTCGACAGGTTGTAGGAATGCGCCAACCCTTGGTACAGGAACACCGTGCCGTGGGAACGGCGATCATAGTTCTGTGGTTTCCAGATCTGACCGTCCGCGCCTTTGACCGAGAAGTAGTCGTCCGATAGCCAACTGGTGAGCGTGTACTGGCTCGGCTTTTCAAGAGCGGTCAGATAAACCGCCGGCTTGATCAAAGAGCCGATCGGTCGCACCGCGTCCAACGCACGGTTAAAACCGGCAAAACTCGCCTGACGGCTGCCGATCATGGCCTGGACCTCACCGGTTTCCGGGTTGGTCACGACCATCGCGGCTTCCACGTCATCGGAACCCTTGCGCCCGGCCAGGCGCTTGAACGTGTCGTTGACCGAGGCTTCGGCTTTCATCTGCAGGATCGGGTCGAAACTGGTGAAGATTCGCAGCCCTTCTTCGGTCAAGTCTTCGTCGCGGTAGTCTTCGCGCAACTGACGTTTAACCAGATCAAGGAAGCCCGGGAACGAGCTGTCGGCCAACTTGCCGCGAGTGGTCACACCCAGTGGCATTTTCTTCGCCGCCTCAACCTGTTCGGCGCTGGCAACGCCTTGCTCCTTCAGAACATCGAGCACCAGATTGCGCCGCTCCAGAGCCCGCTCAGGGTTGCGGCGCGGGTTGTAATAGGACGGCCCCTTGACCATGCCCACCAACAAAGCGACTTGATGCAGTTTCAGCTCGGACAATGGCTGCCCGAAGAAAAACTGGCTGGCCAGGCCGAAGCCGTGCACCGCGCGCTGACCATCCTGGCCGACGAATACTTCATTGAGGTAAGCCTCAAGAATTTCGCTCTTGTCGTAATGCAGCTCAAGCAACATCGCCATCATGGCTTCGGTGAGCTTACGGGTCAGGCTGCGTTCACTGGTGAGGTAGAAGTTCTTGACCAACTGTTGCGTCAGCGTACTACCGCCCTGGGTCATCTTGCCGCCCGAGGTGTTGACATAGATAGCTCGGGCAATCGACTTCGGCGACACGCCCCAGTGGCTGTAGAAATCCCGGTCTTCTACAGCAACCAGGGTTTCGAGCAGATACGGCGGAACCTGATCGATCTTGATCAGGATGCGGTCTTCAAGGTTTTTCGGGTAAATCCCGCCGATCAGCAGCGGCTCCAGTCGCACCACGGAAAGCTTCGAACCGTTGGTCGCCGAGAGCTCGGCCACGTAATCGCCGGAGAACCGCACGCGCACGGGCTGCGCCTGCTCCATGCCTTCATAGAACTGGAAGCCTCGGGTATTCAAGTCGACGGTATTGCCATTGACCGCTGCCGCGCCGGGGCCGTTGCTGACCGCTTCGCGTCGGTAGCCCAAGGCATCGAGTTCGGTGAGGAAGTCGTCCTTGCTGAGCTTTTGTCCGACGAACAGCTCGAGCGGGCGCGCGTACACCTTGGCCGGGATGGTCCAGCGCTTGCCGGAAAACTTCTCCTGAACCACGGCGTCGAGGTAAACCGCGAACCCGGCCAGCACCACAAGGCCGACCAGGCTGAGTTTAAGGGCCCAGCCCAGCCAGGGGCGCATGCCCTTGGAAGGTGGTTTTTTAGGGGTGCGGGGGGATCGAGATCGAGTCATGGCGGCGGATTATACGCACTTTATTCATCCTCAACAGGAGCCCTCTGAGGTTTGCGTCGGACGGACTTGCAGCCATAATGACGGCCTTGAATTTCCCCCCAGACTCTGAAGGATCGCCTGTGAGCCAGTCCCTGATCGCTGCCCTGCAAAACCCGGCCCTCTACCCGCATCCCGTAGAAGGGTTCCAGGTCATCGAGACCCATATTTCCTGGGTGATACTCACCGGTCCCTATGCTTATAAAGTGAAGAAGCCGGTGAATTTCGGCTTCCTCGATTTCACCAGTCTCGAAGCTCGCAAGCATTTCTGCGGCGAAGAGCTGCGCCTGAACCAGCGCCTGACCCATGACTTGTATCTTGAAGTGCTACCGATCACCGGCAGTGCCGAGGCGCCACAACTGGGCGGCGATGGTCCGGTTGTCGATTACGCCCTGAAAATGCGTCAGTTCCCGCAAAGCCAACTGCTCAGCACCCTGCAAGCCAACGGCGAATTGACCACCACGCACATCGACGCGATGGCCGCGCAGATCGCTCAATTCCACCTCAGTGCGCCGAAAGTGCCTGCCGAACACGAAGCCGGCACGCCGGACAGCGTCATGGCGCCGGTACGGCAGAACTTCGAACAGATCCTTCCGTTCCTCAGCGACAAGGCCGATCTGTTGCAACTCGAGGCACTGCAAGCCTGGGCCGAAAGCAGCTTCGAGCGCCTCAAGCCACTGTTCGCCCAGCGCAAGGCCGACGGCTTCATTCGTGAATGCCATGGTGACATTCACCTGGGCAACGCTACCGTGATCGACGGCAAAGTGGTGATCTTCGACTGCATCGAGTTCAACGAACCGTTCCGCTTCACCGACGTTTACGCCGACACCGGCTTCCTGGCAATGGACCTGGAAGACCGCGGCCTGAAGAGCCTGGCGCGCCGTTTCATCAGCCAATACCTGGAACTGACCGGCGACTACCAGGGTCTTGAGCTGCTGAACTTCTATAAAGCCTACCGCGCCCTGGTTCGCGCCAAGGTCAGCCTGTTCAGCATGCCGGCCGAGGCCGACCCGGTGCAGCGCGCTACCACTCTGCGTCAGTACCGCAACTACGCCAACCTGGCGGAAAGCTACAGCACCATTCCTTCGCGTTTCCTGGCGATCACCCACGGTGTTTCCGCCGTCGGCAAAAGCCATGTGGCCATGCGCCTGGTGGAAGCATTGGGTGCCATTCGCCTGCGTTCGGATGTCGAGCGCAAGCGCATGTTCGGCGAACAGACCGTACCGAACGACCCGCAGGCCGGCATCTATAGCGCCGACGCCAGCGTCGCCACCTATGCCCGCCTGCATGAGGTTGCCAATGTAATTCTGCGTGCCGGCTTCCCGGTGGTGATCGATGCCACTTATCTCAAGCGCGACCAACGCGACAGCGCGGCAAAAATCGCCGAGGCCACCGGCGCGCCGTTCCTGATCCTCGATTGCGACGCGCCACAAGCGGTGATCGAGAGCTGGTTGAAGCAACGCCAGGCGGACAACAACGATCCGTCCGACGCCAACCTGGCTGTTATCGCCGCCCAGCAAGCCAGCCGCGAGGCACTGACGCCAGCAGAAATCCTCTGCAGCAAGCGCGTCCAGACCAATGAAAGTGGCACCCTCGATACGGTCGTTGCGCAGATTCGCCAGCGCCTGCCTGGTCTGTAAGAAACTATTTCAACCGTGAAGCCCTCACCGGCTTCACGGCTGCCAAATAGTGGCACTATACTGGCGTCATAAAACCATCAGGTGATGTGACATGAGCCAGCCAAAACTTCTCGACACCCCGCTTTATGCCTTGCTGCACAAAGACGACATCACAAGCTTCAACAATGAACGCCCGAAAGATGGACCTATCGACATGGTCGGTGGTGACTTCCGCGGGCTCGATCTGCGTGAACTGAACGCCGACGGCATCGACTTCACCGATGCCTACTTTCGCTCTGCCGACTTGCGCGGCGTCGACTTTCGCAACTCATCCCTGGAAGGCGCGAGCCTGGCCCACGCGCAGATCTCCGGCGCCTACTTCCCGCCAGAGCTGAGTGCCGATGAGATCCTGATGTCGATGAATTTCGGTACACGCCTGCGTTATCGCACCCGCTAAAAGCGACGTCTCACCCAGTCCAGCGCCCCCGCCTTGCGCTGGACGTTGTACTTTTTTTGCTCGAAAACTCAATTTCCCACACGCCCTCGGACTACATGCTCCGCCTTTTCACGCCGCTTCTTGAGTTTTCCTCTTAGAAGCTTTTGCGTCGAAACCGACCAAACAATCACGCTTTTCCTACTGATGGCTACACTGCTGAGAGGCTCGCCCACGCACCATTCGGCTGTCGCAAGGAGGCTTGATGAATGATGAACTGCAACACCTGAAGAATCTTGGCAAGACGTCGGCGCAATGGCTGCATGCCGTGGGCATCCACAGTGCCTCGGACTTGCGTCGGCTGGGAGCTGTGGACGCTTATCGGGCCGTGCGCACTCGCGGTTTTCGGGCGTCCAAGGTGTTGTTGTATGCGATTGAAGGCGCGTTGATGGATGTCCACTGGAACGACATTCCCGCCGAGCGCAAGGAAGCCTTGAACAAACAGCTGGATGCTATTTCGTCTCGCCACAAGAATTGAACGGATAATTTCACTCGAACGCACAGCCTGAAACCCAATGATTACGAGGCTTTCCAGCGAAGGAATGACGTAATTCACGGAAACGAGAAATCAGCGATTGACTTGGTAATGAGAATCGCTATGATTATCACAACTGGTCGCGAGACTGGTCGATATTCTGAAAAGCCCTTGGTTCGGACTCTCAGATTATCTCCTCATCAGGCTAATCACGGTTATTTGACCCGGCTCTTGCCGGGTCTTTTTTTGCCTGTGGAAAACTCGCGTGATCTTATTGGCCTGACGGCTTGCCGAACTGCTTGCGCATTTGCGCGCAGTAATCCTGCGGTGGCGTGGTGGGCGTATACCAGACGTAATCGGCCATGGCCGACGTGACCTCAGCGCCCTGCTCCGCCAGCATCAATACCGTTGGTGCCTTGGGCTCCCCCAGGTCCAGCACATGGATCGGCACCCCGACATCCTTGCGGGCGTGGAACGCGCCGGTAAACAACAGTGAAGGCATCGGTGCCGCCCGTAATCGCTCGGCTATCCGCCGGTCACGCTGCTGCTGCACGGCCAGCATCGCGGGCATCTGTGATTCAGGCAGCAAGCCGCAGTGGGAATCGCTGATCTGTGCCAGCAACTCGTTCCTGACCGTCGGAGCGTTGGAACGCGCACCGCTCAATGTTGGCGGTTTGGCATAGACAGTACGGACTTCAGGCGTGTCCAGATTGGCCGCCAGTAACGGGTACGGCTGAGTCAGGGCAAAACGAACGATCGGCCCGTAAAGACTCCAGTCCCATCCCGGCTGCCAGGCCAATGCCCCGGACAAATCGGTCGGCAGCGGTGAGGTATGCCGAACGTCATCGACGCGCTGTTGCTGAGCCGGCGTCAACATTTCCAGCAGCAGACTGCCTTGAGGCCGTCGCTCACCCAGTGCCTGCAATAACCACAATTGCAGTTGATGGTGATCACGATTGTCATGCTGCTCGCCGACGATCAACCGCGAAGGTTCCGCCAACCGTGCAAGCAGTTCTTGCGCGGTCAGGGTCTGACCGCTGCGCAAATCCCGGATTTCGCCGCTGACCGGCGGCACCGCTACATGCTGGCAAGCACTCAGTAACAGCGCGGCCAGAAAAACCATCACGCGTGTTTTCATCCCTAAAACACCTCAGCGGGCGATGATCAGCGGATGCCCACGCTCCGGGTGCGGTTGCACCAATACTTCCAGCCCGAACACTGCCTTGAGCGGTTCCGGGCGCAATACCTGTTCCGGCGTGTCCAGCATCACAGGACACCCACCTTCAAGCAGTAACAAGCGATCACAATAACGCGCCGCCAGGTTCAGATCATGCAGGATCACCAGCACCGCCGCACCGCGATCGGCGAATTCACGCACCGCTTGCAGAGTGGTGTGCTGATGCAGCGGGTCGAGCATCGACGTCGGCTCATCGAGCAACAACGTCTGCCCCGCCTCGCCCGGCCAAAGCTGCGCCAACACCCGCGCCAAATGCACCCGCTGACGTTCGCCACCGGACAACGCCAGATAACTGCGACCGCTCAAGTGCCCCGCATCGGCCGCCTGCAACGCGGCGGCGACAATCTCCTCATCCCGGACCCGACCGCTTTGATAAGGCAGACGGCCCATGCCGACCACTTCTTCGACGCGAAAGGCAAAGTCCAGGGTCGACACTTGCGGCAATACTGCCAAACGCCGGGCTCGCTGCGCTCCGTTCCAATGACTCAACTCACGCTCATCGAGCCAGACGCTGCCATGGTCCGCAGGCAATTCCCCGCACAGGGCGCCGAGCAACGTGCTTTTGCCGGCGCCATTAGGCCCCAACACGCCGAGGACTTCGCCCGGTTTAAGCTCGAGGGTGATGTCCGTCAGGACAATTTTTCGACCGCGGCGGATTTGCAGGTTCTGCGCTCGCAACATCAGGCACGCCCTCTGAGCAATAAATACAGAAAGAACGGCGCGCCGATGAGGGCCGTGACAATCCCGATCGGCAACTCAGCCGGCGCCAGCGCCAGCCGCGCCACCAGATCAGCAAACAACAGGAGACTGGCCCCCGCCAACACCGACGCCGGCAACAACACCCGATGATCGGGGCCGACCAGCAGTCGCACCAGATGCGGCACCACCAGGCCGACAAACCCGATCATCCCCGCCGCAGCTACCGCCGCGCCGACACCCAACGCCGTGCAGAACACCAATTCGCGCTTGAGTCCTTCGACGTCGATACCCAGGTGGCCGGCCTCCGACTCCCCCAGCAATAATGCGTTCAAGGCCTTGGCCCGACGCGGCAACCACAGTGCCACACCGGTACTCACCAGCAATAACGGCCAGAGTCGCGCATAACTGGCGCCGTTAAGGCTGCCCAGGTTCCAGAACGTCAGGGTGCGCAGGGTCGCGTCATCCGCCAGATAGGTGAAGAGCCCGACCGCCGAACCAGCCAGGGCAGTCAATGCAATACCGGCCAGCAGCATGGTCGCGACGTTGGTCTGGCCATTGCGTCGCCCCAGTCGATAGACCAGCGCCGTCACCCCCAACCCGCCGAGAAACGCGCACACCGACAACAGATATGGCCCGAAGGATTCAGGCAGTCCACCGAATACCGAGCCGCCGACAATCGCGATAGCCGCGCCCAATGCCGCGCCGCTCGACACCCCTATCAGGCCCGGATCGGCCAGAGGATTGCGAAACAACCCCTGCATTGCCACACCAGACAGCGCCAGAACCCCGCCCACCGCCAAACCGAGCAAGGTTCGCGGCAGGCGGATTTGCCCGAGGATCAGTTCGGCCTGCTCCAACCCGTCGGCGGCAATCGGCAGGCCGACCAAGCGCAGCGCCGCGCGCAAGGTGTCGAACAACGGCAAACTCACCGGCCCCAACGCCAGCGACAGCCAGATCGCCAGCAAACACAACAGGCTCAAGCCAATGAACAACGCACGAGGTTTAATCAGAAGGGTCATTGGCCAGTCGTACCGGGATCGAACAGGTGCATAAACAGCCTCCTTCAAAGGTTTCCCGGGCATAGTTATGACAGGCCAAGTATTCTCGGCATCCGGTAATCGCCCTGCGGGCGAGCCGTCATTTGATAATTGCTTGCATTTGAACGTCAAGCTCGGACGTACCAGGTCACGAGCCACAGGACTTGAGGATAGACATGAAGCTTCTTTGCACAGGCGCCGAATTGGCTGACGCCAGCAGTCGCGGTTTCGACGTCAACGGCCAGAAGCTCCTGGCCGTACGCCGGGGCGGTCGGGTGTATGTGTATGAAAATCGCTGCCCGCACCGGGGCGTCGGGCTGGAATGGCAGCCCGACCAGTTTCTCGACCCCAGCAACAGCTTGATCCAGTGCGCGACCCACGGCGCACTGTTTCTGATCGAGGACGGTGAATGCGTCGCCGGCCCCTGCGCCGGACAATCCCTGACCAGCATCCCCTGCCACGAAGATGAGCAAGGAATCTGGGTCACGCTCTAACCGTTCAACAGCACATCCAGTCGCCGATCGACCACCATCTCTTCGTGAGTCAAGCGCACGCCATACGCCAGCACTTCGACTCCACACGCCACTGCCTCACGCAACGCAGCTGCGTAGGCCGAATCGATTTCTTCGGCAGGACGCACCGCGTCGATCCCTGTCAGGTTCACGCAATACAACTGCACTGCCCGAATCCCGTCCCTGGCCAAATGCGCCAGTTCGCGCAAATGCTTGGCCCCACGCTGGGTCACCGCGTCAGGAAATGCCGCCACCGCCGAGCCATCAAAGCCCAGGGTGACGCTTTTGACTTCCACATAAGCCGGCCCGCCCGGGTAATCGAGACGAAAATCGATACGGCTG
The DNA here is from genome assembly GCF_059420765.1 of Pseudomonas sp. GW821-FHT03E01. NCBI lineage: Bacteria > Pseudomonadati > Pseudomonadota > Gammaproteobacteria > Pseudomonadales > Pseudomonadaceae > Pseudomonas > Pseudomonas sp. GW821-FHT03E01. Next base: position 40,947 of record NZ_JBWKUI010000024.1, on the reverse strand, counting down.
CTTTCCTGACCATAGGCCACTTCGCGCTTCAGTTCGGTAAAGCCGTTCAACTCGGTGATGACGCCAGCCTGCAACGCTTCCTCGATCAAGCCGTTGGCGCGCCCGGTGTTCACACAGAACAGCCGCCCCTGTGGGGTTTCGCCAACTTCCCAAGTGCCGGGCAACTTGCGCTTGGGGTCGGTGGAGCGGCTGAACCAGACTTGCCCGCCCTCGACCTGGCAATTAAGCATCGAGCCAGTGTTCGGGCAGTGAATGGTCAGCAACTCGCCGCCAACGGTTTCGATATCGGCAAGAAAACGCTTGTAACGACGAATCAAGCGCCCCTCTTCAAGGGGAGGATGAAAACGCATCAGCCTTGCCAGCTCTTCAAACCGCGGGCGATCCGCTCGACTGCTTCTTGCAAGCGCGGAAGGCTTTGGGTGTACGCAAACCGCACATGATGCCCGGCCTGATGACGACCGAAGTCCAGGCCCGGAGTAATTGCAACATGCTCGGTTTCGAGGAAGTGTCGGCAGAACGCGAAGGCATCGCCGCCGAACTTGCTGATATCGGCGTACAAATAGAACGCGCCTTCCGGCTCTACGGCGATACCGAAACCCAATTCCCGCAGGGCTGGCAGGAGGAAGTCGCGACGTCGACCGAACTCGGCGCGGCGCTCCTCGATAATGCTGATGGTGGCGGGCTCGAAGCAGGCCAATGCCGCGTGCTGGGCCATGCTCGGTGCGCTGATGTAGAGGTTCTGGGCGAGCTTCTCCAGTTCACCGACCGCTGCTTCAGGTGCGACCAGCCAACCAAGGCGCCAGCCGGTCATGCCGAAATACTTGGAAAAGCTATTGAGGACGAAAGCGCCGTCATCGACTTCCAGCACGCTGGCCGCGTCCGTGCCGTAAGTCAGGCCGTGGTAAATCTCGTCGACCACCAAATGACCGTGGCGGGCCTTGATCGCCGCGGATAGCCCGGCCAGTTCATCACGGGTCAGGATGGTCCCGGTGGGGTTGGCCGGCGATGCGACCAGGGCACCGACGCTGTCGTGATCCCAGTGACGCGCGACCAGGTCCGGGGTCAGTTGATAACGCACGTCCGGGCCGACCGGCACCAGTTGCGCCGCACCTTCCACCAGGCGCAGGAAGTGCCGGTTGCACGGATAACCCGGGTCGGCCAGCAGCCAGTGCTTGCCTGGGTCCACCAGCAAGGCACTGGCCAACAGCAATGCGCCTGAACCGCCAGGCGTGATCAGGATGCGTTGCGGATCGATGTTCAGCCCGTAACGCTGCTGATAAAAACCCGAAATGGCCTCACGCAGCTCAGGAATGCCGCGAGCGGCGGTGTAACGGGTCTTCCCCGCCGTCAGCGCGGCCTGGCCGGCCTGGATGATCGGTTCGGCGGTGGTGAAGTCCGGCTCGCCGATTTCCAGGTGAATCACGTCGTGGCCAGCCGCTTGCAGCTCGTTGGCCCGCGCCAGCAGGGCCATAACGTGGAACGGTTCGATAGCGCGACTACGCGCACTGTAGGACAGAGCCATTAGCCTTCCTTACAACGGGGAAAAGAATTGATTCTACCCAAGCGCAGGAACGAGCGAGAGCCTAAAGCGGTCAGAGCCATATAATGCTGGTCTCAATCGATTCAAGCGTATGTCTCAGGTTTGGCTAAAATCAATAATTGATCAGGTCTCCCTAGCCACCAGACGAAGCTTTGCAATCTTTTGCAAGCACCACGGGCCGCGGGCTCGACATCCGGGAGTAGCGCGGTCCGATTTGATCTGGTAAGTTCGCCCGCTTGCAGCCGCAGGGCCGGCAGGTGTCGGTGATGGAGCAATCCTGCGCAATGGATTACAAGAGTAGAGGCGGTCCATTTCATGCCCACCCAAGCAAAGCAGCAAAATCAGTCGATCAGCGGCTTCGAACCCTACAAAGAAGTGAAGGGCGAAGAGTACATGGGTAAACCCATGCGTGCTCACTTCACCAAGATCCTGAACAAGTGGAAACAGGACTTGATGCAGGAAGTCGACCGTACCGTTGATCACATGAAAGACGAAGCGGCCAACTTCCCTGACCCGGCAGACCGTGCCAGCCAGGAAGAGGAATTCAGCCTCGAATTGCGCGCCCGCGACCGTGAGCGCAAGCTGATCAAGAAAATCGACAAGACCCTGCAACTGATCGAAGACGAAGAATACGGTTGGTGCGAGTCCTGCGGCGTCGAAATCGGCGTCAAGCGACTGGAAGCCCGTCCTACCGCCGACATGTGCGTTGACTGCAAGACCCTGGCGGAAATCAAGGAAAAGCAAGTCGGCAAGTAATCTCGACTTGAACGAAAGACGGAGCGTGCGAACGCTCCGTTTTTGTTTCTGATATTTGCTGATATTTGTTGCGACTTCGAAATCGCCTTCGTCGGATCGCCGCCCGGAACAATCTTCGCTCCTACAAAGGCTGGCGCAATCTCCTGTAGGAGCTGAGCTTGCTCGTGAAGGCGGCTTCAAGCCGTGCTCAATACGATTGGACAGCCTGACATCGCCCTTATGACCGCCATCGCCTCTTCCGCCTACATCGGGCGCTTCGCCCCCACGCCCAGCGGGCATCTGCACTTCGGTTCGCTGGTTGCAGCGCTGGCCTCGTACCTCGACGCCCGTTCGGTCGGCGGGCGCTGGCTGGTGCGAATGGAGGATCTAGATCCGCCACGCGAGGAGCCCGGTGCTCAGGCGGCGATTCTCAAGGCGCTGGAAAGCTATGGTTTCGAATGGGATGGCGAGATGGTCCGACAGAGTGACCGGCACGCGGCCTACGCCGAAGTCCTCAATCGCCTGTTCAGCCAGGGCCTGGCCTACGCATGCACCTGCTCGCGCAAGCAACTGGAGCCGTATCACGGCATCTATCCCGGGTTCTGCCGCAACGCTGGGCACGGCACTGAGAATGCGGCGATCCGCGTGCGTGTACCGGAGCTGGAATACCACTTCATCGACCGGGTGCAGGGCGAATTCCGTCAACACCTGGGCCGCGAGGTGGGTGACTTCGTGATTCGTCGCCGCGACGGGCTCTACGCCTATCAATTGGCGGTGGTGCTAGACGATGCCTGGCAAGGCATCACTGATATCGTGCGCGGCGCCGACCTGCTGGACTCCACGCCACGCCAGCTCTATCTGCAAGAACTGCTCGGCCTGCCGCAACCACGCTACCTGCACATCCCGTTGATTACCCAGCCGGACGGCCACAAACTCGGAAAGTCCTATCGCTCGCCGCCACTCACCGAAGATCAGGCCACGCCGCTGTTGCTGCGCGCATTGCGGGCGCTGGGGCACACTCCCGTTATCGAACTCAATGACGCCACGCCACGGGAAGTGCTGAATTGGGGCATTGCCCACTGGGATGCGTCGCTGATCCCGCGCACACTGACGTTGCCTGAAGCGCAACTGCAGTGATGCCACTTGCAGTGGCGCACCCATCCGTTACCATCGCCGCACGTTTTCGGGCACGCGCATAAAAGAGAGAGGCCGGGATGTACATCTATCGCTTGGTCCTGCTCCTGGTAGTGGGGATTTATCTGTTCTCCCCGGCCATCATGGATTGGTGGATCGACGCCACTGGCGCCTGGTATCGCCCTTATTTGCTCTGGCTGATTCTGATCGTCGTGACCTTCATCCTGCAGAGCCAAAAAGATGCCGATGAGCTTTAGCCTGACCCAGATGATCCTGATCAGCGCCGCGTACCTGGCGGTGCTGTTCGGTGTGGCCTGGATCAGTGAACGGGGCATGATCCCCCGGGCGATCATTCGCCACCCGCTGACCTACACCCTGTCGCTGGGCGTTTATGCCAGTGCCTGGGCGTTTTACGGCACGGTGGGCCTGGCTTATCAGTACGGCTACGGTTTTCTGTCCAGCTACCTCGGGGTTTCCGGGGCGTTTCTGCTGGCGCCGGTGCTTTTGTACCCGATCCTGAAAATCACCCGCACTTACCAACTCTCATCGCTGGCCGACCTGTTCGCGTTCCGTTTCCGCAGCACCTGGGCCGGTGCGCTGACGACGATTTTCATGCTGGTCGGCGTGCTGCCGTTGCTGGCGTTGCAGATTCAGGCGGTGGCCGACTCCATCGGCATCCTCACCCGCGAGCCGGTGCAGCATCGCGTGGCCCTGAGTTTCTGCGCGCTGATTACGCTGTTCACGATTTTCTTCGGCTCGCGCCACATCGCCACCCGTGAGAAACATGAAGGCCTGGTGTTCGCAATCGCCTTCGAGTCAGTGATCAAGCTGATCGCGATTGGTGGCGTCGGCCTGTATGCGCTGTATGGCGTGTTCGACGGCCCGCAACAGCTGGAACTGTGGCTGCTGCAAAACCAGACCGCCCTCGCCGCCCTGCACACGCCTCTGCAGGAAGGCCCATGGCGCACGCTGCTGCTGGTGTTCTTCGCCTCGGCGATCGTCATGCCGCACATGTACCACATGACCTTTACCGAAAACCTCAACCCGCGTTCGCTGGTCAGCGCGAGCTGGGGCTTGCCGCTGTTCCTGCTGCTGATGAGCCTGGCAGTGCCGTTGATTCTCTGGGCCGGGTTGAAACTCGGTGCCACCACCAATCCGGAATATTTCACCCTGGGCATCGGCATCGCCGCCAATAGCAAAGCCCTGGCACTGTTGGCGTATGTCGGTGGATTGTCGGCAGCCAGCGGGCTGATCATCGTTACTACGCTGGCGCTGTCCGGGATGGCACTGAACCACTTGGTGCTGCCGCTCTATCAGCCGCCGGCCGAGGGCAATATCTACCGCTGGCTGAAATGGACCCGCCGGGCGCTGATCGTCGCGATCATCATGGCCGGCTACGGTTTCTACCTGATGCTGGGCGCGGAACAGGACCTGGCCAACCTCGGCATCGTCGCCTTCGTCGCCACCTTGCAGTTCCTGCCGGGCGTGTTGTCGGTGCTGTACTGGCCGACCGCCAACCGTCGAGGCTTCATCGCCGGCCTCCTGGCGGGGATTCTGGTGTGGCTGGTGACCATGCTGTTGCCGCTGGTCGGCAATCTGCAAGGCTTCTACATTCCGTTGCTGAACATGATTTACGTGCTGGACGACACCAGCTGGCACATGGCGGCAATTGCCTCGCTGGCCGCCAACGTGCTGATGTTCACTCTGATCTCACTGTTCACCAACGCCAGCCCCGAAGAGGCCAGCGCCGCCGAAGCCTGCGCGGTGGACAACGTTCGCCGCCCGCAACGCCGCGAACTGCATGCCGCCTCGCCTCAGGAATTCGCCACGCAACTGGCCAAACCGCTGGGTGCCAAGGCCGCGCAGAAAGAAGTCGAACAAGCGCTGCGTGACCTTTATCTGCCGTTCGACGAACGCCGGCCTTACGCCTTGCGTCGTTTGCGTGACCGTATCGAAGCCAACCTCTCCGGCCTGATGGGCCCGAGCGTGGCGCAGGACATGGTCGAAACCTTCCTGCCCTATAAGGCCGGCGGCGAAAACTACGTCACCGAAGACATCCACTTCATCGAAAGTCGCCTCGAGGATTACCACTCGCGCCTCACCGGCCTTGCCGCCGAACTCGATGCCCTGCGTCGCTACCACCGCCAAACCCTGCAGGAATTGCCGATGGGCGTGTGCTCGCTGGCCAAGGATCAGGAAATCCTCATGTGGAACAAAGCCATGGAGGAGCTGACCGGGATTGCCGCGCAGCGTGTGGTCGGTTCGCGCCTGAGCACCATTGCCGATCCATGGAAAGAGCTGCTGCAAGGTTTCATCAATCTGCCGGACGAACACTTGCACAAGCAGCACCTGGCCCTCGATGGCCAGACCCGCTGGCTGAACCTGCACAAAGCGGCGATCGACGAACCGCTGGCACCGGGTAACAGCGGCCTGGTGCTGCTGGTGGAAGACCTGACCGAAACCCAGATGCTCGAAGACAAACTGGTGCACTCCGAGCGCCTGGCCAGCATTGGCCGACTGGCGGCCGGCGTGGCCCATGAAATCGGCAACCCGATCACCGGCATTGCCTGTCTCGCGCAGAACCTGCGCGAAGAACGTGAAGAAGACGCCGAACTCACGGAAATCAGCGGGCAGATCCTCGAGCAGACCAAACGCGTGTCACGCATCGTTCAGTCGCTGATGAGCTTCGCCCACGCGGGCGCTCATCAGCACAGCGACGAGCCCGTTTGTCTGGCGGAAGTGGCCCAGGATGCCATCGGCCTGCTGGCCTTGAACCGGCGCAATTTCGAAGTACAGTTCTACAACCTGTGCGACCCCGATCACTGGGTCGAAGGCGACCCGCAGCGGCTCGCCCAGGTATTGATCAATCTGCTCTCAAACGCCCGTGACGCCTCGCCTCCGGGCAGTGCAGTGCGCGTCAAGAGCGAAGCCGGCGAACACACGGTCGATCTGATCGTCGAAGACGAAGGCAGCGGTATTCCCTCGAGCATCATGGACCGACTGTTCGAACCCTTCTTCACCACCAAGGATCCTGGCGAAGGCACCGGTCTGGGCCTTGCACTGGTCTATTCCATCGTTGAAGAGCATTATGGACAAATCACCATCGACAGCCCGGCTGATGTTCAAAGCCAACGCGGCACCCGTATCCGGGTGACCTTACCGCGTCATGTCGAAGCGACGTCCGCTGTGAACTGAGACCGTCGAGAGTATCGAATCAATGCCGCACATTTTGATCGTCGAAGACGAAACAATTATCCGCTCCGCCTTGCGCCGTCTGCTGGAACGTAACCAGTACCAGGTCAGCGAAGCCGGATCCGTGCAGGAAGCACAAGAGCGTTTCAGCATTCCCACGTTTGACCTGATCGTCAGTGACCTGCGCCTGCCGGGCGCGCCGGGTACCGAGTTGATCAAACTCGGCCTGGGCACTCCGGTGCTGATCATGACCAGTTACGCCAGCCTGCGTTCGGCCGTCGACTCCATGAAAATGGGCGCGGTGGACTACATCGCCAAGCCTTTCGATCACGACGAGATGCTCCAGGCCGTCGCGCGAATCCTGCGTGACCGGCAATCGGCGCAAGCCAGCGGTGAGCCGGTCGTCGGCAAAGCGTCCAATGGCGCCGCAGCAAAAAGTGGTGTCGACAACAGCAACGGCGAAATCGGCATCATCGGCTCTTGCCCGCCGATGCAGGACCTGTACAGCAAAATCCGTAAAGTCGCGCCGACCGATTCCAATGTCCTGATCCAGGGCGAATCCGGTACCGGTAAAGAACTGGTAGCACGTGCCCTGCACAACCTGTCCAAACGCGCCAAGGCGCCGATGATTTCGGTGAACTGCGCAGCCATCCCGGAAAGCCTGATCGAGTCCGAACTGTTCGGCCACGAGAAAGGCGCGTTTACCGGCGCCAGCGCCGGGCGTGCCGGGTTGGTGGAAGCGGCTGACGGCGGCACCTTGTTCCTCGATGAAATCGGTGAACTGCCACTGGAAGCCCAGGCCCGCCTGTTACGCGTATTGCAGGAAGGTGAAATCCGCCGGGTTGGCTCGGTCCAGTCGCAGAAGGTCGATGTACGCCTGATCGCCGCGACCCACCGGGATCTCAAGAGCCTGGCGAAGATCGGCCAGTTCCGTGAAGACTTGTATTACCGCCTCCACGTGATCGCCCTGAAACTGCCGGCCCTGCGCGAGCGCGGTGCGGACGTCAATGAAATTGCCAATGCCTTCCTGGCGCGGCAGAGCGCGCGGGTCAACCGCACCGATCTGAAATTCGCCCTGGATGCCGAGCAAGCAATTCGGCATTACTCCTGGCCGGGTAACGTTCGCGAACTGGAAAACGCGGTCGAGCGCGCGGTGATTCTGTGCGAGAGCCCGGAGATTTCCGCCGAGCTGCTGGGCATCGACATCGAACTCAGCGATCTGGAAGACGACGATTTCATCGGCCTCGCGCCCCAGCAGGGCAACAGCGCCGGTAACACCAGCCACGAACCGACCGAAGATCTGTCCCTGGAAGACTACTTCCAGCACTTCGTGCTCGAGCATCAGGATCACATGACCGAAACCGAACTGGCCCGCAAGCTCGGGGTCAGTCGCAAATGCTTGTGGGAACGCCGTCAGCGCCTGGGCATCCCGCGGCGCAAAACCGGGGTGGCCAGCGAGAGCTGAACCGCGCCTGTCAGATGCGCGGGTAACACGTGACATTGTGGAAAAACTGTTACCTCAGCTTTTTCACGTAACAGAAGCCGGGGCTTACGGTAACGAAGCCCCGGTTTTTTTTGGCCTCGAAAAACCCCATTAGCCCGCCTAACCCCTTGTTTTACTGGGCCTCACAAAAGTTGGCACGCACCCTGCTATATGTTCAGTACAAGAACAATAACAAGTAATGCACAAGACAATAAAAATAAGACGAATCGACTCACGCACAATAAAAACAAGACGGCGAGAGGCGTAGCTAACTGATTCTTTTGGAGAGGCGTTGCATTTGGGGCTTGCCCCGCAACCAGGCCGAGAATAATAAAAAACTGTCCCTAGGCAGTGCCTGAACTGGTTGGATCACACGATCATAGCAACACAGCGACCAAAGCAATCCGTTTGCTCTTGGCTCCCGATTGGGAGGGTCATGAAGGAAAACTTCATGGCGAGGGCGCTCAACAAAAACAAGAAGCCCGAAACCAATAATAAAAATAGAGCAGGCAACTACTTCTGGGGGAGCTTCGGCTCCCCTTGTGGTTTCTGGCGTTTGGCATTCTCTGCCTTGTAGCAGCTGCCGAGCAGTGCGAGGCTGCGTTCGACTGCGCAGCAGTCGCTAATACGGGCAACCGGTTCCTACTGACACACCGCAATTTCTGGTTTTACGACGGCTTCGCCGCCGAACGCAGGCTCGGCAGCTGCTACAAAACCGCCCCTCAAGACATCTCCCTTCAAGCGCTTGCGCAGCTTCCTACACCATCCCCCGACTAAATGCTAGAATCCCGGCCCATCATGCGGTCATTCTTCGTTATGGCCGAACATTCCTTCAAACAGTGCATCCCATGCTGAAGAAGCTGTTCCAGTCATTCCGTTCTCCCCTGCGTCGTACGCAACACATCCGCAGCACGCCTGAAGTGCTCAATAGCGGCCAACATTCGCTGCAAAAGGCGCAATTCAGCCGTTACGCGGTCAACATCGTCGAACGCTTGCAGAACGCCGGTTACCAGGCTTACCTGGTCGGCGGCTGTGTGCGTGACATGCTGCTCGGCATCACGCCGAAAGATTTCGACGTCGCCACCAGTGCCACCCCTGAACAGGTACGGGCCGAATTCCGCAACGCGCGGATCATCGGTCGTCGCTTCAAACTGGTGCATATCCACTTTGGCCGCGAAATCATCGAAGTCGCGACCTTCCGCGCCAATCACCCGCAAAACGACGAGGACGAAGACAGCAACCAGTCTTCCCGCAACGAAAGCGGGCGCATCCTGCGCGATAACGTCTACGGCACCCTGGAAGAAGACGCGCAACGCCGCGACTTCACCATCAACGCCTTGTATTACGATCCGGTCAGCGAGCGCATTCTCGACTACGCCAATGGCGTACACGACATCCGCAATCACTTGATCCGCCTGATCGGCGATCCGAAGCAGCGCTACCAGGAAGACCCGGTGCGGATGCTGCGGGCCGTGCGTTTCGCCGCCAAGCTGAATTTCGGTATCGAGAAGCACAGTGCCCTGCCGATCCGCGATCTGGCACCGATGCTGCGCGAGATTCCATCAGCCCGTCTGTTCGAAGAAGTGCTCAAGCTGTTCCTCTCCGGCCACGCCGCGGACACCTTCGAGATGCTGGTCGACCTGCAGTTGTTCGATCCGCTGTTCCCGGCCAGTGCCGAGGCGCTGGAATACAACCCGACGTACACCCACACGCTGATCAGTGAAGCACTGATCAACACGGACTTGCGGATCAAGCAGAACAAACCGGTCACCCCGGCGTTCCTGTTCGCCGCCCTGCTCTGGCCTGCCCTGCCGGCCCGCGTGCTGCGCTTGCAAGAACGTGGCATGCCGCCGATTCCGGCGATGCAGGAAGCAGCGCACGAGTTGATTGCCGAACAGTGCCAGCGTATTGCGATTCCGAAACGCTTCACCATGCCGATCCGCGAGATCTGGGACATGCAGGAGCGTCTGCCGCGCCGCAGCGGCAAGCGGGCCGACCTGTTGCTGGACAACCCGCGGTTCCGTGCCGGCTACGACTTCCTGCTGCTGCGCGAAAGCGCTGGCGAACAGACTGATGGCCTGGGCGAGTGGTGGACCGACTATCAGGACGCCAACGACAGCGAACGTCGGGACATGATCCGCGAACTCAGCGGCAAGGACGACGGCAGCGGTGCTCCGCGCAAACGTCGCCGCAGTGGCGGCGCCAAACGCAAACGCGCTGCCGGCGCTTCGAGCACGACAGGCGAATAAGCCATGGAACGCATCTACATCGGCATGGGCAGCAATCTGGCTGACCCTGCCGAACAGTTGCGCAGCGCTGTCGAGGCCTTGGCACGCTTGCCGCAGACCGAACTGGTCGGTGTTTCCGGGTTTTATCAAAGCGACTCGCTGCTGCCCGGCCAACCGCGTTATACCAACGCGGTCGCCGCTCTCGACAGCCGCCTCGCGCCGCTGGAGCTGCTCGATGCCCTGCAAGCCATCGAGAACGGACAAGGCCGCCAGCGCCTTGAACGCTGGGGCCCGCGCACGCTGGATCTGGACATCGTGTTGTTCGGCGATCGACTGATCGACGAACCGCGCCTCAAAGTCCCTCACTATCACCTGCAGGAACGAGCCTTTGTGCTCTATCCGTTGGCCGAACTGGCACCGGCGGATTTGCGCCTGGCTGACGGCCGCACCCTCGCAGAATTACTCGCCGCCTGCCCGTTCGTCGGCCTGGAACGCCTCCCGGCAGCCTGAGTTGCCGCTTTTGACGATACAAGCCCATCGCAAATCTGCTGAATCGCATCAGTAACGTCGGTAACACCCCCCACGTAACAATGCGGTAACACATGCAATTGACTTCCCGGGTTCTCCTCACGACTATAGGCGTCCCGCTGCCGCCAACGCGGCGCTAAAGGGCGCAGTCCAGGCCTTACAAGCACCACGAAAGAGGGTGCGCCTGTATAAATGACGAATCACGCGCGTTACTCGCAGTAGTTTTCATAGCGCCTGTAATGAGGATTTTTTTCATGCCAGCCATCACCCTGACCACGCTCCAGAGCCTCAAGCAGACAGGTGAAAAGATCACCATGCTGACCTGCTATGACGCGACCTTCGCCCACGCCTGCAATGAGGCCGGGGTTGAAGTGCTGCTGGTGGGCGACTCCCTCGGCATGGTCTTGCAAGGTCACGACAGCACCCTGCCGGTGACCACTGCTGAAATGGCCTACCACGTGGCAGCCGTCAAACGCGGCAACACCGATGCCCTGATCCTCGCCGACCTGCCCTTCATGGCCTACGCCACCATTGAACAAACCATGACCAACAGCGCCCTGTTGATGCAGGCCGGTGCGCACATGGTCAAGGTTGAAGGGGCATTGTGGCTCGCGGACTCGATCCGTCTGCTGGCCGAACGCGGCATCCCGGTGTGCGCGCACATGGGGCTGACACCGCAATCGGTCAACATCCTCGGCGGCTATAAAGTCCAGGGCCGCAACGAGAACCAGGCGCGGCAGATGCGTGCCGACGCAATTTCCCTGGAACAGGCCGGCGCGGCCATGCTGCTGCTCGAATGCGTGCCGAGCGAATTGGCCGAAGAAATCAGCCAGGCGGTGAAGATCCCGGTGATTGGCATCGGCGCCGGCAGTGGCACCGACGGTCAGGTACTGGTTCTGCACGACATGCTGGGCTTGTCCATGACCGGCCGCGTGCCAAAGTTCGTGAAGAACTTCATGACCGACCAAACCAGCATTCAAGCAGCCTTGAGCGCTTACGTCACTGAAGTCAAAGCGGCGACTTTCCCTGGCATCGAACACGGATTCTCTGCATGAACACCGTAAAAACCGTACGCGAACTGCGGGCCGCGGTGGCCCGCGCCCGTAGCGAAGGCAAGCGCATCGGCTTTGTGCCGACCATGGGCAACCTGCACAGCGGGCATATCGCGCTGATTACCAAAGCCACCCAACGGGTGGATTTCGTGGTCGCGAGCATTTTCGTCAACCCGCTGCAATTCGGCGCCGGCGAAGACCTCGACAAATACCCGCGGACCTTGGCCGCCGATCAGGAGAAACTGCTCCAGGCCGGTTGCCATCTGCTGTTTGCCCCAACCGTCGAAGAAATGTACCCCGACGGCATGGCCGGCCAGACCCGCGTCAGCGTTCCACAACTGTCTGAAGGCCTGTGCGGCGCCAGCCGTCCGGGGCATTTCGAAGGGGTGGCGACGGTAGTCAGCAAACTGTTCAACATGGTCCAGCCGGACCTGGCGATCTTTGGCCAGAAAGACTTCCAGCAACTGGCGGTGATTCGCGCCCTGGTGCACGACCTGAACATGCCGATCCAGATCATCGGCGAACCGACCGTACGGGCCGCCGACGGTCTGGCGTTGTCGTCACGCAATGGTTTCCTCAGCGAAGAACAGCGGGCCATCGCACCAGAGGTCTATCGCACCCTGACCCGGATCAGCGACGCGATCAAACAGGGCGAGCGCGATTACCCGACGCTGATCAACGAGCAGATCAAGCAACTGGAAGCCGCTGGCCTGCGTCCGGATTACCTGGAAATTCGCCATGCGCTGACCTTGCGTCCGGCGACAGCGCAAGATCGGGATCTGGTGATTCTGGTGGCGGCGTTCCTCGGCACGACGCGGTTGATCGACAACCTGCATCTGAACCTCGACGCTACGTCTTAACGGCAAAATCAAAAGATCGCAGCCTGCGGCAGCCCCTACACGGTCTCGCGGAGACCTTTAGGAGACGCCGCAGGCTCGGGCCGTGTTCGGACGATCTTTTGCGTTGTATTGCCGCCCACAAAGCCTTCGGGCAAACTGCCCCCCGTTCGATTCCGACCCGGGGAAACACTCATGCACGCCATCATGCTCAAGGCCAAGCTGCATCGCGCCGAAGTCACCCATGCTGTACTCGATTACGAAGGCTCTTGCGCCATCGACGGCGAATGGCTGGACCTGTCCGGCATCCGTGAGTACGAACAGATCCAGATCTACAACATCGACAACGGCGAACGCTTCACCACCTACGCGATTCGTGGCGAAGAAGGTTCGCGCATGATCTCGGTCAACGGTGCCGCGGCCCACAAGGCCAAGGTCGGCGACCGCGTGATCATCTGCGCTTACGCCCACTACAGCGAAGCCGAACTGCTCAACTTCAAGCCGCGCATGCTCTACATGGCGCCGGGCAACGAACTGAGCCACACCAGCAATGCCATTCCGGTTCAGGTCGCCTGACCGGACCGCCCCCCTGCCAGCTTTCCGTTTGTCGGACCGCTCCTGGTTAAATGTTAAAAAAGTACCGGGAGCAGGTCAGACAAAGTCAAGACAGATTGCAGCGCGAGGTTTACTGTATTCGCCCTGCGCCAGAAATCGTGTCGACGCAGTTGACCGGACGCCCACCCACAGCGCTCCGGGATTTTTAGTGTTCAAAAGGCCGTTCAAGTAAAAGGAAAACCGCAGCGATGGCGTATTACCGCACTCCTCACGACGTTACCGCTCTGCCCGCTTGGCAAGCGCTGAATGACCACCGCCAAGCCATGCAGGATTTCAGCATGCGCGAAGCCTTTAATGCCGATCCGCAGCGTTTTAATCAATTCACCCTCAGCAGCTGCGGCCTGTTTCTCGACTACTCGAAGAACCTGATCAACGCCGAGACCCGCAATCTGCTGGTGGGCCTGGCCAACGAAGTCGACCTCAAGGGCGCGATCAAAGCGCTGTTCTCGGGCGAAATCGTCAACGCCTCCGAAGGACGCCCGGCCCTGCACACCGCACTGCGCCGTCCGGTGGGCGACAAGCTGTCGGTCAACGGCGTCAACGTGATGCCCGACGTGCACAAAGTGCTGAACCAGATCACCGATCTCGTGGGCCGTATCCACGACGGTCTGTGGCGCGGTTACACCGAGAAGCCGATCACCGACGTTGTGAACATTGGCATCGGTGGCTCGTTCCTCGGCCCCGAGCTGGTGTCCGAAGCGCTGCTGTCCTACGCCCAGAAAGGCGTGCGTTGCCATTACCTGGCGAACATCGACGGCAGTGAATTCCACGAACTGACCATGAAGCTGCGCGCCGAGACCACGCTGTTCATCGTCTCGTCGAAATCCTTCAACACCCTCGAAACCCTGAAAAACGCCCAGGCCGCCCGCGCCTGGTACCTGGCTCAGGGCGGTTCGGAAGCCGAGCTGTACCGTCACTTCATCGCCGTCTCCAGCAACAACGCGGCGGCCGTGGCATTCGGTATTCGTGAAGAGAACATCTTCCCGATGTGGGACTGGGTCGGCGGCCGTTACTCGCTGTGGTCGGCCATCGGTTTGCCAATTGCCCTGGCCATCGGCATGTCGAACTTCAAGGAACTGCTGTCCGGTGCATACACCATGGACCAGCATTTCCAGAGCGCGCCATTCGAACAGAACATGCCGGTACTGCTGGCATTGCTCGGCATCTGGTATGGCAACTTCTGGGGGGCGCAGAGCCACGCGATCCTGCCGTACGACCACTACCTGCGCAACATCACCAAGCACTTGCAACAGCTGGACATGGAATCCAACGGCAAGAGCGTGCGCCAGGACGGCACGCCAGTGTCCACCGATACCGGCCCGGTAATCTGGGGCGGCGTTGGCTGCAACGGTCAGCATGCTTACCACCAGTTGCTGCACCAGGGCACCCAACTGATCCCGGCCGACTTCATCGTGCCGATCGTCAGTTTCAACCCGGTGTCCGACCACCACCAGTGGCTGTACGCCAACTGCCTGTCGCAAAGCCAGGCATTGATGCTCGGCAAGACCCGCACCGAGGCTGAAGCCGAGCTGCGTGACAAGGGTATGGCCGAGGATGAAGTGCAAAAACTGGCCGCACACAAGGTGATCCCGGGCAACCGTCCGAGCAACACCCTGGTGCTCGAACGCATCAGCCCGCGTCGTCTAGGCGCACTGGTAGCGCTGTACGAACACAAAGTCTTCGTGCAAAGCGTGGTCTGGGGCATCAATGCCTTCGACCAGTGGGGCGTGGAGTTGGGTAAAGAACTGGGCAAAGGCGTCTACAACCGCCTGGTCGGCAGCGAAGAAACCCCGGCCGACGATGCTTCCACCCAAGGCCTGATCAACTACTTCCGCGGTCGTCACCGCGGGTGATAGGCTGAAGGGGCGGTTTACCCGCCCCTTCAACTTGCAGCACCGACAGTTCCACGGCACCGGGTTTACTGCAAAATCGGTGGCGTGCGCTATCACTGTAGGAGCGGCCGAAGGCTGCGATCTTTTGATCCTGGTTGTAAAAGACAAGATCAAAAGATCGCAGCCTTCGGCAGCTCCTACGAGGGTCGCGCAGCTCCCCTCTTGTCGCAAAACAAGAATAAGGAACCGTCATGTTCGATATCAGCACGTTCCCCAAAGCCGATGCCGTCCGCCGGGCTGCACAGTTGAGTCAGGACGACTACAAGCGCCTGTACCGTGAATCCATTGAACACCCCAGCACCTTCTGGGCCGAACAGGCCACACGGTTCCTCGACTGGAGCACGCGGTGGCAGACCGTTCAGCGGTACGACCTGAAAACCGGTGAAGCGAGCTGGTTCGCCGGCGGAAAGTTAAACGTCAGTTACAACTGCATCGACCGTCATCTGGAACAGCGTGGCGATCAGATTGCAATCATCTGGGAAGGCGATGACCCCGCCGAATCCACCCAAATCACCTACAAAAAACTCCATCACAACGTCTGTCGACTGGCCAACGTGCTCAAAAGCCGTGGCGTAAAGAAAGGCGACCGCGTGTGCATCTACATGCCGATGATCCCCGAAGCCGCCTACGCCATGCTCGCCTGTGCGCGGATCGGCGCGATTCATTCGGTGGTGTTCGGCGGATTCTCCCCGGACTCACTGCGTGACCGGATCCTCGACGCCGACTGCCGCACCGTAATCACCGCCGATGAAGGCGTGCGCGGCGGTAAATTCGTACCGCTCAAACAGAACGTCGACAAGGCCCTGCAAAGTTGCCCGCACGTCAGCAGTGTGATCGTGGTCGAGCACACCCAAAACCAGGTGAATTGGGTTGAAGACCGCGACCTCTGGTATCACCAGGCCCTGCGCGATGTCGGTGACGATTGCCCGCCAGAGCCGATGGACGCCGAAGACCCGCTGTTTATCCTCTACACCTCCGGCAGCACCGGCAAACCCAAAGGCGTGCTGCACACCACCGGCGGCTACCTGCTGCAAGCGGCGATGACCTTCAAATACGTGCTCGACTATCGCGACGGTGAAGTCTTCTGGTGCACCGCCGATGTCGGCTGGGTCACCGGCCACAGCTACATTGTCTACGGGCCGTTGGCCAACGGCGCGACCACGCTGATCTTCGAAGGCGTACCGAGCTACCCCAGCACCTCGCGCTTCTGGCAGGTGATCGACAAGCACCACGTCAACATCTTCTACACCGCCCCGACCGCCCTGCGCGCGTTGATGCGTGAAGGTCCCGGGCCGTTGAAGGAAACATCCCGCGAGAGCCTGCGCTTACTCGGTACTGTCGGTGAGCCGATTAACCCGGAAGCCTGGGAGTGGTACTTCAATACAGTCGGCGAGCAACGCTGCCCGATTGTCGATACCTGGTGGCAGACCGAAACCGGCGGCATCATGCTCAGCCCGCTGGTCAGCACCCAACGGGTCAAACCCGGTTGCGCCACCCAACCGATGTTCGGTGTGCAACCGGTGTTGCTCGATGAGCACGGCAAAGAAATCAAAGGCGCCGGCAGCGGCGTGCTGGCCATCAAGTCCAGCTGGCCGGCGCAGATCCGCAGCGTCTACGGCGATCCGAAACGGATGGTCGAAACCTACTTCAAGCCCTACCCCGGCTACTACTTCACCGGCGATGGCGCACGCCGCGACGAGGACGGCGATTACTGGATCACCGGGCGCATCGACGACGTGATTAACGTCTCCGGGCACCGCATCGGCACCGCCGAAGTGGAGAGCGCGCTGGTGCTGCACGACAGCATTGCCGAGGCCGCCGTGGTCGGTTACCCCCATGACATCAAAGGCCAGGGCATCTACGCCTTCGTCACACCCATGAACGGCGTCGACCCCAACGACGATCTGAAGAAAGAACTGCTGGCCCATGTCAGCCAGGAAATCGGCAGCTTCGCCAAACCGGACTTGATCCAGTGGGCCCCGGCCCTGCCGAAAACCCGTTCGGGCAAGATCATGCGACGGATCCTGCGCAAGATCGCCTGCAACGAACTGGACAGCCTCGGCGACACCTCGACCCTCGCCGACCCAAGCGTGGTGCAAGGGCTGATTGATCAACGCCTGAACCAATAATGTTGCGCGCGGCCACCGGCCGCGCTGTGAGGCTTATTGTGGCGAGGGGGCTTGCCCCCGTTGGGCAGCGAAGCGGCCCAAAAAGCTTGGCGCTCCCTCGAATTTTTGCCAGTGCTGCGCACTGGAACGGGGGCAAGCCCCCTCGCCACAGTGTTAAACTCCCGCGCCCTCAATTCCCTCCAGCAAGGCGCCCAGCATGTCTTCCTTGAATCAGGCGCTGTGCGCCGCCCTTGATCGTCGCCAGGACCTGCTCGCCGAGCTGCATCAGCAAGGCACCGATTGCTATCGCCTGTTCCACGGCAGCCAGGAAGGTGCCGGCGGCTTGACCATCGACCGCTATGGCCCGCAACTGCTGGTGCAAAGCTTTCATCAGTCACTGGAGCGTGACGCCCTGCTGCAATTGCACGAAATCGTCAATCAACAGCTGGG
The DNA here is from genome assembly GCF_059420765.1 of Pseudomonas sp. GW821-FHT03E01. Classification (NCBI taxonomy): domain Bacteria; kingdom Pseudomonadati; phylum Pseudomonadota; class Gammaproteobacteria; order Pseudomonadales; family Pseudomonadaceae; genus Pseudomonas; species Pseudomonas sp. GW821-FHT03E01. The sequence goes on along the minus strand of NZ_JBWKUI010000024.1, from coordinate 23,154 downwards.
CCTCGATAGCCTGCTGGTCTACAACGACCGCTCCCGCGGCAACTCGCGCATCGACCGCGAAGACACCGTCTACCGCGCCGACGAGGCCGCCCTGCAAGACTTGATCGGCCACGAATGGGGGCTGAACTACCGGGTTCGCGGGCGCCATGCCGGCCAGGATCCGTTGCTGTTTCTCGACCTGCGCAACGCCCGCGGCTGGGTCAAGGCGCACAGCAAAAACAAAAGTGTGCTGAACCTGTTTGCCTACACCTGTGGCGTCGGTCTCTGCGCTGCGGCCGGTGGTGCCAGCGAGGTGTGCAACCTGGACTTTGCCGAAGGCAACCTGGCGGTCGGCCGCGAAAACGGTCTGCTCAACCCGCAATTGCCGACCATGGAGTTCATCCAGTCCGATTACTTCCCGGCGATTCGTCAATTGGCCGGCCTGCCGATCAGCCAGCGTCGCGGGCAAAAACTGCCGAGCTATCAGCGCCTGGAGCCGCGTCAATATGATCTGGTACTGCTCGATCCACCGGCCTGGGCCAAGAGTGCTTTCGGCACGGTCGATCTGTTGCGCGATTACCAGAGCCTGCTCAAACCGGCGCTGCTGACCACTGCCGACAATGGCGTGTTGATCTGCTGCAACAACCTGGCGAAGGTCAGCATGGACGATTGGCGCGAACAGGTGCTGCGCTGCGCAGAGAAGGCCGGACGCCCGGTGCGTGAGTGGACAGCGCTGACACCGGGCAGCGACTTTCCGTCGACGGACCAACAACCGCCGCTGAAAACGCTGATCCTGCAGCTCTGAAAATCCACACCCATTATCAGACAACGCCTATAAAGCGTGATTGCTTCGGAACCGCAAACGCATGCCATACTCCAAGGCACTCCGATTCCGACAGATGAAGCCACACATGCCCAAAGGATTGATCCGCGCTATCGGCGCCTTGTTAACAGCCCTGGCCCTTTACAGCCTGCTGGGGTTTCTGATTTTGCCGGGCATCGCGTTGCGGGTTGCCAACCAGCAATTGGCCAACTACGCCATGACGCCCGCGACAATTTCGCGGATCGAACTCAACCCGTTCAGCCTTGAAGTAACCCTTTGGGGCCTGATCATCGGCGAGCCGGGCAAGGAACAAGTGGGCTTCGAACGCCTGTACGCCAACTTGCAGATCGACAGCCTGTGGACCAAGGCGCTGCACCTGTCCGATATCGAACTGGACAAACCCAAGACCGAAATACGCTTCGGCAAGGACGGCCAGCTCAATCTTCTCGGGCTGTTCAAAATCCCCGCCAGCGAACCGACCCCGGTCGACCCGAACGCCAAACCCTTCCCGCTGCGCGTGGAGCGGATCAAACTGGCCGGCGGCTACGTGCATTTCGAAGATGCCCGGCCCAGCGAGCCCATCGAATTCCTCTACGACAAACTCGATTTCGAGCTGAAGAACCTCAGTACCCTGCCCGACGACAACGCCGACATGACCCTGGTCGCGGTCGGCCCCGCCGGCGGGCAGATCGACTGGACCGGCAATTTCAGCCTGAGCCCGATCGCCTCTGAAGGTAAGCTGAAAATCACCGATGGCAAGATGAAGTCCTTCTGGCCCTATGTGCGCGATGCTGTGCCACTGGTCCTGGAAAACGGCGTCCTGAACCTGAGCACCGACTACAAACTCAATCTGAACAAAGGCACCGAACTGCTGCTGGACAACGTCGTCGTCAGCGTCGCGCCTTTCGCCATCAAGGCGCCGGACGGCCGACCTCTGGTGAAGCTCGAACGACTGGACATCAGCGACACCACCGTGGATCTGGCCAAGCAGCAAGTGGTGGTCGGCAAGATCCGCAGCCAGAAACTGGAAACCTGGGCAGCCCTCGAAGCCGATGGGCAACTCGATTGGCAAAAACTGTTCGCCAGCCAGCCGTCCAAACAGGCGGCCAAAGCCAACGCCGAACCCACCAGCACACCCGCGGCAGCCGATTCACCGAAGCCCGAACCGACCGCGCCGAGCAAACCCTGGCAGGTGCTGCTCAAAGACGTGCAACTGCGTAATTATCAGGTGCACCTGGCCGACCGCAAGGCACAACCCGCCGTAGCGCTGGAGCTCGGCCCGCTGAACCTGGACCTGCAGAATTTCGACAGCCTCAACGGCTCCCCTTTCAACCTCAAGCTCGACACGGGCGTGGGCAAGCAAGGCAAGATCATGGCGGACGGCACGGTCAATCTGGCCCCGATCAGCGCCAAACTGAACGTGCAGACCAGGGATATCGACCTGCGCGTCGCCCAGTCCTACATCAATCCGTTCATTCGCCTCGAACTGCGTAGCGGCATGCTGGGCAGTGATCTGGCGGTCGACTTGAAAAGCACCGAGCCGCTGGCGTTCAGTGTTACAGGTAAAGCCCAGATCGATCAGTTGCATACCCTCGACACTCTGAAAACCCGTGACTTCCTCAAGTGGCAACAGTTGGCGCTCGAAGGCCTGAACTATCAGCACGGCGACAGCCTGTCGATCGACAAGGTCAATCTGTTCCAGCCCTATGCCCGCTTCATGATCAACGATGACCGCACCACCAACATCGATGACCTGCTGATCCCGCAACCGGCCGACTCCGGCGCCACAACGACCACAACGACCACAACTGCCGCAGCCAAACCGGCAGCCGGAAACGAAAAACCACTGGGCATCCACATTGGCAGCATCGCCATCAATGACGGTTCGGCAAACTTCGCCGACTTCAGCCTGACACCGAACTTCGCCACGGCCGTCCAACAACTGAACGGGCAGATCGGCACCATCGACAGCCGCCACGTAAAACCGGCCAACGTCGACGTCAAAGGCAAGGTCGACCGCTATGCACCGGTGACCATCAAGGGCTCGGTCAACCCGTTCGACCCAATGGCCAGTCTGGACATCGCTACCAGTTTCAGACGGGTGGAACTGACGACCCTGACGCCTTATTCCGGCAAGTTCGCCGGTTACCGCATCCGCAAGGGCCGGCTCAATCTGGATCTGCATTACAAGATCACCAACGGTCAGCTCCTGGCCGAAAACAAAGTGGTGGTCGAGCAGCTGCAACTGGGTGAAAAGGTCGACAGTCCGGATGCAGTGAGCCTGCCGCTGAAACTGGCGATTGCCTTGCTCAAGGATGTCGACGGCAAGATTTCCATCGAACTGCCGGTGAGCGGCGACCTGAACAACCCGCAGTTCAGCATCATGCCGATCATCTGGCAGACCCTGCGCAATCTGATCGTGAAGGCGGCCGCGGCGCCGTTCAAAATGATTGGCGGGCTGGTCAGCGGCGGCGGTTCAGAGGAGCTGGGCACCGTGGCGTTTGCACCAGGTTCGAGCGACTTGAGCAAGGAAGCCGAAGCGACACTGATCAAACTGTCCCAGGCGCTCAAGGAGCGTCCGGCCCTGCGCCTGGAAATCGAAGGCACTGCCGCCAAGAGCAGCGACGGCCCACTGCTCGCCGAGCAACGCCTGGAACGGGAATACCAGTACAACTACTACAAAATGCTCCAGCGCCGCGGTGACAAAGTGCCGGCCCAGGCCTCCATGCTGGAAGTGCCGGACAGCGAGAAAGGCCCGCTGCTCGAAGGAATCTACCGCACACGTCTCAAGATCCAGCCGCCCGCGGAATGGAAGGATCTGGGCAAGGAAGAACGCAGCAAAAAAATGCGCGAAAGCGTGATCGGCTTCTGGAGCTCCAGCGAGGTTCTGTTGCGTCAGCTGGGCCAGGAACGGGCCAGCAGCATCAAGGACTACCTGGTGGACAAAGGGCAGTTGGCCGATGACCGCGTGTACTTCATCGACGCCAACCTCGGTGAGGCCGAAAGCGATGGCCGCGTGGTGACGGCCTTGCATCTGGATGCCGAATGATGGGCGCGCAATGGCTTATGAGCCTGGCCCTGGTATTGGCTGCCGGTCAAGCTGCGGCGGCCGATACCCTGCGCTGCGGCAGTCAATTGATCAGCGTCGGGGACAGGTCCAGCGAAGTGCTGCAAAAATGCGGAGAGCCCGTCGCCCGCGACCTGCTTGGCTACAAGCGCAGCGCCAATCGACGGGAAGAGTTTCAGGTCGAGGAATGGACCTACGGGCCCAACGGCGGGATGTACCAGTACCTGCGCTTTGAAGGAAACCGGTTGGTTCAAATCACCAGCAAGCGCGGTAACTGAACTCGCCCCCACAGTTTTTTGCGTTGCTCCCAATAGAACAGGCCCCGACACGAATGTCGGGGCCTGTAACGGCCACGTCCATATGGCCTTTCGCATGAACTCTCAAAAAGCGACAGACGTATGACCTGGCCCGCCTGCCGCATCTTCTCCCGGTCCAGGCGAGAAGCCTTGCCTTACTCGGCTTTCAGGCCGTCAGCGGACACCGCTTTGACGCCTTTGATTTTCTTGGCAATGGCCACGGCGGTGGCTTTCTGAGCTTCAGTCACCGCAACAGTGGACGACAGCGACACGACGCCTTTGTTGGTTTCGACTTTGATGTCGGTGCCAGGGATGCCTTTTTCAGTCACCAGGTCTGCTTTGACTTTGGTCGTGATCCAGGTATCGGAAGTAGCTTCCTTGGCTTTGGTCACTTCACCGGCGGCCAGCGTCATGGGAGCCTGGGTGGTATGGCTGGTCTGGGCGAATGCAGCGTTGGCCATCGTCAGGGTCAGCGCGGTAGCAGTAGCGGCAGCGATAGCGAACTTTTTCATACGAGTAACTCCTGTTCTTCTGGAAAGTCTGCTGCGTGTCGTCTTGTCAGCAGGGTTACCAGAGAGAGTGCGAACGCTGTGCCAACTAGCAACCAAAAAATAAATACCTATAAATCAACAACTTAATAAAAATGACAACTTTCGAAATCATGCAAAATGCATGAGTGCGACATTATCTACATGCAAGTTGCGGGTTTTAACGCAGGCCTAAGGGCATGAATTGTCGGGGGTTTTCGTGATCATCCGAATCGCCCCCCGCCCAAATGACCAACAAAAATGCCCCGCGTCGTGAGAAGCGGGGCATTGTTTATGCCGGGTGATATGGATCAGGTACCGGTGCAGCCTTTAGGTGCGTACTCTTGTAGAGCCGTGGTGGCGCATGTCCAGCCACCGGCGAGGGTACGCGAAAGCGTAATGGTCTTGCTGAGCACAGGCCCTGGAGCATTGAGGATCGTGCAGGCAATAGTGCCCACACCGGTAGCGGTGGTACCCGATGCCGTAATCGTGCAGTTACCTGTAGTCGCCGTACCGCCGATCAAAGCGAGGGTAGGATCTGTACCCTGATTCATAATGTCTTCAAAAGGCACCTTCAGTGCCGAGATTTCTGCAAGCGCAGCGGTAACTTTCGCCCGTGATTGGTACTTCGAATACTGCGGCAACGCAAACGTCGCCAGAATCCCGATGATCGCCACCACGATCAGCAGTTCGATCAGGGTAAAACCATTTTGATTTTTCATAGACAGGCTCCATGCATGAGTCGAAATCTCATGATCTGTAGAGGGTGCAGCACAGGTCATGCCAAGTCGTATGCGCCCCTGCAGACTGGGCTCGGGATCACGACAAAGACCTTTCGTACCCCCAGGATCCGCACTTTCTGACATTTTTTGTCACCTCACCTCGGCTGGTTTGGTTCCACTGTTTGACTAGGCTATAAGTCATTAACCGCCTGCGTCCGGAATCCCAATGAATGACATTGCCCTTAGCGGTCTGGCCAAGCAATTGGTGCTGGCCGAGCTGATCACTGATCAAAGTGCGCAACAGGCGTATCAGCAAGCCCAACGCGATCGAGTCTCACTGGTCAGTTATCTGGTGCAAAACAAACTGCTGAAAAGCTGGCAGGTCGCCGAGGTGGCTTCGGAGCATTTCGGCATGGCCCTGCTGGACCTCAACTGCCTGGAAAAAGACACCCAACCCAAGGGGCTGGTCAGCGAAAAACTGATCCGCCAGCACCACGCCCTACCCCTCTGGCGACGCGGCAACAAACTGTTCGTGGGGGTTTCCGATCCGAGTAATCAACAGGTCATCAACGACATCCAGTTCAGTACCGGGCTGAACACCGAAGCCATCCTGGTCGAAGAGGACAAGCTTAGCGACGCCATCGAAAGATTCTTCGACAGCCACGCCACCGACCTGCAAGAGATGGCCGATGTCGACCTCGACGGTCTGGACATCGAGTCGGTCGACGACCAGAAACAGGACGCCATCGGCGGACAGGACACCGATGACGCGCCCGTGGTGCGCTTCGTCCACAAGATGTTGCTCGATGCGATCAAGAGCGGGTCTTCCGACCTGCATTTCGAACCCTACGAAAAAACCTACCGCGTGCGGATGCGCACCGATGGCATCCTGCATGAAGTTGCCAAGCCACCAACGCAACTGGCCAACCGCATTGCTTCCCGGCTCAAAGTCATGGCCAGTCTCGACATCTCCGAGCGGCGCAAACCCCAGGACGGGCGAATCAAGATGCGCCTGTCCAAGAGCAAGTCCATCGACTTCCGGGTCAACACCCTGCCGACCCTGTGGGGCGAAAAAGTGGTGATCCGGATCCTCGATCCGTCCAGCGCGCAAATGGGCATCGATGCCCTCGGCTATGAGCCGGAGCAGAAAGACCTGTACATGGCCGCCCTCAAGCAACCACAGGGGATGATCCTGGTGACCGGGCCCACCGGTTCAGGCAAGACCGTGTCGCTCTATACCGGGCTGAACATCCTCAACACCGTCAACATCAACATCTCCACTGCCGAAGACCCGGTGGAAATCAACATGGAGGGCGTCAACCAGGTCAACGTCAATCCCAGGCAGGGAATGGATTTCGCCCAGGCGTTGCGCTCGTTTCTGCGCCAGGACCCGGACGTGATCATGGTCGGCGAAATCCGCGACCTCGAAACTGCCGAAATTGCCATCAAGGCCGCCCAGACCGGGCACATGGTGCTTTCCACCCTGCACACCAACAGCGCTGCGCAAACCCTGACCCGCCTGCACAACATGGGGATTCAGGGCTTCAACATTGCGACCTCGGTCAGCCTGATCATTGCCCAGCGCCTGGCGCGCAAGTTGTGCAGCCATTGCAAGAAACCCATCGAGATTCCCCGCGAGACGCTGCTCAAGGAAGGCTTCCCCGAGGAACGCATCGGCTCATTCACGATCTATGAACCGGTCGGTTGCAATCAATGCAATGCTGGCTACAAAGGGCGAGTGGGGATTTATGAAGTGGTGAAGAACACTCCTGACCTGCAACGGCTGATCATGGCCGAAGGCAATTCACTGGAGATCGACCTCCAGATGCGCAAGGACGGCTTCAACGACCTGCGCACGTCGGGCTTGCTCAAGGCCATGCAAGGCATCACCAGCCTTGAAGAAATCAACCGGGTCACGAAGGACTGAATATGGCGGTCAAAGCAGCGAAAATCAGCGTGTATGCCTGGGAAGGCACGGATCGCAAAGGTGCGAAAATGACCGGCGAGTTGACCGGACAAAATCCAGCGCTGATCAAGGCCCAGTTGCGCAAGCAGGGCATCAATCCGGGCAAGGTGCGGAAAAAGTACGCGTCCATTTTCAGTGCCGGCAAGCGCATCAAACCCTTGGACATCGCCCTGTTTACCCGGCAGATGGCGACCATGATGAAAGCCGGCGTACCGCTCCTGCAATCGTTCGAGATCATCGGCGAGGGCTTCGATAACCCGAACATGCGCAAGCTGGTGGACGAGGTGAAACAGGAAGTCGCGGCCGGTAACAGCTTCGCCGCGGCCCTGCGCAAAAAGCCCCAGTATTTCGACGAGCTGTACTGCAACCTGGTGGACGCCGGCGAGCAGGCCGGTGCCCTGGATACCCTGCTGGAACGGGTGGCGACCTACAAGGAAAAGAGCGAAAGCCTCAAGGCCAAGATCAAGAAAGCCATGACCTACCCGCTGGCCGTGGTGTTCGTCGCAATCATTGTGACCGGCATTCTGCTGGTCAAGGTTGTGCCGCAATTCCAGTCGGTATTCTCGGGGTTCGGCGCCGAACTGCCGGCGTTCACCGTGATGGTCATCGGCTTGTCGGAGTTCATGCAGGACTGGTGGTGGATGATACTCGGCGTGTTGGCTGGGGGGATCTTCGGCCTGCGCCATGCCTTCAAGAATTCCCCGGGCTTTCGCGACCGGACGGACACCTGGCTGCTGAAACTGCCGTTGGTTGGCGCGCTCATGTACAAGTCCGCCGTGGCCCGTTACGCCCGCACCCTGTCGACGACGTTTGCCGCCGGCGTGCCACTGGTCGAAGCCCTGGAGTCAGTGGCGGGCGCGACCGGCAACATCGTGTTCAAGCGAGCGGTGTTGCGCATCAAGCAGGACGTTTCGACCGGCATGCAGCTGAATTTTTCCATGCGTACCTCCGGCATCTTTCCGACCATGGCGATCCAGATGACGGCCATTGGCGAAGAGTCCGGCGCGCTGGACGACATGCTCGACAAGGTCGCGGGTTTCTATGAGGCCGAGGTGGACAACATGGTCGATAACCTGACCAGCCTGATGGAGCCGTTCATCATGGTGGTGCTGGGTGTTATCGTCGGCGGGCTGGTGTTTGCAATGTACCTGCCCATCTTCCAACTCGGCTCAGCGGTCTGATATGTCCTTGAACGAATTTCTGAGCCTCAACCCGCTGGCCTTCGTGATGACCGCAGGGCTGATCGGCCTGCTGATCGGCAGTTTTCTCAACGTGGTGGTCTGGCGCCTGCCGAAAATGCTTGAGCGTGAATGGCGCCTGCAGGCCCATGACGTACTGGACTTGCCAGTCGAAGCCCCCGGTCCGACCTACAACCTGATATTGCCCCACTCCGAGTGTCCTCACTGCGGCCATCGGATTCGAGTGTGGGAGAACATTCCAATACTCAGTTATCTGTTTTTACGTGGGCGATGCTCGAGCTGCGCAGCGCCGATCAGTAAACGTTACCCGCTGACCGAACTGGCCTGCGGCCTGCTGTCGGCGTTCGTCGCCTGGCATTTCGGTTTCGGCTGGCAGGCCTGCATGGTGCTGGTCCTGAGTTGGGGCCTGCTGGCGATGAGCCTGATCGATGCCGAACATCAACTGTTGCCGGACGTACTGGTGATGCCATTGATGTGGTTGGGACTGGTCCTCAACAGCTTCGGGCTCTTCGTATCACTGCATGACGCGTTCTGGGGCGCGGTGGCCGGCTACATGGCGCTGTGGACGGTGTTCTGGCTGTTCAAGCTGGTCACCGGCAAGGACGGCATCGGTTACGGTGACTTCAAGCTCCTGGCGATGCTCGGCGCCTGGGGCGGCTGGCAGATCCTGCCCATGACCATTCTGCTGTCATCGCTGGTAGGGGCCATTCTCGGGGTGATTTTGCTGCGCCTGCGGGATGCGAAAACCTCGACGCCGCTACCCTTTGGACCCTATCTGGCCATTGCCGGCTGGATTGCCTTGCTCTGGGGTGGTCAAATAACCGGCTTCTATTGGCAGTTTGTCGGTTTGAAATGAATACCCCTGTGGAAAAACCCTGGATTCTCGGCCTGACCGGCGGCATCGGCAGCGGCAAAAGCGCGGCTGCGCAGCACTTCATCGACCTCGGCGTGCACGTGGTGGACGCCGATCATGCGGCTCGCTGGGTGGTCGAACCCGGTCGCCCGGCACTGGCAAAAATCGCCGAGCACTTTGGCCCCGGCGTGTTGCAAGCCGATGGCCAGCTGGATCGTGCGGCCCTGCGCAAGCTGATCTTCGAGGTGCCGGAAGAACGCCGCTGGCTCGAAGCGCTACTGCATCCGTTGATCGCCGAGGAAATCGCCCATCATCTGGCCAAGGCACAATCGCCTTACGCGATTCTGGTTTCGCCGCTGCTGATCGAGTCCGGGCAGTACGCCATGACCCAACGGGTCCTGGTGATCGATGCCCCGGAACAGTTACAGATCGAACGCACCCTGCAGCGTGACCAGACCAGCGAGCAGCAAGTCCAGGCGATCCTCAAGGCTCAGTCCAGCCGACAGGACCGCTTGAGCCATGCCGACGATGTGGTGGTCAACGACCGCGACCTCGCCTGGCTGCACAGCGAGGTCGAACGCCTGCATCACTTTTACCTTACTTTGCGTGGAGGCCAGTCATGAGCCAAACCCCGACCGTCGAATGCCCAACCTGTGGCGCCCCTGTCGAATGGAGCCCCGAGAGCAAGTTCCGGCCGTTCTGTTCGGACCGTTGCAAACTGATCGACTTGGGCGCCTGGGCGTCGGAAGAACACAAGATCCCGGTGCCCCCTGATGCCGAGGACGAGATGTTCAGCGGCGACTTCGACCCGCGTCACTGATCCCGGCCATCAGGGCCGCATAAAGCCATAGTCCTGGCCCACGTCGAGGTTCTCGGCGAGAAACCGCAACTCATCGGCCAGGTCTTCGATATTGCGCACTGCCTTGCTCTGCTGCACCACCGCACTGAGCAAGGCGCGCAGGCTCAACCCCGGATCAAAGCCCACCTCTTGCGCCACATCCAGACTCTGACGCAACTCCTGCCTGGCCCACTCGTAGACACTCATTTCGATGCTCCTGAAGGTTTTCCGAAGCATGGATTCGTCAACGTTTTTTGGATTTGATGTGGATCAAGATTTGGGATCGTCATCTTTCCAGGGCGCCGATAGATAGCGCGTGCGATTGAACGTCTCCAGCCATTCTGGGCAAAACACCACCAACGCGCTGACCACCATGCCGTTGATGAACGCTTCCGGAAAAATCAGCAACCACAGGTAACCGACAAAGTCTTCCAGCCAGTACGGCATGACGAATCGCTCGTCGTACCACAGCAGCGTGAGCGTCAGGATCAGGCACAACAAGGCCGACAGCGCAGCGGCAAAAAAACCGGAACAGAAGATGTACACGAAGGGATTACGTGGCTGCGCGCGCTCCACCAGGATGGCGCAGCACTCGGTGACCAGCACCGGCAGCAGGATCAGCAGAGCGCCATTGACCCCGACAGCGGCCAGGTCCTGACGCCCGAGCAACACCAAGCCCACCTGCGCGACCAACCCGCCGACAATCGCCAACGGCCAATCCAGTAGTAAGGTCACGGCGGTCATGCCGATGAAGTGATAGGACACACCGGTATCGAAGTCCCGTCGCACCAGCCACAGCATGAACAGCGCAAACACCGTACCGAACAACAGATGCTGGCGGCGGCTGTCGCTGAACAGTTCGACCCATGGCGCTCGCGCAATTGCCCAGATCAGCGCCGGTATATAGATCAGCCAACCCACCGTCAGGGTTTCGGATGACAGTAACTCGGCACCGATCATGGCTGGGCACACTCCTTTGTCTTACCAGAAGAGAACAGGTCATCAGTCTACACCGGCCTTTGATTTTGCTCTGGAGGGGCGTTTTACGATTGGGGGGCATGTTCGTTGCTGCGGTAATGGCGGCTCTTTGGTGGCGTACATATCCATTTTTTTGTAACGGCCACTTATGGTTCCGCCCTTACGGCGGGTCACTTTCGAAAAGCGCGAAAGTAACCAAAGCGCTTTTGCCCCTCCATTCGGTGCCTCGCCTAGGCTCGGCATGCCCTCACTCCGGCATTGCTCCGGGGGCCCGCCGCCATCGGCCATCCATGGCCGGGGGCGGCTACCGCGGCATCCCTGCCGCGGTGCCCCCTGCGCAATACCTGCGTTCGGCCTCTGGGAAAGGGGCGGATAGATCAAGATCAAAAACCAAAGCAACGGCAAGATCAAAAGATCGCAGCCTTCGGCAGCTCCTACAGGGGAATGCGTTCACTTGAAGTCAGGCCGGCCGGTAGGCCGCCTCGCTATTGCTTTGGCGGTGCACGCCCCCTCGAGAGGCCGAGTGGAGGTTCTGCGCAGTGGGCAACCCGGCATGGATGCCGGGTTAGCCGCCCCCGGCCATGGATGGCCGATGGCGGCGGGCCCACGGAGCAGGACCGGAGCGAGGGCACCCTGAGCCTAGGCGAAGGGCCGAACGAAAGGGGCAAGAGCCTTTGGTTACTTTGGGCTTTTCAAAGTGACTCGCTGTAAGAGCGAAACCGCCAGCCGGCACTACCGCAGAAACGGATATGCACACAATCAACAGCGATTGTTACATTTCCCGCAAGACTGAATCAGACCCAGCCCCCTTTATCCCCCACAGGCAAAGACTAAAATTCAGACACTGGAACCCACACAGAGCACAGAAAAATGAAAACCCTGACCAGCCTGCTCCTGACCCTCGCCGCCACCTCGGCCCTGGCCGCCAACGAGCCAGCCGCTGCCACCCCGTACAACCCGGCACAACCACTGGACATCGCCAAGGTCGTTTCAGTGACAGACACCGCAACCGCCTGCGGAGTCGTGCCAGCGACCATGGAATATGTCGACCATCAGGGCCAGACCCATCGCGTGACGTACGAAGTCATGGGCAACTGCACCACCGATCTGTGATCGCTCCGGTCATAACAACTTCCATGTGTAGCTGAGAATCAGGCGGTTCTCGTCGATATCACTGCGGTAGTTGGAGCGCGCCATGGCGTTGCGCACGCGGATCCCGAGGCCTTTGAGGCTGCCGCTTTGCAACACATAGCCGATGTCCAGATCGCGCTCGCGGTCCTTGCCTTCAAACCCCTTGCCGGTGTCGACGTTATTGCCGGTGATGTAACGCACGGTGCTGGTCAGCCCCGGCACGCCGAGGGCGGCGAAGTCGTAGTCGTAACGCGCCTGCCAGGAACGCTCGTCGGCGTAGGCAAACTCGTAGGTCGGCACCTCGTTGCCCAACGGAGTGATGTTGGCAAACACTCGCGGGAAGGCGCTGTCGCCGAACATACCCTGATAGCCGACATAAAACGTGTGACCGCCGCGCTTGGCCGACAGCAAAGAGAAGAACGCCTGGTTGTCGATGTTGCCCAGTAATTTTTTGCCGTCCTCGCGCGAATCGTAATAGCCAAGGTTGGCGCCCAGGGTCCAGTCCCCCAACGGCTCGCTGTGCTTGAAGCCGAGAAAGCGCTGGTTGTAGATATCCTCCAATTGCCCGAACCAGGCGCTGACCGAGCTGCGTTTATCATTGAACGCGTAGTCGGCGCCGGCAAAGTTGAAACCATCGCTGCTGACCTGACGCTGGGGTACATGACCGAGCATGGCTTGCATCTTTTCATCGCCAGCCTCGTTGCGCAGGCTGGTCGAACTCAAATGACCGCCCTGTAAGGTCAGGCCATCGATCTCATTGGAGCTGATGCTTGCGCCCTGATAACTGGGCGGCAGCAGACGGATATCGCTGAAGGCCAGTACCGGCAGGTTGGGTTGCAGCTCCCCCACCTTCAATTCGGTCTTGGAGTAACGCACCTTCAGCGCGCCCCCCAGACGACTGTATTCAGTAGCCGCGTGTCCATCATTGCGCACCGGCAGCAAACCGGTATTGACCCGGTCCGGGCTGCTGTCGAGTTTGAGGCCGAGCAGGCCAATGACATCCACACCAAAACCGACAGGCCCCTGGGTATAACCGGATTTGACGTTGAGAATGAAGCCCTGTGCCCACTCTTCGGCCTTCGACTGTGTATTGGCCCCGACGATGTCGGAGAAGTCCCGGCTGAAGTAGTAATTGCGCGCTTGCAAGGTGGCGGTGCTGTCTTCGATGAAGCCGCCCTCGGCGGCCACCGCACCGGTGGAGAAACTCGAGACGACAGCGATGGACAACACTGACCCGGTTGTTGGAAAAATCTGTTTCATCGTTTTTTCTCTTATTTTTATTGATCGACAGGTTGAAGTGCTTCAGTCGCAGCATTTGCGCTGCGAGCGATGGGACGCCGGGCGTTTAACAACCAGTGGGTGACCATGCCGAAAATCAGTCCCCAGAAAGCGGCAGACAACCCAAACAGCGACATGCCCGAGGCGGTGGTGAGAAAGGTCACCAGCGCGGCTTCACGATCACTCGGCACCGCCATTGCGCCAGCCAGTGCCCCGGCGATCGCGGAGAACAGCGCCAGCCCGGCCAGGGCCGCGATCAACTCCTTGGGAAACGCCGAAAACAACGAAACCAGCGTGGCGCCGAAGATCCCCAGCACCAAATAACAGAGACCGCCCACCACCCCGGCCACATAGCGTTTGCCCGGGTTTTCATGGGCCTCGCGACCGGTACAGATGGCGGCGGTAATCGCCGCCAGATTCAGCCCGTGACAACCGAACGGCGCCAACAGCGCAGTGCCCAACGCACTGCTGGCGATGATCGGGCCGGCGGGCGTTGCGTAGCCGCTGGCGCGCAGCACCGCCATGCCGGGGACAAACTGGCCGGTCAGCGCCACCATCACCAGCGGCAAGGCGATATTCAGCGTCGCGCTCAAACTGAACGCAGGCGTGATCCACACTGGCGTGGCCAAACCGATCACCAGCGCTTCGCGGTGCAAATCACCGGCGAGAAACGCGATGGAACAGCCCACCAGCAGCACCATCAACACCGCATAACGCGGCATCACCCGTTTGCAAATCAGGTACGTGGCAAACATCGCCAGCACCAGCTGCGGCTTGCCTTGCAACGAGACGAACAACCCGGTGCCGAAACTGAACAGAATCCCCGCCAGCATCGCCGCCGCAATCGCCGCGGGCAGTTTGCCGATGATCCGGTCAAATGCCCCCGACACCCCGACCAGAAAGATAATCAGGCTGCTGACCAGGTACGCGCCCACCGCTTCGGGCATGGAGATTCCCGGCAACAGCGCCACCAGCAACGCCGAGCCCGGCGCCGACCACGCAATGATCACCGGCACCCGGTAACGCAAGCTCAAACCGATACCGAGCACGGCGCTGCCGATGGAAATCGCCCAGACCCACGACGACAGCACTTCTCGCGAGAGGTGCGCGGTTTCGGCGGCTTGAAAGATGATCACCAAGGGGCCCGCGTAGGAGATCACCGTCGCGATAAATCCGGCGACGGCAGCCGACAAGGAAAAATCCCGGAATAACGCTTTCATGAAACGTCGCCGACAGACCCGTCACGCGAACCATGGCGCAGGCCCGACAGCGCTTGTTTGACACTGCGCTGACTGCTGATCGCGAACACGGTCATGGCAATGGCGGCCACCGCACCGGGCAAGGCAAACGCCATGAAGTTCAGTTGTAGCGGCAGGCTGATCCCCAGCAAGGCACCGCCCAGCAGCGGGCCGACGATGGCGCCGTTGCGGCCGATGCCCGACGCCCAGCCCAAACCGGTGGAGCGAATGGCCATGGAGTAGAACTGCGCGGCGCAGGCGTACAGCAGTATCTGCGAGCCGATGGTGGTGGCGCCAGCGATGGCGATCAGCAGGTACAACACCGGCATCGGGCTGTTGAAGCCAAGCAAGGTGATCGATACGGCTGCACCGGCGAAGAACACCGCCAACACGCGTGGCAGGTTGAGTTTGTCACCCAGCACACCGCCGCCGACCGCGCCAAAAATGGCGCCGAAGTTGAGTACCAGCAGGAACGACAGGCTCGAGCCCAGGCTGTAACCGGCGCTTGCCATCAGTTTCGGCAGCCAGGAACTCAAGGCGTAGACCATCAACAAGCAGCAGAAAAACGCCAGCCACAGCATCAGCGTGCGCAGCGCCCGCCCCTCACGAAACAACTGCAACACCGGGGTGCCGCTGCCCTTCACTTCGCTTATGTGCAGCTGATCGCCGGTTTGCGCGATGTACGCCGGATCGACTCGCTGGAGAATGTTGCGCGCCTCTTCATTGCGCCCCTGACGCAGCATGAAGCCCACCGATTCAGGCAGGAAGTACATGATCAACGGCAACAGCAGCAACGGCAGCACCGCCACGTAAAACACCGACTGCCAGCCGAAACTTGGGATCAGCACGATGCCGAGCCCCGCCGAGAGCATGCCGCCCACCGAGTAGCCGCTGAACATGATCGCCACCAGCGTGCTGCGGATTTTCTTCGGCGCGTATTCGTTCATCAGCGCCACGACGTTGGGCATCACCCCGCCAATGCCCAGCCCGGCAATGAACCGACAGAGGCCAAACTCGGTGGGGTTACTGGCAAAACCGTTGAGCACGGTAAAACCGCTGAACAGCATCACGCACAGGGTGATGGCTTTTTTACGACCGATCTTGTCTGACAGCGGGCCGAAAAACAGCGCGCCGAACATCATTCCAAACAGTGCATAACTTCCCAGTGCGCCGGCTTGCAGAGGACTGAGCCCCCACTCTTTCATCAGCATCGGCAACACCACGCCGTAGATCACCAAATCGTAACCGTCGAAAATGATGATCAGGGCGCACCAGAACAGCACCATCCAGTGAAAGCGGTTGAATCGTGCCTTGTCGATAACCTCATGTACGTCAATCTTGCGCATGGCATCTATCTCTTGTTGTTGTTTTTTTAAGAGTCGGTAACGCGGCTAACGTCCGTACAGCCGAGGGTAAAGTCGCCAGGCACGGGGCAATATCCGCTTTGCGCAGATCGCTATCCGTTTTGTGCACCGCCCGGAACCGGGCGTTGGGCGGGGAAAGAGGGTCTTGAATCAGAGAAACCTGTGGCGAGGAGCACGTCTATGCTGGATTTACCCGGCTCATGCCTTTGCTCCTATAGGAGGAAAAATCGATGGTTCCCACGCCCATTTCCGAAAAGGCTTTTTCCCGAGGTCTGCTCGATGTACTGATTCGTGCCGGGTTGATCGCCGTTCTGGTGGTTTTCTGCTTCCAGATATTCAGTCCATTCCTCGATCTGATGCTGTGGTCGATAATCCTGGCAATCACCCTCTACCCGTCACAAGTCAGGTTCAAAGGCGCGCTGGGAAACAAGGATGGGCTCAGCGCGACGCTGATTGTGCTGATCGCCATCTGCATCCTTATGGTGCCTGCCTATTTGTTGGGAACCTCGATTGCAGACTCCGTGGAACGGGCGATAAGCATGGTCAAAAGTGACAGTTTCCATATCCCCCCTCCGTCCGACGCGGTGGCCGGCTGGCCACTTGTGGGCAAACCCCTTCATGGCTTATGGACACAAGCTGTCACCAACCTGCCCGACCTGCTACAGAAGTTCATACCGCAAATCAAAGGTGTCAGCCTCTCCCTGCTGAGCAAGCTGGCGGGGGCCGGCATGGGGCTCCTTTTATTTATCTTTGCCCTGATTATTGCCGGTATTTTTTTAGCCTATGGTGAAAGTGGCCACCGCAGCGCAGTGCAAATCGCTTCGCGCTTCTGCGGCCCGGTCAAGGGACCGAAAATCACCGAGCTGTGCACCGCGACCATCCGGGCAGTGGCGTTGGGCGTGGTCGGCATCGCCTTCATCCAGATGCTGTTGATCGGCATCGGCTTTGTGTCCATGGGCATCCCCGGCGCAGGTCTTCTCGCCTTGGCGGTGCTGCTTATTGGCATCATGCAATTACCGGCCACCCTGATTACCCTTCCGGTCATCGTCTACGTCTTCGCGAACGAAGGTGCCAGCACGGCGACCATTGTGTTTGCCATCTATGTCTTCGTTGCGGGCCTGGTCGATAACGTCCTCAAGCCGTTGCTGCTAGGTCGAGGCGTCGATGTGCCAATGCCGGTGGTGCTGATCGGTGCCTTGGGCGGCATGGTCACGAGCGGTATCCTCGGCCTGTTTATCGGCCCTGTGATATTGGCGGTCGGTTATCGGCTGTTCTGGCAATGGGTAGACGATCAAGCGCAAGAACCCGGGACAGACCGCCAGGGACCGACCTGACACGTCTGCCGAGGATATCGCCATGCTGTTGAATCTACTCGCCGGTCTCCCTGTGATGCTGTTCTGCCTGCTGATGCAAGCCGTTTTCATAACTATCTGTTTGCGCCATTACGTGCATTTCAGGCATACCCATCCAAATCGTGAATCGCAATGGCTGAATATCCTGTTGCTGTCGATGGTCATGGTGCTGATGTTGCTCGGCAATTTCGTGCAGATCGCCATCTGGGCCACCCTGTTCATGTTGCTCGACGAATTCGACGAATTCGCCACTGCGCTCTATCACTCGGCAGTCAACTTCGCCACGCTGGGCTATGGCGATATCATCATGTCCCCACGCTGGCGTCTGCTTGGCCCACTGGAAGCAGCCAACGGCATCCTGATGTTTGGTGTCTCTACCTCAGTCATGACCGCTGCGGTGATGGATGTCATCAAACACAGCATGGAAAGGCTACAACAGCGCGAACACCTATAGGTACGTCAGAAAAAGCAGGTAAGGTTCTATCTGAAGAAATCGCGACAGCCTTTTTTCTTTTGCGACAGACTTTATTATTCAGATCACATTTGAACGCTAAGCTTGGGCCTATGGATGACTCAGATTATTTACGCCTGCTGACCATTGCGGCCGAGCAAGCCAACACGTTCCTTTCCAATGCCCGCAAATGGGAGCGTGAGCGTTGGGTTTGCCAGCGCCTGCTGCAAGGTCTGAACATTCCCTATCGCGCCGACGAGTTTGCCCCCGCCGGAGAGCCGCCGGACGTGCTGTTTCGCGACGCGAATTTCGAGGTGTTCTTCGTGCTCGACGAGGGCCGGCGCCTCAATGATGAATGGCGTGATGAGCTGCAACGTCGGCGCAGCGCGTTCTCCCTGAGCCAACTGGTGCGCCGCGAGGCCAAGCCCCGGCGCATCCCGGCTAATGAATTTCTGCTGAGACTGGCGCCAACCTTGCGCAAAAAAGCCCACAACTACAAAGAGCGCGGCATGGACCTGGGGGATCTGGACATCATCGCCTTCGCCAGCCTCAAGCGCGAAGTGCTGGACCTCAACAGCCACTTCCCGCCGCCCACCGAATACCTGCGCCAGGGCTGGCGCTCGTTGTCGCTGGTCGGCCCGACCTTCGCCCGCGTACTCTTCGCCCACCCGGATGCCCCGGATTTCCTGCGCAGCAACCTGGGGCGCAGCATCGTCTTCGATGTCGGGATCAGCTTGTGAGTCCCGCCACATATAGCGGCAACCCTGCACAGGATGGCGCAATCACTGGCCGAATGTTACAAAGCGCAATCGTTCACCCGAACCACATGCACCGTTCAACGCTTGCAGACAATCTGCTGTAACGTCTGCACATTCAGCAACGTCTACCCGACGAGGCCTTTATGACCAGCCGCCTGAACCCCGACGACCAGAAGCATGTCGAAGAGTACCTGCACCTGTCCCAGCACCAAGTCGAGCGCCGGCCTTTCCGGCCGTGGATGCTCCTGGTGGTGGTGTTGGCAGTGACCATTGGCCTGGGCCTGTTGAGCCGCTTGATCAGTTACCTGACGCTATGAGCTGCCTGGCGCTCGCTCGGGTAATTGCACCGATTTCTTTTAGCCTTGCGAGATATCCCCATGACTCATCGTATTGTCATCGTTGGCGGCGGCGCCGGCGGTCTGGAGTTGGCTACCCGTCTGGGTAAGACTCTGGGCAAGCGCGGCACGGCCAGTGTGATGCTGGTCGACGCGAACCTGACCCACATCTGGAAACCGCTGTTGCACGAAGTGGCCGCTGGATCGCTCAACTCTTCCGAAGACGAACTCAACTATGTTGCCCAGGCAAAATGGAACCATTTCGAGTTCCAGCTGGGGCGCATGAGCGGGCTCGATCGCACACAGAAGAAAATCCAGCTGGCCGCCACCTACGACGACGCTGGCCTTGAACTGGTACCCGCGCGCGAAGTGCCTTACGACTCGCTGGTGATCGCGGTCGGCAGTACCACCAACGACTTCGGCACTCAAGGCGCGGCGCAACACTGCCTGTTCCTCGACACCCGCAAACAGGCCGAGCGCTTCCATCAGCAACTGCTCAATCACTACCTGCGCGCGCACGCCGGACAGACCGACACCGTGCAACAGATCAGCGTGGCCATCGTCGGCGCCGGTGCCACCGGGGTCGAACTGGCAGCGGAACTGCACAACGCCGCCCATGAACTGGCGGCTTATGGCCTGGACCGGATCAAGCCGGAAAACATGCACATCACCCTGATCGAAGCCGGGCCACGGGTTCTCCCGGCGCTGCCGGAGCGGATCGGCGGACCTGTGCATAAAACCCTGGAGAAACTCGGGGTCAACGTCATGACCAATGCCGCGGTCAGCGAAGTGACCGCCGACAGCCTGATTACCGCCGACGGCCAGGTAATCAACGCCAGCCTCAAAGTCTGGGCCGCCGGGATTCGTGCGCCGGGTTTCCTCAAGGACATCGATGGCCTGGAAACCAACCGCATCAACCAGCTGCAAGTGCTGCCGACCCTGCAAACCAGCCGCGACGAGAACATCTTCGCCTTCGGTGACTGCGCGGCCTGCCCGCAACCGGGCAGCGACCGCAATGTGCCGCCGCGCGCCCAGGCGGCCCACCAACAGGCTTCGTTGCTGGCCAAATCGCTGAAACTGCGGATCGAAGGCAAGGCCCTGCCGGAATACAAATACACCGACTACGGCTCGCTGATTTCGCTGTCGCGTTTTTCGGCTGTGGGTAACTTGATGGGCAACCTGACCGGCAGCGTGATGCTCGAGGGCTGGCTGGCACGGATGTTTTACGTGTCGCTGTACCGCATGCACCAGATGGCGCTGTATGGCGCGTTCCGTACGGCGATGTTGATGCTGGGTAGCAAGATTGGGCGTGGGACCGAGCCGCGGCTCAAGTTGCACTAAATTTTCGGCGTCTGTCAGGGCCTCATCGCGGGCAAGCCACGCTCCCACAGGATCTGCGTCGTACGCAAATATGCGGCCAACAAAGATTAACTGTGGGAGCGTGGCTTGCCCGCGATGCAGGCGCCTCGGTCTACCCCGTGAACACTTCTGTGTCTCACTGTATCTCCCCCACGATTTCACCCCTTCGCTTACAAACTCCCTCCTTGCACGACACAGTAGCGATACACCGCGCCCGCTAAATGGCCACACCCGAGCAAGGCACCGCCTGCTTCGGTCATCGCCGCACTTGCGTGGCGTCCTTTATCGAACGGTTGTGTCGTGCAACCCAGGAGATTTGTAATGTCCCGTACCACTACTCTCAGCAAAAACACCGTTGGCCTGCTCGGTGCCGTCCTGGCCGGTGGCCTGATGTTGTCCGGTTCCGTATTCGCCGCGCAGCCACTGACCCAGGGCTACATGGTCGCCTCCGCCGAAACTTCGGTAAAAACCCCAGAAGGCAAATGTGGCGAAGGCAAGTGCGGCGATGCCTCGATGGCCAAGACCGACACCGATGGCGATGGTCAGGTGTCCCGTGCGGAGTTCCTGAAAGTGGCGCCCAAGGGCGACTTCGACAAGATCGACACTAACCACGATGGTCAAATCTCGGAACAAGAGGCTTTCGACAATGTGAAAGCCAGCTACGAAGCCAATGGCAAAAAAATGCCAAAAGGCTTGTTCGAGCACCTGAAAGACAACAGCTAAGCCAATGAAGACCAGGCCCTGCTTCTCCATCGAGGAGCGGGGCTTTTTTTCGTCCGGCGGATTTACAACTGAAACCGCTGCACCATGGTCCGTAACGAATTGGCCAACTGCGACAGCTCATGGCTGGAGGCGCTAGTCTGATCGGCGCCAGCAGCGGAGCGTACCGACAAATCGCGAATGTTCACCAGGTTGCGATCAACTTCACGCGCCACTTGCGCCTGCTCCTCGGCGGCGCTGGCGATCACCAGGTTGCGTTCGTGGATCTGGTGAACCGAAGCGGTGATGGTCTGCAGCGCTTCGCCCGCATGCTCCGCCAACGCCAGGGTGCTGGCGGCCCGCGAGGAGCTGGCTTGCATGGAGTCCAGCGCCTGGGTTGAGCCAGTACGCATGCCCTGAACCATTTGTTCGATTTCCTGAGTCGACTGTTGCGTGCGGTACGCCAGGGCACGCACTTCGTCGGCAACCACCGCGAAACCTCGACCACTTTCGCCCGCACGCGCCGCTTCGATGGCCGCGTTGAGGGCGAGCAAATTGGTCTGTTCGGCAATGGCACGAATCACATCCAGCACCTTGCCGATGTCCTGAGACTGGTTGGCCAGCGACTGCACCAAGCCGCCCGTCGTCTGCACGTCGCTGGCAAGGGCGCTGATGGCACTCACGGTTTCGCTCACTCGCTGATGGCCAACGTGTGCCGACTCACTGGATTGGCGCGTGGCGTCAGAGGTAGAAACCGCGTTGCGTGCGACCTCCTCCACCGCGGCGGTCATTTCGGTGACGGCTGTCGCCGCTTGTTCAATCTCGTTGTTCTGCTGTTGCAGATTCTGGGTGCTGTCGAGGGTGACCGCGTTCAATTCATCGGCTGCCGTCGCCAATTGCGCCGCCGAACCGCTGATGCCCTGCAAGGTGTCACGCAGGTTGTGTTGCATGGTCGCCAGCGCCTTGAGCAAGCGGCTCACTTCGTCGTTGCCATGGGTCTCGATGGGGCGGGTCAGATCGCCTCGTGCCACGTTTTCCGCAGCGTTCAACGCCTCTGCCAAGGGTTTGACGATGCTACGGGTCAACAGCATCGCAAGGCCGACCGTGGCCAGCGCCGCGAGGGCAATAAACAGGCTGACGATCATCCGGGAGGTGGCATAGTGCTCTTGGGATTTCCGGCTCTCGGCGGCCACTAGCCGGGTGAACAGTTCCGCCAGATCGTTGAGCTGTTTGCCCGAACCGTCGACAACAGTCTTCATGTCGACCAGAAGTAGTTTGGTCAGCTCGTCACGCCTCCCTTGCTCAGCGAGGGTGAAGGATTGGGCGATGCCGCTGCCGTAGGCGGCGAAGGTTTTTTTGAACTGGTCATACAACTCCTGGCCCTCAGGGGTGGTGACCAATTTGTCATAAGCGGCAATTTTCTCGCTCAATTCCTTGTCGCGCGTGTCCATTTGGCTGCGGTAAGTGGCGATGTTCTTCGGATCTTGATCCAAGGCCATGCGCAGGGAAATGGTACGGATGCGCAACATGAGCTCGCGGATCTCGTCACCGCCGCGAATGCTCGGCAACCATTGGGCCTCCACCGCCACCTCGCTGTCGCGAATGCTCGACATCTGCCCCAGTGCAAATACCCCGAGCAATGCCACCAGTACCGCGATCAAGGCAAAACCCAGCGCGGCGCGAGGGGCAATATTCAGCTGACGAAGAAACATAACGAGCGCCTTTGTTTTTATTGGCTGGAGTCGAGGCCCTGTCCGTGCCCCGTTAGCTCGTTATCGGCAAGTTGTACGATGACTTGAAGCGATCTGCTTTTTCGCAGACAAAAAAAATCCCCGTATCTTTCGATACGAGGATTTTTAATATGGTCGGGGTAAGGGGATTCGAACTCCTGACATCCTGCTCCCAAAGCAGGCGCGCTACCGGACTGCGCTATACCCCGGT
>NZ_JBWKUI010000023.1:0-72091 GCF_059420765.1 Pseudomonas sp. GW821-FHT03E01 | reverse complement strand
GTTTCATCGACCGTCAGCGTCGGCTCCGTGCCGGTGGTGCTGATGCTCGGTCCGTCATCCTTGAACACCAGGTTCTGGCCGATGTTCAGGGTCGCATGAGCGCTGTCGCCATCCTTGTCGGTGATGGTGGCGGTCAGCGTCACCAGATTGTCCGAGGTCAGACTCGTCGAATCATCCGGATTGGTTGGATCGGGATGCACCACCGCCCGTTGCTGGTCGAGAGTGACGTCGCCATTAGCCGCCACGCTGACGGTGAACACCAGCAGGTTGGTGGTGGCGGTGCGGCCTTCGACCACGCTGCCGTTGAGTGACAGGTTCACCGCTTCACCGGTGGCTGTATCCGTCAGTCCCGACGGGCCGGCAGTTACGCCCAACGCATAGGTCAGCGTACCCGCACCGTCGGCGCCAAACGCCGAGCTGAAGTTCGCTGCAAAGCTCTGGGTGGCGTCGGTCGTCAGTACCGTTTCGTCAACCGTCAGGGTTGGCTCCGTGCCAGTGGTGCTGATGCTCGGTCCGTCGTCCTTGAACACCAGGTTCTGTCCAATATTCAGGGTCGTATGAGCGCTGTCGCCATCCTTGTCGGTGATGGTGGCGGTCAGGGTCACCAGATTGTCCGAGGTCAGGCTCGTCGAATCATCCGGATTGGTCGGATCGGGATGCACCACCGCCCGTTGCTGGTCGAGGGTGACGTCGCCATTAGCCGCCACGCTGACGGTGAACACCAGCAGGTTAGTGGTGGCCGTGCGGCCTTCGACTACGGTGCCGTTGAGTGACAGGTTCACCGCTTCACCGGTGGCTGTATCCGTCAGTCCCGACGGGCCGGCAGTTACGCCCAACGCATAGGTCAGCGTACCCGCACCGTCGGCGCCAAACGCCGAGCTGAAGTTCGCTGCAAAGCTCTGGGTGGCGTCGGTGGTCAGTACCGTTTCATCGACCGTCAGGGTTGGCTCCGTGCCGGTGGTGCTGATGCTCGGTCCGTCATCCTTGAACACCAGGTTTTGCCCGATATTGAGGGTGGCATGGGCGCTGTCGCCGTCCTTGTCGGTGATGGTGGCCGTCAGGGTCACCAGATTGTCCGAGGTCAGACTGGTCGAATCATCCGGATTGGTTGGATCGGGATGCACCACGGCCCGTTGCTGGTCGAGGGTGACGTCGCCATTAGCCGCCACGCTAACGGTGAACACCAGCAGGTTGGTGGTGGCGGTACGGCCTTCGACCACGGTGCCGTTGAGCGACAGGTTGACCGCTTCACCGGTGGCGGTATCGGTCAGCCCGGAACCGCCTGCGACCACGCCCAGTGCATAGGTCAGGGTGCCCGCACCGTCAGCGCCAAATGCCGAGCTGAAGTTAGCGGCGAAGCTCTGGGTGGCGTCGGTGGTCAGTACCGTTTCGTCGACTGTCAGGGTTGGCTCCGTGCCGGTGGTGCTGATGCTTGGCCCGTCGTCCTTGAACACCAGGTTCTGGCCGATGTTCAGTGTTGCATGGGCACTGTCGCCATCTTTGTCGGTGATGGTGGCGGTCAGGGTCACCAGATTGTCCGAGGTCAGCGTCTTCGAGTCATCCGGATTGGTTGGGTCTGGATGCACTATGGCCCGTTGCTGGTCGAGAGTGACGTCACCGTTGGCGGCCACACTGACGGTGAACACCAGCAGGTTGGTGATGGCCGTGCGTCCTTCGACCACGGTGCCGTTGAGTGACAGGTTGACTGCCTCACCGGTGGCCGTATCGGTCAGCCCGGAGGCACCGGCTACCACACCCAACGCATAGGTCAGCGTACCCGCACCGTCGGCGCCAAACGCCGAGGTGAAGTTAGCCGCGAAGCTCTGGGTGGCGTCGGTGGTCAGTACCGTTTCGTCCACCGTCAGTGTTGGCTCGGTGCCGGTGGTGCTGATGCTTGGTCCGTCATCCTTGAATACCAGGTTCTGCCCGATGTTGAGGGTAGCATGGGTGCTATCGCCGTCCTTGTCGGTGATGGTGGCCGTCAGGGTCACCAGGTTGTCCGAGGTCAGGCTTGTCGAGTCATCGGGGTTGGTGGCATCGGGATGCACCACGGCCCGTTGCTGGTCGAGGGTGACGTCACCGTTGGCAGCGACGCTGACCGTGAACACCAGCAGGTTGGTGGTGGCCGTTCGACCTTCCACTACGCTGCCGTTGAGCGACAGGTTGACGGCCTCACCGGTCGCCGTGTCGGTCAGCCCGGAGCCGCCCGCCACCACACCCAGTGCGTAGGTCAATGTGCCCGCGCCATCAGCGCCAAACGCCGAGCTGAAGTTGGCGGCGAAGTTCTGGGTGGCGTCGGTGGTCAGTACCGTTTCGTCCACCGTCAGTGTTGGCTCCGTGCCAGTGGCGCTGATACTTGGCCCGTCGTCTTCGAAGATCATCTTGGAGCCGATTTCGGCGGTCGAAGTAGAGGCTTGGCGCAGATGGAAGCCATCGATATCAAAATCGGCGTGGTTATTGCCCTTGGCGTCGATGGCTGCACCGTTCTCGACGAGCACGCGGTTGTGATCCGAGGCTGTGGTGTATTCAATCTGGTAGCCGGCCAGAACGCCGCTGATGGTTGCAACCCCACCCGCAATGCTGATGGTAATGGCCGGATCATTCACCGAACCGTCTGAATTCTCGATCACTTGCCCGGTGCTGAGGTTCAAGACGCGAACATTGGTGATGGCCACTGGCGCATCATTCGCATATCCGTTGATGAAGTTCGCGCCAGGTTCAGCAGCGGTGCTGAATGCGCTGACTTTTACCACAGCGCTCTTGCCACTTTGCAACTGCACAACGTCGAAACTGGCCGACTTCGAATTGAAAACGCCGGTAAAGTCGATGTTGGATTCAACATCAGCTTCGGTCTGACTAAGGTTGGGAACGGTCACATCCTGTCGGGCACCGGTGACGAACGAAAAGCGGATGCCTTCCTGTTCCGTAATCATCTGGTTGTTGGTGCCGATGGTGGTTGGCCCACCACCCTGGCTGGTATTGATCGTGTCGCCGGTATTTATGTTGGCGCCACTTGACTGGTCTGCGGGGTCCTTGCCGGTGGCAATGATGGAGGGATCGGTGATCCGCATAACACCACCATCATCGACAACGGTCGGATTCGCTTTCGTGAACATCAGGAAGAGGTTCTGACCGGATGGCGCACTGGTCAAACTGAATCCCAGGTCCTGAGTGACTCCGATGAACACCTTATTCAGCAAATTGACCGAGTCATCGGGGTTCGTCATATCTGGATGCTTGAGCGGTTGGTACTCCACTGTCCAGATCTTGCCACCCGAGACCGGCGATCCGGTTTCATCGATATAGCCAGCGAACACGATCGCGCCAGCTGGGCCCCCGGCGCGGCCCACCACGATGTTATTGTTGCTCGTATCCGTATAGAGAAGGATGCTGGTGCCATCGAGGGTATCCAGTCCGCTATCCAGGCCATTGAGCGGTGCGCCAGCACTGTCGACGAAGCGGATATCGGTAACGCCGGACGGGTCGGTGAGGGTGAATGCATTGCTGCCGGTGTCGCCCACGGCACCGGTATAGCCACTCAAGGCCGCACCCGTTGCGGTACCTGCACCCAGTGCGGTCAAACGGGTAGAGAAGGCCGAGGGCAGGGAGGCCACCAGAATGTCGTTGTCGTCAGCGTCTCCCGCGGGGCTTGGCGTGGCGGTGAGGTTCTGTAGCCCGGCCGTTTCGTCCAGCGTAACGTTTGCGCCGGGCGTCACGCTCAGGGCGTTGGCTGTAATCGACATTAAGTTGAGGGAGGTCGGATCGCTCGTTAGCGATGAGTTTTGCTCGCGAATAGTCATGACGTTCTCCTGAGCAATTACGGTCATCGAGGCCTGACCATTGACCTCTACAACTATGACTAAGCGCTGGAGATTGAACATTGGCCGATACTCCCATGCGGGATAGGAGTTTCGGCCTAGCTGTCCTCATTGGTGGCCTGCTGCATGTCGTTCTCGTTGTTTTCTGCCGTGTTTAAGCCTTGTGGTGTTTGAGAGCCCACAGCGAATTCGATCCGTGCCGATCTCATTTTGGCACTGCAAAAACAATGCGAGGGTGGTTTTCGCCACCCTCGCATTGTTTTACGCGCACGCGCTGCCTCAGGCGCTGCCATGGACAATGTCGGTATTCAGAACATCAACCCCGACCAAGGTGATGGTCGTGATCTGTCCACCCGTTTCGGCAATCGTCACGACGCTGTTGGCACCGCTGTTGTCGATCGACTGCACAACGGCGCTCTGGTCGCCGTTGAGCACCAGCGTGTCGCGCAGCCCTGCGCTCGCATCGAAGCCGGTGATCTGGTACTTGTTCTGGGTGAGTGACAAATCGACGTTGAAGGCATCCCGCTCACCGCTTGTGCCCACCAGCGTGAAGTCGAAGGTGGTGCCCAAGTCGTTGGCGAACAGGTTGGCGTCGAAACCACTCGTCGCCGAGTCCCCATCCTTGTCCGTCAGCGTCGCGTTGAATGCCAGCTTGATATCGCTGGCCAGGCTTTCGGTCGGCTGAATGAACTCGATCACCGGGATCTTGACATCGCCTCGGCCCATCGTGAGCTGAACCGCGTCAATCAACTTCGTGCCTTGTTGCTGAACGAGGAAGGACACCTGTCCGCCGGCCTCCGGTGTCACGGTGTTCACCTCGATCAGGTTCGAGAAGGTGCCATCCTCGTAGTAGGCCCTGTAGTACAGGTCTTCGGTTGCCGTGTTGTACCCCCCCACGGAGTTATCGATGAAGATCTTCATGCCCGCCAGCAGGGTCTCCGGATTGATCACGAAACTTTCATCGGCAGCGCTGATGGCCACCAGGTTGTCTCCCTGGAGAATGTTATTGCCGACGCCGATGCCGGACGTGCTGACGTTCATGGCCGCAGGGTCGATGTACGAGGGCAGGGGGGTGGTCTGTAGCTGGGCTTCGGTGGGGTCGGGTTTCCCGACCCCGATGCCGGTCAGGATGTCCGAAGTCGACGCCGTCGCCTTGGCGGAAAAGAACACAATCTCCTCGGATGGCGAAGGAATGGTCGGCGGATTCTGCGGTGGGATCAACAATGTGCGCACTGGATCCGGGCCGCCGGCACTGAGCGAGCCGTCGGCACTGCTCAGCACAATCTGCGAACTGAAGCCTTGCACCAGGTCCAGTGTATAGGTGCCATTGCTATAGGCGGTCAGCGTGTAGTCGACGGAGGTATTCGCGGTGGCGGCATTGTTGTCGAAATCACCGGTCAACGTGCCGGCGAAATGGTAGGCGCCATTGACGTCCGGTGAAGGCGACTGCTCGGTGAGCGTGCCGGTGCCGGTGGTGGTCGTGTTGTCTGGCCGGACGAGGGTGAATTGGTTATTCACCAACGAAATATCCAGACCGGTTGCCCCCAGTCCGTCGGCTCCGGCCGAGTGATCCCAGTACCCTTGTTGTGGAAGGATGCTACCGGTGCCGATCAGGTTGCCGAAGGCAAGTGCAGGGCCGTCGTCCTGGAACACCAGGTTCTGGCCGATGTTGAGCGTGGCATGGGCGCTGTCGCCGTCTCCATCGGTTTTGGTCGCCGTCAGGGTTACCAGATTGTCCGAGGACAGACTCGTCGAATCATTCGGATTGGTTGGATCGGGATGCACCACGGCCCGTTGCTGGTCGAGGGTGACGTCACCGTTGGCGGCCACGCTGACGGTGAACACCAGCAGGTGGGTAGTGGCTGTGCGGCCTTCCACCACGCCGCCGTTGAGCGACAGGTTGACTGCCTCACCGGTGGCCGTGTCGGTCAGCCCGGAGGCACCCGCCACCACGCCCAGCGCATAGGTCAGCGTGCCGGCGCCATCGGCGCCATACGCCGAGGTGAAGTTCGCCGCGAAGCTCTGGGTGGCGTCGGTGGTCAGCACCGTCTCATCCACCGTCAACGTCGGTTCGGTGCCGGTGGTGCTGATGCTCGGTCCGTCGTCCTTGAACACCAGGTTCTGGCCGATGTTGAGGGTCGCCTGGGTGCTGTCGCCGTCCTTGTCGGTGATGGTTGCGGTCAGGGTCACCAGATTGTCCGCGGTCAGCGTTTTCGAATCATCGGGATTGGTCGTGTCGGGATGCACCACGGCGCGGAGCTGATCGAGGGTGACGTCACCGTTGGCGGCGACGCTGACCGTGAATACCAGCAGGTTGGTGGTGGCCGTGTGGCCTTCCACCACGCCGCCGTTGAGCGACAGGTTGACCGCCTCGCCCGTGGCTGTGTCCACCAGCCCTGAGGCGCCCGCGACCACGCCCAGCGCATAGGTCAGGGTGCCGGCCCCGTCAGTGCCATACGCCGAGCTGAAGTTGGCGGCGAAGCTCTTGGTATCGTTGGTCGCCAGTACCGTTTCGTCGACTGTCAGCGTTGGCTCGGTGCCGGTGGTGCTGATGCTGGGGGCGTCATCCTTGAACACCAGGTTCTGCCCGATATTGAGGGTGGCATGGACGCTGTCGCCGTCCCCATCGGTTTTGGTGGCCGTCAGCGTCACCAGGCTGTCCGAGGTCAGGGTCTTCGAGTCATCTGGATTGGTCGCATCGGGATGCACCACGGCGCGGATCTGGTCGAGGGTGACGTCGCCATTGGCGGCGACGCTGACGGTGAACACCAGTTGGTTGGTGGTGGCCGTACGGCCTTCCACTACCGTGCCATTGAGCGACAGGTTGACTGCTTCACCGGTGGCCGTATCGGTCAGCCCGGAGCCTCCCGCCACCACGCCCAGCGCATAGGTCAGGGTGCCGGCGCCATCAGCGCCAAACGCCGACGTGAAGTTGGCGGCAAAGCTCTTGGTATCGTTGGTCGCCAGCACCGATTCATCGACTGTCAGCGTCGGTTCGGTGCCAGTGGTGCTGATGCTCGGCCCGTCGTCCTCGAAGATCATCTTGGAGCCGATTTCGGCGGTTGATGTACTGGACTGCAGCACCTTGAAGCCGCCAATGTCGAAGTCAGCGTGCGTCTTGTCGCCGTTCTTGTCGGTCAGCAACCCGGCGTTCTCGATCATCACGCGGTTGTGGTCGGTCGCCGTGCTGTAGGTGATCTGCGAGTCGGTCGGAACGCCGGTGATCAGCACCGTGCCGTCGGCGTTGTAGGTGATGACGGCGGTGCTGACGGTGGCGCCCGCGAACGTCTTCACGGTGACGCTGCCGTTGGTGATCGCGACCTTTTCGGTGCTGTCGTTGGCGTAGCTGTTGACGAAGTTGACACCGCTCTGCGACCCGCTGACGTTGTCGGCGTTCTTGACGGCGGTGAGCAAGAGCTTCGCAGTCGTGCCGCCCGTCTCCTGCACGATCTTGAAGGTCGCGGAGCGGGCGCCGAAGTACTGGGTGAAGTCGATGTTCGCTTCGACACCCGCTTCGCCCGGGCTCAGGTTGGGGACGGTGAAGTCCGCCTTGGCACCGCTGACGAAGCTGAAGCGCAGGCCTTCCTGTTCGGTGATCGCCTGGTTGTTGGTGCCCAGGGTTGTGCTGCCGCCGCCCTGGCTGCTGTTGACCGTGTCGGCGCTGGTGATGGCATCACTGCTTGCCGACTGATCCAGCGGATCCCTGCCGGTGACGACGATCGAGACACCAGGAATCCGGCCGTTCGCATCGGCCGTCGCGCCCGCGGTCGTGAACATCAGGAACAACTGCTGGCCCGACGGCGCTTTGTCCAGACTGAATTCCGCGTCCTGACCGGCGCCGATGAACACCTTGTTCAGCAGATTGACCGCATCGTCGGGGTTCGTCGCATCTGGATGCTTGAGCGGTTGGTACTCCACGGTCCAGATCTTGCCGCCCGAGAGTGGCGATCCGGTTTCTTCGATGTAGGCTGCGAACACGATCGCGCCGCTTGCGCTCCCGGCTCGGCCCACCAGGATGTTGTCGTTGCTCGTATCGGTATAGAGAAGGATGCTGGTGCCATCGAGGGTGTCCAGTCCGCTGTCCACGCCATTGAGCAGTGCGCCAGTGCTGTCGACGAAGCTGACGTTGGTAATGGTTGCTCCAGGGTCGGCGGTGACGCTGAACGCATTGCTGCCGGTATTGCCCACGGCGCCGGTATAGCCACTCAAGGCCGCACCCATTGCGGTACCTGCACCCAGTGCGGTCAAACGGGTAGAGAAAGTCGAGGGCAGGGAGGCCAGCAAAATGTCATTGTCGTCAGCGTCTCCCGCGGGGCTTGGCGTGGCGGTGCTGTTTTGCAACCCGGCCGTTTCGTCCAGCGTAACGCTCGCGCCAGAGGTCACAACGCTGAGAGCGTTGACCACTGAGTCGAGGGTCGGAATGTATAGGGGGGTCGGATCGCCCGTTAGCGATGAATTTTGCTCGCCGGTAGCCATGACTTTCTCCAGAGCAATTGCGGTCATCGAGGCCTGACCGTTGACCTTTGGTCGCAACTATGGAGAAGCGCCGGGGATTGCGCATCGGCCGAAACTCCCATGCGGGATGGGAGTTTCAGACTACTTGGGAGGGGAAAGAGGAGGAGGGCGCGAAGGAGTAACGTCGTATATTACGTTTGTGAATGAGCACAAGACGGCGGCGGGGGCGACCTCATGAGCTGGTTCCTCCACGCCGAATCACGATGGGCTGCTCGATCAGCCGCAGTTCGAGCTCGCCCGAGGCCGGCACGAAGCGCGGGCCAGTGCTTTCAGGCGTTGCCCGCAACCTCCAGGTGCGCTGCACCTTCGCCAGTTTGGCGACTCCCGACGCCACGGACCAGCGCCGGCAGACCTTCTCCAGTTTGAGCGGGTAGAGGGTGAGTTGGTCGCCGTTGAAGTGCATGCGCAGAAAGCATTTGTGGTCGGCGATGCGTTGCGAGGAAAAAACCACTTCGCTATGTAGCCCCCATAAAGTGTTGGCCATGACCATCCAGGCACCGAATAGCAGCCCTCCCAAACTACCACCGAGCACCAGTGTCCCCACCAGGAACAACAAGACCTGGAGCAGGTTTTCTACCTCGAACTGCAAGTAGTGGATGTTGATACGGCCCATGAGCCACAGCAGCCCGATCGCCAGTCCCAGGTGAAGCAACCCGTGAACGGCCCCGACGCCATAGGCAAGCTTTCGGGTGCGTTTGACTCCGGCGGCTGAGAGCACTGCGCAGCCCAGCACAATGGTCACGGCGAGCATCACCGACGAAGGACTGTGTGCCAGGACCAGGACCAGTTGTCGCCATACCTCGCGCAGGTTGGGAATAGATACTTCGAGGCCAGACAATACCTCGATCAGGCTGCGGTTATCGCGCGCCGGATGGGGCACCTTGCTGGCGCTTTCTACCATCCAGTCGAACAGCAAGTACAAGATCGCCAGCATGCCGCAGAACGAGAGGTTGTGGGTGGGTAGCCGCCATGCCCGGTTACGCAGCTGCTCGGAGGTTTTTTTATCCGGGTAGGTTGCCGCCAGCTCGTAGTGCTGCGGCGTTCCGCCGACGCTGATCGGCTCGGGCGGATCTGGAAGTTGATGAGTGCCATGCAGGAAGGCGCCACCGCCTCCGCAGGTGATGCGTTGCGGTGCCTGGCTGCCGGCTTTTGGCTGGTAGCGCGCGTAGTGGTGCGAGTCTCCGGCCAGGACCACCGCCAAGTGGTCACCCAAGAGCTGCTCGATCTCGCGCAGACTGCTGAAGCGCAAGGTCTGGGTCTCGATCGAGGGCAGGGTCTTGCGCCCCACGCGTGCGAGTCGTTCGGCCTCATCCACCCAGCTCGGCTCGGGTGTACAGAGGATCACGCGGTCGCCTGGCTGCAGTTTGGCGCGCATCTCTTCGAAGTACTGCTTCTGCTGGCGGTCGATCATCGACTCCAATTGCAGGTCCAGGCCCCAGATCCACCAGCCATTGGGCAGCTGCAGCACGTAGTAACTGGTGTGTTGACGGGTTTCCCAGCCGCCGATGGGCTTCTGCTCACAAAACAGTTGGGAGAACCCGCGCAGGCCGTCATACCAATCGTGGTTGCCGGGCGTCGCCACCATCCATGGTGCACCTGGCTGCGGCACGGGCTGGTCCTGCTCATTCGGGCGAACCTTGGGGACCGGCGCGGGAAAGGCGGCGCGGAAGGGATCAAGGAAACGGGTGCGATAGCCGGATTGGGCCGGTGTGGGGTAGACCTGATCGCCGCCGAGCAGCAGCACGTCGCCGCGCGGCAGCGTGAGCTCTGGCAACTTGACATCCTGGCTGACGCACAGCGCCATGGAATAGGTGGAGTCCCAGCCATCGCCGGTATCCGCCAGATAGTCGATCCACACGTCACCGTCGGCAGCCACCTGAATGGGTGGGTTAGAGCCCCGGGGGTTGAGCATGGCCAGCACATCGCGAGGGTCCGCGAAGGCACCCATGGTGGTGGCGGCGGCCGATTGCATGCCCGTGCGCAGGAGCTGAAACGGGCCTAGCCAGTTGACCATCGACTCCTGGGTGTAAAGTTCGATGCGGCTATTGGTCGTGGAAGATTGGGTGGCGTGGGTCATGGCGAGGAGCGCAGAGTGCCCCTCTTCAAAGTGTCCCTCTCCAGGGCGGAACTCAATCGATTGCTCCTTCATCGCCTAGCCTCCATTGCTGTAAAGAGTCCGGGTACATCAGGTGGGGTTTGACTTCTTGTCGGTTGATTCAGAATAGGTCAGTTATGCGATAGCCGCCGGTTCATGGCAAGAGGATCAAAACGATGGACCCGCCAGAATGGCGGGTCCGGACGGGGGATCAGAGTGTCGGCAACTGCCCGATGCGACCCATCATCTCGGTCACGATCTGCAGGTCCAGCAGGAACTGGTCGACGGTCTTGAACTCGTTGTCGTTGTGGCCGGTGTACTTGAGCTCGGGCCTGGCCAAGCCGAACTGCACGCCGTTGGGCAGCTCATGGACCGAAGTGGCGCCGGCTGAGGTACCGAACTTGTGTTCCATGCCAAGGTTCTCGCTGGCCACGGCCAACAGCGCTTTGACCCATTCACCTTCGGGGTTGCGGTACATCGGCTCGGCGATCTTGTAGTCGAAGGCCACTGCAATGTGAGTCTTCTTGCTCCAGGCACCCAGCTTTTCGGCGATTTCAGCCTTGAGCGCTTCCGGGGACTTGCCCTTCGGCACGCGCAGGTTGACCGCAAGCTTGAAGGCTTTTTCATCCATCCCGACATAGGTCAGGGAGGTGGTCAGCGGCCCCATGAAGGCATCGGAAAAACCGACCCCCAACTTGCCGCCCAGGTAGTCCAGTCCCCAGTTGTCGACGGCATAACGGGCGGCGTCGGTAATGTGGTTGTGCTTGAGCGCGACCTTGCCGTCGAGGCTGTTGATGAAGCCCAGCATCCGTGCCACCGGGTTGATGCCTGACTCGGGCTCGGAGGAGTGGGCGGAAACGCCGGTGACCGTGAGCTTGACGTCCTTGCCGACGACCTTGGCGGTCACCTCGAAGTTGCCGCCATTGCGCTTGGCATAATCGCTACCTGCCTTCTGCAGACTGGCGGCCAGTTCGGCGGGCTTATCAGTCACAAGGGTAGCGACCGACGTTGACGGAATCTGGTTGGTTGCCAGGCCGCCGGTCATTGAGGTGATTTCGGCGCCCTTGCCCTGAGCGCTCCGCAGGGCAAAGTTCGCCATGACGGTGCCGTAGCCTTTCTCGGCAATCACCACCGGGTAGCCGCCATCCAGCGCCAGGTTGTAGTTGGGTGTCGGGTTGTGTTCGAAGTAATAGGGGATGGCGTCGCCGGTGGTTTCCTCGGTGGTGTCTACCAGCAGCTTGAAATGGCGAGCCAGCGGCAGCTTCTCTTCCTTGATGATCTTCATGGCGTAGAGCGCGACCACGATGCCGTTTTTGTCATCCTCGGTGCCTCGGCCATACATACGGTCGCCGACCAGGGTGACCTTGAACGGGTCGAGGCGGGTGCCGTCTTTCAAGACCCAGTTCTCCGGCGTCACGGGCACCACATCGGCATGTGCGTGAATGCCCACGATTTCGTCGCCAGCCCCTTCGAGGGATATTTCATAGACTCGGTTGTCGATATTGCGAAAGTTCAGGTTGAAGGCCTGGGCCAGGCCCTTGAGCTTGTCGCCGATCTTGATGAATTCAGGGTTGTCGTGTTGGGCCACGCCGTCCACGCGGAAGGTCGGGATGGCCACCAGTTCGCGCAGGGTCTCGGTGGCCGCGTTGCCGTACTTCACCCGCGCATAGAGGCCAAGCAGGCGATGAATCTCGTTCTGCTGTTCAGCGGAAAGGGGCTTGTTGCCCTGGAAAGCACTGATTGCCGGGCCGAGGTTACCGGTTTTGGCAAGCTCGCTCTTGGCCAGGCGTTCCAGGAACTGCCTGAAATCCGTTACCGATGCATCGCTGAAGGTCTTGAGGATGGTCGCGCTCTGTTGCGGGGTAATGTTGGCGTGCGCTGAGGTGGTGAACGACAAAAGGCTGGCCAGCATCAGGGTTGTCGCGGCCAGTTGCTTAAGTGAAAAGTCCATTGCTGGGGGCATTCCTTTGCAGGTGGTTGGTAGGAAATATCTGATTGATTAGTCAGAAACTTTTCCAAACTAACACCAAGAGGGAGTAGTACGGGAGTACCTGAAGTGCGATCTGTCGCACAGAAATGCAAAAGCGACGCAGAAATGAAAAAGCCTACCAACGCAACTCGAAGGTATTTTGCGCGCCCGTCTGGAGGCTGCTGCCCAAGCGTTTGCACTCGCGAGAAAGGGTGTCTTGCAGCCATTGACGGTCATCCCCTTCGGCGCGACAGAGGCGAAAGCGCTGCAGGCGAGTGGGTATCAGCTCCAGCGTCTGCAGGCGTCCGTCCGGGGCCAGCGAGACAAAGTACAGAAGCCCCAGGTCGCCGCGATAATCTGCGTGGCCCTCGATGCCTTCGTAATCGTTCAGCAGATCCCCGCAGCCATAGAGAATCAGGCGCTCGCGGTACACCTCGATGCCTTTGACGTGGTGCGAGGAATGGCCATGCACCACGTCAACTCCGGCCTCATCGATCAGGGCATGGGCGAACCGGACCTGCTCCTGCGGGATCTCGAACCCCCAGTTGCCGCCCCAATGAATGGAGGCCAGCACCCGATCCCCCGGATTTTTGTACTTGAGAATTCGTTCGGCCACAGGGCGCAGGCTTTGCATCGACAGATCTTCCAGCCGCGCGACGCCCGCGCGGCTATCCGTGGCGGCCCACTGCGGTGGAATGCCGCTGTCGGGAGCGCCGAGGCCAAACACCAGCAAGCGCTGTCCGCCTGACAACGGCAGCACGGCGGGCGCTTCGGCAGATTGTCGGTTGAGCCCGGCGCCGGCACTGCACATGCCGTTGTTCGCCAGGGTGGCCAGCGTATCGGCCAGGCCAGGCACGCCCCAGTCCAGCACATGGTTGTTGGCCAGCACGCAGCAATCGATGTCGGCGGCACTGATGGCCGGGAAGTTCCCCGGGCTCATGCGGTAATTGATGCCCTTTGGCTCCGGTCGTCCGCGGCGGGTCACCGCTGTTTCCAGGTTGATAATGCGTGCGTGTGGCTGGCGAAGTTCGAACTCATCCAGCGCAATGCCCCAGATATAGGTGAAATCGACCGGGCGGGGAATCGGGCCATTGTGTCGTTCTGCCAACCGGACGTAATCGCCGGCTTTCTTGACGTAGTCTTCGTAAAGCCGTGGATCGCCAGGATGCGGCAGCACTGCGTCGATGCCTCGGGCGGTCATGACATCGCCGGTGAGAAACAGCTTCAGCGTATCGGTAACGGCTGCCATGGCACCCTCCGGATATCCCGAATAGCCTGGATCAACAGTAAATCTCTGTTTTAAAACAAATTAGTTTGTTTTTGGGCTTCCCAGACGCAGCGAAAGTTGATAAATTTCCGCGCGTTCTTGCAGAGGCCCTTACGGGGCTTGCAGCGTAGGGACGCAGCAGCTCGATATTGCTCGTAAGCTGCGAAATCAGAAAGAGAGTGCCAGGCACTCGTCGCAACAGCTACAGGGGCGTCGCCAAGCGGTAAGGCAGCAGGTTTTGATCCTGCCATGCGTTGGTTCGAATCCAGCCGCCCCTGCCATTTTCCTTACACTCATCCAGTCATGACTCAGTCGGCGGTATTGCGCGAGTCCTGGATGGTCGTGTTTACGAGAAACGCCAGTGCCGATTCGGCCTGGCGTTTTTTTGTGTCGGTTAAATATCCCTCCGAACACAGCGAGCGCGACGCCGTAGCGGCGCGCTCGCCCGTCACTCAGTGGGGCGCGCGAGGGATGGTCTTGAGCAGGTCTTCAGGGCTGATGTGCCCGACAACCGGCTGCACGCTGCCCGGTTGCGGCAGACCAAGGATGTGCCCCTTCATCTTGCCGATCACGTGCATCTCGCAAGGCTTACAGTCGAACTTCAACGTCAATACCTCGTCACCGTGCACCAGCTGCATCGGTGCGACCTTGGTGCGCACGCCGGTGACGCCCTTGGCCTGCTTGGGGCAGAGGTTGAAGGAGAAGCGCAGGCAGTGCTTGGTGATCATCACCGGCACCTCGCCGGTCTCCTCGTGAGCCTCATAGGCCGCGTCGATCAGCTTGACGCCGTGCCGGTGATAGAAGTCGCGGGCTTTCTGGTTGTAGACGTTGGCCAGGAACGACAGGTGGGACTCCGGGTACACCGGTGGCGGATTGGTCTCGGCCTTGCGACCACCCCGTGGGTGGGCTTCGATGCGGGCCGCGGTCAGCGCTTCGATGACTTCGCGGCGCAAAGCCTTGAGCTGGGAGTTCGGGATGAAATACGCCTGCGGTGCATCCAGCTTGATATCCGTGGCGTGGTATTGCGTGGTGCCCAACTGGCCGAGCAAGTCGTGCAGTTGCTCCAGGGCCTGTTCCGGCTTGTTGGCCAGGCCGAATGGACCGTCGAGGGCGACATTGGCGCTGACACCTTCCTCGCTGGTGGCGGTCAGTTCGAGGCGATCCTCACGCAGGCGAGCGACCCAGGCCAGACCCACCCGGCGCTCGGCGGAGGTCTTGAGCAGGGCTTGCTGCCAGTTGTGGTCGAGGTTGCGACTCAGCGGGTGATTCGGCCGCAACTGGTGCAGCCCCTTCGGCATTTCGTTGGGCTCGACACGGTAGCGGTAGCGCTTTTCACCGTCTTCTTCGAACTCGCCCTTGGGCTCGGCGATGTTGGTACGCCAGCCCACCACCTCGCGCTTGACCAGCACATTGAGGCCGTCGCCGTTGGACAGCGGTTCGTGGGTGACCACCAGCAGGTCGCGCTTGCCGACTTTCTCCACCACGCCCACCGGCAGGCCGGTGAAGGTCGGCGAGTCGAAGGCGCCGATGTCGATCTTGCGCTCGCTGACGAAGTAGTCGGTGCTGCCACGATGGAAAGTCTTGTCCGGATCGGGCAGGAAGAAGTGCGCGGTGCGGCCGCTGGAAGCGCGAGCCAGGTCCGGACGGTCTTCGAGGACGTCGTCCAGGCGCTGGCGATAGTAGGCGGTGATGTTCTTCACATAGCCCATGTCC
The DNA here is from genome assembly GCF_059420765.1 of Pseudomonas sp. GW821-FHT03E01. Lineage (NCBI taxonomy): Bacteria > Pseudomonadati > Pseudomonadota > Gammaproteobacteria > Pseudomonadales > Pseudomonadaceae > Pseudomonas > Pseudomonas sp. GW821-FHT03E01. The sequence goes on along the minus strand of NZ_JBWKUI010000023.1, from coordinate 56,714 downwards.
TTGTAGCGCCCCTCGATCTTGAACGAGCGTACACCGGCTTCCACCAGCGCGCGGATGTTGGCGCTCTGGTTGTTGTCCTTCATCGACAGCAGGTGTTTTTCGTAGGCGATCACACCGCCTTTTTCATCCTTGAGGGTGTAGGGCAGGCGGCAGGCCTGGGAGCAGTCGCCACGGTTGGCACTGCGACCGGTCTGCGCATGGGAGATGTTGCACTGGCCGGAGAACGCCACGCACAGCGCGCCATGGATGAAAAACTCGATGGCCGCGTCGGTCTCGTCGGCAATGGCGCGGATCTCCTGGAGGTTCAGCTCGCGGGCCAGTACCAGTTGCGAGAAACCGGCCTGATCGAGGAACTTCGCCCGCGCCAGGGTGCGGATGTCGGTCTGGGTGCTGGCGTGCAGCTCGATCGGTGGAATGTCCAGCTCCATCACGCCCAGATCCTGGACGATCAGCGCATCGACGCCGGCGTCGTACAACTGGTGGATCAGCTTGCGCGCCGGCTCCAGCTCGTTGTCATGCAGGATTGTGTTGATGGTGGTGAACACCCGCGCGTGATAGCGACGGGCGAATTCCACCAATTGGGCGATATCGCTCACCTCGTTACAGGCGTTGTGGCGGGCGCCGAAGCTCGGGCCGCCGATGTACACCGCGTCGGCGCCATGCAGGATGGCCTCGCGGGCGATGGCCACGTCGCGGGCGGGGCTGAGCAATTCCAGGTGATGCTTGGGTAGGGACATGTTTTTTTAGTCTGGCTTGTCACGGTCAAGGTGCGCATTGTAGCGGCGAAACGCCTGACCGGCACCCATGTGCTGCCCGATGGCGTTTGTCCGCTGAGCAACACGAATAACCATCGGCTTCATCCCTTGGCCGAATCCGATGGCTGATGTAGTGAATCTGCCGCTGAGCAAGGATGGAAGGGGAAGGATCAAATTCAAAGACGCTGGATCAAGACCCGGCTATCGACCGCGCCGCCACACCTTGAGGTAGTCCACGCTGAAAGTGGAGGGCAGATCGGCGTCGTCGACAACGCCGAACCAATTCCACATGGCCTCGCTGTCAAAGTTGATTTGCATCGGGAAGAACCAGTGGGTGTTCTTGGCCTCTCGCACCAGGACGCCGTCTACGTACCAGCGCAAGGTGTCGGGTTGCCAGTCAAAACCGTAGACATGAAAGTCGCTGGCCAGGCGCCACGGGGCGATCCAGCTGCTGCCGTCGCTGAGGTGGGCGGTGCTTTGTGGCGTGGCCCAGACATGGGCGTTCATGTTGTATAGACGGTCGAAGGCGGCGCCCTTGGTCTTGCCGCCGATCTCGAATATGTCGATCTCCGTGGCATTGTCGGCAAGCCCCGTCCACGCTAGCCAGAAGGCGCTGGAACCCGCCGATTCCATGGGTTTGGCGCGGGCTTCGTAGTAGCCGTAAAAACTGCGCTCGATCGTGCGGACCATCGCCGAGCTATAGCCTTGGTAACCCAGCCGAACGTACTTTTGCGGCACGTTTTCCTTGCGGAAAACGATGTTGAGATTGCCATCACTCAGGTAGGCATTGTTCGGCGTGAACAGCGCCGGTTTACGCCCGAGCGATTCGGTGCCCGTGGCATTGTTGACGTGCCAGCGACTGGTGTTAAGGGTCGCACCGTTGAAGTCGTCGGAAAATTGGCTGTCCACCCTCCATTGGCCGACATTGGCCTGATCGGACAACGGCAGTTCGGCATTGATCCGCTGCGGTACAGCGTCCAGGGGGCCGATACGGGTCCAGGAATTGGCAGCCTTGGGGATAGCGACGGACCACTTTTGCGCCAGATACTGAAACGCGCGCTGCCGTTCCTCCAGAGAGGCCAGGTGACGGTCGTACACCAACACTTCCGCGATGTCGCCACGCAAGTCTTCAGTGCTACCGACCACATTGCGCCCCACCGCAAACGGGCCTATAGGCACGTCGTTGAGTTCCAGAACAAACAGGGTTGGATCGTAGGCGGTGGGCTGTTGCACGCTGATCGCGAAATTCGGTGCCACGTTGTCGTTTTCAGCGATCCACGGGCGCGAGCTGAACAGCCGCTGCCAGGTCTCGCCGCCGCTTTGCCCGTTCAGTCTGCGTGACACGATCAATAAGGTCATGGGGCCTTTTGCGGCACGAATTGTCTTGCCAAGGAACGCCGACGAGCCACTCAAACGCACCACCGAATGGCCATTCATGGCGTCCTCCACACGCAGCGGAAGTGCGGCGCCTGCGGCATCGTCTACGGTAACGTCATTGGATTTGCCGGACTTGTCGTGCCACCGCAGGAGGTGGTTCTGGGCATCGAAGGTCATTTTTGAAGCATCGGCAGCGTCGAGCCACAGCACCAGGCCGTTGGCCAGCGGCGGGGGAGTGCCCCCCGACGCGTAGCACACAACCGATACCAGGGCTGCCAAAAGGATGTACCTGCTCATACCCATTGCTTTAACACAATCGATGCGGCCAATCCGGGTTGGGAGCGGTATCCGTGCGGATTACACATTTGCCATCGCCAGGTGTCGATGATCATCTGCATCAGGTCGCGCTGTGCGTACCAGCCCAGATCACGCCCCGCCTTGGTGGGGTCGGCCCAACATTCGGCGATATCGCCGACACGGCGCGGCGCGAACCGGAACGGGATGGTAATACCGGTAATGTCCTCGAAGCTGCGGATGATTTGCAGCACGCTGTGGCCAATGCCTGTTCCCAGGTTCCAGACGTGGATACCGTTTCTGTTCTGCAACGCCCGCAACGCTTTGAGATGGCCTTCGGCAAGGTCGACCACATGGACGTAATCGCGCACGCACGTTCCGTCGACAGTGGGATAGTCGCTGCCGTATACGGTGAGTTCGGGCATTTGCCTCATCGCGACTCGTGTCAGGCAAGGCAGCAGATTGTTGGGCTTGCCATTGGGGTTTTCCCCGATCAGCCCGCTATCGTGAGCACCAATCGGGTTGAAGTAGCGCAGCACCGCAATGCTCCACTGCGGATCGGACAGGCACAGGTCGGTGAGCAACTCTTCGATCAGCAGCTTGGTACGACCATAGGGATTGATCGGTTTGCCTGTGCCCAGATCTTCAATGAGCGGTATCTGTCGGGGAATGCCATACACCGTGGCCGATGAGCTGAACACCAGTTTGAAGACCTCGAATCGGGCCATCGCATGGCAAAGATTGAGCGTACCAATGACATTGTTGGCGTAATAGTCGAGCGGCTTTCGAATGCTTTCCTCCACGGATTTGAGACCGGCAAAGTGCACCACGGCATCGATGTCGTAGCGGCTGAAGATTTCATCGAGCAGGTGGTTATCGCGGATATCACCTTCAATGAAGTCGACTCGCTTGCGAGTCAGATACTCCAGGCGCGCGAGCGATTCGCGGCAGCTGTTACACAAGTTATCGAGGACCAGCACCTGTTGACCGGCGTCAATCAGGGTCAGGGTGGTATGCGAGCCGATGTATCCGGCCCCGCCGGTAATCAACGTGGTTTTGTGCATGATGAGGCGTTCCTGTCACAAGGAAATTGCGCGAGTCAGGAGAATGTGGGCCGGGTAGGAGAAAGGTTGTCGGGTGCGTCCTCTCAGCGGGTGGTGAAAACCGATTTGAATTCTTGCAGCCAGCGCGGATGCATCACGCTGTACGCCACGGCATAGCTCAGCGCGCCAACCACGATGTTGCAGAACAGGTGCAGGTAGCCTTGAACACTCAATCGGAAAGAAACCATCAGGACGATCGCAGCCATGACCAACGAGGCAACCACGCTGCGATAGTTGGTTTCGAAAAACAGCCGCCAGTCATAGCCGATTGCGCGGTTCAACCCACGGATTTGCAGTGGCGTGATGATCGCCATCCGGGCTAGCAGGGCGAGGGCGGCGGCCATGCCGCCATAAAGGCTGCCGAAGCTATAGACCAGCGCCAGTGCCAGTACGGTGGTTGCCACTTCGGCCTTGATGGTCAGGTGGCTGCAATTGACCGCGACCAGTGCGGTTGTGGCGTACATGGCGGTATTGCCGATGGCTGCCGTGCACGCAAGCACTTGCAGCAGGGGAATGGCCTCGGTCCATTTGGCGCCGAAGATCAACAGGATCAGGTCATGCGCCGTGAGTGCGATGCCGATGAACAGGGGCGTCAGCAGGAAGCCGCTGACGGCAGTCGAATCGCTGATGATCGCGCGCAACCGCGAGGGATCGGCGCTGCGCCGGGCAAACACCGGCAGCGCATAGCTGATCAGGCCGTGATAGATCGCCGTGCGCGGCAGATCGATGATGCGCATCGCCATGTTGAACATGCCCACCGCGTTGCTGCCGGCCGTCATGCCCAGGATGACGGTGACCCCGCGCTGTAGCGTTTGCGAACTCAGCGCGTTGATGGCAACCGGTGCGCCGGCCTTCAACAGTTCGCGCAGGAGCGGGCCGTCAATGCTAAAGGCAATGCGGCGCGGGTCTGCACGCATCAATACGACAATGGACACGAACTCCATGATCAGTACCTGGGCAATGACCGCCCAGGCCCCCAACCCCCAAAGCGCGACAGCGATGCCACCCACGCCACCACATACTTTGCCCAGTAACGTGCGCGACGCCAACATCCTGAAGTTGCCGCTACGGCGCATTTGCGCCACATAGACCCGCGCCATCATGGTGAACAGGATTTTCACCGAGGCCACCGCTGTCATCCATCGCAGCACCGGTTCGGGTGTGTACAGCGTTACCGCGCCCGAGATGACGACGATGGACAGCAGGCTGACGAGTACCGACGCCCAGAAGGCTGTGGCGATGTGTTTGTCTTCCAGTCGTTCGAGTCGTACCAGCGGGTCTTCCAGAACCGAGGAATAAATCATCCCGATCAACTCGACGACGGCAATGATGACCGTGCCCACACCCAACTCTGTGGGCGACAGCAGCCTGGCATACGCGACAAAGGTAATCATCGACAGGAAAATCAGGCCGAATTTCTCGGTGAAAATCCAGATCAATTTAACCAGACGATGATTGGCCATGGCGGATACCGGCTCAATGAGCGGTGGTGGACGCAGGTGCCTTGCGCAATGATTGGACGCATGCATAGAGGAAGCGCAATGTCGGTTTGCCGTTCCTGAAGATCAGCGCTTGCCAGGAATACTCCAGCATTCGCCGGTACACACCGATCACTTGGGCATGCTCTCCTCTGCGGGAAAACAGTTCGAGAAAGTCGGAGAGGCTGCCCAGCGCGAAATCGATCCGTTGCTGCTTGCTGAGCTGCGGGCCAAAGTGGGCGAGGTACTCTTCGATGAACCTGATCTTGTGCGGGTAGTACCTTGTCGGTTGCGCGGTCATGTTGGCGCTGTTGACCATGCGCTGCAGCAGCACCTCTGGCACCGTATGGACCTCCCAGTGTTCGGCGATCCGGGTCCACATGAAGCGGTCTTCGGAGTAACGCAGGCTGGCATTGAAGCCGCCGAGTTGCATGATCACGTCGCGTTTGACCATCGCGGAGGACACGCCATTGAGGACGTTGGCGCGGATGAAATCGTCGAAATGCCTACCGTTTTTTTGCCGGTCTTCCAGTATTCGCCTGCCGTCGCTGTAGTCGTTATGCACGTAGCAATCTATCAGCCCCACCGGCCGTCCCTGACGATCCAGTTCTTCAAACAGTGCCACTTGTTGCTCCAGCTTTCGCGGATACCATCTGTCATCGGCATCGAGAAACGCCACAAGAGTCTCTTCAGTGTGCTGCAGTCCGTGGTTGCGGGCGCTGGCCTGGCCTTCGTTGGCTTGATGCAACAGCGTCAGGCGAAACGGCGCCTTGAAGTCCCTGACCCGTTGGGGGCCATCATCGGTGGAGCCATCGTCGATGACGATGACGTGATCGGGCAGTCGCGTTTGCCCGGCCACGGACGCCAGTGTTTGCTCAATGCTGTCGGCGCCGTTGTACATCGCGATTATGACGCACACGGTATTGGGTGAAGGGTGGGCTTGGTCTGGCATGGTTATTTCTCCTTTCGTTACGCCTTGGCTGAATCGCGCGGCAATGCCTCGCCGGACGGACGCTGACGCAGGGTTGCTGCTGACAACACGGGGTATTTCGCGTGGTGATGCCGAAAGGACAGGGCCAGGACGCAGAACACCAGAAACTCCGCCGAGCGGTAGTTGGGCACGACATACGCTACATAGTTGGTGAGCATGAATGATCCGACGATGACCATCGCGCTGACATGAAACCGTGCCGATTGGTCCGCCATCACGGCCCGATAGTGTTTTAGCAGTGCCTCGATCAGCATGAGGAGCAGCGCTATCAACTGAACGATACCGCCGTTCAGCAAGGTTTCGATGTAGCCGTTGTGGGCATTACCGATGTAACCCCAGCGGCTGATAAAGACCTCGGCGCTGGGGCTGGACCAGAAGGCGCCGAAGCCGTAACCCTTGAGGAATTCGGCGTCGATCAGCGGTGTGAGCAGGTCCCAGATCAACGTGCGGTCGGTGAGTGATGGATCGCGACCAGTCAGCTCCAGCAGCAGCGTGTAGTTGCCGTAGAGAAAGAAACAGATCAGCAAATAGACGATCGTCGTGCCGAGGAATGCGGGCCATGAACGGTTGATGTGCAAACGGATCAGCGTGAGGAAGTACCAGTAGCTCACGGTGCCGGCAACAATCAGTGCTGTGGCGGTGGCGGATTGGGCCAGTGCAATCGCGATCAGCGAGAACAACGAGCAGATGATGGCCCAGGGATTGCCCTGACGGATCATCGGCAGCAGTAGCAAAATGGCGATCGCGTTGATCCGGGCGCCGGCATTTTTATCCGGGAAAATCCCTTTGAATGCACCCTCGCGAACACCGCCGTTAATGAAGGCGACATCGGGCCTGACAAGCGCCAGTATCAAGCCGAACAACGCAGCGGCGCCGATGAGACAGCCGAGCATGAAGGCGATTTTCTCGAGGCTGTAGTTGTAGGCGATGAAACCCGCAAAGAAGACCACGCTGATCAGCGCCACAAAACGTTTGAAACTTAACATCGGGTCGTGGGACCAACTGATCGATACCGCCAGGCAGAGCATGAACACCAGCAGGAAGGCGTTGTTCCTGTAAAAGCTTTTGCTGAGGAAGACCTTGTTGCGGATGAAGAAGAACAGCGGTACCAGCAGGGTGATCAGACCGCAAATCTGATTGACCGCGTTGCCTTCGAGGTCTTTTTCGGCCAAGTCCAGATTTGACGTATCCGCCAGCCCGGAAAAAAATCCGATCACCTGGATGTAGAACAGCACACCGAACAGCGTGAAGGCGTTGCGCAGCGTGCTGTACCTGACTTCCAGTGTGTTCATCACGACTGGCTCCCGAGTAGCGCATCGAGATAAGTTTTCGCCGCGCAAGCGCTCACGAAACGGGCGGCGGCATCGATGCGGGCCTGGCGATTTACATCACGCGGCAACGTCAGCTGCATCGTGATGGCCTGCGCCAGCGCGTCAGGGGCGTCGACGGCCACCAGCGGAGCGATCGCGCCATTATCGAGAATCTCTTGCGGCCCATAGGGGCAGTGAGTCGATACCACCGGAGTGCCAGTGGCCATGGCCTCGACCAGTGCGTTGGGGCTGCCCTCGAAACGCGACGACAGTACAAAACAATCGGCCGCCGCCACTTCTGCCATCGGATCACTGGTATAGCCTGGTAAATCGAACCGGTCGGCCACGCCCACAGCAACCGCTTGTTCGAGCAATTGGGCCCTGAGCGCGCCTTCGCCGAAAATGATCAATCGGGCGCTGGGATCAGGCAGTCGGGCGAAGGCATCGATCAATACGTCAAAACCTTTTTGCCGCGCCAGGCGGCCCACGGCGACAATCACCGGGGTGGACTTTTCCTGCAGCCAGCGGTGGTTTGGACGCGCCGGTGCCTTGTCGCGAAAATCGTTGTCGAGCACCGGATTGTCGGCGATGGTGACATCCTGGGGGCGGGTTATGGTGGTGTCGATCAGATCCTGGGCGACGCCGCGCGAGACGCAGATCACCGGATTAGGGATCAGTCGATACAGCAATGGTGCCAGCAGATACGCTGTGCGCACCTTCAACGCAGGGTTGACATATTTGTCATGGGAAAACGCGTTGCGCTCGCTGACATGCAGGCGCGCCAGCGTACCTGACAGCGCGGCGGCAGCGATGGCCACGACGTTGACGTGGGTGAGGGCGGCCAGTAACGCGTCGAAGCGATTGTGGCGAAGAAAACGTGCCAGCGCCGGCACGGCCCTGGAGCTGCGCGCGCTGTGCAACTCGACCTGTTTTACCCGTGGGTCGAGGTGCGCCGAGTTCACGCCGGTGCCAGTGAGCATCAGTAAAGTCACGTCATTGCCAGCGTCAGTCAGCGCTCCAGCGAGGCGCGCCATCATTTTTTCGGCACCGCCTCCACCCAAGTCCTGCAGAATAATCAGCAATTTTTTCATTGATTCCATACCTGGTAATACGCCTGCGCGGCGTATTGACTGGTGTACTGGCGGACTGCATCAGCGGCCACTTGTGCGTTTGGCGCAGCCTGGTCTTGCGAGGCCAGGCTGCGCAGCATTCCTTCGGCCAGTGCCGGTACATCATTGACCTTGACCAGTTGGCCGAGTCGGCCGTTATCAAGCAGCTCCCTGGGCCCGGTCTCGCAGTCGCAGGCCAGCACGGGCGTACCCAGCGCCAGGGCCTCGATCAGGACGGTCGGCAAGCCTTCATGAAAGGAACTCAGGATCAGCAGTCGTGCATGCCTGATCAATGGGTAGGGATTGCTCAGGAAACCAGTGAAATGCACACGGTCCTCGATGCCCAGGTGGTTTGCCTGCAATGTCAGCGCGGCGAGTTGCGGACCATCGCCAATGATCACCAGATCCGGCAGCGCGGCGCTGCTCAAGGCCATGGCATAGGCATCGAGCAGCAAATGGAAGCCCTTCGGCTCCACCAGCCGGCCCACTGCCAACCAGAACTCGGTCGGCAACCCTCTGAGCAGGGGCGTCTGCGCGGCGCTGAGCAGTTGTTCGGTGACCACCGCATTGGGGCAATAACGGATACGCTGGCGACCCCAGGGCACCAGATCGGCGAGGGCCTGATGCAGGCCTTTGGATACCGCCACCACCTGATCGTTGCCGCAGAGGTACAACCCATAGAGCAGGCGCAGGGTAGTGAGGCCGATTTTCTGCTCGCCGCAATCCAGTGCCGCGTGACGGGCGTAGATGACCTTGCATGAGCGACCCAGGGTGGCAAACCAGGTGCAGAGGTTGGCCTGTTCCTTGGCGGCGATAAGGTGGGTTACACGCTCACGACGGATAAGGCGACGCAGCACTCCGATCGACTTGAGCAGACCGAAGAATCCGTTGCCGCCACCATTGAAGGTGGCCGCTTCTTCATCGTCCGCGGTATCGCCATTCATGACGAAATAACTGACTCGCTGGCCATCCTTGAGAAACTGCCGGGCCAGGCGTTGCTGGACACGCTCCAGGCCGCCATCGGGCTTGAAGTCCTTGAGGATGAACAGGATATGCATGGTTGGCGCTCAGGGATAAGTGATATGGATCGTCACTTGGCGCCGGACGATCATCGCCAGCAGATGAACAAAATTGGTCGGGTAATCGACCAGGTAGCGCTTGATGGTGTGGGGTTCGCGGTACATCCGATAGAACGCGCGCAGATGCAGACGGTTGATCAGCTCAGGGTAGTAATGGTGTGTGGCCGTCGCCTCTTGGCGTATGAAACCGCCACAGGTGAATGCCACACCGTTGAAGCCGGCACGCAGGGCATCCTGTTCGAACTGCTCTTGAAGCCCGGCGCCCAGACCGACGATCAGGATGTTGGCTTCACTGCGGCAGATGTCCGCTTGAATACACGCGGCCTGCGGTGCATCGAAATAGCCGTTGTGATGACCGGCGATAAGCAACGCCGGGTAGCGCCCCTTGATCTTGTTGATGAACAGGTCCAGTTCGGTTTGCCTGGCACCGACAAAATAGATTCGCTTGCCTTGTTTCTCGGCACAACTGAAGACAGCGTCGGCGATGGACGTGAAGTCGAAGCTGACCCGACCGATCGTCCGGCCGGTGATGCGCGACATGAAGGTAGACATCAACATTCCATCGCAAAAATAGGCGATGGACGTCGGACTCCGATCGAACAGACTGCCGATGGACGCAAAGTTAATGAAGGAAAATGCTTTGTTGGCGTCCAGCAGGTTCGGTGCGAAATGCCCGATCAGTTCCAGATCTATCATGGCTGACTCCTTAATAAATGTCCTTTGAGAACAACGTGAAAGGGGTCTTGACGAGAATCTTGATGTCCAGCCACAGCGACCATTGGTTGATGTAGTTGAGGTCCTGGGCGACGCGTTGCTGCATTTTTTCCAGCGTCTGGGTTTCACCGCGATGCCCGGTGATCTGGGCCAGCCCGGTGATGCCTGGCTTGAGGCGATGACGGGCCATGTAGGCGCGTACTTTGCCGGTGTAGTAAATATTGTGAGTGACCGCGTGCGGTCGCGGGCCGACAAGGGCCATTTCACCGAACAGCACGTTGAAGAGCTGCGGTAGCTCATCGATCGAACTACGGCGCAAAAAGCGCCCGAGCGGGGTGATGCGTTCATCTTCGCGAGAGGCTTGGCGCACTTCGCTGTCGTCATGCACATGCATCGAGCGGAACTTCCAGACCTTGATCACCTCGGCGTTACAGCCGTAACGATCTTGTTTGAACAACACCGGGCCGGGCGAAGAGAGCTTGACCGCCGCCGCCACGATCAGCAGCAAGGGGCTGAGCACAATAATGGCCACGGCGGCCAGGGTACGTTCGAACAGCTCTTTGCAGAGCAGGCTGCCGGGGTGCGAACTGATGAGGCTTTCATTGAGGTAGATGGCCGGCATTCGCTCTATTTCCGAGATCGATTGATTGAGCAACACCATGCTGCCGAAATCAGGAATCCAGACCACGTCGACATTCATATCCAGAAGGTCGATGTACAGGGCTTCAATGATGGCTGCCTGCGCCAACGGCAGGACGATGTAGACCCGGCGTACGTGCAGGTGGGTGATGATTTCGCGAATTTCGTCGATGCGGCCCAGCAGCGGCAAAATGCTCGGTGCCGGGCCGGTATGTTCGGCGGTCGCGATAAACCCCAGTACGGGTACGCGGTTCGGTCTGGACAGTTTCCTTGCAAGCCGGCATGCGGTCGGGCAAGTACCGATGATTACCGCGCGGCGTTCGTTACAGAGCTTGCGCGAGTGCAATCGAGCCAGGTAATGCAAGGGCAGGAAGCTTGCAGCCTGGATCAGGTAACCCAACACGGTCCAGACGATGATTACTTGACGCGAAAAAATCGCGCTGGTCTGGGTGACAAAGGCGATGCTGATCAGAACGGCCAGCAGAATCAGCCAGGCCGCCAGCAAACGACCGAGCCCCGACAACCACTCATGACGCTTGTGGTAAACCTGCATGACGCTGTAGATCGGAATCGAGCCGAGCACAGTGAGAACCATCAGGATGCGGTATTCACTGGTCAGGCTGCCGATCCTCCAATGCACCAGCAATATCAATAGCAGGTTGACCAGGCTGAGCGCACACACCCATTGGCCCCAGAAGGTCAGACCTCGCCGGTGCATCATTTGAGCGGTATATAGCGACGTCATCGGCTCAACCTCCAGGCATGGGTTGGACATCGGCGTCGAAAATTCTGCACGCCCTCGTTCCCGCACGCTGGTATCGATCGACTGGGATGAAGCAGTTTTTGGTGTTTGTTGGAAAGAAGCGACTCAAGAGACAGGCGCAAGGGTTTACCGGGTCAGATAGTCGTAGTTCTGGAACGTATCGCTATGGCTGTAGCCCTGCTTGCGCGCCTTGCGCAGGTCAACCTGGTTGAGCACTACACCGAACACCGGCGCGTGGCTCTGTTGCAGAATGGCGAGGCATTTCTGCACCTGGCTGACCGGTGTGCTTTCGGCTTTGATCACGTAGATCACCGCGTCCGAATGCTTGGCCAGCAATAGCGCGTCGCTGACCATTTGCGCAGGCGGGGAGTCGATGATGATGCGCTGGTAACGCGACTTCAGCGCTTCGAGCAGGGGCGCCAGGCATGGCGAGCTAAGTAGATCAAGCGGCGGGGGCGCAAGCTTGCCGGCCGGCAACATGTCAAGATTGCCGACAGTCCGGATACAGTCTTCGAGTCGGGCGGTACCCGCCAGGACATTGGCCAGCCCCGGGCTGTCTGCCGGAAAATCGAAATTGAGCGAAAGGCTGGATCGGCGCATGTCGGCATCGATCAACAGGACCCGCTCCAGCAATGCAAGCGAGTAAGCCAGGTTGTTGGCAATGGTGCTTTTACCTTCATCGGCCATGGTCGAGGCAACGAGCACTACCTGCGACGGCTTTTCTCCACTGTGCAACATCAGCCAGGTGCGCAAGTTGCGAATGGTCTCGCAAAAACGCGGATGCTCGTTGTCGTCAAACAATCGCGCCAGTTGCCGGCGGCTTCTCTTCGTGACCAGCGGTACCACACTGAGCAGGGGGATATTAAGCGTGCTTTCGACCGCTTCGTCGGTCTTGAAGGTTTTGTTCCGGGCTTCGGATATTAATGCCAGCGCCATGCCGATCAGCGCGGCCGCGATGGCGACAATCACCATGATCAGTGTTTTACGGGGTTTGCTCGGTTCCAAAGGCACAATCGCTGGGTCGACGATACGCGCTTTGGTGGAATCCATGTCTGAGGTGGCCGCAGTTTCCTTCAAGCGAGTGATGAAGGTCTCATACAACGCGCGACTGCTGTCGACTTCTCGCTGTAATTCACGCAGCTGGAACTCCTTGCGCGAGATATCCTGTATCTGCGTCTTGTTGCTGTTGAATGATTTATGCAGTGAGCTTTCACTGGCCTTGGCTAGCTGGTAATCCTGTTCGATGCTGGCAACCACCTGTCGAACCTGTAGACGCAAACTGTCGGTGGCCGTACGCAACTCGGCGAGGGCGGCGATCAGGGTCGGATGTTTTGGACCGTAACGCCCGGACAATTCTTCGACCTTGGCTTGAGCCTTGGCCTGTTGTGCCTGGAATTTCTGCACCAAAGCGTTGCTCAAGACGGCGGGCACACTGGAGAGTCTGCTCAGATCGCCATTGCTCAGGGCCTGGACCTGACGGTACCGGCTCTCGGCTTCCGCCAGGTTACGGCGGGCATCGATCATGCGGTTGCCGGTCATTTCCAGTTCGTTGGCGCTGATGGTGGCGACACCGCCGACATCGACCAGGCCTTGTTCTTCCCGATAAGCCTGAAGCTTGTCTTCGGCAATGCGCAGGTTATTGCGCAATTCGACCAGGCGTGAATTCATCCAACTGGCGTTGGTCTGCGAGGACTTCAGGCTATTGTCGAACTGGCTATCAATGAAGCCTTGGGCAATCGCATTGGCGGTTGCGGCCGCCAGGTCAGGGTCGGGCAGCAACACCTCTATGTTGAGCAGTTGGCTCTTGCCGACGAATTTGACGTCGGTGCGCTTCATGAGGTTCTGCGTGACCTCATTGAAAATGTCGGTTTCAGTGGGCGTTACCTGTTGGGGTATCAAAAAGTCCAGTGCCGGCCACCACTGGCCAAGATCAAGGTTTGCCAACCATTCGCGTGGCGTAAACCATGACTGCGGCTGCTGGCGGGGATCGGTCACCGGGTTAGTGGTGAGGTTGAGCTTTTTGACGGCGCGTTCGGCCAAGTCCCGCGATTGCAGAAGCGCCAATTGCGTCTGCAAGTAATCGACGGTACCGGAGCTTGAGTCCGTGACTTGCTGGAAGGTCAGCAGTGGTGGCGTTTTTTCTTTGATCAGCAGGGTGGCGCTGCCGATGTACTGCGCGGGAATGAATGACAGAATGGCCATCGCAAGCGCACAGGCAAGCAGCACCAACCCAGCGATTTTCCAATGAGCACGCCAGATCACCCTCCAGAATTTGAGCAGGTCAATGGTGTCCTTCTCCTCGCCATGCTGCTGGTGCTGAGGCAGATGCGCCTGGAGCGGACGTTCAACGTAGATGCTTGGGCTGTTATCCATGATTTAGAAAAAGCCTTGTGCAATGGAGATGGTGTCACCGGGAGCGATGGCGGTGCTGCGCGTGACCGTATCGGTCAATGGTGGTGAGCCATCGCCGCGCACGATGGTCACTCGCTTGATCGAGGCCCGTTCGGTCAGGCCACCGCCCAGTGCAATGGCTTTTTCCAGTGTCAGCCCGGGCTCGTATGGATAGCTGCCGGGCTTTTGTACTTCGCCATTGATGTAGAACGAGCGGTAGACGATCAGGTTGAGGCTGACCTTGGGGTCGACCAGGTAACCTTGCTTGAGCCCGTCGACGATGATCTTTTCCACCTGATTGGGGGTGAGCCCCTTGGCGGAGATCTCACCCAGGAACGGATAGGAAAATGTACCGGCGTCATTGAGGCGGATTTTGTCGAAGCTTAAATCCCGTTCTCCGAATACGGTGATGCGCAATACATCGCCGGCCGCCAGTTTGTACTGGGCGCCGGTGTCCGCTGCAAAAGTCACGGGCAACAGCCACGGCACGAACAACAAGGCAAGCATTCGCGAGTTCATGGGGGGAAACCTCTTAGAGACTTACGTTGAAGCTGAGCAGGAAGATGTTGCGTTCAAAACTATGGTTGTCGACGTCGGAATTGTCGTTGCGGTGGCGATAGCCCAATTCGATATCCAGCCAGCGGCGCATCTGGTATTCCACGGCGAAGTTGTAGTCGCGAAGGTTGTCGGTGCGGTTCTGCCCCTCGTACTCATAGCGGGCCAGCCCTGCTTCGGCCACCGTTGTGATCCGCTCGGTCCAGCCATGACGCCAGCCGAACAGCGCAGAGCTGGTCTTGACGGCGTCAGCACCGTCGTCGCCCTCGGCCAGCGCCTGGCGAGCAACGAACGAAAAGGTCGAGTAGGTTCGTGGCTTCCATCGCAGGTCCACCTGCCAGGTCGGGTTACTGAGGTCTTTGACACTGCTGTCATCAAAGTTCTTACGCTCATAACCAAGGCGTACTTTGCCGGTGGTGCGTGCGGTGAAGTCCCACTCGGCACCGGCCAGGACCGCATTGGATGTGCTGTTGAGACGGCTGTCGGAGAGCAGGTAGTCGAAGACGGTATGGTCGTACTCCAGCAAGCCGCGGGTATTACTGCCTATACGGTGGTACCAGGTGGTGGTCAGGCCGGTGGTATTGCGCTCTTTGTCTTTATTAATGCCGTCGGAGTTGTCGTAACGAAGTTGAGCGTAACTTGCGCCCAGATCGATCTGATTGGCAGCGCTCTTGGCGCCGTAGGTATAGAGACCATTGACGCGATTAGTGCGAATCTTGTCATTGATGCCATCGACAGCAGTCGATGTCGTGCGCTCGTATTTACGCGCTTCCCCTTCAAGTTTCAGGCGATGGCGGTCGGTGAACTCCATGATGCTGTCGAGCCGCACACGTTGTGCCGTATTCGAGGCGTCCGGATGATCATGATAAATGTAGCGGGTAGGCTGCCAGATAAGTCGCGTGGCACTGTTTCGATCTTCGGCCTTGAGTTCGAAAGAGGGCGCCACCTTGGTCACCATGGAAGACTGACGTCCCCGATCCAGCTCCCGGAAGTTGTCATCGTAGCTCTCTGAAAATAACAACGTGGGTGTGAAGTCGAATCCGTAGATGTTAATGGCCTGGGGGTCGAGACTCCAGGCCGCTCCGGGATATAGAGAGATCACTATCAGTGCGAAGGGGCCATGGGTCTTAAGGGTCATATCATTGCTCCTTGGGGATGAATCCAATGACTATAGACCGGAAAAACAGGGCCGAATGTGCGCGATGTAATATCGGCTGATGTCAGTGATTTCTTCATGCGAATGGAGTCCGTAAGTGTGAGTAATCACTCGCTTGGAAACAATCCATGAAATAAAAAAGGCATAAATTTTTGTTTGAATTTAAAGTTGGGTGAATGTGTTCAGGTTTTGTTATTGAAGTAAGTTGAATAGGGGCTTATAGATGGAGGCGTGCTCGCTCAATATCAGTCAGTGGAATACGAACCGGCTGCTCTCTATTCAGAAAGTGAAGCAGGATCATAACTCGCTCGTCACCTAACATGGTCATGAAAATACCTTCGAGTGTCGACAGCGGTCCTCGGATTATTTGCAGTTTTTCACCGGGCTTGAACGTGTGAGGTGCAAGAATTTCCGGTGGTTTATAACACCGCTCTTGCAAGTGTGTGATGACATCGTCAGGGACCATTGCCGGGCCGTGATTAAAATCGACGATTCGGCTGACGCCACGTGTAGAACGCAAAGGGGCCCACTTGTCGTCACGGCCTAGCTGAATGAAAAGGTACCCCGGGAAGAGCGGCTCAAGGGATTGATGGGGGCTACCATGTATCCTGCGTTGGCTAACGGTTTGCGGGCAAAATATGACATAGTTTTGCCGCAATAAATTGATTTTCGCCCGTTCGTCCTGACGTGGCTTGCACTGCAAAAGATACCAGTTAGAGGCTTGGGTAGTCGTCAGCATACTGGCAAGCTCCGTAACGTTGGTTTAAGCATGCCTGTTGCGTATCAGCGATGCCGTTATCCTTCCAGTGAACGCAATGAGGTTGTGGAAGTCGCGAAAGTGTTAAGCTTTTAAAACGGTGTATCAATGATGAAGCATGTAACGCCCGGGAAACGGTAAAGTGATTTCAAAGTGATTGCAAAGTGGAATGTGTAAACCTTAATTAACGCTGTGCATGATGTCGCCTTCAGGCACGAAATGAAGCCGATACTTTGCGATGGGCAAAGCTACCGCACGGTCCGAACCTTCGGCCCTATAAGAATAAGTACTTTCGTTCGTAAGCCTTAATTACAATGCAGTCGACAATGGATATTCATCCACTGGATCGTCGCCTTTGTCAGGTGTCGACCCTGTTAGGTATTGATCACTCAAGGTGGCCTGTCAAATGTTACTAGTCAAAAATATAGCCTTCTGTCCAATAAGTTATTAAGGTTGTCCAACTAATTGTTTTAAAAATGTTTTATGGCAATTGGCATGATTCTGCGGCCCGACGGGTTCGCGGCCAACGTGATGACCTGCGCAAGGCGCCTGGTGGCGGATTCAATGTCTTCGGCACTGAAACCGCCCAAGCCCAGAATCAATCCCGAACGGCCATTGCCACCGGCATACATCGGCGACACGGCACGTACCGATACCTGAGCTTCGGAAGCTTTGGCGGCGACCCACTGATCGTCGATACCTTCCGCCAGCCAAAGCACCAGATGCATACCCTGATCGCTCGGTTCCAGCCATGCAAGTTCGCGAGGAATCAGCCTGGCAACCGCCTCGATGATTTGCCTGTGGATGTCTGCGTATACGCCGCGAATTCGCCGGATGTGCCGATCCAGATGTCCTTCTGCGATGAATGCTGCGAGCACGTGCTGATCGGCGTTGGCGGGATGCCGATCCATCAGGACCCGCGCACCGCAGAAGGCTTGCACCAGGTAAGGCGGAACGATTGCGTAGCCGAGTCGCAACGAGGGGAACAGTATTTTGCTGAACGTCCCCAGGTAGATAACCCGGTCGGGGTCCAGCCCCTGCAAGGATGGAAAAGGGTGGCCGGCGTAACGCAGTTCACTGTCGTAATCGTCCTCGACGATCCAGGCATCGGACGCCCTGGCCCATGCCAGCAAGGCATCGCGCCTGGCCATGCTCATTGGCATGCCGAGTGGATATTGATGTGACGAGGTCACGAAGGCTGCCCGTGCCTGGGGGCATTGCGCTATGCCGTTTTCAACATTCAGACCCTCGGCATCAACCGGGACGCGGATCATTTGATTTGTATGGCCTGCGCTTTCCAGAATTCCTGTGATACCCCGGTAGGCCGGATCCTCCACCCACGCAAAATCTCCCACATCGAGCAGCACCTGACAGGCGAGATACAGGCCCTGTTGCGTGCCGGATGTAATGATGACCTGGCTCGCTTCACAGCGCACAGAGCGTGACTTGCGCACGTAATCCGCTACCGCTTCCCGTAACTCAAGCGCACCTTGTGGATCGCCGTATCCCGAGGGCGCTCCAGCCCCTCGCGCCCTGATGCGATTGCCAAGGCGACGCCAGATATCGTCAGGCGCCGCTTTGCCAATCGGCACCGAGACCGAGAACGGAATCTGCGCAGCCGCTCTAAATTGCTGGGCCACCTGAGCGAACCGTTCGATTCGGGAAGAGGGCGTCCACGACCTGGTTTCAGTTGGCCGGCCTTGCTCCTGCCGGGTGGTTGGCGACGCTTCTGCCAAAGAGCGGGCCACCCGCGTGCCTGCTCTGCCTTGGGATTCCAGGAAGCCCTCGGCGATCAACTGCTCAAAAGCCTCGATAACGGTGCCTCGGGCAATCGTCAGCGATTTGCCGAGAATGCGCGTCGATGGCAGCAGCTCACCAGGCTTGAGGTCGCCCCTGCGGATCGCGGACCTAAGCGCTTGAGCAAGCTGTCGTCCCAATTGACCGGCGGTTCGATCCAGCGTGCCCAGCGATGGAATTTCAACAACGTTGGCTTTACGTGCCATCAATTCTGGCTCAGTGATTCTGTTGGATATTGGCTCTATACCATGGGCCAGTTCATCCACACAATTCACACGAAGGCCACCTCACCACTGGCGCGCTGTCCCCACCCTTGAACGATTGAAGGAGTTGATATGTACGTACCTGCCCATTTTGATGAGCCTCGCGCCGAAGCCCTTCATGAACTGATCGTGCAGCACCCGCTGGGCATTCTGTTTACCAACGGTGAAAGCGGACTGGATGCCAACCACATTCCTTTCGAGTTGAAGGCTGCGCAGGGGCAGTTCGGTGTTCTCCAGGCGCACGTCGCGCGCGCCAATCCGGTCTGGCAAGACGTTAAAAATGGCGACGAAGTCTTGGTGGTTTTTCGCGGTGCCGAGGCTTACATCTCGCCCACCTGGTATCCGAGCAAGCACGAAACCCATAAACAGGTTCCGACCTGGAACTACAAGGTGGTGCACGCCCATGGGAGGATCACCCTTCACGATGATGAGCGCTATGTCCGTGGGTTGGTGGCGCTCCTGACCCGAACCCATGAGTCCTCCCAGCCCGAGCCATGGAAAATGACGGACGCCCCGAAGGACTACATCGCCTCGATGCTTAAAGCGATCGTTGGGGTAGAGATCGAGATCACTCGCCTGGTCGGTAAATTCAAGCTGGGCCAGAACAAGGAAGCGAGAGACATCCGTGGTGCAGGTCAGGCACTCAAGGACAGCGGGAAAATCGTATTGGGAGAGGCAATGCTCGCGAGTGTCGATGCCGAATCCTGAGGCACCTCGTGCACCGGCTGGTCTGCGGCGCTCGCACTCATAGCGACGCCCTGACCACCAATGGACAATCAACCGGCTGGGCTCCCTCTACCTCAAGGGCTTCGATCAGGTGGCGGGCAGCCTGGCGACCGATCTCGTAGTACGGCAGTTGCACCGTGGTCAGCGGCGGGATGAACAGTTCGGCGATACCGATCATGTTGTCGTAGCCGAGCACGGCGACATCGCCGGGAATTTTCAGGCCTCGGCTCAACAACAGCTGATAGGCACAAAACGCAATCCGGTCGTTGCCACAGATCAGAATGTCGAATTGTGGGCGACCCTCAACAATGTGCCGGTCGAGGATGGCGGCGGTTTCACCGTAGGCGTCATGCTCGGAAAGGTCGTATTGCAGAAGCGCGTCAGGCGCCAGCCCGAATGCCTGACAGGCGCGCAACAGGCCTTCTTGTCGCAGCCCCCAGGCCAGGCTCTGTTTTGGCAGATTGATGCACAGCGGGCGCCGATAGCCTTGGCTCAACGCGTGATGCACGGCGCGATACTGCCCCGTTTCGTCGTCCGGTACGTAACTGACCAGGCGACTGTCATCGGCCAGGCAATTGGCGAGTACCAGCGGTTTGCTCTTCAAGCGCTCGGGAATGCTGACGTGGCGAAAGCCCATGGCGCTGAAAATCAGCCCGTCGGGGCGGTGCGACAACATCAGGTCGATGTTCTGGTCAGTGGGCGGGTTGCTCAACAGGTTAAGGATGAAGACATTCCAGCCGGCCTGTTGCGCGGTCTGTTCGATGGACAGCAGCAGTTCCACCGCGAACGGTGTGGTCGCGGTATCCAGCGCGAACACGCCGATGGTGCGCGACTGGAGGTTGTCGCCGCGCATCTTGCGCGCCGACAGGCTCGGTACGAATTGCAGTTCATCAATGGCGCGACGCACCCGCTGAAGGGTTTCGGGGCTCAGTTTTTCCGGGTTGTTGAGCGCTCGAGAAACCGTCATCAAGGACACGCCGGCCAGCTGTGCAACGTCTTTCACTGAAGTCATGCGAGGCGAGCCCGGTCAGGTTGACGCAGAATCATGACACAGGGCCCGGGTTTCTCGCGACTCGAATGACAGCGCTCATACCCAACCTGAAGCGAGAGGCCACGCCTTGGGAATCGATGCACGCCCACCACTGCCGTGGTTAAACAACTTCACGCCCAGACTGTCGGGCCGCGGATAGAGGCGACTGCTGAGGCTGAAGCGGCCGTTTTCGTCGAACACCTCGATGGACGAGCGATCGAGAAACACGCGCAGTTCCAGTCGCTCTTGTGTCGGGTCTATCGGCACACTGCGCTGGCCGCTGACTTGCGCACCCGAGCGGCTGCGGTCCAGCACCAGGCGCTGTAATGCCGCATCGTAATAGAGCAGGGTTTCTTCAAGGCCATCGTCGCTGCAGCGCAAGGCGATGCCCAGGTGGCCGTCGGTGCAGCCGCGCAAATCCAGATGCACATGGATTTCCAGCAGGTCGCCATTCACTTCCGGCACCCAACAGGTTCCCGACTCATCCCGCCAAGGCGTACTCGGCAATGGCGCCTCGCGCAGCGCGGTGAGCTCCCGTGCCGGATACACGCAAAGGCGATCGTCATGCAGTTCAAGTTCGCGCGGCAAACCGAGCATGCCGCACCAGTGATGGGCCTGGCTCGGCATCGGGCTTTCCCACATGTCGAGCCACGCCCACACCAGGCGCCGACCATCGGCGGCCACCAGCGTTTGCGCGGCATAGAAATCGTGGCCGTTATCCAGCTCGATAAAAGGCCCGCCGGTGAAGTGCCATTGGCTGTCGAGTTGGCCCACTCGATAACCGGTCTGGTATTTGTTGAGCCGTTCGTAACCGTGGGGTTGCATGCCCTGAGGGGAGTACAGCAGCACGTCGCGCCCGTTCAGGCGAAACAGATCCGGGCACTCCCACATATAGCCATCGCCCTCGCTGCCGCTGGCTACATAATCGAGGAACTCCCAGGTGTGCAGATCGGTGGAACGATACAGCGGTAGCAGCGGTTGATCGCCCAGACGTGCGCCGGCAATCAGGTACCAATAGTCGTCCGCTTGCCAGACCTTGGGGTCACGAAAATGCATGATCGAGTCTTGCGGCGCGGTGTCGATGACAGCGCCATGCTTGACGAAGCGAATGCCGTCGACACTGGTGGCCAGGCACTGGACTTGACGGATCGAGCTTTCATCACCCACGTCCTTCAGCCAGGTGTGCCCGGTGTAGATCAGCGCCAGGGTGTCTCCACACACTACCGCGCTACCGGAAAAACAACCGTCGCGGTCGAAGTCATCGCCGGGCGCCAGGGCAATGGGCAGATGCTGCCAATGGACCAGGTCGGCGCTCTTGGCATGCCCCCAATACATCGGGCCCCACTTGGCGTCAAAGGGGTGGTGTTGATAGAAAACGTGATACTCGCCACGGAAGTACACCACCCCGTTAGGGTCGTTCATCCAGCCTGTCGGGGGGGCAATGTGATAACCGGGGCGGTAATCGTGGATGACCCGAGACAGGCCGTCACTCAGCGCCTGTTGCGCAAGGTCAAGGGAGTCAGGCATTGGATCGCTCATGGTATTCAAAGACAAAGTCATAGGGCGCCTGCTCGTGCCGGGCGCAGAGGGACGGTTTCAATGGCATGTGGGTGACGCTTCAAGGCTGTGCCGTCGGCGTCGAACAGGTGCAGGTTGTCGATGTCCAGCAGCAGCTCGACCCGGTCGCCCGCCTGCCATCCGGCGTGGACTTCACAACGACAGATCAGTGGCTCGTCCTGACCTGTCTCGAGGTGCACATAAGTTTCACTGCCCAGGTATTCGACCGCAGTCACCACGATGCCGGCGGCTCCTTCCGCTGCCTTGAGCGACACGTGTTCCGGGCGAATGCCCAGGCTCAGCAGCGTGCCCGCCGCCAGGTTCGAGCTGTCGAAGGGCAGGGACGTCATCCCCAACACGGGGCTGTCGACCAGGCTGGTTTCGCCCGGCGCCTGCAAGCGCGCCAGCAGAAAGTTCATTCTGGGTGAACCGAGAAAGCCGGCGACAAAGCGACTGGCCGGGCGCTCATAGAGTTCGCGCGGTGAGCCGACCTGTTCGACGCGACCGCCATTGAGCACGACAATTTTGTCGGCCAGGGTCATCGCTTCAACCTGATCGTGGGTGACGTAGATCATGGTCGAGCCCAGCCGGGCATGCAGCCGGGCGATTTCGTTGCGCATCTGCACCCGCAAGGACGCATCCAGGTTGGAGAGCGGCTCATCGAACAGCAGAATGTCCGGTTCCCGCGCCATGGCTCTGCCCATGGCGACACGCTGACGCTGCCCGCCAGACAGCTCCTTTGGCTTGCGTTGCAGCAGCTTGTCCAATTGCAGGATTTGCGCGGTTTTCAGCACGCGCTCGCGCAGGCTGGTCTTTTCGGTCTTGGCCAGCTTCAAACCAAAACTGATGTTGTCGTAGACGCTCATGTGCGGGTACAGCGCATAAGACTGAAACACCATGCCGACGCCACGCTCGCGCGGCTCCAGGTCGTTGACCCGACGCCCGTCGATCAGCAGGTCGCCGGCGCAGATCGAATCCAGTCCAGCGATAAGGCGCAGCAGGGTCGACTTTCCGCAGCCCGAAGGGCCGACGAATACCACGAACTCACCCGCCGCGATCTCCAGGTTGACGTCGCGCAGAATCCGCGCGCCGCCCAATTGTTTGTTGACGTTATCCAGTTTCAACTTGATCACGATGCTGTTCCTTGTAGTTGTCGGGCATCAACCCTTTAACGCGCCGGTAGTGAGGCCGGAAACGATTCGGCGCTGGAAGATCAGCACCAGAATCACCAGTGGGACGGTGACCAGCACCGATGCCGCCATCAACAACCCCCAAGGCAACTCATGGGGGCTGCCGCCGGAAATCAGGGCGATGGCCACTGGCACCGTGCGTTGGGTGTCGGTGAGGGTGAAAGTCAGGGCAAACAGGAACTCGTTCCACGCCGCGATGAAAGCCAGCAAGCCAGTGGTGACCAGTGCGGGCCAGAGCAACGGCAACAGCACCCGGGTCAGCGTGACCCAGGGCGAGGCGCCATCCATGATTGCCGCTTCTTCCAGCTCATGGGGCAGTTGACCCATGAACGTGGTCAGCACCCAGACGGTGAAGGGCAGGGTGAAAATCGTGTAGCTGAGAATCAACGCCCAGGACGTGTTGTACAGGCCCAAGGCACGGATCACCTCGAACAGCCCCGACAGCACCGCGACCTGGGGAAACATCGACACCCCGAGGACCATCATCAACACCGTGCCACGCCCACGGAATTTCACCCGGCCCAAGGCATAAGCAGCGGTCAGGCTGAGGAACAGCGCCAGCGTCACTACGCTAAGCGCAACCACCAGTGAATTACCGATAGCCCGCAGGAATGAGGCTTGGTTAAGCACCGCCGCGTAATTGGAGAAGTCGGGTTTTTTGATCCAGTAACTCACCTCGAACAAGGCGCTGGACGGCTTCAGCGACGTGACGATGGCGTAGTAGAAAGGGAACACCGCATACAGCAGCAACACCCCGATCAGGCACCAGAAACCGAAGCGCAACAGTGCTTTTTTCAGTAGGCGAGGGCTCATGACCGGACCTCCAGTTGACGGCGTCCGAGGTAGAGATAAAGCATGGCGATCACTGCAACCACCAGAAACAGCAGGGTCGAGGCGGCGCTGCCGTAACCGACGTCCTGGAACTCCACCAGGTGTTGGCGGGCGTAGACCGACATGCTCATGGTGCTCGATGAGTTCGAGGTCAGCACATAAATCACGTCGAACACCCGCAGGGAGTCGAGGATGCGGAAGATCGCCGCCACCAGCAATGCGGGCATCAGCAGTGGCAGCGTGACCCGCCAGAACACCTTCAGTGGATGAATGCCATCGACCCTGGCGGCTTCGTAGCAGTCACTCGGCAACATCTGCAAGGCGGCGAGCATCAGCAGGGTGACAAACGGCACGGTCTTCCAGACGTCGACGATAATCACCGCCCACATCGACAGATCGGCATCTGCGGTCCAGGCCAGAGGCGCGGTAATCAGGCCGAGGCTGAGCATCAGGTGATTGATGATGCCGAACTGGTCATTGAGCATCCATGACCAGATCTTCGCCGAGACAATGGTCGGAATCGCCCACGGAATCAGAATCAACGCTCGCACCAGGGAACGGCCGGCGAACTGGATGTTCAGCAGCAACGCCACCAGCAGCCCCAGCACGACTTCCAGCCCCACCGACACCACGGTGAAATGCAAGGTGTTGCGCACTGCATTCCACCATTGTGGATCGACCAGGATGCCCGACCAGCTGGAACCGTTGTGGAACAGATAATTGCTCAGGCCAACGAAGGTGCCGCCAGCGGTGTCCGCGAGGTTGGCGTCGGTCAGGCTGAACCAGAATGTCCGCAGCAACGGCCAGGCCGCTACCAGGGCCAGACACAGCAACATCGGCGTCAGAAATAGCCAGGCAGCGCGCACTCGGCGGCGCTGTACCGGCGTTTCCCTGGTGAGCAGGAGCTCGTCACAGGGAGCATGGGCAGTAGAGACAGACATGGTGATTTTCTTCCTTGTGGCTTACCAGTTCCGGTGTTTGATACGCGTGAGTTCGCCTTCCAGTTCGGTCAGCGCCTGATCGACCGGCAACTCGCCGGCCAGCACGCCATGCACTTGATCGAAGAACGCATTGGTGACCCGTGGATAACGAGCGGCGGTGATTGAAGCGGGGCGCATGACGCCATCGTTGAGAATGCTGTGCAGCTGACTGTAATAAGGCATGGCCGCGAGCAGCTCGGGATCCTGGTAGAGCGACTCGATCACCGGGTTATAGGCGCCAATCAACGCACGATGTTTTTGCTGTTGAGCGCTGGTCAGGTAGCTCACCAGTTCGGCGGCAAGCTTCGGGTTGGCGCTGTAACGCGATACCGCCAAACCCCACCCGCCGAGGGTGGAGGCATGGGTGCCGGTGCTGCCGCCGCGGGGCAGGGGAGCGACCCCGACCTTGTCTTTTACCGCACTGTCCTGGCTTTGCACCAGGGCCCAGACATAAGGCCAATTACGCATGAACAACGCATTGCCCGACTGGAATACGCCGCGTCCTTCTTCCTCGGTGTAATTGAGCACGCCACGCGGGGAGATGTCGCCTACCCAGCTTTTGGCCAGGGTCAACGCCGCTCTTGAGGCCTGGCTGTTGACCACGATGTCGCCTCGTGGATTGACCAGCCCTCCGTCCGGTTGGCTGCTGATCCATTCCAGCGCATTACACGTCAGGCCTTCGTAGGCACGCCCTTGAAAGATGTACCCCCAGGCGTTGGCGTTGCCGGCATTGCGCTCGGCCTGTTGTACATCCTTGGCGGTAGCGGTCATTTCCTCCCAAGTCTGGGGGACTTGCTTGTTGTATTTCTCGAGCAAGTCCTTGCGGTAATACAGCAGGCCCGAGTCGGTGAACCACGGCATCGTCACCAGCCGTCCGTTCACCGTGGCGTTGTCCACCTGTGCCTGGAAGTAGCCTTGGGTTGCGTCGGCGGGCAGCACCTCGCGCAGATCCAGCAGATGTTTGGCCAACATCCCCGGCCACACCATGTCGATCTGAATGATGTCGATGTCGCTGGACTGCGCACTGAGGATCTGTTGATAGAACGACAACCGCTCGGTTGCCGAGTTAGGCGTGGACACCACCTCGACGTGATTGCCGGTCTGTTGAGACCACGCCTCGACGGCCTCTTTGCACAGTTGTAATTCCGCGCCCACCGCACCGCAGGAAATCGTCAGATTGGCTGCGCTGGAGAGGGATGGAAGCCCGGCGCAAAGGGCAAGCAGTGCTGCTGGAAAGAGTGATTTGAGCTGTTTCATAAAGCCCTCTTTATTTTTGTTTTTAGAAAAGTTAACGTTAACATCGCCAAATGTAGCAGCGTATTTGCGATGAGGCATCCTTTTTTTCGTGGATTTTGACAATTAACAATTCACGAAAAAAAGGCCGGTCGCAGGACAAAAAATAAAAACAAAACAGGAAATCCCCCATGCAGAAAGCATCAAGCTGGCTACTCGCAGGCGTACTCGGCACCTCGGCGGCCACTGCTCAGGCCGCGACTCTGGAAGAACGCATGGCCGCGTTTGAAGCCCGCGCCAGCGCTGCGGAAAAACGTGCAGCCGCCGCCGAACAACAAACCCAGGCGCTCGCCAGGGAATTGCAGCAGCTCAAACAGTCCACTCCCGCCTTGCAGCCTGTTGCGTCCACTGCGACCGCCACTGCGGCGCCCACTTTGGATACGCGGTTGGCAAAACTCGAAGCCCGTCAGCAAAGCCTGGAGAAGGAGGGCAGTGCCGGACACCTCACCGACGGGTTCAGCTTCAAGGGCTACGCCCGCTCCGGATTGCTGATCAACGATGGCCTGGGGGGCGGGCGGGGCGGTCCTTATACAACGCCTGCCGGTTCAGTCGGTGGTGCAGTCGGGCGACTGGGTAATGAAGACGATACTTACATGCGTATAGACCTGTCGAAAGAAGCCTATGCGCAGAACGGCACTCATTCCAAATTCACGGTTTCCATCGCCGATGGAGTGGAAAGCTCCAATGACTGGACGGCCGCCGAAAGTAACCTGAATGTGCGCCAGGTATTTACGGAACTCGATCATCTCGCCGCATTCAAGGGCAATTCGACGTTCGAGAACGCCACCCTGTGGGCAGGCAAGCGATTCGACAGGGACAACTTCGATATCCATTGGCTGGACTCGGACGTCGTCTTTCTGGCCGGCACCGGGGGGGGGATCTACGACGTGCAGATGAACAAGAACTGGCGCTCGAATTACTCGTTGATCGGGCGTAACTACGGGGATTTCAGTGAGGGCGGTGTCAATGCCGATGTGGAAAGCTACATCCTCACCTCCAACCAGTTCTTCGATAATGGTCAGTGGCAGTGGATGTTCAATGGCATTGGCTCAAAGAAAAACGACTTTAGCACTCGCACCAATGAAGCGGGCCTGAAGCCTGCGGACTCCGGCTTGCACAGCATGATCGCGAATCATCAGAAAAACTTTTTCGGCAGGGAAGGCTTCTTCAAGACGGCGCTGCTCTACGGGCAAGGGCTGGGGGCCGAGGTCAAGAACATTGGCTCGGACGGCGAACTGATCGACGACGCCCGTGCGCTGCGCCTTGCGCTGTACGGCGAGACACCGATTGCACCCCACTGGCGCATCGGTCCAAGTCTGCTGGCCGAACAAAGCAAGGATCGCTACGTCAAGGGTGACGACTACCGCTGGATGACCCTGAACATGCGGTTGGCCAATGAAATCAACAGCAATTTCGAGATGGCCTACGAAATGAGCTGGCAAACCATGAACCTCGACCCCAAGGGTTACCTGCAACGTAATGCGGTGGACGGCAACTTCTGGAAATTCACCATCGCCCCGACCTTCAAACCCGACGTTGGAGACCTGCTCACACGCCCCGAGTTGCGAGTGTTCGCCAGCTTCATGAACTGGTCTTCGGACCTGGACCGATACAGCTCCACAGACAACTTTGGCAAGACCGACTTCAACGCCGGCGGTGTGTGGCAATACGGGATACAGATGGAGACCTGGTTTTAATAGCCGGGGCTTGCTCCCACATTTATTCGATGCCGTTCACCAATACTGTGATCGATGCAAGTCCATTGTGCTGTCCGGTGGCCAACGCTCATTAAGCGGGGCCGCCGGATGAACTTGTGGTCAGCCCCTGCCAGGCATGTCGATGCCATGTTGATGCACCCGTCGATACAGCGTTGCCCGGGAGATGCCCAAAGCCTTGGCCGCGGGGGTGGGTTTCCAGCGATGACGCACGAGGGCATCGATGAGTGCCTCGCGTTCAGGACTGGCGCAGCGTTCCAGGGTGTCAGCTGAAGCCGGATCGTTGAGTCGACGGCCGGGCAGATGCTCAGGCAAGTCACTTAATAGAATCAAGTCGGTCTCGCACACCGCGCAGGCGTAACGCAATACGTGCCGCAGTTCGCGCACATTTCCCGGCCAGCGATAGCCGAGCAGGCATTCCAGTGCGGCGCTTCCCAGTTGCATCGCCATCGCGCAGGCCGACGATTCTTCCTCGAGTATCCGGTTGATCAATGCCAGTCGATCACTGCGTTCGCGCAACGGCGGCAATTGGAATCGCGCACCACTGAGGCGGAAGTACAGGTCCTCGCGAAACTCCCCGCTGGACACCAGGGCTTCCAGATCGCGGTGGCTGGCGCAGACCACCTGAATGTCTATCGCCTTGCTTCTTGACGCTCCCAGGGGCGCCACTTCGCCCTCGGCTAAAACCCGCAGTAGCCGGGTTTGCAGGGTCAGGGGCATATCGCCGATTTCATCGAGAAACAGGGTGCCGCCATCGGCCTGCTCCAGCAGGCCTTGCATGCCTTTATTCGAAGCCCCGGTGAAGGCGCCGGCTGCATAACCAAACAGCTCGCTTTCGATCAGGTTTTCGGGAATCGCTGCGCAGTTCACCGCAATAAAAGGTCGATCACGGCGCAGACTGGCCTGGTGCAGCTGGCGGGCGAAGACTTCCTTGCCGGAACCGGTTTCGCCGTGGATCAGCACCGGCAGATTACGGTCTTTGACCCGAACCGCAAGGCGCAAACTTTCTTCCAGTCGCGGGTCGAGTTCGGCGGGTGACAGTACCCGCCGAGCCGGGCTGCGTTTCACTTGCCGTGGCGCGCTGAGTCGCCCATGCAAGACATGGCGGCCACCCCGGCAGTGAAACAGGCAGAGTGATTCGTCTTTGGCGCGATGCAATAACTGCTGATCGAACACTTGGCCGATGTGGTCCGGCAGTTGACCAAAACTTTGCGACAGCCACTGCCGCGCCGCGGGGTTGAGTGCCTGCAGTTGGCCGTCGTCGTCCCAGGCGAGCAGGTAATCGGGCTGGCTGTCGACGTAGCCCGGGCTGTTGTGGGCCCGCAGCACCCAGTAACCCTGGGCACTGTTCATGAAAAACGCCTGTTCTATTTCCCGTGCGCTCTGCACCACCATTTGCCGGATCAGATGCTGCGAACGACGGTCGTCCGGCGAACGCACCGCAGACACATCGAGCACCCCGAGCAGTTCCCCTCGAGGGTCGAAGACCGGAGCGGCGGAGCAGGTGAGTCCGATAAAAGCCGCGCGGAAGTGATCCCGCTTGTGCACCGTAACCGGTGTTCGTGCGGTCAGCACCGCAGCCACCCCGCAGGTGCCTTCCTCACCTTCTGACCAGCAGGTGCCCAGGTACAGGCCTGCTTTGCGGCAATCATTACGGATGGAGGTTTCCACGCGATAGTCGATGGTCTGGCCCTGGGCGTCGGTGAGCAACACGCAGTAGTCGGCATCGCGCACGCGACCATGGAGTCGGGCGACTTCTTCGCTGGCGATGCGCAGGAACAGTTCGGAGCGTTCTCGACACTCTTGCAGCACGTTCTGGGACAGGATCCGCGGCCCTTGTAATGAGCCAGGGTCCAAGTGGTGTTGCTCCATGGAACGGCGCCAGGAATCCAGGATCAAGTCCGGCACGGGCAGTTGCGGCAGGTGCGCTGCGTTCTTCAAAACACGGCTGACGCAATCCACATGCGCCTTCGAGTGTGCGGAAAGCATTAGGGCCTCCGATTCGATCTTCTTTTAGTTGTGCGGGCTATTAAGCGCCGTTCACGGACGGTCGACAAGCATCGGTTCACCCCACTGCGAAGCTGAGACGCGACGTCTCAAGGTCTGACCTCTAACCCGTGCAGGCTGACATGGGACGTCTCAATCGAGCGGGATCCCATCACTTGGAAATGTAGTCAAAACCGCTCTGGAACGGGCTTTTCGGCGATCTTTTGCGATTCTGGCACCGGCCTTGCTCTAACCCCGGCAACCAGCACGACTGGCAACCCGATAATAACAAGAGGTGCCCTATGTCCTCCTGCCGAGGCTTTTACTCTGCCGTACCCGCGGTGGCGACATGAGTCGCTTGCCCCTGACCGTCGGCATCATTGCCAATCCGGCGTCCGGCCGGGACGTAAGGCGCCTGACGGCGAATGCCGGGTTGTTTTCCAGCACCGACAAGGTCTCGGTGATCCAACGGCTGCTGGCGGCTTTTGGCGCCACCGGTGTCGAGCGCGTGCTGATGCCCACCGACATGACCGGCATCGCGGCGGCGGTGAAGAAGAACAGTCATGGCCGCCAGGCGCGTGACAGCCACTGGCCAACTCTGGAGTTCCTGGAACTGACCTTGCGCCAGAGCGTGGCGGACACTCGCCAGGCCGCGCGCTGGATGGCTGAACGCGGCGTGTCGCTGATTGCCGTGCTCGGCGGTGACGGCACCCACAAAGCGGTGGCTGCCGAAGTCGGCGACATTCCGCTGCTGACCCTGTCGACGGGGACCAACAATGCCTTCCCGGAACTGCGTGAGGCCACCAGCGCCGGGCTGGCCGGCGGGCTATTCGCCAGCGGCCGGATCCCACCCGAAATTGCCTTGCGTCGCAATAAACGCCTGCTGGTGCGGATTCCGAGCCGCGACCTGTGCGAAGTGGCGCTGGTAGACGTGGCAGTGTCCCCGCTGCCCTTCATCGGCGCCCGTGCAATCAGCCGTGGGATCGATCTGGCGGAGATGTTCGTCACCTTCGCGGAACCTCAGTCCATTGGCATATCGGCCCTCTGCGGCTTGTGGTTTCCGGTCTCGCGCCAAGCCCCCAACGGTGCCTGGATGCGCCTTGATCCGCAATCGTCCGAAGCCTTGCTGGTGCCCCTGGCGCCCGGCCTGTTGCAAGGCTGCGGCGTGCTCGCGGCCGCCAGCCTTGAACCCGGTGTTGCCCATCGCCTGTGCCTGAGCAACGGCACCCTGGCCCTGGATGGCGAACGGGAAATCGAATTCAACGCCCATGACTTGCCCACCGTGACCCTCGATGCCGGCGGCCCGTTGAGCATCGATGTCAATGCGGCGCTGGTCTATGCCGCGCAAGAGCGGCTGCTGGCCATCGGTCGTGAACACCCGCAACACCCTTTGAACCTTGCACTTTGAAACTTGAGCCTCAAGACACCCTGGAGAATAAAAATGTCGACACAGCTGACTGCTGATCAATTGCTGCATGCCTATCGGGTGATGCGCACCATCCGCGTCTTTGAAGAGCGCCTGCATGTGGAGTTCGCCACCGGCGAGATTCCCGGTTTCGTCCATCTTTATGCCGGTGAAGAGGCCTCGGCCGCCGGTGTCATGGCTCACCTGAGGGATGACGACTGTATCGCCTCCAACCACCGTGGCCACGGTCATTGCATCGCCAAGGGCGTTGATGTGCACGGGATGATGGCCGAAATCTACGGTAAGAAAACCGGAGTCTGTCAGGGCAAGGGCGGCTCCATGCACATCGCCGATTTCGAGAAAGGCATGCTCGGTGCCAATGGCATCGTCGGTGCCGGTGCACCGCTGGTGGTAGGGGCGGCCCTGGCCGCCAGGCTCAAGGGGACCGACGGCGTCGCCGTGGCGTTCTTCGGCGATGGCGGTTCCAACGAAGGGGCCGTGTTCGAAGCGATGAATATGGCCTCGGTGTGGAACCTGCCGTGCCTGTTCATTGCCGAGAACAACGGTTACGCCGAGGCCACGGCGTCCAACTGGTCGGTGGCCTGCGATCACATCGCCGACCGCGCAGCCGGTTTCGGCATGCCTGGGGTCACCGTCGACGGCTTCGATTTTTTCGCCGTTCACGAAGCCGCCGGTGCCGCGGTGGCGCGCGCTCGAGCCGGTGAAGGACCGTCGTTGATCGAGGTCAAGCTGACCCGCTACTACGGTCACTTTGAAGGCGACGCCCAGACCTATCGGGCACCGGACGAGGTCAAGTATTTCCGCGAACACAACGACTGCCTGATGCAGTTTCGCGAGCGCACCACTCGGACCGGTTTGATCGATGCCAGCCAGTTGGACCAGATCGATGGCGAAGTGGACCTGTTGATCGAAAATGCCGTGCGCAAGGCCAAGTCCGACCCCAAGCCAAGCGCCGCCGATCTGCTCACCGACGTCTACGTTTCCTATCCCTGAACGCCCCCTATAACAAGAATCGAGACCTTTATCATGGCGAGAAAAATCAGTTATCAGCAGGCAATCAACGAAGCCCTGGCCCAGGAAATGCGTCGCGACCCCAGCGTGTTCATCATGGGGGAAGACGTCGCCGGCGGTGCCGGTGCTCCTGGTGAAAATGACGCCTGGGGCGGGGTATTGGGCGTGACCAAGGGCCTCTACCACCAATTTCCCGGCCGCGTGCTGGACACGCCGCTGTCGGAATTGGGTTATGTCGGTGCCGCGGTAGGCGCAGCGACCTGCGGCGTGCGCCCGGTGTGTGAGTTGATGTTCGTCGACTTCGCCGGTTGCTGCCTGGACCAGATCCTCAATCAGGCGGCCAAGTTTCGCTACATGTTCGGGGGCAAGGCTTCCACCCCGTTGGTGATTCGCACCATGGTCGGCGCGGGCCTGCGGGCCGCCGCCCAACACTCGCAAATGCTCACGTCGCTGTGGACCCACATCCCCGGCCTGAAAGTTGTCTGCCCGTCATCCCCTTATGACGCCAAGGGCCTGTTGATCCAGGCCATCCGCGACAACGATCCGGTCATCTTCTGCGAACACAAACTGCTCTACAGCATGCAGGGCGAGGTGCCGGAAGAGCTCTATACCATCCCGTTCGGCGAGGCCAACTTCCTGCGCGACGGCAAGGACGTGACCCTGGTTTCCTATGGGCGCACGGTCAATACGGCGATGGATGCAGCCCGCAGCCTGGCAGGGCGGGGGATTGACTGCGAGGTCATCGACCTGCGTACCACCAGCCCGCTGGACGAAGACAGCATTCTGGAAAGCGTGGAAAAGACCGGGCGCCTGGTGGTGATCGACGAAGCCAACCCGCGCTGTTCCATGGCCACCGACATCTCGGCCCTGGTGGCGCAAAAAGCGTTCGCCTCGCTCAAGGCGCCCATCGAGATGGTCACCGCGCCGCACACACCGGTGCCGTTCTCCGACTCTCTGGAAGACCTCTATATCCCCGACGCGGCGAAGATCGAAAACGCCGTGCTCAAGCTGATCGAGTGGAGCAAGCGTTCATGAGCCAGATCCATACCCTGACCATGCCCAAGTGGGGCTTGTCCATGACCGAAGGCCGGGTCGATGTCTGGCTCAAGGAGGAGGGCCAGGCGATCGCCAAGGGCGATGAAGTGCTCGACGTAGAAACCGACAAAATTTCCAGCAGTGTCGAAGCGCCGTTTTCCGGTGTGCTGCGCCGGCAGATCGCGCGCCAGGATGAAACCCTCGCGGTCGGCGCATTGCTCGGCATCGTGGTTGACGGCGAAGCCAGTGAGGCCGAGATCGATGCGGTGATCGAGCAGTTCCAGTCCGCGTTCGTGCCAGGTGACGGTGCCGAGGAAGACAGTGGCCCGAAGCCGCAGAAGGTCGAACTGGACGGGCGACTGATCCGTTACTTCGAGCGTGGCGAAGGCGGGGTGCCGTTGGTGCTGGTGCACGGGTTCGGCGGTGACCTGAATAACTGGATGTTCAATCATGAAGCATTGGCCGCCGGGCGCCGGGTGATAGCTCTGGATCTGCCGGGCCATGGCGAGTCTAGCAAACAGTTGGAACACGGAGATCTGGATGAGTTGAGCGGGGTGCTGCTGGCTCTGCTCGATCATCTGGATGTTCCCGTGGCGCATCTGGTGGGGCATTCCATGGGCGGGGCGGTGTCGCTGAACACGGCGCGCCTGGCTCCCCAGCGGGTGCGTTCCCTGAGCTTGATCGGCAGCGCCGGCTTGGGTGCGGAAATCAACGGCGATTACCTGCAAGGTTTTGTCGAGGCAGCCAGCCGCAATGCCCTCAAGCCACAATTGGTGAAACTGTTCTCCGACCCCGAACTGGTCAATCGGCAGATGCTCGAAGACATGCTCAAGTACAAGCGTCTGGAAGGGGTGGATGCGGCCCTGCGCCTGCTGGTTGCGGGGCTGTTCAAAGAAGGGCGGCAACAACTCGATCTGCGCGGCGTGGTGCAAGAAAACCGGCAACCGGTGTTGCTGATCTGGGGCAGTGACGACGCGATCATTCCTGCGACCCACAGCGCTGGCCTGACTGCTCAGGTCGAAATCCTGTCGGGTCAGGCGCACATGGTGCAGATGGAAGCGGCCGAGCAGGTCAATCGGCTGATTCTGGACTTTGTCCAACAACACTGATGCCTCCCTTGGCGGCCGGCCATTTGCCGGGCGCCAAGGCCAACGATTTCAAGGAGATTCCAACATGAGCCTTCCAATTGATCCGACCCGCAGCATGCGTGCCGCTGTCTGGCATGGTCGTCACGATATCCGCGTCGAAGATGTGCCGTTGCCCGTCTCGCCACCGGCGGGCTGGGTGCAGATTCGCGTGCAATGGTGCGGTATTTGCGGCTCCGACTTGCATGAATACGTCGCCGGGCCAGTGTTCATTCCGGTGGATGCGCCGCACCCGCTGACCGGCATCAAGGGGCAGTGCATTCTCGGTCATGAGTTCTGTGGCGAGATCGTCGAAATCGGCGCCGGGGTCCAGGGGTTCAGTGTGGGCGAACCGGTGGCAGCCGATGCCTGTCAGCACTGTGGCACTTGTTATTACTGCACCCATGGGCTGTACAACATTTGCGAGAACCTGGCGTTCACCGGGCTGATGAACAATGGCGCGTTCGCCGAGTTGGTCAACGTACCGGCCAACCTGCTTTACAAGTTGCCGGCCAACTTTCCCGCCGAAGCCGGGGCGTTGATCGAACCGCTGGCAGTGGGCATGCACGCGGTGAAAAAGGCCGGGAGTTTGCTGGGGAAAAATGTGGTGGTGGTTGGCGCGGGAACCATCGGCCTGTGCACCATCATGTGCGCCAAGGCGGCTGGCGCGGCCCAGGTCATTGCTCTGGAAATGTCGGGAGCGCGCAAGGCCAAGGCCCTGGAGGTGGGGGCGAGCCAGGTGCTGGACCCCAATGAGTGTGACGCGTTGGCTGAGGTGCGGCGGCTGACCGGCGGGCTGGGGGCGGATGTCAGTTTCGAATGCATCGGCAACAAACACACGGCCAAGCTCGCCATCGACCTCATCCGCAAGGCCGGCACGTGTGTGCTGGTGGGCATCTTCGAGGAGCCCAGCGAGTTCAATTTCTTCGAGCTGGTCGCCACCGAAAAACAGGTGCTGGGGGCACTCGCCTACAACGGTGAGTTCGCAGATGTAATCGCCTTTATCGCCGACGGCCGGCTGGACATCACGCCGCTGATAACCGGGCGTATTCAGCTGGAACAGATTGTCGGGCAGGGCTTTGAGCAATTGGTTAACAACAAGGAGCACAACGTGAAAATCATCGTGTCACCCGCTCGAATCCGAGACGCCTCAGAAAGCGATTGACGCGAACCGAGCCTGAACATTCCTGCCAAATTCGGGGCAGGTAATGTTCAGGCAACGTGTGGCCCACCTTTTCAGAGCTGCACCCGCCGCAGCCTGCCGCTCAACGGGACGACGGTGTTGTCTGGCACGGGCAGTGGCCGGCCGGTCAAACCCATGCCTTCGCTCACCAGTACCGCATCCTCCAGCAGACACAGGTTGGAAGGGGTATCCAGGTCGCGGGCGAGCACGGCGACCTGGGCGGTATGCAAGTTGCAGCTCAGCAGTCGCCCGGTAAAACGGGTAAAGCCGCCATGCAGCGGTTCGCCGTTCCAGTCGGGTGGCAAGGGTTGCTGCAGGCGGTCGCAGAGCTCCAGCACCAACACGTTGCCCTTCGGACACAGCGCCAGTCCGGTGGGCAGTTGCAGGCCACGAATCAGGAGCTCGACTTGCCCACTGTCAGGCCAGACCCGAATCACCTGGCCGGCCTTCTCGGCGAAGTCGATACCCTTGCGCGTCGGGTCGCCCTGCAACTCTCCGGAAAACAGACTGATCAGCACTGCGTCGGTCGCCGGTTCGTACACCAGGGTCACCGGGACGGCTTCCTGGCCCTGGTCCAGTTCGGGCAATCGGACCAGCACGCGTTCGTCCTGTCCGCTGGCGAATTCCACCAACTGATTGGTATCGGGTTTGACCGCCAGCCAACTGCGGCGGGTCGGGTGGTAACACAGCGCATTCAGATTGCCACGGCTGTGAAACACCGGTTCGGGCGGTGTGAATTGCAGGTCCAGCAGTTTGGAACCCTCGACGTAATCGGTCTGGCTGACCAGACAGCGCCCGTCACCGCAGGCGATGTCCGACAGCCCCATGATTTCATCGCGCAGCATGCGAGCCTGCATGTTCATGGCGCGAAAACCTTGCGCCAGTATCTCGCCGGGCAGATAGGCGCCGGGCTTGTGCGGATCCGGTCGCAGTCGACTGATACGACCGCTGAAGGGCTGTTCCGGCAGGCCCGAGCCGGCTTCGGTCAGCAGCAGGCTGCCATCGGCCTGCACGCAAATGCCCCGAGGGTTCAGCAGGCCTTCGGCGATGATGGTGCTCGGGCACAGGGTTTCGCTGGGCCGCGCAGGGATATTAATGGGAATGGGCATAGGGCTCTCTCCATGAATAACGGATGGATGCGGTTACTGCGGCGGTTGCCACGGTTCACCGGTGAGATAAGCCCGGAGCAGCGCCCGCTGGCAGGGCGACATCGAGCGCACCACAGGCATGAACAGCGTGGTGCCTTTGTACGCATCCGAAGTTCGGGCGAGAATGGGGTTCTTGGCGCCCATGACCGCGTCGGGCTGATTGAGCGGGATGTAGCGCGACATGGCGGGGAAGGCCAGGTAGTGAAAGCGCAGGACGTTCGGGTACATCAGCTCCCAGGTGATGTGGGTGCCCGCGGGGATGCCGAAGTCGGTCTGTGCGTATTTGCGGAAGCTGGTGAAGTAGCCACTGCTTGGAAGGCCATTGGCTGTGTAGGTCAAGGCGACAAAACCCGCCTGGGCGGCAGAACCCGCTTTGACGGTGACCGGGAAACTGATCGCGAGCTGGCCAGGGTTAACGGTCAGCGATGCAGGAAAATCGAGGAAATCCCAGTATTGCGGTTCATCGTAAACAGCAGGAGCAGCAGCCTGCAGGTCGATTTCGGTGGCTTTGGGGACCGGACCGCCCAAGTACCTGACCTGCAAGGTGATCGACAGGCCATTGGGGTAGTCCTCCAGATACACGTTGCGCTGATCGGCATACACCCGATAGGTCGATTCGGTGGCTTGCAACGTGGTACCGGCGACCTTGCCGGGCGCGTTGATCGCCAGGGCGGCGGTCTGCACTGCCTGTAGCTGGTTGGCGGTCAGGGGCAGGTCGACGATGCCGCCATACACGTAGTAGTCGAATAGAAAGCGGTTGGTCGGGTCCAGGGTGGCCAGTTCAGTGGTGCCTGCGGTGATGGTGACGGGGCCGTAGTTCGCGTTCGGTCCGATAGGGCTGGTGATATCGTCCCTGACGGCCCTGAAGGTTTGCTTCGGAATGACGTTCACCATGTCGATGCTCAGGTAACCGTTGCCGCCCAGGTCGGCATAGCCGGCATTCCCCGTACTCTGGTTGACCAGTTGCCGGCCCGGCTGGCAGTTCAGCGGCTCGTCGGCGAAGGCCGGGGCCAGTGTACCGATGACCCTGCCGATGCTCGGGTTGGGGGTGTATCGGCCGGCGGCATAATCGGCGTCCAGTTGTTCCGTGGTCATCGTGGGGCACATTTCGAACATGACGAAACGCAGGACAATGCCGGTCGCACCCGGTGCCTGGATGATCGAGCGCAGGCCACTGCTGTTCTGGTTCCAGCTGACGATGCTGCTCAAAGGGAAGGTCAGTTGAAACGTACCGCTGGCGTGGAAAGATCCCGGCGCATCCATTTTCGCGGGCAACAGCACACGTCCCGCCACGTCGAAACTGCTGCACACGGTATTACTGCGAATCAGCAACTGGATGTCGCTGTTACCACCAATCTGCAGGCCGCCGACGAATATCTGGGTGGTCGTTGAGGAGGTGGGGTCCAGGTCCACCATCATCGGGCCGGAGACGGGGCCTTGTCCGGTCACCGGATCCACCGAGCCGAGCAGATAAACCGGCTGGCCCACCATGTCGCCGGTGGTGCTGATGCTGCCCGGATTGCCCTGGGAACTGATCAAGGCGTTCTGCATGTCGACGACATGCTGCCCATAGTGATTCCAGCCGCCAGCGGTGTAGTAGTCGCCGTCGGGCGCGTTGATCATGTTGTTCAGCTGATCGTCGGTATAAGACTGAGCAGTCGGTGCCAGGGTCGAGGTGGTCAGGTCGAAGAGCGGCCATTCCTCATTGCCGTCGTAAGGAATGGTGGGGGAGTTGTTTGGCAGGCTGACGTCCGTGCGGATGCCGCCCCAGAAATTCAGGCGTGGTCCATTGAGAATGCTCATGATCTATTCCTCGTCCTTGGTGGTTTTGCCGACAGGCGCGTTGGCGAATTTGAACATGTAGGAGAAATCGGCCTTGTAGGGACTTTTGACCGGTGTCGCCATGGAGTGGCAATTCATGCAGCTGCTGTTGGGCTGGATGTAGCTCTCCATGGTGACGTTGGCCGAGAGCGACGGGGTCGGCTGGCCCAGTGGATTGCTGGGGTTGTCCGGCATCAGCGGGCGCTGGGTGGTGATGAGTTGGTAGTACTTCAGCACGCTTCTTTGCAGGCCCGGGTCGGTGCGGTAATTGGTGTTGACGGCGTTGGTGATCTCGGCAATCGGGGTGACCCGGTTCAGCGGGTTCGGGGTCTGGAACGTGGTGCCGGGTTTGGGCACGCAGACCAGTTGTCCGCCCTGAGTCTGCCAGTCGCAGGGTGACTGGTTGAGGCTGACGAGGGGCGCGGTGGGGTTGAAGTAGGAATAGGTTGTGCCGGGTGTCGGCTGATCGACCCACTCACCGTGTACCAGTTCCTTGGGCGGAACGTTGTCGATCTGCTCGAAGGTCGACCAGATCCACTGTGGATAGCCATTGACCTTGGTGATGATGTGCAGGCCCACCAGGCCCAGGTAGGCCTCGGTGACACCGGTGCGCTGGCCCTGGTCGTTGAACGTGGCCACGCGCGCCAGCATGGTCAGGTAGTGGCTGGCATTGTCGTTGGGGGTGAGGATGCGCCAGCTCGACTTGACCTCGATGACCCCATTGGGGAAGTTGATGTTATTGGCTTTGGAAACGACGTCGGCGTTATAGAAGTTGTTGTTGACGATGTAGTCGTAGGACGTCTCGTTGGCCGAGATGTCGTAGTAGGTCGGGTTACCTGCCTGGTCGATCAGCCAGCCGCCGACGGCCTGGTCGACGGCATTCACCTGGGTGCTGTTCTTCAGCGCGGCGATGTTGATGATGCCCAGGCTTTTGGCGGTCTGCGGGGTATTCCACGGGCCAGGATTGGCACCCCTCGGCAGAAAGATTTCCTCCACGGTCTTGTAGGTTTGCCAAACGGTGTAGCCGGGATCCCCAAGCTGTTTGGCGCAGTCGGGATCACCTCGTTGCCCATCCTGTGCGGGCCAGTTCAAAGCGATGAACATCTGCCAGCTGTATTGATCGAACTGGTCCTGACTGGCGGTGGCGACCGGCGCGGTGCTGGGGGGTTGGCAACTCAGGTTACTGGCCTGCGTCGACGGCATGGCCTGTTCTCGGGCCAGGGCCTGCTCCAGGATCAAGGCCGGCAGACTGGCCAGGCCCACTAACATCACGCAGAAACGGAATGTGGTTTTCATGGCGATCCTTCGTCGTTATTCAGGGTTTGCGTTGCATGAGCTTGTTCCACTGCGCCTTTTGGCCGTTGCTCTGTGACGCCGGTGGCTCGAACAATTGGCAGGGCGGCGGATTCGCCGGGCACATGGCGGCCACTTGCGCCCAGGTCTGGGCCGGGTCCGGTTTGGCGATGCGGAAGTTGGTGTAGTTCTGGCTGACGATGGGGGCGTTGGCGACGCTGGCATCACCGGAGAAATAGAACGATTGCGGATGCCGGTAGGGCGGTTGTCCCGTGACGTTCTTGTAGAAGGCGTAGCCGAACAGGATCGGGCCTTGTGGCGAGTCGACATCCAGGGCATAGGCTTGCACGCTGCCATTGAGGTTCTGGCTGCGCGCGGCACTGTAGGGCAGGTGCTTGATGAAATCCTGCCGTGGTGGGTGGTTCATCGGCGAGAACATGCAGCAGGCCGGCATGTCCTTGGGACGGTCCTGGGGATAGGTCAGGAAGTAGGCCTTGTTGCCCAGCGACACGAAGGAGCAGGTGTAGTTGTTGTTCTTGATCGGGAAGATCGGCAGGCAGTATTTCTCGTAGTGTTCCATCATCGCGCCGAAGCCGTCGCCATCCGGCGGGATGTAGGCGGTGTCGTAGTAACTGGTGCCGCGAGAGACGGTGTAGTCCGCCGGGGTCAGGGTGGTGGGTGGATTGCTGTAGGGCGGCGGGTTTTTCTCGTAGTTGTGCATCACCCGGTACATGGTCCAGTCGCTGATCCAGTAGGCCGGGAAAAACGGATCGGAAGGCTCGCCCGGTGCTCGTGTTGCGATGCAATTACCGTTCTGTTCATTGCACCCCTCGGTGTTGTGCACCCCCATGGTGAAGTACACGGCACCGCTGTCTGCCTGGGCGAATAGAGCCGGGATGAGTAGCAGGGTCAACAGCAACAGCCGGTTCAAAATGCTGGCTTTCATATGACACTCCTGTGAAGTGCCGGGTGACAGACTCGTCACCCGGTGGTCCTGCTTGAGCGTTGTAGTTTTAGCTTTGTTCGTAGTCGCTCATGCTGAGCGGGATGGGCGGGTAATTGCGTTTCACCAGGGACTGCGCCCACAGCTCCAGTACGGCGCGTCGGCTTTGTGACATGTCGCGGGTGATGGGCATGGCGAGTGTGCTTTCCTCCTGGTACTCCTTGCTGATCAGCACAATCAGTTGGTCGATGGCGCCTTCAACTCGTGCCTG
The DNA here is from genome assembly GCF_059420765.1 of Pseudomonas sp. GW821-FHT03E01. Lineage (NCBI taxonomy): Bacteria > Pseudomonadati > Pseudomonadota > Gammaproteobacteria > Pseudomonadales > Pseudomonadaceae > Pseudomonas > Pseudomonas sp. GW821-FHT03E01. The sequence goes on along the minus strand of NZ_JBWKUI010000023.1, from coordinate 15,620 downwards.
GGAGTTGAGCGGCATGAACTTGTTCATGATCGGGTACAGGTAATAGAAGGTCTGCAAGATGCGTGGGTAGATGAAGTTCTCCCACAACAGCGTCGCGGCGTTCTGACGCGTGCAGATGGAGTTCCAGTAGGTGATGAAGTCCTGTTGCAACTGAGGATCCAGTGGCAGGACGCGCATCGGGGCGAGGAAGTCTGTGTAGGCCTGGGTGTAGTTGAAACTGAAGGGGACGGCCGGGTTGTTGTGATCTTCCTGCACGAAGAACCGCAGAGTGGGAAAACCCGGGGCTCGAGCACTCACGCCCAGTTGGGCAATGCCGCTGGCGTTGGTGGTGATCTTTGCAACAGAGTAATTGACGATGCTGTTCTGAGCATCGCGCAGCGTCCCGGTTCGGGAGATGGCTGAGTCGAATGTCAGGCAAGGGCGCAAATTGACCGCGACTGGTTTGCCCAAGTCATGCAGGAACTGCTGATAATTTACCGGTATTCCCGAAGGCCCGGCATTCGACGTATCCACGGCCTGTAGGGCGATGAGTCCACGGCCGCTACCGGTAGCCAGGTGGCTTGATATCGCGAGCATGTCGTTGAATTGCGGCAGATTGGGCTTGTTCAATGTACGGTCTGCCGGATGGTCGTAGAACAGTGTGAAGTCGGCCGGATTACTGAATGCCAGATAGTAGTTGCTGGTGGTCACCGAGAAGGGGTTGCCATACTCCGCCACCCACAGCACGGTGTTGGCCGCTGGCTTGCCATCCTTTTGCACCATGATTTGCAGCGTCTTGTGATCACCCACGTCGATGAAACTGCCGCTTTCTATCACTTCGGCGGTCCACATCTGCTGAGTGGAAGCGATCTGGGGCGTTTGTGTGCCCTGTAGCTGCAGCTCCAGAGGGCCGGCCTGCAGGGTCGCCTTGTCTGCGTCGTTGAGCGTGAAGTCCAGAAGGCCGGAACGTTTGTCGAAGGCAGCTTGTCGATACTGCTCGAAACCGAAGTTGATCACCGGGTTGAACTGTCCATCCTTGCGTACGCCCAGTAGATAGTTGCCGGCATGGAATTTTTCGGCCGTCGGGATCGGGGCGTTGGAGTCCACTGGATAGAACGGAAAAGTGTTGCCCAGATCCAGCGACAGGGTGTTGCCGGTAATCTGGGCCGACATCACACCCAGTGTGATGCTTGTGGCATCGACAGGCTGGTTTGTTTTGAAAACAGGTACCGGATTGGCAGATACCAGGCGCCGGCCGGCGGGTGCGGTGGGGTATTCGTCGGCAAACCAGAGACCCAAGGTCGCTGCGGTGCGGCTGTAGGCGGGGTTGAAGAATATATCGGAAACGTTGTCCAGGCCCTTCTGATACATCGCTTGCACTTTGGCCATGTCCGCGGCTGTCGTGGAGTGGGTATTGATCGGCGGGAAATCGTTGAAAATGCCGTTCTTGTCATAGTAGGTCAGGTAGGTGGAAAACCTGAACATCAAGCCACGAGCTCCTTGTTGCTTCATCTGCTGTTGAAGCTGACTCAGCAGCGCGGAGTTGCCGATAACCCATTCCAGGTTTTCCTGAGGAAAGCAGGTCTGCCAGGTGGTGGTGACATACTTCAGACCACCGAGGGCCCCCCAATTGAAGTTCAGGAATCGATCCAGCATCCGGTATTGCCGATTGAGGGTCAGGCCGCATTTATCATCCCCCAACATCAGCTTGTCGAAATACAACGCGGTGAAGGTGTTCTGCCACGGGCTGATGTCCACGAAGCGCGCGGCAGTAGGACTGGCGCTGCCAAAGGGGTTACCGAGCAATTGGTAGTTCTTGCCGACCAGCGCATCCTGGGCGATGTAGTTGTTGGCCTGCAGCTCGCCGCCGATGACCACGGAGCGGATATCGTCGTAGCTCACCGTGCCGCAGGCATTGTCGCCAAACAGATCCCATTCTGCGGGAATGTAGGGGGTCGGACTGCCATTGGTCGGCACCATCGACACATAGTCCGGGACGTTGTTCACGGGACTGATGACCCAGGGCATCAGCTTGTTGGGGGCGTTCTGGCGCGTGATGTCGTAGAAGTTCACAAACGGCCAGTTAATATCCATGTTGACCGCGTCATAGAGTGGAAACACATCGTTGTTGTTGGCTGTTGGCGGGTTCCAGAACATGTGGCCGTTGAGGTAGATACGGGGGAAATTCAATACGCTCATGTCATGCTCCTTAGCGTTGCCACTGGGCGTGTTTCAACGACCAGACAAAATCCAGTTTGTTGTAACCGGCGAAAGCCGAGTTCGGCAGCGGGGTGGTGGGGTAGACAATGCCGCCCTGTTCTTTCAGGGCGAAATTGAAGTAACCCTTTTGGTTCGAGTAGGCGGCGGTGCCGTGGCAGGCCAGGCAGGATGAGGTGTTCTGGAAGGCCGATTCCAGCTGGGAGTTGGCCAGCACCTGAGTGATGGGCTGGAATTCCACCCCGATCAGTTCGTACTTCGACAGGGAGGGATTAGCGGCCTGAAAGCTGGTATTGACCGATTGGGCAGCCGGTGTCGGTCCTGTGGTGTTGGTCATCGGGGTGGCCGGTACGGCATTGGTCACGGTGTACTTGCTGTTGTTGATGTTTTCGAAGGTGGTCCAGACCCAGTTGGCGTTCAGCTTGTTGACGACGTGTAAGCCGCTTAATGCTGCATAGCCGACCTTGTATTGACCGTTTTTCAGGTAATAGGCCTGGGCGATGTAGTAACCGTCTTTCTCCAGTTTCTGTTTGTAGGTCGCGTCGGAGCCGATCCACAGCCAGGAGGATTTCAGCTCCCAGGCAATGGGCGGAAACTCCAGATTGCTGGTCAGGGCGGCCTGGCCGTTCATGTTGTAGACCTGCTTCTGCACGATGTAATCGAACGTGCCCTGGCCCATCAGCAGCTGAAAGCGTACAGGGTTGCCTTTTTCTGTTGAGGGCACTGCGCCGCCCATCTGCAGAATCAAGCCATCGACCTGTTGGGTGGCATTGAGGTTATGGAAGGTTCGGGACATATCCATTCCTAGCGCCTTGGCCTGTGTAAGCACCGCGTTCGGCGGCGGCACAGCCGTGCCATAGGGGGCGGGCTTGGCGCCGTTGGGCAGGTAGACCTGATCGGAAGGCTTCATGGATTCCCACTCGCGGTTGGGGCTCCCCGCGGCAGCGGGCTGGTTCAGGCAGACGAACCAGTTCCAGGCCATGGTCTCGGGGCTCTGCGCAAACGCGGCCCGGGTCTTGTCGACGTCTCCTCCAAATTGCAGAAAGTTGCTGCAGTCAAAGGTGTTTGTGCTCTGAGCCTGAGCCAAACCGGCCAAGGCACTCAGAACTGTTATAGAAATGGCTCGCCGCATGGAAGCTCCTTGGCATTGGCCGGGTCGGTGTGTGAATGCCCCAGGAAGTGTTCCAGGAGCAGTTGCTTCACTGCCGTGGCCGCAAGGCGCTGGGGCAACGGCAGATCGCAATTGGTGATGAGCAGCGGGCCGGTGTTCTCGCTGTCGGGCAGGCGACCATGGCTGCCACGGACCAGGCGGGTGTCCAGCGGAATCAGGTCCATGTAGTAGCGAAAGCCGAGCTTTTTCTGCAGCAGGCGGCGCGCCACTTTCAATTTGGGGAAGCGAATGGCCGGGTCGATGAACAGTTCCAGCGGGTCGTAGCCGGGCTTGCGATGGATGTCCACGGTGCGGGCAAAGTCGGGTGCCTTGCGATCGTCGAGCCAGTAGTAGTAATCGAACCAGTAACCCGGCGCGGCCACGGTCACCAGCTCGCCGCTGCGCGGATGATCCAGTTGCCAGGCCCGTTGTTCGGCTTTATCCAGCACCTGCTCGATGCCGGGCTGGCGCTGCAGCAGCGCTTTGACGCGAGGAATGTCTTGCGCCTGTTTCACGTAGATGTGCGCGATCTGATGATCGGCCACGGCAAAGGCCGCGCTGGCGCCGGGGTCGAGCAACTCCCAGGTCAGCGACTGGCGCACCTGCAACAAGCCTTCCGAGCGCAACAGCCGGTTAATCGATACGGATTGCTGTACCGCTTCGATCCCATATTCGGACAACAGCATCACCGCCGCACCTTGCTCCTGGGCAAAGGCCAGCAGGCGACCCACTTCACTGTCGATGGCCCGCACCTCGTCGGCAATCGACGGATGATCGGGGCCCAGTCGCTGCAGGCAGTAGTCGAGATGCGGCAGGTAAACCAATTGCAGATCGGGTCGATCAATCTGGAACTCGGCGATGGCGCAGTCGACGATCCAGCGGCTCGACGCGATGCCGGCCGCCGGGCCCCAGAAACCCGGAAACGGGAATTCGCCGATCTGCTGCTCGATACGCTCATGCAACGAGGCCGGCGACGAATACAGGCCGAACAGCTTGCGGCCATCGGCCGGGTAGTGCGGGCGTGGGGTGATGGCGGCGTCCACGTCCGCATACATGTTGTACCACCAGAACAACTGGCTGCAGCGAAAACCCGGGAGTTCGCGCTTGAGCGTCTGCCAGACCTTTTCTCCCTGGATCAGTGCGTTGGGTTGCAGCCAGAAACGCACTTCGGCCTGGTCGCGAAAATACCAGCCATTGCCCACGATGCCGTGTTCCGACGGCGACGCGCCGGTGAGGATCGAGGCCTGCACTGTAGAAGTGACCGCCGGAAACACGGGTTGCAGGCTGGCCATTTTCGCCGTTTTCAACAGGGCATTGATGTGCGGTGTCGCCGGCCCCAGCAGCGCGGGGGTCAGCCCGACCACGTTGATCAGCAGCAGCGGTTGACGCGGGTGATCAGAGGGCATCGGCGTACGCCTCCCGCACTTGGGGTTGCAGCAATTGACGCTGGCGCAGTTGTTCTTCGACCCAGTGCAGTTCTGCGGCGATTCCCTGCAGTTGGGCGTGCTCGGTGTTGGGCCGCAGTTGCGCGGGCAGGACGCCCCAGCTGTAGGTTTCCACTTCCAGCACGGGACGAAAATCCCCATGGTCTGCGAGAAAGTCGAAAGTCTGCGACAGCGCGATCTGGCTGCCGCTGAGCTCACGCAGCAGCAAGTGTTCGCTGAACAGCGGAATGTGGAAATGAATCCGCAGTTCGGGGTATTGCCCCAGGTTGTTGGCGCAATCGTCGAGGGCGGCGGGCAGGTCGGCCCAGCCCGATAACCGCGCCTGTGCATCGCGGGCTTTGACTTGATGCAGGTAGGTGGTTTCGGCGAAGTCGCTCAAGGTCTTGAGCACGTGTTCGCGCCGGTTGTGGTCTTCAGCGGGCAGGCGACAAATCAGCGCGTTGGACAGCTGGATCTTGCCGACAGGCACCCGGGCCTGGCGCAGCTTTTCCAGCGACTGATAGCAGTGTTCGAAAACCACGGCCTGGTGGCAGACATCAAAACACAGCGCCAGATAGTCATGGTGCGGGTCGCTGGCTTGGTAGCGGTGGAAGAAGGCGATGGCCTGGTCGGTGTTTTCCAGCACGCAGTCCGGCTCCATCTCCAGGCAGAACACGATCTTCTTGCCCGTCTCCCGATGCAGCCTGGCCAGTGAAGCCGTGAGTTGGCGCAGCAGATGTTCGGCACGCTGCTGTCGCCGCGGGTTCCAGTCGGCGGCATAGCCCAGTGGTACGGTGGAAATCACGCCTTGGGGGCAATCCGACGGCAGGGCGTGCGCCAGGATTCGGGCCAGATTCAGGCTGTACGCCAGCCGTTTCGGATCAGTCCAGTTGGGCAAATAGACGTCGGCTTTCACCGCGCCCTGATGAAATTGGCCATAGGGAAAGCCGTTAAGTGAAGTCAGCCGCAGCCCACTGCGTTGCAGCAGGCTGAGGAAATCCGCGCGAGCTGACGCCTGCTGTAGTTCGGCCGCGGCGAGGGCGCTGATCCACAGCCCACTGTCTTGCTCGTTCAGGCCGCGCAGGGTGCGCACACCCCGGAAATGCCATTCGATGGATGACCGTAGTCCCGCCAGGTCACGGGTCGGGTGCACATTGCTGCAATAACCGACCTGCGCGGCAGCCCAACCCGTGCCGGCACTCATTTGATCACCGGTTCCTGGCCACGCAGGGCAGAGTTCTCCTGCCACTGCCGACGCTGGTCGATGGGCAGCGGGGTGCTGACCAGGGTCTTGTCCAGTTGGCCGCTTTGGGCAAAAAAGTCCACGGGGTTGTGGAACAGCACCTGTTCGACCTGGCTTTCGCTGAAGCCGGCAGCCAGCATCGCTTCGCCCGTTTTCGGCACCTTGAGCGGATCGCTGATGCCCCAGTCGGCAGCGCTGTTGACCACCATTTTCTCCGTGCCGTACTCCTGCAACAGGGCGACCATGCGCTGTTCCGACATCTTGGTGTTGGGGTAGATCGAATGGCCGCGCCAGCAGTCGCTGTCCAGCACCAGCGGCAGGGTCAGTTCGTTGAGGTGGTCGATGATCACCAGGTGCTCGGCAATCCCGACTTCGCGAATCACCGCCAGGGTGCGTTTGGTCCCACCGATCTTGTCGCGGTGCGGGGTGTGCACCAGCACCGGCAAATTGAATTGTTTGGCCAGCTCCAGCTGAGCAGCGAGGAAGCGATCTTCCTCCGGGGTGATGTCGTCGTAGCCGATTTCGCCGACCGCCACAACGCCGTCTTTCACCAGGTAGCGCGGCAGAATCTCCAGCACTTCATTGGCCACCGACAGGTCATTGGCCTCCTTGGGGTTGAGGCCGATGGTGCAGAAATGATGAATGCCGAACATGCTGGCGCGAAAGCGCTCCCAGCCCAACAGGGTGTCGAAATAGTCGATGAAACTGCCGACGCTGGTCCTGGCCTGACCCTGCCAGAAGGCCGGTTCGATCACCCCCGTGATACCGGCGGCGGCCATGTTCTGGTAGTCATCGGTGGTGCGGCTGACCATATGAATATGCGGGTCGAAGTACTTGAGCATGGTAAATCCTCGTCAAGGAAAAGGAGTCGTTGAGTGTCAGTTCTGTGAGGTGCCGGCCAAGTACTCATGCCACTCAGGCGGCAAGCGTTGCTGCTGACTCAGGCCGGCCAGGCGCTGGTGTTGCGCCGGGCTGAGCAGGTCGAAGGCAATCACTCGGGGCAGCCCGGCGGACACCGTTCGTTCGGCGGCAAGCTGTTCGTCCAGCAGGTCGAGGGCCAGCTGGTTGAGGGTGACGCTGTGTCGTTGGGTCAGGCCGATCAGGCGTCGTATATCGAGCCCCATGCCCAGCGCCTTCAGCACCAATTGATGGAAGGCCCGTTCGCTGTAATGGCGCGATGGGTAAAGGGTGTCGAGCGCGAGGGCGGCGAACACCTGGCTGTTACTGGTACGCCCGGCCTGCAGCGCCAGTTCCACGCAAAGCCCGCGACTGTCGAGCCAGTCGAGGGCCTTCAGAGTGGCGATTTTTTCTTGATCGTCGCCCCACAGAAACAGTTGGCGCAGCAAGGGCAGTTGCCCGGCGAGGGGCTGTTGCTCCAGGACCTGAGCCAGCAACAATGCCCGCGCCAGCTGGACGTTGCTCCAGCCGGGACTGTGGGGCAGCGGTTGTTCCTTGAGGTTGCGCTTGCACTGGCTGCTCAACAGCGCCGCGGTATTGGCGTCCGGGCGTTGGGCAAGCCGCTCCTGGGCCTGGCGCCACCACTGCAGCTCGGTGTCATCGAGCTGTTGGGTGAGGGCCTGGTGTTGTTCGGCGAGGCAGTCGTGGCGCATTTCGAGGGCCGCCGATGGCGATGCAGTGACGTCCATGTTCATGTCGGTTTGATCCAGCGCTGGAAGTGTGGAAGCAGGAAAAACACCAGAACGCATAACAGGCTGCCCAGCGGCTGGTTGGCCACAGCCAGCACCAGGGCATCAAACAGTGGCAGAGCCGCCAGGCCAGCGCCGATAAAGGCACGGACTTGCCGTTGCTGCGGGTTGGCCAAGTGGTGCCAGTAATGCCAGCCCAGCCAGCCAAGCCAGAGCAGCAGCACCGGCCAGAACCAGGCGTTGTCGGAATAGATCGCCAGCGCCAGCGGGCTCAACATCAGCAGTAGAGGCAGGCGGCTGAGCAACTGGTTGTTGTGCTCCTGACGAGCCAGGTAGGTCAGGCCGCTGATGTAGACGCCAAGCAACATGGCGCACAGCCAGATCGGCTCCGGCGGCACCGCCAGGCTGGCCGCCGCCGTCAGGTAGAGGGCCGAGCGGCAGGCGCCCATCAGCCAGACGCTGTGGGCGTATTTCTTGTGCAGCACGTTGTAGCCGAGGATGCAGCCCACCAGCAGGGTGGCGCTACCCAGCAACCAGTGCGGTTGATCGATCAACCGGCTCAGGCCCAGTACCGAGGCCGCAGCCAGTATCAGCAACAGCGCAGTAGCCAGCCCCACTTGCTGGCGGCTGACCAGGCCCAACGTGATCGGGCGCGGGTTGTGGTGCTGTTGGTCCCAGTCGGCGTCCAGCAGGTCGTTCAATAACATGCCGGCCAGATACAGCAACGACAGCGCGGCCAACAGCAGGATCCACACCAGCGACGACGGCGGCGCCAGGGCACCAGCGCTGCTGGCGAGCAGGGCGGCGGCCAAGGTGTTGGTCCACACGGTGGGCAGGTTGGATACCCGGCCGAGGGTCATCCAGGTTTTCAGGTTCAGTGGTGTCTGGCTCATTGCGCGCAGCCCTCGCTGAGGGTGAGCGCCGGATCGATGCGGGTCGACAGCCGTTGCAGCGCCTGTTCCATCCGCGCGGCATCGATCTCGTGCAGGTCCACCGACTCGCCGATCCGGCTGAGCATGGGGATGGAGAGTTGCCCGCCCAGGTGCTGGCGGAATTCCTCCAGACCGAGCAGAACCAGCGAGCGTCCCTGTGCATCTTTCAAGGTCAGTTCCGGCGGGCTCAGGCTGAAGCCGAGCTTGAGCAACAGGTTCAGCAGCCGTTCGGTGTCGGCATCGCTCAACAACCCCAGGGCATTGGCATAGAGCCCATCCAGGGCCATGCCCACCGCTACGGCTTCACCATGGCGCAGTCGGTGCTGGCTGAGGTTTTCCAGTTTGTGCGCGGCCCAATGCCCGTAATCCAGTGGCCGTCCGTTACCGCGCTCGAAGGGGTCGCCGGCACCGGTGATGTGCGCCAGGTGCAGTTCGGCGCAGCGGCGAATGGCATAGCGGCTGGCCGAGTGATCGAAGTGGGCGAGGGCGTCGGCCTGTTGTTCCATCCATTGGAAGAAGGCCTGGTCTTTGATCAGCGCCACTTTTACCGCCTCGGCCAGCCCGGCGATCTGGTCGCGGCGGGTCAGGCTGGTCAGCAGCTGGAAGTCGTTGATTACCGCGGTGGCGGGGTAGAAGGCGCCCAGCAGGTTCTTCTGGCCGAAGGCATTGATGCCGTTTTTCACCCCGATGCCGGCGTCGTTCTGCGCCAGCACGGTGCTCGGGATGCGGATCAGGCGAATGCCACGGTGGAAGGTGGCGCAGGCGTAGCCCACCGCATCCAGCACCGCACCGCCGCCCAGGGCCAGCACATAGCAATGCCGGTCCAGCCCATGCTGCAGCATATCGGTGTAAAGCTGCTGCAACACCTGTGAATCCTTGCTCAGTTCGCCGGCCGGCACTGCAATCGGCGCGGCCTGCAAATGCAGGTCCGCCGCATGGGCGGCAAAGTAGGCGTCGATCTGTTCCAGCAGGTGCGGGGCGCTTTGCAGCAGTTGTTCATCGGCGAACACCAGCACCGTCACCGGGCCCCGGTGCTGTGGGGTGAGTCTTGCGGTGAGCTGGCGGTGCAGACACGGATTGGACGGCTCGAACAGGTGATCGGTGAACACCACCGGGTAGTCGTAACGGACCTCGAAACGCCCGTGCAGGGAATGCTCGGCGTTTTGCTTGCGCAAGGTTTTGAACAGGCTGTACCCGGCGATAAACAGCCCGGGCAACACCATGCTGGCGAGCAGGGTCACCAGCAGCGCGTTCTGCTCGACGAGGTAGATGCCGATGGCGCTGTAGGCCAGTGCCAGACCGGCATTGGCCAGGGTGGTCACTAACACGAACGCGGGCAGCGGATAACGTTGCATCCCGGCGGCCACCACCGAGGTTTCGGCCAATACCGGCACGCCGCGCAGGCAGATCAACGACAGCGTGCCCAGCTTGTATGCCAGTTGCCCCGGCTGGCGCTGATGCAGGCCCAGGCGGCCGGACAGCAGCCGAAAATAACCCGCCCCCAGCGCATACCCCAGCCCGGCCCCCAGGCACAGCCCCACGAAAATCACCAGGTAGCCGCCAACAGCGCCGAGCATGGCCACGGCCAGCAGCGCGACCATGCTCGAAGGCACCGGCAGCACCACGTCCAGCGCGAGCAGGGCGATCAGCAGCAGGGCCAGGTTGAGTTTTTGGGTGGGAGTGGAAGGCTGGTACAGGTTGAGATGGGTCAGGAAGTCCTGGATCTGTTGTTCGAACAACAGAAAGCTGGCGATCACCAAGCCTGAGAAGCAAAGCAATGAAATCCAGAAATGACCGGCAGGCCCCCGTTGCGAGAACGCACGATACCCATGGCTGCGCTTCATCAAGCATCCCTCTTTATTTTTATGACTGATTCCGTGTCAGTAATTAAAAGCAGCGTCTGGTTGGTATTGGATCGATAGGTTCTCTCGCCTGAAGGGCTGGTTTATGTACGGTTTGGTTACGCCTGTAGAGATAGTTCTGAACTTAGACGGTCGTGGTGTTTTTGCAAGGCGGCCTGATGGCGATCTGACTTTTTTCACCTGCGTGAACGCGACCCGTAGCAGCTGTCGAGCCTGCGAGGCTGCGTTCGGCGGCGCAGCCGTCGTGAATCCGGCTGACGTGGTTTGCCTGATGCACCGCGAGTTCTGGTTTTACGACTGCTGCGCAGCCGAACGCAGCCTCGCGAGCTCGACAGCTGCTACAAAAAAGCGTGTCGCGGCTATCGATGTTTTTGGGGTGATGTTAAAAAATGTTATTTTAAAAAAATACTTCACATAATCCGCTCATTGGTGGATTATCTGCTCAACCCGTGTCAAGCAGCTCGCAGCTGCCACTGTGTTGGGCGATCCGCTGGCCATGCCGCCGGTGCCCATCTCTACATCGCGGCCCGCCGCCTGCGCTTTACCGGCGTGGAACAGGCCGTTGCTTCCCTCAGGAGTACCCCATGAATAACAAGAATGTCGGTGTTGTCGGTCTGGGCGCGATGGGGTTGGGCATTGCCCGCTCACTGTTGCGCAGTGGTTTCAATGTGCATGCCTGTGATGTGCGTGCGCAGGTAACTGAACAGTTTGCCGGGGAGGGCGGCGTGGCGTGCTCTTCGCCCGCGCAGATGGCGGCGGCGTGCGACGTGATCATTACCGTGGTGGTGAACGCCGAGCAGACCGAAACCGTATTGTTTGGCGAGGGTGGCGCCGTCGCTGCGTTGCGCCCGGGCAGCCTGGTGATCGGTTGTGCCACCGTGGCCCCGACCTACGCTGTCGACCTGGGCCAGCGCCTGACCGCCCAGGGCTTGCTGTATCTGGATGCCCCGATCTCCGGTGGCGCAGCCAAGGCGGCTGCCGGTGAAATGACCATGATGACGTCCGGCCCGGCCGACGCTTACGCCAAGGCCGAAGCCGTCCTGGCAGGCATGGCTGGCAAGGTTTATCGCCTGGGCGACAGCCATGGCCTGGGTTCGAAGGTCAAGATCATCAACCAGTTGCTCGCCGGTGTGCACATCGCGGCCTCTGCCGAAGCCATGGCGCTGGGCCTGCGTGAAGGGGTCGATGCCGACGCGCTTTACGAAGTGATCACCCACAGCGCCGGTAATTCCTGGATGTTCGAAAACCGCGTGCCGCACATTCTCAAGGCTGATTACACGCCATTGTCCGCGGTGGATATTTTCGTCAAGGACCTGGGCCTGGTTCTGGATACCGCACGGGCCAGCAAATTCCCGCTGCCGCTGTCGGCCACCGCCCACCAGATGTTCATGCAGGCTTCCAGTGCCGGCTTCGGGCGTGAGGACGACTCGGCAGTAATCAAGATTTTCCCCGGCATCGAGTTGCCGACTGCCAAGACCGAGCCGGTTTGAGGAACACCCAATGAACACTACCCCTGCACGCCCATTGCTGGGCTGCATCGCCGACGATTTCACCGGTGCCACGGACCTGGCCAACATGCTGGTGCGCGGCGGTATGCGCACCGTGCAAAGCATTGGCATTCCGAGCAGCGAAGTGGCGGCCGGGCTCGATGCCGATGCGATCGTCATCGCCCTCAAGTCACGCACCATTCCAGTCGCCGAAGCGGTCGAGCAATCCCTTGCCGCGCTGGCCTGGTTGCGTGAGCAAGGCTGCGAGCAGATTTTCTTCAAGTACTGCTCGACGTTCGATTCCACCGCGGCCGGCAATATCGGCCAGGTCAGTGAAGCACTGCTGGCGGCGCTGGGCAGCGACTTCACCCTGGCGTGCCCTGCGTTCCCCGAGAATGGCCGGACGATCTTTCGCGGTCACTTGTTCGTCCAGGATCAACTGCTCAGCGAGTCGGGCATGCAGAATCACCCGCTGACGCCGATGACCGATGCCAACCTGGTGCGGGTGCTGCAGTCGCAGACCCGTCTGAACGTCGGCCTGTTGCGCTACGACACCATTGCCCAAGGCGCCGAAAAGGTACGCGGGCGCATCGCCGAACTGCGGGCTCAAGGTATCGGTATGGCGATTGCCGATGCCTTGTCGGACCAGGATCTGTACACCCTCGGCACGGCCTGTGCCGACTTGCCGTTGTTGACTGGCGGCTCGGGGCTGGCCCTGGGCTTGCCGGAAAACTTCCGTCGCGCCGGTAAATTGCGCGACCTCGATGCCTCGAAACTCCCGGCGGTGGCTGGCGGTGAAGTGGTGTTGGCCGGCAGCGCTTCGATCGCCACCAATGGCCAAGTCGCGGCCTGGCTCGAAGCCGGTCGACCCGCGTTGCGGATTGATCCGTTGGCCCTGGCGGCTGGCGAACCCGTGGTGGCCCAGGCTCTGGCCTTCGCCAAGAACAATGAACAAACCGTATTGATCTACGCCACCAGCGCACCGGACGAGGTCAAGGCCGTGCAGCAGCAGCTCGGCGTCGAACAGGCCGGCAGTCTGGTGGAAAACGCCTTTGGCGAAATTGCCCAAGGCTTGCGTCAGAGCGGCGTGCGGCGCTTCGTGATCGCCGGCGGTGAAACTTCGGGCGCGGTGGTTCAGGCGCTGGGCGTACAACTGCTGCAAATTGGCGCGCAGATTGATCCGGGTGTGCCGGCAACCGTCAGCAGCACCGATGAGCCTCTGGCCCTGGCGCTCAAGTCAGGCAACTTCGGTGGTCGGGATTTCTTCAGCAAAGCGCTGAAGCAACTGGCCCAGACCGGAGGTGTGCAATGAGTAATGAAAACGCCCTGCGCGAAGAAATCTGCGACGTTGGCCGCAGCCTGTATGAGCGCGGTTACACCGTCGGCAGCGCCGGCAATATCAGCGCACGGCTGGACGATGGCTGGCTGATCACGCCGACCGATGTCTGCCTCGGCCGCCTCGATCCGGCGGCCATCGCCAAGGTCAATCTGGCTGGCGAATGGGTGTCTGGCGACAAGCCGTCGAAGACATTGGCGTTGCATCGCCAAGTCTACGACCGCAACCCGAGTGTCGGTGGTGTGGTGCATACCCATTCCACTCATCTGGTGGCGTTGACGTTGGCAGGTGTCTGGCAGCCGAACGACATCCTGCCGCCATTGACGCCCTATCAGGTGATGAAAGTCGGGCATATCCCGTTGATCAGCTACCAGCGTCCCGGCTCGCCAAAGGTGGCCGAACAGGTCGCACAACTGGCCAACAGTGTTCGCGGCGTGATGCTCGAACGGCTGGGGCCGGTGGTCTGGGAGAGTTCGGTGTCCAGAGCCAGTTACGCCCTGGAAGAACTCGAGGAAACCGCGCGGTTGTGGCTGATGAGCAATCCCAAGCCCGAACCGCTCGATCAGGCAGCACTGGACGAGCTGCGAGCGGCCTTCGGCGTGCACTGGTAATGCGCTGAAGTTTTTTAACACGATAGACCGATAAAGCAGGCCCTGTTCGGGAGACGCGCAGCGACTCCCACGACCCCGGCTTGCCTGAAAAATACAATAACAAGAGGACATCCAGGCATGACTCATCTTCACTGCGGCATTTTCAGACCCGGTTGCAGCACCCTTGTGTTCACCCGGCGCGGAGGGCTTGTGAAATGAGCCCGTTAATCCTGATGGTTACCGCGGGGCTAGGGATCGCTCTGTTGTTGTTTTTGGTGCTCAAGTACAAGTTCCAGCCGTTCGTGGCGTTGATGCTGGTGAGCATTTTGGTGGCGCTGGTGGCCGGGGTGAAACCGGCCGACCTGGTCGCCACCATCGAAGGCGGCATGGGCAAGACCTTAGGCCACATCGCGATCATCATTGCCCTGGGCGCGATGATCGGGCGGATCATCGAGCTCTCCGGTGGTGCCGAGGCGCTGGCCAAGACGCTGATCAGCCGTTTCGGCAATCGACGCACGCCGCTGGCGCTGACGATTGCCGGGTTCATGGTCGGGGTGCCGGTGTTCTTCGAGGTCGGTGTGATCATCCTGATGCCGCTGGCCTATGGCGTTGCCCGCAGTGCACGCAAGCCACTGTTGGTGTTTGCGCTGCCGATGTGTGCTGCGTTGCTGACCGTACACGCCTTCCTGCCGCCACACCCCGGCGCGGTGGCCGCTGCCAGTCAGTTGGGTGCCGACCTCGGTCGCGTGCTGATGTTCGGTCTGCCGATCACCGCGTTCCTCTGCTATGTCGGTTACCGCGTGGCCGGGCGCATGACCCGTCGGGTGTACCCGATGACCGACGATATCCGCGCCGAAGTCTATGGCCCGCATGTCACCAACGAAGACCTGGTCGCCTGGGCCAATGGCAACGGCAAGAGCGCTGAACGAGCTGCCGTGGCCGCGTCGCACATGGGCCTGGAAGAGTCCACCAGCGCGATCGTTTCCAAGTTGCCGCCGGCACCCGCGCCGGGTTTTGGCATGATCGTCAGCCTGATCGCGCTACCGATCATTCTGATTCTGCTGGGAACACTGTCCAACTCGTTGCTGCCTGCCGACTCGGTCCTGCGCGGCATCATGACCGTGCTCGGTGCGCCATTGGTGGCGCTGCTGATCGACACCTTGCTGTGTGCCTGGTTGTTGGGGTCGCGTCGGGGCTGGAGTCGTACCCAGGTGTCTGACGTGATCGGTTCGGCCTTGCCAGGTGTGGCCATGGTGATTCTGATTGCCGGTGCCGGCGGTGTGTTCGGCAAGGTGCTGGTGGATACCGGCATCGGCGCGGTGGTCTCCGATTTGTTGCGCACCACCGGTCTGCCGGTGCTCGCGCTGGGCTTTCTGCTGACCATGCTGTTGCGTGCGGTCCAGGGCTCGACCACGGTGGCGCTGGTGACCACCGCCGGCATCATCAGCCCGCTGATCGCGACCCTCAACCTCACCGCGAATCACATGGCGCTGCTGTGCCTGGCCATGGGCGGTGGCGGGTTGGCCATGTCCCACATCAATGACGCTGGTTACTGGATCTTCACCAAACTGTCCGGGCTGAACGTGGCCGATGGCCTGCGTACCTGGACCGTGCTGACCACCTTGCTCGGCACGCTGGGTTTCGGTATTACCTTGCTGATCTGGCCGTTTGTCTAACGAACTGTCGACTTGTAGGAGCCAGGCTTGCCGGCGAAGGCGTCTTTAAGAGCGCCTTCGCCGGCAAGCCTGGCTCCT
>NZ_JBWKUI010000022.1:73635-73971 GCF_059420765.1 Pseudomonas sp. GW821-FHT03E01 | reverse complement strand
ACCGGTGGTGCCTGGACCTACGTCGCCAACTCCGCCCACAACGAATTCGCCGCCGGCACCACCTACACCGACACCTTTGCTGTGAGCAGTGCCGATGGCACCCTCACTTCGGTCACCGTGCATATCGCCGGCAGCAACGACTCACCGACGATCACTTCCAACGGTGCTGGTGCGACGGCTTCGATCAACGTGGCGGAGAACACCACGGCGATCACGACGGTAACGGCGACCGATGTTGACCTGCCGGCACAAACGCTGACCTACAGCATCGTCGGCGGAGTGGATGCCGCGAAATTCTCGATCGTTTCTGGCACAGGCGTGCTGAGCTTTGTCTCT
>NZ_JBWKUI010000022.1:0-73535 GCF_059420765.1 Pseudomonas sp. GW821-FHT03E01 | reverse complement strand
GCACCCAACTTTGAAGCACCGACTGATTCGGGAACGAACAACGTTTATGACGTGATTGTGCGGGCATCGGACGGCACGCTGTTCGACGACCAGGCGATTGCGGTAACCGTGACGGGCGTCAACGACAACAGCCCGATTATCACCTCCAACGGTGCTGGTGCGACGGCTTCGGTCAGCGTGGCGGAGAACACCACGGCGGTCACGACGGTGGCAGCGACCGATGCAGACCTGCCGACACAAACGCTGACCTACAGCATCGTCGGTGGAGTGGATGCCGCGAAATTCTCGATCGTTTCTGGCACAGGCGTGCTGAGCTTTGTCTCTGCACCCAACTTTGAAGCACCGACTGATTCGGGAACGAACAACGTTTATGACGTGATTGTGCGGGCATCGGACGGCACACTGTTCGACGACCAGGCGATCGCGGTAACCGTGACAGGCGTCAACGACAACAGCCCGATTATCACCTCCAACGGTGGTGGTGCGACGGCTTCGATCAACGTATTGGAGAACACCACGGCGGTCACGACAGTGGTGGCGACTGACGCTGATCTACCAGCGCAGACGCTGAGCTACTCGATCCTGAGTACGGCCGGGACGGACTTCAGCAAATTCTCGATCAGTTCGAGTGGGGTGCTGACGTTCAATTCAGCGCCCGACTACGAGAATCCCCAGGATGTCGGTGGAACCGCCGGCGACAACGCCTATGTTGTGAACGTTCAGGTGGCCGACGGTAATGGCGGAATCGACACGCAGACCATTACGGTAAACGTGCAGAACGTCGTTGAGACGCCAGTTGATACCGTGCCGCCGACGGTGGCAGTGACGGGGACGGCCCTAGGGAGTTCGGTCGGTTCAACGTCGACGGTGACATTCCAATTTAGTGAGACGGTGAGCGGTTTCACCCTGTCTGATGTCGCAGTGACGACAACGAGCGGAGTGCCCCGCGGAACCTTCAGTAACTTTACCCAGGTTGATGGCGATACCTACACGGCAATACTGACCAGAACCCAGGGCGGCAGCATAAAAGTCGACGTTGCCGCGAACAGTTACACCGACCTGGCGGGTAATCCTGGTGCGGCCGGCAGCAGTGCCAACCTTCCGGCAGGCGTTGCCGGCGACCCCATCAATCTAGCCCTCAACGTTCCGTTAGCCGATATCAGCGGCCCCGTAACGGTGTCCATCAGCGGGGTCCCCTCGGGGTGGGTGTTCAATGCAGGAACCGACAACGGCGACGGCACATGGACCGTGCACACCAACGATCCCGGCGCATTGACTGTGACAGCCCCAAGCGACTTCGTGGGTGCGTTGGTGCTTGACGTCAACATGAACTGGAGCAACAGCGACGGCAGCACCGCCAGCGCGTACGTGTTCAACAACGTCGAAGTCTACGCCCCGGGCGCGCCGATCTTCGCCTTGTCCGCTAACGATAACCTGACCGGCTCGTCAGGTGCCGACACCTTCGTCTTCGCCCAACCGATCGGCAACAACCAGATCTTCAATTTCGATGCCGCAGCGGACAAGATCGACTTGGTCGGCTTCACTGGCATCAACGGCTTTGCAGACTTGAGTATCACTAACGACGCCAACGGCAATGCACTGGTCAGCATAAGCACCGGCCAGACGGTCACTCTCAAAGGTATCGATGCGGCGGACTTGAGCGAAGCGAACTTCCAGTTCGATGTCGATCCGCTCACCAACAACGCCGGGACCATCACTATTGCCGACGGCGCGATCATGCCGTTCGGTGGCAGCATCAATAACAGCGGCACCATCGAGCTCGGCTCCGCCGGCAGCGCGACCAGCCTTGAGGTTCTGTTCCGTGGCGCGACCTTGACCGGTGGCGGCCAAGTGCTGCTATCCGACAACGCGCAAAACGTGATTTTCGGCGGCAGCGCCGACACCGTACTGAACAACGTCGACAACCGCATTTCCGGCGCCGGCCAGTTGGGTGCCGGGCAGATGGTGCTGATCAATTCGGGGCTGATCATGGCCAGCGGGCTGAACAGCCTGGTGCTCGACACCGGCACCCACACCATCACCAACAGCGGGGTGCTGGAGTCCACGAGCCCAGGCGGCATGACGGTGGCCAGCACGGTCGAAAACACCGGCCACCTGTGGGCCAATGGTGGTGACCTGCGCCTGCTGGCCGACGTGACCGGCGACGGCAGCGCGACCATCGACGGTAACGCAACCCTGACCTTCTCCGGTGCTGCACACGGGTCCGTCGCCTTCCACGGCGAAGGCGCGGGTACGCTGGTGATCGCACAGGCCGAAACAGCGGGCTCGCTGGCCGGCATCCTCGGCCTTGAGAGCAATGACATGCTGACGTTCGGCAATCTCACTTTCGGCGCCAACACCCAACTCAGCTACAACACCAACGCCTCTGGCGCCGGCGGCCTGCTGACAGTGGACGACGGCGTGCATCGGGCCGAGGTGAACCTGTTGGGGCATTACTCGGCGGAAGACTTCCAGGTCACCGACGGCGGCGCGGCCGGCACTCAAGTCAGTTACCACGGAGAATCCAGCGGCACGCTGGTGGGCACCATGCTCGCAGACACGATCAATGGTGGCGACGGCAACGACATCATCGTGGGCCGTGGCGGTGCAGACACGCTCAGCGGTGGCGCGGGAGCCGACGTGTTTGCCTACTTCAACGTGAATGAAGGCGGCGATCATATCCTCGACTACAACTACGCCGAAGGGGACAAAATCGACCTCTCCGCACTGCTCAAGGCCAACTTCGTCGCCGGCACCAGCCAGGTGTCGGACTTTGTCCAAGTGGTGCAGACCGGCAACGACATCACCGTGAAGGTAGACCCTGATGGCGCAAGCAATGGCAAGAATTTCGTCGATGTGGCGGTGCTTGACCACGCTGGTACGCCTGGGCCCGATCTGGTGCGCACCTGGTTCGGGGATGCGGAGCATACGCTGACGGCGTGATATTGGGCTGGAGTTGAGCAGTTGATGATGGTGGTGGAGACCAGGGAAGGTCGAATATGAATTGCACGATACCAACTTGAAATCCAAGCATGACGCGCCCAGAGGGGGGTGTATGTTCCGATGGATGAGGGAACTTTGGGTGGGATCGGATCTGGTCGAGTTTGAGAGCTCGTTCGGACTGGCGGAATCTGTTGAGCGCCTGAAAGCCGCGACCCGGCACTGGGCTATGTTTACACCTTTTCGAGAAGCGGCCGTGGGAACGGTGACAGAGTCTCGCGTTTCGCTCCAACGTGTCATCCCGATGGTACACAACTCATTCAAGCCACTTTTCGTCGGCCGATTCCAGGTGCGCCAAAACCAGGTCGTGCTAACCGGGCGTTTTGCGCTGCACTGGTCCGTTAAGCTCTTCATGGGCTTCTGGTTCGGGTTTTGTGTGCTTTTTACAGCATTGGCGTTGTTTACCGCCGTACCTGGGCCGCACGCCACATTCATGCCGCTGGAGGGGCTTGCGATGATGGCCTGTGGGATTGGCGTGATGCGGATCTGTATGTGGTTTTCCCGCAACGATCAGGCATGGCTGTCTGAGGTCATTCGCACGGTGCTGAGTAATCAGGTCGCGATTGCATCAAAAGGTTTGCCGCCCGATGAGCTTCGGAGCTCCCCAAAGCGGCCACCCACTGTCATCGTGATTGTCACAGCGATGCTCGCCCTCCAAGGGCTCATGTTCTGCGTTTCTGCCATAACGGATATCCAGCCTTCCCTGGGCGATCCAAGTGGTTCGGTCTTTACCCATTATGCAGACGTTAGACTTCGCTATCTTTCCGTAATCTATGGCGCCGTTATGCTCCCGCTGGCTTTCGACGTTTACCGACAGCGCATGTTCGCCTGGCGAATGGGGTTCCTGGCGCTTTTTGGGGGGGCTGCCCTCCAGGCGCTTGGCTTGCTTGCCCGAGAGGATCTTGGCAATGCGCGTCAGACCATAATCTTCTGCGTCGCCTCCCTGGTGATCACCATCGTCTGGGCGTGTTGGTGGTACGCGCAGCGCGTCCATTTTCACGATTGATCGGGAAAGAGTCGATAGACCGCATGACACGACGGTTATGAAAAAGCCCCGCCAGATAACAATCTGAGCAGGGCTTTTCTTTGCTTAAAGCATACCTGTTGCACCCACCTAGCACCCATGAGGGTTAAGCAGAGAAACAAAAAGACGCTGTAGGCCTTGGATTATATGGTGTCCCAGGGCAGGTTCGAACTGCCAACCTTCCCCTTAGGAGGGGGATGCTCTATCCAATTGAGCTACTGAGACACAAGTCGCGCGCAAGGAGTGCGCGGCGATGGACGGCGTGCATGTTAACGGGCAGGCCCGCTTTTGTCATGTCGTCCGTAGGGCTTTTTAAGTGTAGGCAGACGCCCCACGGTAGCGTGGCTTTGTTTACCGTGCAAATTGCATCACCGCAAAATGCCATCATTGCAAAATGCAATGCCGGCATTTTGTTAAAATAGCGTAATTCTTTGTTTTTAAAGGATTTAATAGCCGTTAAACTTTTGGCATGCGGGCTGCTTCGACTGTTCTCAAAGAACGAAGGAGATCAGCCCCATGAACAGCGCTCTTTTAGTCGCGAATGCAGTCGCCCTGGCGGTTCTGTTGGGTTTTCAGTTCTTCCCCGCAAACGACGCTGCGATGGTTGCCCAACGCACGCCCCATGACCTGCAGCTGCAAAAAGCGCCTCAATGGGCACTCACGAGCGATCAACGCAGTTTTGTCAGCCAAGAGCTGAGCCAGGAAAGTCTTCAACCGCGCACGCAGTCTTTTGAACGCTTGGTATTTTGAACCACCTCATCAGGAAGCACAGCATGTCCAAATCAGCCGCAGGGTTTCTCATCCTCGCTCTACTGAGTGGCATCCTTCATCTGTCATTAGTCCAGGACACGATCGTCACCCTGCCCCTGATTGCCTGCGGCGTGTTCAGTGCGCTGTTCGTGCTGGCGCTGATCGCCGGGCGCAAGATCAAGTTCGATCCGGTTCTGCGCTGACGCTCAGCAACTCCAGAAGACTGGCAACGGTGACCGCAAGGTCGCCGGAGTTATCGAGTCGACGGATTTGCGTATCACCGATTGTGTCGTCAGCCGTGAACAGCGCATTGCGGCACAGTCTCGCTTCAATTTCTGCCGGGCTTTCACGCCCCCGCCGTAGCAGGCGCTCTCGCAGAACGTCATCCTTGACCGTCAACAGCACCGGCAACAGCGTGGGATAGCGCTGTTGCGCTTCTGTCAGGTGGCCGCGCGAAGCATTGATCAGCACATCGCGTCCTTCCTTGAGCCACTGGTCTATACGCACAGGAATACCGTAATCCAGCCCATTGGCCTGCCACGAAAGCGCGAAATCCCCATTGTTTCTGCGTCGCTCGAACTCTTCGCGGGACACCTCAATGGCGTCTTCGCCGACGGACTCAGCCGAGCGCGTAATAACCCGCCGCACGACTTCACAATTACGCACCCGCAACGGCCCGCGAGCGGCTTCGATGAGGCTGTCCTTGCCGGATCCCGAAGGCCCCATTAAATAAATCAGCCTGCCATCCATCCTGAAATCATCCCATACCGTCCGTCTGCCCTAGTAAATCGGCCATTTGCCACTATCCTGTTAAGGTAAGGAACAAGGATCGAATCCGCATAGCATGCACCTTCAGGCGTCTTCGGGCATCACCTGTCGGGCAAGAGGACGCGGTCAGCGATACGGACTCATGGAATGTTTTCAAACCAGTCCGCATTTCTGATAATAGGTGCTGGCATTAAGCCTTTACCCAGATCAATATTTGTCACAGAATTGACGCCAATGATCTGGCTAATTTGAGGCATGATGCGCGCCTCTATCAATTCAGGTTGAACATTTGGTCGGAGTGCTTGTCCTATCTGACATCCTGCGGCCTATCCCGAGAACCGCTCCCCTGAACTAACCGGTTAAATATATGCGCCCATTGAAACAGGCAATTTATTCCAGCCGTACGGCTGACAAGTTCGTCGTACGTCTGCCAGACGGAATGCGTGAACGCATTGCCGAGGTGGCTCGCAATCATCATCGCAGCATGAATTCCGAAATCATCGCGCGTCTTGAGCAGAGTCTTATTCAGGAAGGCGCGTTGGGCGAAGAATTGAGCATGCGCCTGGACAGCCCCGAGCTGTCATTACACGAACGCGAACTGCTGCAACGCTTCCGCCAACTCTCCCACCGCCAGCAAAACGCTCTGGTTTCGCTGATCGCCCATGATGCCGAAATGGCTGCAGACGTTTCCTGATTCATCCTGAAAGCTCAAGCCAGCGTAATTGCTGGCTTTTTTTTGCCTGAAATTCAGCCCCTCAAAAAAAACCCGCCGATTGGGCGGGTTCTTTTGAGGTAGAACGTCAGAGCAGAAAAATCGTCGCCAGCCCGAGAAAGATGAAAAAGCCACCACTGTCGGTCATGGCAGTGATCATCACACTCGCGCCCATTGCCGGGTCGCGCCCAAGCCGCGCCAGGGTCATCGGAATCAACACGCCCATCAATGCTGCAAGCAACAGGTTAAGCGTCATGGCGGCGGTCATCACCACGCCCAGGGACCAACTGCCATAAAGCAGGTAGGACACCACACCAATCACTCCACCCCAGACCACGCCATTGATCAAAGCGACCGCCAACTCCTTGCGCATCAACCTCGACGTATTGCCGGTACTGACCTGGTCCAGCGCCATGGCCCGAACGATCATCGTGATCGTCTGGTTACCCGAGTTGCCGCCGATACCCGCCACGATCGGCATCAATGCCGCGAGCGCTACCAGCTTCTCGATAGAGCCCTCGAACAGGCCGATCACCCGTGATGCAACGAACGCGGTGATCAGGTTTATCGCCAGCCAGGCCCAACGGTTGCGCAGGGACTTCCAGACCGACGCAAAAATATCTTCTTCTTCGCGCAGACCCGCCATGTTGAGAACTTCGTTTTCGCTCTCTTCACGAATCAGGTCGACCATTTCATCGATGGTCAGACGACCGATCAGCTTGCCGTTCTTGTCGACCACCGGGGCCGAGATCAAGTCGTAACGCTCGAACGCCTGAGCGGCCTCGTAGGCGTCTTCGTCCGGATGAAAACTCACCGGATCGCTGGCCATCACTTCCGAGACCTGTTTATCCGGGTCGTTGACCAAAAGGCGCTTGATCGGCAACACGCCCTTGAGCACGCCGTCGTAATCGACCACGAACAGTTTATCGGTATGGCTTGGCAACTCTTTGAGACGACGCAGGTAACGCAACACCACTTCAAGACTGACATCCTCACGGATGGTCACCATCTCGAAGTCCATCAGCGCACCGACCTGCTCCTCGTCATAGGACAACGCGGAGCGGACGCGCTCACGCTGTTGAGCATCGAGGGTTTCCATCAGCTCGTGGACGACGTCTCGCGGCAGCTCGGAGGCCAGGTCAGCAAGTTCGTCGGCATCCATGTCCTTGGCCGCCGCCAGGAGCTCGTGATCGTCCATGTCGGCGATCAGGGTTTCACGAACCGAATCGGATACTTCGAGCAGAATGTCGCCGTCGCGGTCGGCCTTGACCAACTGCCAGACGGTCAGACGATCGTCCAGTGGCAAGGCTTCAAGGATGTAGGCAACGTCAGCGGAGTGCAGATCATCGAGCTTGCGTTGCAACTCGACGAGGTTTTGCCGGTGAACCAGGTTCTCGACCCGGTCGTGATGCGGACCTTCCTGGCGATGAGTCAGGTCTTCGACCACCCGCTGGCGCTGCAGCAGCTCAACGACTTGAGCAAGGCGGTCCTGCAAGCTTTCCTGCGTTTTCTTTACTTCAACTTCAGACATAGGCGAACTCCACTCCCAGCAGCGGGGCACGCCGGAAGGATCAATCAGTCAATTCATGATTGTAAAAACGGGGTACTGAGTAACTACTGGGTAAGTCCATGGAGGTATTCCACAAGCCCCGGCGGGGCTGACAGGCGCAATGATAACACCGCCTGACGGTTTTAAACGTGAAAAAATCGCGGCTGAAACAAGCGCTTGCGAGACAAACCTGAGCGCCGTCCTGATCCATGGAACTGCGACGACTCATCCTGAAAAGAAAACACACCGCAGTCGAAAAATGTAACGGCTACCCTTGATATGGACCGTCAAGGAGGACGTCGAATGCCACGGAATGCTAATTATTTTTTGCTTGCCGCCCTGCTCTGCCTGCCGCCCTGGGCGTTTGCTACGACCATCCACCGGTGTGAAGCCCCCGACGGACGCATCACCTTCACGACCTTGAGCTGTACGACCGGAGAAAGCCTTTCGCTTCAGGAAGTACGCACGTTTTTGCCTGGCAGCACGATAGCCCTGATGCCAGAAGCCGAGGTTCGCGAAACATCAAGTATGAAAAACCCAAGGAGAGAGCCGACGGTCGTTGGTCAGTCCGAGGACAAATGTGGAAATCAGCTCAGCGCGAAGGAACGCCGCATCGCGATCATCAATCAAAGAGTGGTTGCCGGCATGAGCCAGCAGGACGTCGAAAGCGCTCTCGGCAAGCCAGACAAAATCAGCACTCGCAATTCAGCCATGAGCTACCGCTACGACAACAAGCGAGGGCGCAGTGCTCACATCGAGTTCGATGAGAAAGGTTGTACCAAAGGAAAAGCCAAATCGCAGACGGCAAAAAGCCCGCGTTAAACGCGGGCTTTTTGGTGTTTGGTGCCACTCGACAGGATTCGAACCTGTGACCGCTCGGTTCGTAGCCGAGTACTCTATCCAGCTGAGCTACGAGTGCATTTGTGTTTTTATACCAGATCACAACTGGTTGAAGCCAAGTTACTCACATTGCTGCAAACAACTCTTAAATGGTGCACTCGACAGGATTCGAACCTGTGACCGCTCGGTTCGTAGCCGAGTACTCTATCCAGCTGAGCTACGAGTGCATTTGTTGCCGCGCATTATAGGCCGTTAAATCTTTTTGTAAAGCACTTTTTCTAGTAATTTCAACAACTTACCGAAGAAGCCAGATTACAACGTACTAAACAAATAATGGCGGAGAACGGGGGATTCGAACCCCCGACACCCTTTTGAGGTGTACTCCCTTAGCAGGGGAGCGCCTTCGGCCACTCGGCCAGCTCTCCGCAACACGGGGCGTATATTAACCAGCTTTATCCCCGTTTGCAAACATAAAAAACGATAAAAATTAATGGCTTGGTTCTTCGTCCTTCTCTTTCTTGATACGCAGGTAAATTTCCTCACGGTGCACAGCCACCTCTTTCGGGGCGTTGACACCAATACGCACTTGATTTCCTTTAACGCCGAGCACGGTCACGGTGATTTCGCCATCACCAATAATCAGGCTTTCTGCGCACCGACGAGTCAGAATCAGCATACCTTTCTCCTCACGCATTTCATTTCAGGGACAACAGTCTGCAAAAAAAAGGCATTCGACCTACAACCGAAAAGGTCGTAGCCCTACATGCCTGAGTATTGACTAGCGCGAGCAAAAGAACAGTTTTGGTACGCACCATTCAAAAAAACGAAGGGCGCGGTCAGACCGCGCCCTTCGGGGGGAACGCATTACTCGCCCTGTCGGGCCGGCGCGTCCAGTTCGAAAGCTGTGTGCAGGGCGCGCACAGCCAGTTCCAGGTACTTCTCTTCGATCACCACGGACACCTTGATTTCCGAAGTCGAGATCATCTGGATGTTGATGCTTTCTTTCGCCAGGGATTCGAACATGCGGCTGGCCACGCCTGCGTGGGAGCGCATGCCGACGCCAACGATCGAGACCTTGGCAATCTTGGTGTCGCCAACGACTTCACGGGCACCGATCTCGCGAGCGGTGTTTTCCAGCACGGATTGCGCCGCCTGGTAGTCGTTGCGGTGCACGGTGAAGGTGAAGTCGGTGGTGTTATCGTGCGCAACGTTCTGCACGATCATGTCGACTTCGATGTTCGCGGCACTGATCGGGCCGAGAATCTTGAACGCCACGCCCGGGGTGTCTGGCACGCCACGGATGGTCAGCTTGGCTTCATCGCGGTTGAAAGCGATGCCGGAAATGATCGGCTGTTCCATGGTTTCCTCTTCATCAATAGTAATGAGGGTGCCCGGACCCTCCTTGAAGCTGTGCAGTACGCGCAGCGGAACGTTGTACTTGCCGGCGAACTCGACCGCACGGATCTGCAACACCTTGGAACCGAGGCTGGCCATTTCCAGCATCTCTTCGAAGGTGATCTTGTCCAGACGCTGAGCCACGGACACCACACGCGGGTCGGTGGTGTAGACGCCGTCGACGTCGGTGTAGATCTGGCATTCGTCAGCCTTCAGGGCTGCCGCCAGCGCCACGCCAGTGGTGTCGGAACCGCCACGACCGAGCGTGGTGATATTGCCGTGCTCGTCGACGCCCTGGAAACCGGCGACAACCACCACACGACCGGCCTTCAGGTCACCGCGAATCTTCTGGTCATCAATCTGCAAGATACGCGCTTTATTGTGCGCGCTATCCGTCAGAATCCGTACCTGGTTGCCGGTGTACGACACCGCTGGCACGCCACGCTTGATCAGCGCCATGGCCAACAGTGCAATCGTCACCTGCTCACCGGTGGAAACGATCACATCCAGTTCGCGTGGAACCGGTTGGCCGTCGCCACTGATTTGCTTGGCCAGATCGATCAGACGGTTGGTTTCGCCGCTCATTGCAGACAGCACAACCACCAGGTCATCGCCCGCATCGCGGAATTTCTTAACCTTGTCGGCGACCTGCTCGATTCTCTCGACAGTGCCGACTGAGGTGCCTCCAAATTTCTGTACGATCAAAGCCATTTCAAAGCCGCCTCTGCCCATGAAGGGCGCCCAATAAATCACTCAAACAGCGTTCTGGCCCGCTACTAGACCGCGGGCCAGGCACACTGCCTTATAAACCCTGCTCTACAAATGGAACAGTCAGGGCCAATGCGGCATCCAGTGCGCCAGCGTCAGTACCACCGCCCTGCGCCATGTCTGGACGACCACCGCCCTTCCCGCCCACTGCCGCAGCAGCCTGCTTCATCAAATCACCGGCTTTGAGTTGGCCAGTCAGGTCTTTGGTCACGCCTGCAACCAGAACGACCTTTTCCTCATGGACACTGCCGAGCAGGATCACTGCGCGGCCGAGTTTGTTTTTCAGTTGATCGACCAGCGCCAGCAGCGCCTTGCCATCCTGACCGTCCAGACGCACGGCCAGCACTTTCACGCCTTTGACGTCCAGGGCAGAAGCCGACAGATCGTCGCCCGCCGCGCTGGCCGCCTTGGCCTGCAACTGCTCGAGTTGCTTCTCCAGCAGACGGTTGCGCTCCAGCACAGCCGACAGCTTGTCGATCAGATTATCGCGGCTGCCCTTGACCAGGTTGGCCGCTTCCTTGAGTTGTTCTTCTGCGGCATTCAAGTAGGCCAGTGCCGCGGCACCGGTGACTGCCTCGATACGACGCACACCCGAAGCCACACCGCCTTCGCTGATGATTTTCAGCAAACCGATGTCGCCGGTACGGGTGGCGTGAATACCGCCGCACAGCTCGACGGAGAAATCGCCCATGCTCAGCACACGAACGCTGTCGCCGTACTTCTCGCCGAACAGCGCCATGGCGCCTTTCTGCTTGGCGGTTTCGATGTCGGTTTCTTCGGTTTCAACTTCGGAGTTCTTGCGAATCTCGGCGTTGACGATGTCTTCCAGCGCCTTCAACTGCTCAGGCTTGATCGCTTCGAAGTGGCTGAAGTCAAAGCGTAGACGCTGACTGTCGACCAACGAGCCTTTCTGCTGAACGTGCTCACCCAGCACCTGACGCAATGCAGCGTGCAACAAGTGAGTTGCCGAGTGGTTCAGCGACGTCGCATGGCGTACTTCGGCATCGACATGAGTCTCCACCGGAGCACCTACGATCAGGCTGCCCGAATCCAGCACACCGTGGTGCAGGAACGCACCGCCGGTCTTGGTGGTGTCGCGCACGTCGAAACGCGCAGCGCCAGCCTGGAGGAAGCCGCAATCACCAATCTGACCACCGGATTCGGCATAGAACGGCGTCTGATCGAGAACGACCACGCCCTCTTCGCCTTCGCTCAGTACGTCAACCGATTGCCCTTCTTTATAGAGAGCAACGATTTTGGCGGAACCGCTGTGAGCGGTGTAACCGGTGAACTCGGTGGCCACATCAACCTTGACCAGGCTGTTGTAGTCCATGCCGAAGGAGCTGGCGGAGCGGGCACGCACGCGCTGGGCTTCCATCTCGCGCTCGAAGCCTGCTTCGTCGATGGTCAGGCTGCGCTCACGGGCGATGTCGCCGGTCAGGTCCATCGGGAAACCGTAGGTGTCGTAAAGCTTGAACACCACGTCGCCCGGCACCACGTCGCCTTTGAGTTCGGCCAGATCCTGCTCGAGGATCTTCAGGCCCTGCTCCAGAGTCTTGGCGAATTGCTCTTCTTCGGCCTTCAGCACGCGCTCGATGTGCGCCTGCTGGGATTTCAGTTCAGGGAACGCTTCGCCCATCTCGGCGACCAGGGCTGCAACGATCTGGTAGAAGAAGCTGCCCTTGGCGCCCAGTTTGTTGCCGTGACGGCAAGCGCGACGAATGATCCGGCGCAGTACATAACCGCGACCTTCGTTGGACGGCAGCACGCCGTCGGCAATCAGGAAGCCGCAGGAACGGATGTGGTCAGCCACGACTTTCAGGGAAGCCTGATTGTCGTTGGTGCAACCGATGGCCTTGGCCGATGCGCTCAGCAGGCTCTGGAACAGGTCGATTTCATAGTTCGAGTGAACGTGCTGCAGCACGGCACTGATCCGCTCAAGACCCATGCCGGTGTCCACCGACGGGGCTGGCAACGGGTGCAACACGCCATCGGCGGTGCGGTTGAACTGCATGAACACGTTGTTCCAGATCTCGATGTAACGGTCGCCGTCTTCTTCCGGCGAGCCCGGTGGGCCACCCCAGATGTCGGCGCCGTGATCGTAGAAGATCTCGGTGCAAGGACCGCACGGGCCGGTATCGCCCATGGTCCAGAAGTTGTCGGAAGCGTACGGCGCGCCCTTGTTGTCGCCGATGCGAACCATGCGCTCGGCCGGTACACCGACTTCTTTGGTCCAGATGTCGTAGGCCTCGTCATCGCTGGCGTAGACAGTCACCCAGAGCTTTTCTTTCGGCAGGTTCAGCCATTTGTCGGAGGTCAGGAACGTCCAGGCAAAGGTAATGGCGTCACGCTTGAAATAATCACCGAAGCTGAAGTTACCCAGCATTTCGAAGAAGGTGTGGTGACGGGCGGTATAACCGACGTTTTCCAGGTCGTTGTGCTTGCCGCCGGCACGCACGCATTTCTGGCTGCTGACGGCGCGGGTGTACGCGCGCTTTTCCTGGCCCAGGAAGCAGTCCTTGAACTGGTTCATCCCCGCGTTAGTGAACAGCAGGGTTGGGTCGTTGCCCGGAATCAAAGAGCTGGAGGCTACACGGGTGTGGCCTTGCTCTTCGAAGAAGCGAAGGAAGGCTTCACGGATTTCTGCGCTTTTCATTAGGTTCTTCCACGGAGGCTGCGGCCAAAGGCCTGTGCGAAACGTCAACAGACGAAGCGACGGCAAAGGGCCGCATTATATCGGCCCTGCGCGCGGGGTACAGCGTGTTTATACGATAGAAACGGTCAATTGGACCGCTAACGCGATCAGATGCGGGAAAACTCGACGAATGTAGCGACGACCTGCTCGATTTGCGTACGGTTGACGTCCATGTGCGTGACCATTCGCAGACGAGCGGCAGCGCTGAGCTTGACCCCACGTGTCGCGGCGAAGGCCTTGATCGCTTCGGCCTTGTCGCCCATTTTCACGTAAACCATGTTGGTCTGCACTGGCTCGACCTCATACCCCGCCGCTCGCAGGCCTTCGGCCAGCCATTGTGCGTTGGCATGGTCGTCGGCCAGGCGCTGAACATTATTATCCAGCGCATACAGCCCCGCCGCCGCGAGAATCCCGGCCTGGCGCATGCCGCCACCGACCATCTTGCGCAAACGCCGAGCCTTGGCGATCAACTCGACCGAGCCGCACAGCACCGAACCGACTGGCGCACCCAGGCCTTTGGAGAGACAGACCGACACCGAATCGAAATGCTGAGTGATCTCCCGGGCATCGACACCCAGCTTGACCGCCGCGTTGTAGAGCCGTGCGCCATCCAGATGCAGCGCCAGGCCATGCTCACGAGTGAAGCGGCGAGCCTGGGCCAGGTACTCCAGCGGCAGCACCTTGCCCTGCATGGTGTTTTCCAGTGCCAGCAAACGGGTGCGCGCGAAGTGGAAGTCGTCCGGTTTGATCGCGGCGGCGACTTGCGCCAGGTCCAGCGAACCATCGGCTTGCACTTCCAGCGGCTGCGGTTGGATCGAACCAAGCACCGCCGCGCCACCACCTTCGTACTTATAGGTGTGGGCCTGCTGACCGACAATGTATTCGTCACCGCGCTCGCAGTGGGCCATCAAGCCCAGCAGGTTGCTCATGGTGCCCGTTGGAACAAACAGCGCCGCGGCAAAACCCAGTCGTGTTGCCAGCTCGGCTTCCAGACGATTGACCGTCGGATCTTCGCCATAAACGTCGTCACCGGTGGCGGCATTGGCCATCGCGTCGAGCATCCCTGCGGTCGGTTGGGTGACGGTGTCGCTGCGAAGATCGATAACGCTCATGAATCTGGCCTCGGTAAACAGGGGAAAAATCCGTTTCGGAAAGGAATTACTGCGGTCATGCCGACAATTAATCAAGCCTTGAACGAGGAAAAGAGGCTGTATGCCTTCGGAAAAGCCGATAGCAATCATCAGAAAGCAGCCATGCACGCCCCATAAATATGTGTTAAAAACGCTTCGCCGCCAAACAATCTGGCGGCAAAACGTTCTCAGGGCGGGGTGTAATTCCCCACCGGCGGTAATTGCGCGCAATGCGCATAGCCCGCGAGCGCTTGGCGACAGGCACGGCAATGGCTGTGATGGCGGCAAGGTCAGCAGACCCGGTGTGATCCCGGGGCCGACGGTCATAGTCCGGATGAAGAGAGAACGGGATTGACGCCGCCCAGGTTCCGTACCAAAGCGCCGTCCGCAGACACGTGTGCCTGCGTACCCTTAAATCCCATTCGATTCATAACGCCCTGTTTTTCACACAAACAGGAGTCAGAACATGCAACCCACCGCAATCGATAGCAAAAGCAAAAACCATCAGGGCGAGCGCGTCGCGTTCATCCAGGCCTGCTGGCACAAGGAAATCGTCGATCAGAGCCGTAAAGGCTTCGTCGCTGAAATGATTGCCCAGGGTTATCAGGAGTCGGACATCGATTTCTTCGAAGTCGGTGGCGCCTTTGAAATTCCGCTGCACGCCAAGTTGCTGGCCAAGTCCGGTCGTTATGCCGGCATCGTCGCCGCGGGCCTGGTGGTCGATGGCGGCATCTATCGCCACGAATTCGTCGCCCAGTCGGTGATCAGCGGCCTGATGCAGGTTCAGCTGGAAACCGAAGTGCCAGTGTTCTCGGTGGTTTTGACCCCGCACCACTTCCATGCCGGTGAAGAACATCAGAAGTTCTTCTTCGAGCATTTCGTGCATAAAGGCCAGGAAGCGGCGAAGACGTGTGCAGATACGCTGCACAAGACTCGCGCATTGCGCCGCAGCGAGCCTCGCGCGGTAGCTGTCTAAACACCGATAAAACTTGTGGGGGGCGGGCTTGTGTGGCGAGGGGGCTTGCCCCCGTTCGGCTGCGAAGCAGTCGTAAATCCAGATAACTTGGTTTGTCTGGACCCAAACCGGGGGCCGCTTCGCGACCCAACGGGGGCAAGCCCCCTCGCCACACAGGCCCGCTCCTACATTTGACGGGTGTTGTGCCTAGACCAGGTTTTCGTCGGTGGTCGGTACGATCAGGATGCCGGCGCGCAGGCCGTTCCTGACCCTGGGGTTCGGGAAGATGATCCGGGCGCCCTGCTCTTCGATGATCCAGCGGGTATTGGCGATATCCTCGGCCAGCACATAACCCACTTTCAATTCCGAAAAGTTTTCGATGTCCGCCGGCAGGTTCAGGCGGAAGTTATCGCTGTGCTTGATCACTTCCCGGGCCACGCTGAACAACTGCAACCCTTCCAGCCCTTCATCGGTCATTGGCGGCTCGGTGCCTTCGATGATCTGCTTCAGGCGGGTTTCCAGCAGGCTGACGTTGACCCCTTCGTTCTGCCCGAAGGGCCGGGCCTTGCCCAGCTCCAGGGTGAAGGACTCGGCATCGAGCTTGTCGTAGGTGTAGGAGCTGAAGACGATGGAGGGTTTGTTCTGCAACAGCACCGCTTCCATGCCGGCGGCGCGCAAGCGAGCCAGCTCCTGGCGTGAATGCTGACGGCCTTCTTTCCAGGGGTACAGGGCGAACTGCTCGATTTTCGAGCCACGGATCGCCGTGTGCAGGTCGTAGTGCAGACGGTTACGGTCCGGCAGGCTGAAGAACGTCGCCGCCAGCCGCTCCAGCTCACAAGCGCGCAAGGCCTCGGAACCGCTGCTTTGTTCGTGACGGCCGTTGAACAGCCGATTGACGTCCTGCTCGATGAAACGCTCACCGCGACGGATGGCCTCGGGATTGCCGAACAGGAACAGAATACGGGCGCGCGGCTTCAAGTCACCGCGGGCGATGTCATGCAACAGGCGATCGAGCAGCTCGATCGGCGCTGTTTCGTTGCCATGGATACCGGCCGACAGCAGCAGGTCCAGGCCATTGTCGCGAGCTTCAGGTGGCCGGACTTCCAGCGCACCTTCGCTCAACCAGCGCATCCGTACGCCTTCGACAGTCAGTTGAGTCTTCTCCGCCGGTTCGCGGCCGGCGAGGGTCAGTTCAAGCAGTTTGCCGAGGGCGAGCATAGAGCGGTTTCCTTAGTGGTCGTGATTGCAATCCGGGCCGTGCACGTGGTCCTCATCATCACCGAGATCAGCCGGTTCCATCTCCAGTTGCAGACTTACCAGATTAGTCGCCAATGGGCGCAGCAGCAGGTTGGCGTATTCAGCGTCACCCTCTTCGACGTCCACGCCGATCAGCAGCTGGCCACGGCCGTCCTGCTGGATCCACAGCTCTTTGCCTTGCCACATGACCGCGACGCGGGTGCAGGAAGTTTCCAGTTGCGTGCCGTCGGTGTCTTCAAGGATCAGCTGCAGGGTATCGCTCATGTATTTACGCTCTCATCTGGATGATTAAGCGGCGCGCTTGCCATTCATATAAAAAGCCAAAGCGCGCCGACTATCAATTGATCTGGAATGGATAAACCGCGCCCAGTTTAAGGATTTGCGTCAGTTCATCCAGTGCCGTCCGGCACTCAAGCAACAATTGCGGGTCCGCCAGATCGTTTTCGGTCATGCGGTCGCGGTAGTGCTTTTCGACCCACTCGGTCAATGTGCCGTACAACGGAGCCGTCATGATAACCCCTTGGTTGACGGCCGCCAGTTCGGTTTCGTTGAGGGCGACGCGCAACCGCAGGCAAGCCGGGCCACCGCCGTTTTGCATGCTCTGCTTGAGATCGAAGACTTTCACTTCGCGGATCAGGCCGCCAGAGCTGGTCAGGCCTTGCAGGTACTGCCAGACGCGTTCGTTGCCATGGCATTCTTCCGGCACGATCAACAACATGGAGCCGTCAGGACGCGACAGCAGTTGGCTATTGAACAGGTAGGAACGAACGGCGTCTTCCACGGTGACCGCGGAACGCGGTACGCAGATCGACTGAAATTTCCCACCGACTTTTGCCAGTTTACCTTGCAGCTCAGCGAGCATCTGGTCGGTGTCGAGGAAGGCGTCCTCGTGATAGAACAGCACCTCGCCGTTGCCCACGGCGATCACGTCGTTATGGAACACGCCCTGATCGATCACCGAAGGGTTCTGCTGGGCGTAGACCACGCCGTCATCGCTCAAGCCATGCAGGCGTGCGACGGCCTGGGAGGCTTCGAGGGTCTGGCGCGCCGGGTACTTCTGCGGGGACGGATAACGGGTGTCGAACGCGCTACGACCGAACACGAAAAACTCGACGCCAGCTTCGCCGTAGTCACGGCAGAAACGGGTGTGGTTGGCCGCGCCTTCGTCACCGAACTGCGCCACGGCCGGCAACGCGGCGTGGTGGGCAAAGTGTTTCTGGTCAGCGAACATCGCGCCCAGCACGCGACTGGTGGTCGGGTGCTCGATGCTGCGGTGGTATTTGCAATTGAGGTTAGCGGCGGTGAAATGCACACGACCGTCGGCGGTGTCGGCACTCGGGCTGACCGTGGCGGCGTTGGCCACCCACATGCTCGACGCCGAGCAACTGGCAACCAGCAGCGGCATCGCGTCTTTGGCGGCTTGCTCAATCACTTGCGCGTCGGTGCCACTGAAACCCAAGCGACGCAGGGCGGCTACGTCAGGGCGTTCCTGTGGTGCAAGCACGCCTTGCTGAAAGCCCATATCCATCAGCGCTTTCATTTTCGCCAGACCTTGCAGCGCAGCTTCCTTCGGGTTCGAGGATTGCTGGCTGTTGCTCTGGGAGGCGACGTTGCCGTAGGACAGGCCACCGTAGTTATGGGTCGGCCCCACTAGACCGTCAAAATTGACTTCAAAGGATTTCATCAGCGAGGCTCCACAAGAATCTGTTGTTATAGGCTGCTACAAGGGTCTGTCTTACGACATGCGCACGCCGGGCGTAAGGGCCGCTGGCAAGGTCAGGCTCGGGGTTTCCAGCGAGGCCACCGGGTACGCGCAGTAATCCGCCGCGTAGTAGGCGCTGGCGCGATGGTTGCCCGAGGCGCCGACGCCGCCGAATGGCGCGCTGCTCGCCGCACCGGTCAGCTGCTTGTTCCAGTTGACGATACCGGCGCGGCTTTCCAGCCAGAATTGCTGATAACGCGCTTCGGAATCCGACAACAGGCCGGCCGCCAGGCCATATGCGGTGTCGTTGGCTTCAGCGATCGCCGCTTCAAAATCAGCGTAGCGGATCACTTGCAGCAGCGGGCCGAACAGCTCTTCGTCTGGGCGATCGGCAACCGCTGTCACGTCCAGAATGCCCGGGGTCAGCAACGCAGCCTGAGCCTGGGGCTGAGTCATTTCCAGCAGCGCCACGGCGCCGTTGGCCAGCAGATGCTCTTGCGCTTCCATCAGGGCTTTCGCAGCACCGAGGGAAATCACCGAACCCATGAACGGTGCTGGTTGCTGATCGAACGCACCGACTGAAAGGGTCGAGCTGACCGCCACCAGACGCGCCAGCAGCGTATCGCCCCAGGCGCCTTGCGGCACCAGCAAGCGACGGGCGCAAGTGCAACGCTGGCCGGCAGAAATGAACGCCGACTGAATGATGGTGTAAACGGCCGCATCGAGATCAGCGACCTGATCCACCACCAGCGGGTTGTTACCGCCCATTTCCAGCGCGAGGATTTTGTCTGGACGACCGGAAAACTGCTTGTGCAGATGATTGCCGGTACGGCTGGAACCGGTGAAGAACAGACCGTCGATGCCTGGGTTCGCCGCCAGGGCGATACCGGTTTCGCGAGCACCTTGCAGCAGGTTCAGCACGCCGGCCGGCAGACCGGCTTCGATCCAGCACTTGACCGTCAGTTCGGCGACTTTCGGCGTCAGTTCGCTAGGCTTGAACAGCACACTGTTACCGGCCAGCAGCGCCGGAACGATGTGACCGTTCGGCAAGTGACCAGGGAAGTTGTAAGGACCGAACACCGCCACCACACCGTGCGGCTTGTGACGCAATACAGCGGTGGCGTCGCCCAACGGGCTGCTCTTCTCGCCGGTGCGTTCGCGGTAGCTCTGTACCGAGATGGCAATCTTGTTGACCATGCTGGTGACTTCGGTCGCCGCTTCCCACAAGGGTTTGCCGGTTTCTTCACCGATGGTGCGAGCCAGTTCGTCGGCGTGATTCTTCAGCGCGGCGGCAAAGGCTTCCAGCACACTGATGCGCTCTTCCAGGGTACGACGGGCCCAGCCCGGGAATGCCTGACGCGCGGCTTGCACGGCCGACTCGACCTGGGCGGCAGTGGCGCCTTCGCCGGCCCACAGCACTTGCTGGGTCACCGGGTTGACCGATTGAAAGCTTTCACCCTGGCCGGCCAGCCATTCACCAGCGATGTATAGCGAATTCATTATTTCGACTCCCGAGCTGCAGACAACGGAACGGCGCGTACTTGATCGCCAGCGTTGAGTTGAAGACGTTTGGCGGTCAGCGGATCAACCACCAACGTGCCAGCGGCGAAGCGTGCTGGCGCGGCAGTGATCCGGCAGTCTTCGCGCTTGCGGTTATGGATCAGGAACGGCGTGGCGTCATCACCCGGGGTGCCGATGGCCAGCACCAGCGCCTGGCTGTCGCGCACTGCGCGGATCTTGGCGGTTTCGCACTCCACCGCAGGGCCTGCGTCGAAAATGTCGACGTAGCCTTGGTAACTGAAACCTTCACTCTTGAGCATCGCCAGGGCCGGCTCGGTGTCCGGGTGAACCTGGCCAATCACGTTGCGCGCGTCTGGCGACAGGAAGCAGGTGTACAGCGGGAATTTCGGCATCAGTTCGGCGATGAACGCCTTGTTGCCCACGCCAGTGAGGTAATCGGCCTGGCTGAATTCCATCTTGAAGAAATGCCGGCCCAGGCTTTCCCAGAACGGCGAACGCCCGGCTTCGTCGGACATGCCGCGCATCTCGGCGATGATCTTGTTGCCGAACAGTTGCGGGAACTCGGCGATGAACAGCAGCCGCGCCTTGGCCAGCATGCGGCCGTTGAGGCCACTGCGGTAATCGGCGTGCAGGAACAGCGAGCACAGTTCAGAGTTGCCGGTCAGGTCATTGGCCAGGAACAGCGTCGGAATTTCGCGGTAGATATTCAGCTCTTGCGAGGCACTGACCGTCAGGCCCACCCGGAAGTTGTACCAGGGCTCACGCAGGCCGACGGCGCCGGCAATCGCGGAAATACCCACCACGCGGCCATTGTCGTCTTCGAGTACGAACAGGTAGTCCGCATCGCCCCGCCCGGCTTCGCCGCGGAAGGTTTTCTCGGCCCAGCCAACCCGATGGGCCAGACGCTCTTCGTTGGCCGGCAAAGTGGTCAGGCCGGTGCCGGTGCTGCGGGCCAAGTCGATCAGAGCGGGTAAATCGCTGCTGCGTACGGGACGAACGATCATGCTATCTCCTCAAACGGGCCGCTTGCGCCACCCGCGAAATTTCGCTGCTTTCCAGACATTTTTCTCCAGGAAGCAGGCGTCAAACCGCCACCAGGCGCACGCTGGCACCTTCACCGACGCCCAAGGCTTCGGCCGCTTCAAGATCCAGGGTCACCGGTTTGCCCGGCGCGTAATCGAGCTCGAGCAACACGGCGCGGTAATCCTGCAACTGGGCATTGGCCACCAGATACTGACGACCGGCGCCTTTGACCGGCTCACCGATTTTCACCGGGACTACACGGCTCTGGGCGATCGAACGGATCCCCGAGACGCGGGCATGCAGAGTCGGGCCACCATCGAAAATATCGATGTAGTGATCGGTCTCGAAGCCTTCGCGCATCAGGATGTCGAAGGTGATTTGCGCCCGCGGGTGCACCTGGCCCATCGCCTCTTGAGCGGAGTCCGGCAGCAACGGCACGTAGATCGGGTAATGCGGCATCAGCTCGGCGAGGAACGTGCGGCTCTTCAAACCACACAGACGCTCGGCTTCGGCGTAGTTGAGGTCGAAGAAGTTGCGACCGATGGCATCCCAGAACGGCGAGTCGCCATTTTCGTCGCTGTAACCGACGATCTCGGTCACCACGGAATCGGCAAAGCGCTCCGGATGGCTGGCCACGAACAACAGACGGCCACGGGAGTTGAGCTCCGCCCAAGGCGTGCCCACCAACTCCCTCTGCACGTAGAAACTGGTCAGCAAGCTGTTGCCGGTCAGGTCGTGGCACTGGGAGAGCACGTGGATCTTGTTGTGAATCTTCAGCTCGCGGGAGGCGTGCACGAACGTTTCGTTTCGAAAGCTGTAGAACGGCTCGGAATAACCGGCCGAGGCAACGATGGCCGAACAACCGACCAACTTGCCAGTGGCGGTGTCTTCGAGCACGAAGAAATAGCTCTCTTCACCGTTGAAGCTCACTTCGGCGGCGAACGAGGCTTCGCTTGCGGCGATCTTGTCGCTCAGGCGTTCAACGTCATCCGGCAAGGAAGTGACACCAATCGGGCTGTCCGCAGCCAGACGCTGTACCTCGCCCAGATCAGCCATTTGCGCGGGGCGCATCACCAGCATGGTGTCACTCCTTTCTTAACATCAGGTTGGCGAATTGCGCCAACTCAGGGAAAAAAATGCCGGGCAGGCCCGGCACAGGAAATAATCTCAACGCCTATCTATTACGATAGGCGCTGAGGAGCACTGTATGAATCAGGCTTGCGTCAGCTTGGCCACGGCGCGTTCGAAGCGGTCCAGACCGGCATCGATATCGGAGTCTTCAACCACCAGGCTTGGCGCGAAACGAATCACGTCCGGGCCGGCTTGCAGAATCATCAAGCCTTCACGCTCGGCGGCGTTGAAGATGTCCTTGGCCTTGCCTTTCCAGGCATCGGCCAGCACGCAACCGAGCAGCAGGCCCAGGCCACGGACCTGAGTGAAGAGGCCGTATTTCTCGCCGATCTGCTCAAGACGGGTCTTGAACTTGTCGTGCTTGGTTTTGACACCGTTCAGCACTTCGGGCGTGTTGATCACGTCGATCACTGCTTCAGCGACCGCGCATGCCAGCGGGTTACCGCCGTAGGTGGTGCCATGGGTGCCGACGACCAGGTGTTTGGCCAGGTCTTCGGTGGTCAGCATCGCTGCGATCGGGAAACCGCCGCCCAGGCTCTTGGCGCTGGTCAGGATGTCCGGGGTCACGCCGTAATGCATGTAGGCGAACAGCTCACCGCTGCGGCCCATGCCGGTCTGGACTTCGTCGAAAACCAGCAGCGCGTTGTGCGCATCGCACAGTTCACGGGCGCCTTGCAGGTAAGACAGCTCGGCCGGCAGTACGCCGCCTTCGCCCTGGATCGGCTCCAGCACCACCGCGCAGGTCTTGTCGGAAACAGCGGCTTTCAGCGCGGCCAGATCGTTGTAAGGCACGTGGGTGATGCCGGTGATCTTCGGACCGAAGCCGTCGGAATACTTCGACTGGCCACCGACGTTCACGGTGAACAGGGTACGGCCGTGGAAGCTGTTGAGCGCGGCAACGATTTCGTACTTCTCGGTACCGAAACGGTCATGGGCCACGCGACGGGCCAGCTTGAAAGCGGCCTCGTTGGCTTCGGCGCCGGAGTTGCAGAAGAACACACGATCGGCAAACGTAGCGTCGACCAGCTTATGGGCCAGGCGCAAGGCCGGCTCATTGGTGAACACGTTGGACACGTGCCACAGCTTGTTCGCCTGTTCGGTCAATGCAGCGACCAGCGCCGGGTGCGCATGGCCCAGTACGTTAACGGCAATCCCGCCGGCGAAGTCGATCAGCTCGCGGCCAGTCTGGTCCCAGACACGGGAACCGGCGCCACGCACAGGAATGAAAGCGGCAGGCGCATAGTTGGGAACCATTACCTGGTCAAAATCGGCGCGTTCTACCGCAGCGTGCTCAACGGACATCGGAGTCTCCTGATGAGGAACACTCGCCTGAAACTGGCGAGCGATGAGGGGATTGTAAGGACAGTTTTCAGCCCGGCCTTGCCGCCAAGCGACAACTTCTTATAGCGCAAACACCGGTTTTGCCCGGGTTTACGGCAATGCGACATATAGGGTCGCAAAGGCGCAGTTTAAACCGCCGGCACAGGTTATAGGCAGGCTTGTCGACCGATGCGGTAAATATGTACCGCACGCAGTGCTTCATCGTCTGTTTTGCTGGCGACTCATCCAAACGCTAAGGGAATAGCGCATGAGCCAACTCGAAAACGATCACCCTTCTGCCGCAGGCGACGATCACTTCGTCACGCAGCCGGATGATCATTACCATCACCTGTTCAACAATCTGCCCGCCTGGGCACTAGAGACATCGCTTGAAACCCGCAGCGCTCTCAAGAACACCACGCTTGCGACTCCCCAATGGCATAGCACCGCGACACCTTCACAGCATGCCTCGCTGAAAAAGCTCAGCCAGGAACACTGGCACCATCGAAATCGTCTGGATTCAAAGCTGTCGACGCTGAAAAACCCACGGGCATTTGCCGAACCCCTTCTCATCGCGGCCCTGAAAACCCGGTTTGGTCTGGAACTGGACGTCAAGACCACCTTCCTGCGCCTGTACATCCCACAAACCGTGACCCTGTTCAAAATCAACACCGGGGCCGCCCGCACCTGGACGGTATCGCTGCTCGATGCCGCGCTGCATAACTTCCAGGAATCGGAAACAGCCGCAGATGCCTTCGAATCCGCTTCGACCTTCATTACCGAGCCGTCGTCCACAGGGCAGTTCGAAACGTTGCCGGCGATCAAGCACAAAATCACGGTCCAGGCCTTCGCCCGGCTATGCCGTGAACTCGATATCGGTGGCCAGTACACCGCGTATCTCAAGGAATTTGTGGGGCTGACCAACCCGGTGGCCGGTGCCGCGTTGAAATCCAGCACGATCAGCCTGAACAAGGCCGCACTCAGGTCGGCGCTGCAGATGGCACACATCCGCAAGGATATTCCAGATGATGCGCACCTCGCGCTCCTGCGCATGGTTGAAGGAGGTTCGAGGGCGCGACTCAATGGCCAGCCGCTCTATGGCCACGACCTGACCCTGATGTCATCCTCGCTGACCGGCATTGTCATTTTCGCGCCGAGCCTTGAGCGGGCACGCAAGAGTACGCGGCTCATTGCCTATATTCCCGATGACCCAGAACATCCGCTCAAGCAATACCCCGACACGCTGGCGTTCATGACCGATCTGACCCGCAAGCTGCGGACACCCGCTTATCAAACGTTCTT
This sequence comes from Pseudomonas sp. GW821-FHT03E01, assembly GCF_059420765.1. Taxonomy (NCBI): domain Bacteria; kingdom Pseudomonadati; phylum Pseudomonadota; class Gammaproteobacteria; order Pseudomonadales; family Pseudomonadaceae; genus Pseudomonas; species Pseudomonas sp. GW821-FHT03E01. The sequence goes on along the minus strand of NZ_JBWKUI010000022.1, from coordinate 48,693 downwards.
CAGCCGGTTCGTCGAGCACAAGGAACGCGGACACTTTTTCGCCGATCTCAACAGCCGCCTCCAGACCGTGACCTGGCATCAGCACCAGCCCGGCGATCCATTGCCGAGCTGGCGCGAAACGCCGGTCGAGCGTCCCAATCTGCGTTTCTCCGTGCTCCCGATCAAAGCGGACCTGTGGAACCATGGCTATCAGCGGCAGCTGAACAAAATCCTCAACGACGCCAGCACTGTCGCCGTCTCCACCGCCAGCGCCGATCGAGACGCCCGCTGGGCATTGTGGGATGCCTTCAGCAAAGTGGCCTCCAGGATCCTTGAAGCTGCGTCGTTCGTGGCGGCGCCCTTGGTGCCGTTGCTTGGTGAATTGATGCTGGGATACATGGCCTACCAGTTACTGGACGAGAGCTTCGAAGGCATCGTGGACATGGCTGAAGGGCTGAAAACAGAGGCCTTCGGACACCTGATGACGTTCGTCGAAACCGTCGTTCAAGTCGGGACATTCGCGGTGGGCGGTGCAATCGCCGCCGGCGCCTTCAGCCGGCTTCTGCCCCGTGAAGCCGTCGCGCTCATCGACCCACTCAAACCTGTCGCCGCAGCCGGAGGCAAAACCCGTTACTGGATGCCGGATCTCACACCTTATGAACAGACACTCAGTTTGCCCGAAGGGGTAAAGCCCAATCATCTGGGCTTGTACCAACACGCGGGCAAAACGATGCTGCGCCTTGAGGGAAAACTGTATTCAGTGAAACCCGACCCCATGTCGGACAGGTTCCAGATTGAGCATCCGCGCCGCAACAATGCTTATCAGCCGTCGCTGCGGCATAACCACCACGGCGCCTGGCAAACCGAACTGGAGCAACCGCTGTACTGGGAGCGGGAAAAGGTCATGCGTCGTCTTGGCCATAGTGTCGAGTCGTTCACCAGTGCCGAGCGCGAACAGATCCTGCGGATCAGCGGCTACCACGACAACGTATTGCGCCAGGCGCATGTCGAAAACTATCGCCCGCCGTCGCTGCTGACTGACACGATCAAGCGCTGGCGGATCAACCGTGACATCGAAACGTTTATCGAACAGATCGGCAGCGATCAACCCGAGCACTATCAAAAAGCCGATACCGCCCTGCAGCATGCACTGCTGACACGCCATGACTCATGGCCGGTCGATACGCCACTGCCGACACCGGCAACTCAAACGCCAGCCTTCAGACAGCAAACGGCAACACTGGCCCGCCAATATCGCAAGTCGTTGTTCGAGCGGCTCTACAGCACTCAGGAACACACCGATGATGTGCAGGTTCAGCAACTGCTCGCCGATGTGCAGGGCCTGCCGACCGATGTGGCGCAAGAGCTGGTGAGCAATGCCACCGGCACCGAGTTACGCCAGCTGCACGGTGGGCGCGTGCCTCAGCGGCTCAAGGACGCGGCGAACAAAGCCATGGAGGCAGTCCGCGCAACCCGCGCCTATGAAGGCCTTTATACTGACGCGCTGGAAAACGTCGACACCCACAGAGTGGCCCTGCACAGCCTGAACGCACTGCCCGGCTGGCCGGACGGACTACGCATCGAAGTGCGGGATTACTCCAGCGAGGGCACCGTGCGCGACAGCATTGGCCCGACCGATGCAGCCATCGTGAAAACACTGGTGGCCAACGAGGATGGCTCCTATCACGTTGATCAGGAGACACCCGGTGATTTCTACCAGGCACTCTTTCAAACGCTGCCCCAGGCCCATCGAGATGCGTTCAGCCCCGCCATCGCTGACGCCCAGGCCCTCAGAAAGCGCATTACCGAAAACGCGCTGGACCAGCCGACGCTACGCACTCTGTTTGCCAGGCATCCCCATCGAAAACCCTACTACGACCCGGCCACCATGCGCCTTCCCGGTGGTGCGGAGGGCTATGACCGCGGCAATCGCATGACACCCACCCTCAACGACAGGGTCCGGGAGGTTTATCCCGATCTGTCCCAGGATCAATTGCAATCCGTGGTCCAGGCGTTGCAAAGCCACCCTGATGGCGCTCGGGTAGCACTCTCACGCGTACACCGCGAGCTGAACCGATTGCATCTGGATCTGGGTCGATGGATCAGCGAAGCCCCGACGGCGCACCCCGACACCGGGGTTGCGCTGAGCGCCCTGGAGCGCCAGGCCGAACAACAGATTCGCAGGTTGCTGGCGCAGGAAATCCAGCGCGCCTGGCGGCGCCAAACCGATCGGGATTTTGACACCGCGGACGACATGGAACGGTACGTACTCAAGTTCGACGAACCGATGCTGGGTGATCTGCCGTCGTTGACTGCAGATTTCAGTCATGTGTCGCTGCTGTCCCTGCAAGGCAGCCACGCAGCGCAAGGTGTTGCTGGTTTTCTACAGGGCTTCAGCGGACTTCGCCGACTGGAACTGCGCCGTTTCTCCCTGACCACCCTCCCCGATGCCATCACCCGGATGCCGCAGCTTGAAGCGCTGGTGTTAAGCGATTGCGGCATCAGGGTAGACGCCCCCACCTGGTTGAAGCTGACGTCATTAAACAAACTGACCATGCTGGATCTTTACCGCAACCCGTTTGAAACGGTGCCCCGCATCGACTCGATGACTGAACTGACCCATCTGGACCTGAGCAGCACCAACCTGACCGAAATCCCGCCCGGCACTCTGCAACACCCGCGCCTGGACACCCTTCTGCTGATGAACAATGGAATCAGCGAACTGCCGGCAGCCTTGTTCGACAGTCCGCTGTATGAAAAGCGTGGCATACACCTCACGCACAATCCGGTTTCCGACAGCTCGCGACAACTCATCAAAAACCATCACGTCGACAGCGCTTTCGACATGGGCGTTTTCGCACCCGAGGCAGACATTGATCGTGTCAGGGCGCTCTACCCTGGCATGGAAGTCGAGCAAGCCAGCGAGTTCGTCTACGAATTGCCCGGCACGCTGGAGGAAGGTCGGGGCGCGTTGACGCGCCTGGAAGAAGAGCTGAGCCAATTGAGGAACGATCTGTCTGCCTGGACCGCCGCTCTTCCGGACCTGCATCCACTGACAGACGAACCCTTCAGCGCAGCTCAACTGCTTGTCGAGCACGCCAACCGCGACGAATTCAAGCAAGCCCTTGAGAACTGCTGGCAACGGGATGCGGAGCTGGATAACTTCAGCGATACGCTTGAACCCACCTACGATCTGACACTTTCCACGGTCATCAATGGAGAACTGCCTGCCCTGAGCGCTGATTTCAGCCATGTGTCGTCACTGGAGTTTCGCAGTGCGGAGGGGGTGACGCGCATCGGACGCTTCCTGGAGTCCTTTCCCAACCTGAAAAGCCTCAGGCTGCGCAGCTGTGACCTTGGCGACATACCGGAGGCGGTGTTCAAAATGGGTCAACTCAGGGCTATGTCACTCCCCGAGTGTCGCGTCAGTCTGTCATCAGAATCGGTCGCCGCCCTGGCGGGGATGGAACAGCTCGACTATCTCGACCTGGGCTCGAACCCGCTAGGACAGACGCCTGATGTGAGTCAGATGCCGGCACTGGCGACCGTGCTGCTGAACGACACCGGCATCAACCGGATACCGGATGGACTGTTACAGCTGGCCGAGCTGGACTGGGCAGACTTGAGCGGCAACGCCATCACCGAGGTGCCCAGTGACTTGTCGGAACTGCCGGTGGACGTCGCAGATAATATTTCGTTGAGGGGAAATCCATTTTCCGAGGAAAGCCTGTTACGGCTGATCGCTTACTTCGAACGCACGGGCGCGGATTTTGGGGTGGAAGCCGTGATCAATCGGGGTGAAATAGAAATCTCCGACTCTGAAGGTTCGGAGATCGACGAGTAGTACAGCGCTCGATCATGGCGCGGTTAATCGATCAACCGCGCTCCGACGGCACCGACGACAACTCGAACGGACTGCTGCTGCGCCGCTGGTTGCGATCTTCCCGCGGCGTAGCACCGAAGAAGTTGCGATAGGCGCTGGAGAAATGCGGCCCCGAAGAGAAGCCACACGACAGGCCGATCTGGATGATCGACTTGCTGGTTTGCATCAACATCTGCCGGGCCTTGTTCAGGCGCAGTTCCAGGTAATACTGGCTCGGCACGCGGTTGAGGTATTGCTTGAAGATCCGCTCCAGCTGCCGACGCGATACGCACACATGCTGGGCGATTTCGTCGGTGGTCAGCGGCTCTTCGATGTTGGCTTCCATCAGCAACACCGCCTGGGTGAGCTTCGGATGACTGGAACCCAAGCGGTTCTGCAAAGGAATACGCTGGCGCTCGCCGCCCTCGCGAATGCGTTCGACCACCAGTTCTTCCGACACCGCACCGGCCAGTTCGGCGCCGTGATCGCGGGCCAGCACCGCCAGCAACAGGTCGAGCACCGACATGCCGCCGCACGCGGTCAAGCGATCACGATCCCAGTCGAACAGGTGACTGGTGGCAATCACCTTCGGGAAACGCTCGGCGAAATCGTCCTGCCAGCGCCAATGCACGGCAGCGCGATAACCGTCGAGCAAACCCAATTGCGCCAATGGGTAAACACCGGCGGACAATCCGCCGATCACACAACCGGCGCGCACCAGCTGTTTCAACGCACTGCTGAGCGGCGGCGCGAGAGAAGTCGGTGGTTCGTCGGCGAGCAGGAACAGCTTCTGAAAGTTTTCGAGCTTGCCGGCCCATGGCTCACCGGGCAATTGCCAGGCGCCGTCGGTCGGCGGTTCGGCCTGCAAAAACGACAATTCGTAAACAACGTCCGGGTGCACACGCTGGGCAACACGCAAGGCCTCCTCAGCCAGCGCAAGCGTCAGAGCTTTAGTGCTGGGCCAAATCAGGAAACCAATTCGATGGGCAGTCATGGCGGGCAATCCGAAACGAAAACAGTGTTAAAGCCAAAGGCGGCTGCAACCAAATTAGACCATCTGGCGCGCGGTGCGCAGCATGACCTAATTTGGTGCGTAACGGGAGCGATTACTTGAGGCTGCCCGAGAGGAATTGTTGCAAGCGTTCCGACTGCGGATTGACCAGCACTTCGCGCGGGTTGCCGCTTTCTTCGACGACGCCTTTATGCAGGAACACCAGCTGGTTCGACACTTCACGGGCAAAGCCCATTTCGTGCGTCACCACCACCATGGTCCGGCCTTCCTGTGCCAGGGCCTGCATGACTTTCAGCACGTCACCCACCAACTCCGGGTCGAGGGCCGAGGTCGGTTCGTCGAACAGCATCACTTCGGGTTCCATCGCCAGCGCACGGGCAATCGCCACACGTTGCTGCTCGCCACCGGACATGTGCCCTGGGTAGGCGTCCTTGCGATGGGCCACACCGACCTTGTTCAGGTAGTGCTCGGCTTTCTCGCGGGCTTCGGCCTTGGACACACCGAGCACATGCACCGGCGCTTCCATGATGTTTTCCAGCGCGGTCATGTGCGACCACAGATTGAAATGCTGGAACACCATCGACAGGCGCGAACGCATGCGTTGCAGCTGTTTCGGGTCGGCGGCTTTCAGCGCGCCGTCCTTGTTGGCAACCAGTTTCAACTCTTCGTTGTTGAGCAGGATCTTGCCCGCGTGCGGCTGCTCGAGCAGGTTGATGCAACGCAGGAAAGTACTTTTGCCGGAGCCACTGGAGCCGATGATGCTGATCACATCGCCAGCCGCCGCTTTCAGGGACACGCCCTTGAGCACTTCGTGACTGCCATAGCGTTTATGCAGGTCTTGGACTTCAAGTTTGTACATGCGGTCGGTTCTCACAAAAACAGTCAGTCAGTCGTTGAGCAAGCGCCCGTGACGCAGCGCTTCGCGCCCCGCCACCTTGGCCAGCCAGAAACCGGGTTGGGCGTAACGCAGCCGTTCAATGGCAAACAGCACCCCGGACGTACCAGCACACACCGTGCTGACCCGATCCGCCAGCGGATCGATCACTTCAAAAATCTCGTCGCCGGCTTCAACCCATTCACCGGGTTTACGCAGAAAACTCAGCACGCCAGGATGCGGCGCGAACAGCAATTCGGTACCTTCGAACGGCATGCCTTCGCACGCGTCCTGCGCAGGCTTGGGCCATTCACCGCCGATCAAGCCTTGCTCGGCGAGGAACGCCAGAATGCCTTCGGCGTGAGCTTCTGCCTCAGCGCGACCGGTATCGGCCTGACCACCCAGTTCGATGGTCGTCGCCAGGCAGGCCAGTGGAATCTGCGCATCCGGGAACAGACGCGACAAACGCAGCCACGGCAGCGAGCACGCTTCGTCAAAGGAACTGCCGCCGGAATCTTCCGCCAGCAGACCGACCTTGACGTTCAAGTGCGCAGCCAGTGAACGCCAGTGCGACCAGTGTTGCGGCAAGGCGTACATGTGCAGCGCCGCTTCGCAATCGCAATGCAGATCCAGCACCACGTCAGCGGTGCAGGCATGGCTGAGCAAGATGCGCTGCATGCCTTGCAACTGGCTGCTCGCCTCTGGCAAAGCTGCCAGGTGATCGCTCATGGCCTGACGGATCAGTCGAATATTGGCATGCGGATCATCACCCAGATGCCCATCGAGTTCGGCGGCCACCGGCGCGCTGAGTTCGACGAAATCCCGGTTGAAGTTCTTGCCACTGCCCGCTTCGAAACGCCCCTGATGATTGCCTTGCAGCAATTGCCCCAGGCCCAATGGATTGGCCACCGGCACCAGTTCGATCACACCGTTGAGCAAGCCCTGAGCTTCAAGTTCGGTCAGGCGTTTTTTCAGCTCCCAGGCCGTGCGCATCCCCGGCAATTCATCGGCGTGCAGGCTGGCCTGGATATAGGCCTTGCGCTCGCCAGTACCGAAGCGGAACACCGAGATCCGGCGTTCACTGCCCAGGTGGCTCCACGGCAAAGCATGATCGATACGTTCCATATCAATGCTTCCGCGGGGCCAGATAGCCCAGCCAGCGGTGTTCGGCCATTTTGAACAGGCGCACCAGAATGAACGTCAGGCACAGGTAGAACGCGCCGGCGGTGATGTAGGCTTCGAACGGCAAGTAGAACTGAGCGTTGACCGTGCGCGCGGCACCGGTGATGTCGATCAGGGTCACGATCGACGCCAGACTGGTGGTCTGCAGCATCATGATCACTTCGTTGCTGTACTGCGGCAGCGCCCGGCGCAGGGCCGATGGCAGCAGGATCCGCTTGTACATCTTGATGCGTGACATGCCCATGGCCTTGGCCGCTTCGATCTCGCCGTTCGGCGTGGCGCGCAGGCTGCCGGCGATGATTTCGGCGGTGTAGGCGCTGGTGTTGATCGCGAAGGCCAGGCACGCACAGAACGAGGCACTGGACAGCCATGGCCAGAGGAAGCTTTCACGCACGGTTTCGAATTGCGCCAGACCGTAGTAGATCAAGAACAGTTGCACCAGCATCGGCGTGCCGCGGATCACGTAGGTGAACAGCCAGGCACTCATGTTGACCAGCGGCTGCTTGGAGACGCGCATCAGCCCCAGCGGCAGTGCCGCCAGCAAACCGAAGAACAGCGACAGCGCGAGCAGTTTGAGGGTGGTCACCAGCCCGCCGAAGTACAGCGGCAAGGCATCCCAAATGACGTTGTAGTCGAAGATCATAGCTCAGCCGCCCTTACGCCTACCGAGTAGCGCTTCTCAAGATGACGCAATGCCAGCAACGAGACGCTGGTGATCACCAGGTACATCGCCGCCACCGCGAGGAAGAAGGTGAAAGGCTCGCGGGTAGCGTCTGCCGCCTGCTTGGCCTTGAACATCATGTCTTGCAGACCCACCACCGAAATCAGCGCGGTGGCCTTGGTCAGTACCAGCCAGTTGTTGGTGAAGCCCGGAATCGCCAGGCGAATCATCTGCGGCACCAACACCCGGAAGAACACCTGAAAACTACTCATGCCGTACGCCATGCCGGCTTCTGCCTGACCTTTGGGGATCGCCATGAACGCACCACGGAAGGTTTCCGACAGGTACGCACCGAAGATGAAGCCCAGGGTGCCGATACCGGCGGCCAACGGGTTCAGGTCGATGTAGTCGTCATAGCCGAGCATCGGCGCAACGCGGTTGAGCAGGTCCTGGCCGCCGTAGAAAATCAGCAGGATCAGCACCAGATCGGGAATACCGCGGATCACCGTGGAATACAGATCGCCCAGCCAGGCCAGCCAGCGCACCGGCGACAGACGCAGCGCAACGCCGATCAGCCCCAGGACGATGGCCAGGGCCATGGACGACAAGGCGAGCTGAAGCGTCAGCCATGCGCCATCGAGGATGACAGCCCCGTAGCCTTTCAACATGATTCAGGTCCTCGAAAGTTGGGATGAAAAAATGGCGCAAACCTCAGAGATCCTGTTGCTTGCGCCATTTCGGACTTGTTGCGGGGACGATTACTTGCCGTAGATATCGAAGGCGAAGTATTTGTCCTGGATTTGCTTGTACTTGCCGTTCGCGCGAATGGCCGCGATCGCGGTGTTGATCTTGTCTTTCAGCGCGTCGCCCTTGCGAACCGCGATCCCTACGCCGTCGCCGAAGTATTTGACGTCGGTGAAGGCCGGGCCAACGAAGGCAAAGCCCTTGCCGGCGTCGGTTTTCAGGAAGCCGTCATCCAGCAGGGTAGCGTCTGCCACGGTGCCGTCGAGGCGGCCAGCGGCCACGTCGAGGTAGATTTCGTTCTGCGAACCGTAAGGCTTGATCTCGGCACCCAGCGGGGCCAGGACTTCGCGGGCGAAACGCTCGTGGATCGAACCACGTTGCACGCCGATGTTCTTGCCCTTCAGCTCAGTCAGGTTTTCGCTGACTTGAGTGCCGGCCTTCATGACCAGGCGAGCCGGGGTGTTGTAGTACTTGTTGGTGAAGTCCACGGACTTCTTGCGGTCTTCAGTGATCGACATGGACGACAGGATCGCGTCGATCTTGCGCACTTTGAGTGCCGGGATCAGGCCGTCGAACTCTTGCTCGACCCACTGGCACTTGACCTTCATCTCTTCGCACAGGGCGTTGCCGATGTCGTAGTCGAAACCCACGATGCTGCCGTCCGGTGCTTTGGAGGCGAACGGAGGGTAAGCCGCTTCGATACCGATTTTCAGAGGTTTTTCATCGGCGAATGTCGGCAGGGACAGCACGGACAGTGCCAGGGCGCCAAGCAGCACGAGTTTCTTCATCTTGGGACTCCATCGGTAAAGGGCAAAAACGGCAGAGTGAGCGACAGCCCAATATGCGAATGGTTAAACCAAAAAGCGGTGCTGCGTCCTAGGAACCGTGCGCTGATTTCAACGCAGGCAACGACGAGCGAGTGATTGGCATTCTAACGACAGGTCCGAAGCCGATATTTCTTCAATGCGACAACAAATTACAGAAGCACCGAGAATGCCGCTTGGGCACGTTGACAGCTCTGCAATTTCATGCAAGAGCAAAAGACAGTAAACCGATCTATGTTGCAAATTGCGGGCCTATTATTGGCAAACCCTTCTAATCCGGCAAGCGTAGCGTTGTGTCTTATTTTTCATGACGATTGAGAAGCCCTGAAACGGGGCTTTGCGTTTCCCATTGCCTCGTTATCGGGCAGGCGGTTACACATTCAGTTACTTGAAAGGTGATGGGTAACAGTGGGAAATGGCCTACGGGGGAAACCGATAATTATTGGTTGAAGATCAGTACGAAAAAGCCCCACCAGGCTCAACACCTGGCAGGGCTTCGATGACTCCGAATGCTACTTACGCAACATTCATCGTCTTGTGCGTATCAATCAAATGCTGCACCACACCCGGATCCGCCAGGGTGGAGATATCGCCCAACCCGTCGTATTCCGCCGTGGCGATCTTGCGCAGAATCCGGCGCATGATCTTGCCCGAACGGGTTTTCGGCAGACCCGGCGCCCATTGAATGACATCCGGCGAGGCAATCGGGCCAATCTCTTTACGCACCCAGTTCTTCAGCTCCAGGCGCAGTTGCTCGCTCGGCTCTTCGCCCGCATTCAACGTGACGTAGACATAAATGCCCTGCCCCTTGATGTCGTGCGGCACACCCACCACCGCCGCTTCGGCGACTTTCGGGTGAGCGACCATCGCGCTTTCGATCTCGGCGGTGCCCATGCGGTGCCCGGAAACGTTGAGCACGTCATCCACGCGACCAGTGATCCAGTAGTAACCGTCTGCGTCACGACGCGCACCGTCACCGGTGAAGTACATGCCACGGAAAGTCTTGAAGTAGGTGTCGACGAAACGGTCATGGTCGCCATACAGCGTGCGCGCCTGGCCTGGCCACGAGTCGAGGATCACCAGGTTGCCCTCGGCAACGCCTTCGATGATGTTGCCCAGGTTGTCCACCAACGCCGGCACCACGCCGAAGAACGGCCGTGCTGCCGAGCCAGGTTTCAGCGCGTGAGCGCCCGGCAGCGGGCTCATCATGTTGCCGCCTGTTTCGGTCTGCCACCAGGTATCCACGATCGGGCAACGGGACTGGCCGACATTCTTGTAGTACCAATCCCACGCTTCCGGGTTAATCGGCTCACCGACCGAACCCAACAGACGCAGGCTGCTGCCATCGGCGCCTTCAACAGCGGCAGTGCCCGACGCCATCATCGCGCGGATCGCGGTCGGCGCGGTGTAGAGGATGTTGACCTTGTGCTTGTCGACAACCTTCGCCACCCGGGTGATATCCGGATAGTTCGGCACGCCTTCGAACAGCACCGTGGTCGCGCCATTGGCCAGCGGGCCGTAGACGATATAAGTGTGGCCGGTGACCCAACCAACGTCGGCGGTGCACCAGTAAATTTCGCCCGGGCGGTAGTCGAACACGCGCTCGTGGGTCATCGCCGCATACAGCAGGTAACCGCCGGTGGTGTGCTGCACGCCCTTCGGCTTGCCGGTGGAGCCAGAGGTATAAAGGATGAACAGCGCTTCTTCGGCGCCCATCTCTTTCGGCGCGCAGACACTGCCCGCCACTTTCATCAGGTCTTCGTACCAGATGTCGCGATGCTGGTTCCACTTGATGTTGCCACCGGTACGCTTGCACACGATGACTTTCTGGATGCTGCCGGTTTCCGGGTTGGTCAGCGCGTCGTCGACGTTAGCCTTGAGCGGGATCTTCTTGCCGGCACGAACACCTTCGTCGGCAGTGATCACCACTTTCGAGCGGCAGTCGATGATGCGACCGGCCAGGGCTTCCGGCGAGAAACCACCGAACACCACCGAGTGAATCGCGCCGATCCGGGTGCAGGCCAGCATGGCGACCACGGCTTCGGGGATCATCGGCATATAGATGGTCACCACATCGCCACGGTGCACATCCTGGCCGCGCAAGGCGTTGGCGAACTTGCAGACTTGTTCGTGCAGCTCGCGGTAGGTGATGTTGCGGCTTTCGGCAGGGTCATCCCCTTCCCAAATAATCGCGACTTGATCGCCACGCTCGGCCAGATGACGGTCGAGGCAGTTGTAGGAAACGTTCAGCGTGCCGTCAGCGAACCATTTGATATCGACATGGTGATCGTCGAAGGACGTCTGCTTCACCGTGGTGAAAGGCTTGATCCAGTCGAGGCGCTTGGCTTGTTCGCGCCAGAAGCCGTCCGGGTTGACGACCGATTGCTGGTACATGGCCTTGTAAGTGGCCTCGTCAGTCAGCGTATTGGCTGCTACCTCGGGACGAACGGGATACAAAGAAGCCGCACTCATCTTTCTTACCTCGGTGGAATAGTTGTTTTTGTATGGCCCCAGTTGTAGCCGGGGCGGGCCTATAGAACCATTCGACGATGGTAGTAACAAGCCCCTACAAAATGTGGCTATACCGCGACGAAGCGCTCAAACCCGGCTATTGCGGGGCCTCGCAGGAGCTGGCGAAGCCTGCGATCTTTTGATCTTCGCGGAGATTGTTACCAAATCTGCCAAAAGTGTTTATCAAAAGCACAGCTATATGCCCGCCACCCCCAAGCCTAAAATCGGTCTCGCCAACACGGCAATGTGATTAACCCAGTTGCAGCCCCCACGAAGGCAGTTAATCCAAGACTCTTTACTAAAGCTCCACACGCAATCCTAAAAAGATTGCGTGACCCCATTCGACCTCAGAAAGGTAAATTCGAAATGAAAGCTTTATTGGTTCTGGTCCTCAGCAGTCTGTGCGCAACCGCCATGGCAGATGAGGCCCCGACTGATGTCGCACAGCAACAACCCGTCGTCGAGGAGTACACCTACTCCACCCACCTGGACATCGCCAAAGTTGTCTCGATGAGCGAAATCCCGAATGTCTGCGAAGTGGTCCCGGCCAAAATGGTCTACGACGACTCCAAAGGCCAGCGACACATTCTGCGTTACAGCGTCATGGGTAACGGCTGCTCCAACGGCTGATCCGCCCCACTTTTATCTCCCGAGGCTCGACCCATCCTTTTTTAGAGACCAGATGAAGCGCCGAGCCTAGCATCGATAAATACGATTGTTTTAAGCATTTATTTGCACTTTTCAATCAAATTATCTGGCGTAGTATGAATTCCACACCAAGGCACACAACGCCAATGAACCTGGAGCCACTACCATGAAAACCAAACTGATCCTCGCCCTGACCCTTTCCGTCCTGGCCGCCAACACCTTCGCCGCCGATGGCTACGACCGCACTGGCTCGGCTGCTTTCAACGACGCGGCTGTCGCTTCTGACGGATACGACCACACCGGTTCCGCCTCTTTCGCGGCTGACGGTTTTGATCGTACGGGTGCTGCCAAAGTCGCCGCCGATGGCGCTGATCACATCGGTGCAGCCAAAGTTGCCGCTGATGGTACTGACCGCGTGGGTGCCGCTCGTTTCAGCTGAAACCGGGCGCGACATCACAGCCCGGCTTCGGTCGGGCTTAGTTGTGTCTGGAGTGGTTGAAAATCGACCAAAACCACAACATGTAGTGAAAAACAGGGTTTTTTGGTTGTTTTTTGAGCAACGCTTTTCAAGCCCCTTTGCAGCTCAGAATTGCACACAATCTCGTCCACAAAACCCCGTCTATTGCTCTGTAAGCCCCGTCCCATCTGGCTTGCGCCATAACAGCTGCCCGTAACGGTGCGAACACCCCGGCCTTACCGTCAAAAACCAGCCGAAACAGGCGAAAAAAAAACTTCCTCCGCCAAAGCCCTGTAAACCCTCGCTCCAACCTGAAAACGCCCCTCGCCGAGCCCTCCAGGTGCCATTTCGCCGCACCACGGGGCCGAAAATTTCCTTATAATGCGGACTTAAACGGGCCTGCAATATTCCCTTACAGGGGTGAAAAGCCAGTCTGAAGCCCACGCAGAGCGGCTCACGTTCTCTGCGCCCATCAGCGGCTTCGGAATACCCGTACAAAATTCTGTTTATTGCCTGCGTTGTACTGCTGCAACAAACGATTTCCTTTAGATCCAACGCGGCCAGAACCGGCCGTGTGAAAAACCAACCTATCAGTTTTCACACGGGCAACTGGCCCTCACGCAGGAGACGACACGTCATGCTGAGCTGGGACGAATTCGACAAAGAAGATGACGGCGAAGTCGCTGTAAAAGGCGCCAATGCCGGCCACGCTTCTGAAGCCAACATGGACCGCCTCGACAGCGCCGGTGGTGCCGCCGCTCAAGAGGCCCGCGCCGTGACCGCGACGGACTCCGCCGCGATCGCCCGCGCCAAGGCTGCCCTGGATTCCCTCGACGTCGCCGAAGGCCTCGCCGAACTGGAAGGCGCCTCTGCCCGTGTAGCTGTCGATGAAAAGCGCATGATCAACTGCCGCGCCGACCTCAACCAGCTCGTGCCATTCAAATACGACTGGGCATGGCAGAAGTACCTGGACGGCTGCGCAAACCACTGGATGCCGCAAGAAGTCAACATGACCGCCGACATCGCCCTCTGGAAAAACCCGGAAGGCCTGACCGACGACGAGCGCCGCATCGTAATGCGCAACCTCGGCTTCTTCTCCACCGCCGACTCCCTGGTTGCCAACAACCTGGTCCTGGCCGTGTACCGCCTGATCACCAACCCGGAATGCCGCCAGTACATCCTGCGCCAGGCCTTCGAAGAGGCGATCCACACCCACGCCTACCAGTACTGCATCGAATCGTTGGCCATGGATGAAGGCGAGATCTTCAACATGTACCACGAGATCCCATCGGTCGCGAAAAAAGCCACCTGGGGCCTGAAATACACCCGTTCGATCTCCGATCCGAAGTTCGAAACCGGCACCGTCGAAACCGACAAAGAACTGCTGCGCAACCTGATCGCCTACTACTGCGTTCTGGAAGGCATCTTCTTCTACTGCGGCTTCACCCAAATCCTCTCCATGGGCCGCCGCAACAAAATGACCGGCGTCGCCGAGCAGTTCCAGTACATCCTGCGCGACGAATCCATGCACCTGAACTTCGGCATCGACGTGATCAACCAGATCAAAATCGAAAACCCGCACTTGTGGGATGCCGAGATGAAGGAAGAAGCGAGCCAGATGATTCTGCAGGGGACTCAGCTGGAGATCGAATACGCGCGGGACACCATGCCTCGCGGCGTGTTGGGCATGAACGCGGCGATGATGGAGGACTACCTGAAGTTCATCGCTAACCGTCGTTTGTCGCAGATTGGTTTGAAGGAAGAGTATCCAGGGACGACGAATCCGTTCCCTTGGATGAGCGAGATTATGGACTTGAAGAAAGAGAAGAATTTCTTTGAGACGAGAGTTATTGAGTATCAGACTGGTGGGGCGTTGAGCTGGGATTGATAGTCAAAACACCTGCTGCTCCTTCAAAGCAGCAGGTCGGCAGATATTGTAGTAACCAAAAAACAAGAAACCCGCAGTAATCGCGCCAACGATTGCTGCGGGTCTTGACCGCACCTTTGAACCGAAGCCCGAGGGTGCGGGCCGTGACTGAAAGATCTCAAATCACGATGCATTGGGAAAATGCGCGACGTGATTATAGACAGCTTTTGGGCGGTTACAACGGCCTCGCGTCGGAGATTTCGTTTTATGAACGAAGGTCCAGTGGCGCCGCCAGGATACAGAGTCGTTTTCTGTTCGAGCTTTAAGCACTGGCGTAGTGGGAAGGACGTATTCCGGAAAGATGGGCGTCCATTCTGTTTCTTTGTAAAAGCTTAGTGTCGCGGGACAGGTAACTGTCCCGTTCTATGATCACGTCATGAGTAAATGAAATGAAACAAATCATTGTTGACGCAATTAATAACTTGCAGGTTTTGATGTTCAATTACAGCGGTATCCCTCGCGTAGTTGAGCCTCATACAATTGGCCTTTCTCGTACGGGTAAATTAGTACTCCGTTGCTTTCAAACGCATGGCGGCCATATAACTCCAGGCCACGAATGGGATCTTTGTGATGTAGACAAAATTTCCAATTTAACGGTTGCTGGAGGGAATTTTTATGGACCTCGCTCAGGCTACAAACGTGGAGATCGGCATATGTTGAGTATTTTTGCCCAGCTCTGAAATCCGATCAGAGGCAGCCGCGACCTCCGCGGCTGTTCAAGCTACCTAGCCTTTTGTGGGCGTCGAAATGAGACATTTACAACTCCCCCCCCCCCCCGCTCCCGACTTGACCGCACATTTCCAACCACATAACCTCCCACCTCCGGCGCCTAAGAAACGCCTCAAGTAGCGGCCTGACCGCTCCCGAAAGATGCGGCTTTTTTGTGCCTAAGGGATTCCCGTGGGCGCGAAAAACTCTGCTATGTCGGGAGTGGGCTAATACAAGACCCGAAAGGGGAATATGTCCGGCCTTCTACTTGAGGTTTCTTAACTCCCGGCGCCTTAGCCCTAAGAAAGCTATCAAGTAGAGGTAATGGATATGCCTAAACACTTTCCCTTCTTTCTGAAGGAAATCTCCCACAGCTACCCAGCCAAAAATATGCTTCCGACTCAGGGGGCTAGCGATGTCTGATCCCCACATTCCCACAGGCTTCACTCGCCACAATCTTTCACTTCACGCCCTCCTCCTCGAAAACCAGGCATGGTTTGCGCCCGCGATATCGGCCGCTTGATGGGTGTCCATCTGAATGATCGAATGGTCAGCAAGCTAGATAAGGACCATCGCCGCAATTTATGGATTGAATACTTCCGAAAGCCAGAGCAACAACTGATGCTCAGTGAATCCGGTGTGTACGCGCTGTTGGTGTATCACTACGTCCCTGGGAATCGATTGCTGCGTGAGTGGTTAACCCATCAGGTGGTTCCCGCTTTGCGCGATGCAGAGGCTTCAGAAAACTCGGATCGCCCAATGTTAAGCGTGTTGGATTGGCCGGAGATGTCGCTAAGCCTATTGCATTGGCAGGATGAAGGTTGGATTCGGTTGCGGGACATGCCGTATTGGTTGAACGATCAGACGCATCGACGAACCACCGCGGCTAAACCTTGGTGGCGGAGAGTGGCGCAGGTGATTCAGTCGTCGAAGCGTTCGATCGCAAGGTGATGCGTTTGTATGATCTCACGCGAGATCTTTCGCTTTTTTCTGTAGGAATTTTCGTAGACAGCCATGATGGCCACTCAGTATCGCCCGAGGGTTTTCAACCCTCGGCGACTGTATGGATACTCCAAAGGAAAAAAGAGGCTGGAACGATGAGGAGTTTGAAGCTTCGGTCGATGCCTATCTGAAAATGCTGCGTCTTGAATTAAGCGGGCAAACGTTTAAGAAGTCAGTTGAAATACAACTCCTGCCTGAGGGACCGTTGAGCAAGCGTAGCGCCTCATCGATTGAGTACCGCATGCAGAACATTTCTGCGGTAATACAGCGATTGGATTAACCGCGAATTACTGGCTATGCCATCGCCCTTAACGCAAGGGAGAAAAGATTGCTTTGAAGAATCTTTTGGAGCGTTTAGAAATTGAGTGCTGAAAGCCGATAGGCTCAGATCACTGTAAGCTGATCGCTGGGGACGAGCAGGTCGGAGAAATTGGGCCATGAGACGTATTTTTGGGTACAGTCCGGGATCGTTTCCAGAAGCCAGTTCATCCCCGCTTCCGGTCCGCAAATTCCGCACTCCCAGAGCTCGATCACTCGCCAGCCTGACCTGAGCAGTTCCTCTCGGTTCCTGATGTCACGCTTCACGTTCTGATCGAATTTGGTCTGCCAAAAATCCTCGCGGGTCTTTGGGATCGTGGCGTATCTGCAGCCCGGATGCCTGTGCCAGAAGCAACCATGAACGAAGATGCAGACATGGTGACGAGGGAGTACGACATCGGGGTTGCCTGGAAGATTTCTCTGGTGCAAGCGATACCTGAAGCCTTGTCGATGAAGCAGCTTCCTGACCTTCATCTCTGGCAATGTATCGCTGCCGCGGATGCCCGCCATCATTCGAGATCTGACTTCTCTACTGACTATGTCCATGAACAACCCCCAGACGAGCTTGCCCTTGTCGCAGGATACCCCCTTGGAAAAATTTTTCCGCTTCGCGAGCCAATTCAAGTCGTGGGTTTCTTCGCAGGTCCCGGAGGGCTCGGCGAAGGCTTTACCTCATCAGGCAATGGTAAGCGATTAGCTATCGTCGTTTAGGTCGAGATGGACTCCGTTGCCCGTAAAACCTTGAGGCTAAGGGCATTCTTTCGCCGGTTGAGGCTGGCTAATCATGAAGGTTCACGCAGTCTGCATAGGCGACACTTCGCGGCATTTTCATTACACTCTGACACGATGTAGCATTTGGCGCCCGGTTGACGATTCGTCAAGCTTGGCTGCGCCGCGTGGTATGCGCAGGCCTGAGCTGCCGTCCTTCTGCGCTCCGTGCAGGTGGTCTTGGTGCATGTTCCCTATGAGAGATACCGGATGTCCATCCAAACCGAGCTGCGCAAATCGCAGCCCAGCAACACCCACGAACAGCCCATTACCTCGGCTGCAGACCTGTCCCCCTCGACTGGCAAGATTTTCCGCGCCTCTACCCCAGATGACGAACTGATCCAAAGCAAGCTGCAGCGTATTCAGGAAGGCGGCGAAATCCGCTACATGGACATGTTCGCAGGATGTGGCGGCATATCCCTTGGCTTTCTGACCGCCGGATTTACACCGGTCGCATCGATCGAAATGGACCCGTGGGCTGCGAAGTCGCACGGAGCCAACTTCGGCTCGCGCTCGATCGGAGGGGACAAGGAAGCGCACCACGCCCCGCGCGACGCGGTAACCGAAACCGCTGACACCGTCTTCGGCGATCTCGAGCTGCAGGGCTCCACGGACCGTCAGATCGATGTCCTCGTCGGCGGGCCACCCTGTCAGGCGTTCGCTCGTGTAGGCCGGGCTAAGCTCCGCGAGCAGGCCCGCCTGCGCGAAGAGGTAACCGCAGACCAAGCCTTTCTGGTGGATGGACGAGTCAGCCTGTGGGAGCGCTACGTCGCATTCATCCGTGCGACAAAGCCTGTTGCGCTTCTGATGGAGAACGTGCCAGACATCCTCAACCATGGCGGCACCAATGTTGCCGAGCTCGTTTCCAAAAGCCTTGCCGAAGAAGGCTACGACGTAGCCTACACATTGCTGAATTCCGTCTGGTACGGCGTTCCGCAGATGCGGGAGCGCATGATTCTGGTCGGCTTCCATCGCTCGACCGGCATCAAGCCAAGATTCCCGGTGCCAACTCACCATTTGGTTCTGCCATCCGGTTACACCAGCTCCAAGAATGCAGCGAGGCGGGTTATCAAAGCCGAAGGCTCGGCGCACCACCGCTGGATTCCCGATCCAACTCCCGACTCTCCCACGGCCACATCGGCCTCTGATGCGCTGGCAGATCTGCCGCACCGGTACGCCGAAGAAATGCTTCGCTCGGGTGCCATTCGTCGCGGGGCGAAAGACCCGTCAGAACCTGTCGAGTACACAGCAGAAAAACCGTCGACTGCCTATTCGCGGCTGATGCGGGAGTGGCACGGATTTGCGACTAGGTCTACGACTGGCCATGTTTTCCGGTATCTGCCGCGGGACTACAAGATCTTCGCTGAGATTCAGCCTGGCTGGGAGTACCCGCAGGTGCATGCCTATGTAGAGCAGAAAATTGCGAACTGGCTTGCCGACCGCAGGAGACTCGGTTTGCCCACCGACCCGAGAAACGCAGATGTCAGCACATACATAATGTCCTGGCGCATCCCGTATGATCCGGGAAAGTTTCCGAACAAGTGGTGGAAGCTCCGCGCCGACGCCCCGGTACGTACGCTGATGGCGCACCTTGGCAAGGACTCATATTCCCACATCCATTTCGACTCGAAACAGGCACGCACCATTACCGTCCGTGAGGCTGCGCGGCTCCAGTCATTCCCTGACGGCTTCGTTTTCAAAGGATCGATGAACCCGGCATTCAAGCAGATTGGCAACGCCGTGCCACCACTATTTGCCTATGCCATCGCTCGTGGAATGCGGGAGTGCCTGGGGGCACCGGAGACGCAGGACATGCGTGTAGCGTTGTTCAATTTGGAGCAATCACAAATCAAGACGACAGAGGGCAGGAAGTGAAGTTCACCATTCTCCGACTGCTTACTCATTCCGAACTCGGCATGTTTCATGAGTACCGCCGCCAGGGGAAGGAACGCGCCAAACAGCGTTCCATCAACTTCGACTGGGACGTCGTCGGCAAGGTTTTTCCTTCAGCAGAAAACCCGGACACTATCGCAATCACCTGCCGGCGTCTCGAAGACGAAGGTACCGTGGTTGAGATTGCTTCATGGCTCAAGCGGCAGCACAAAAATTGGAGATTCGAAGGCGATTGCCCGAAAAGCTCCTTTTACAGTTTCGTCGACCCAGGCGTCCTGTTCGCGATGGTAGTTGACGCCTCGAGCCCCCCGGCCAAGGCATCCTGGGTTGTTATCCCGGAAGACCACCCAGCCCGCTCTTCGATCCTGGGCCATGGAGAGAGTGCCCAACTCGGTAAATCCGCAATGATTGCGTTGTACGGTGACGAGGGCCAGTACTGCCAGACAGTGCTCTCGGATCACTTCCCGCAGCTATTCAAGGAGGCAGAAACAGTGTCCGTGACGTCACAAAAAGATAATGACAACAACCGCGACGATGATGACGCCGCACCGGACCCGCTCGGTCTCTTCAAGATCCTGGCACGTGCCGGGCATAGCCTACCCAGCGCCGTGGCCGATCTGGTGGACAACAGTCTGTCGCATGGCGCTCGGGAGATCGACATCACCTTCCCGAATCCCAATGCGGGCGGCCGGTGGATGTGCATTCGCGACGACGGCACGGGCATGACTCCATCGGGTCTGCGCGGCGCCATGAAGATCGGGCAACAGCGTGAATATGGCGACGGCGATCTGGGCAAGTTCGGCTATGGGCTGAAGGGTGCGGCCTGGTCCCAGGCTGATCGACTGACGGTCGTATCGAAAGCTGCAGGGAACGAAAGCACGACACTCACCTGGGACAAGGACCATCTTGCCAAGACGCGCCGCTGGGCGCTTCTGACCGACCCGGTAGCTCCCGAACATACCTCGGCAGTGGACATCGGCGACACGGGCACAGCCGTGCTGCTCACGCAGATGCGCCCCTCGATGGAGCCTGCGAGAGGCAGGGCAGATTCTCCTTACGCGCAGGAACTCGCTGCCATCAAGTCGCACCTCGAACTGGTCTTTCACCGGTATCTTGAAGGCAAGGCGCGCGGGCACGAGAAGGTAATCATCCGGCTGAACAATGAAGCTCTGCTTGCTAACAACCCTATGGGGCACCCACTGACGAAAGAGTACGACCAGCATCGCATCGAACTTCCCGGCGCTTCTCCAGACAAGACGGCTGCCCTCTATGTTCGCGCATACGTCACGCCAAATGAGGCAGAGTTCGACGAATACATCAAGGATTTGCCGCCGCTGGAACAACGCGTCGAACGCGATCGCCACTCCCTGAATGGCCGCGCAAACGATGCTCAGGGCCTGTACTTCTATCGACTTGACCGCCTTATCAAATGGGGCGGCTGGGAAGATCTTTTCGCCAAGGATGAGCACACCAAGCTGATTCGTGTCGCAGTCGACTTCGACAGGCTGGCTGATGAGCAGCTGCAGGTAGATATCAGCAAGCAGCTTATTCGCCTGCCCTTTGCGATCACCAAACCCCTCGGAGACCTGCTGAAGGGCCCTCGCTCAGCAGCCCGATCCCGGTACAACAAAAAGGAAAAAGCTGCGCCGACTCCGAAAGGAGGCGGCAAAATTGTGTCGCCGGCCGGCACGCCAGCGCCAGGCGGTTTCTTGCCTCCAACGACAGCAGCGGGAGGCACTCCCGTGGCGGATCCCGCTCCGGCCCCGGCTGCAAAGAAGGACAGAACTTCAATCCGCCTTGTCAGCAGCGGCGACAAGCCATGGCAACGCAAGACCGGGTTCAAGGGGGAGGAAGTCGAGGTCACCCCGCTGATGCCGACGCTGGTGACGCTCGTGCAGCTCATCGACAAGGATGCCGAGGCCAAGAACGCTCTTTCTGAATTCCTTCGCGCACTGGAGACGGCTGGTGTCCAGGACCAGCTGACGGATAAGGCCTGATGCAGGTCCGGCTTCCGCTTCCCCTTACATTGAAGCCCAGGCTGGCCCTGTGGACCGATGCAACCTCCTGGACCAACTGGTCCCGGCATGAAGCCTATCTGCGGGCCCAGCCCAAATGGAAGCCGCACCAGATTGCGTCGGTCGCGGAAGAGTCACTGCGGATCATCTCGAAGACCACGCCAGTAAGTCGCCCGGAATTCCAGTGCCGCGGTCTGGTCGTCGGCTACGTTCAGTCCGGCAAGACCGCCAACTTCACGGCTGTGGCAGCGCGTGCAGCCGATGTCGGTTACCGCCTCATCATCGTTCTTTCAGGCATTCACGATTCACTGCGGAACCAGACGCAGAAGCGCCTGGATCTGGAGCTAGCCGGGACCGGCGTCGACTGGATCACGCTGACCGATGAGTTTTCAGACTTTCGTGAGCCAGAGGTGGCCGACGGATTCGCATCTATTGGTACCGTTCTGATCGTCGCGAAGAAGATTACGCCGATCCTGAAACGGCTCAACGAATGGTTCGGCAAACTCGAAGGCCGGCTCGCTGATGTACCGGTTCTTCTCATCGATGACGAAGCCGATCAAGCCTCCATCAATACACGCGGAAATCGGCGCGACCCCAGTATCGACACCGACACCGATACTGAACCAAATGACGACGCGGCCCCGTCACTGACCAACGCCCTGATTCGCGACATTCTCAG
Organism: Pseudomonas sp. GW821-FHT03E01; assembly: GCF_059420765.1. Lineage (NCBI taxonomy): Bacteria > Pseudomonadati > Pseudomonadota > Gammaproteobacteria > Pseudomonadales > Pseudomonadaceae > Pseudomonas > Pseudomonas sp. GW821-FHT03E01. The sequence goes on along the minus strand of NZ_JBWKUI010000022.1, from coordinate 26,629 downwards.
AAAGATTCCGCGGGCCACATACATCGCCTACACGGCTACGCCATTCGCCAACATCCTCATCGACCCAGACGGCAGTGACAGCCAGGTCGGCGAAGACCTGTTCCCCAAAGACTTCGTCGTGCAGCTTCCGCGGCCGGATGGCTACACCGGAACGGAAGAGCTTTTCGGCGTCAGCTCGCAGGGCCGCGATGTACTCCGCCCTGTAGACGCGGCAGATGTGAAGGCTCTGAAGCCGAAGCAGCGCAAAAGAGGCGAAGCGATTGTTGCCCGGGGACCGCTGGATCTTCCCCAGTCGCTCGCCGATGCCCTCCTGACCTTTGCACTTGCCGGCGCCATCAGACTGCAGCGCGGCCAGTTGGGTAAGCCGAACACGATGCTCGTGCACGTATCCCATCTCCAGCAGGACCAGTTGCGCATTGGAGGGGCGATCGAGGAACAGATCCGCAACTGGTTCCATCATGAGAACGCCGAACCCGGCGTGCTCAAGCAGATGTTCCGGTCAACGCTCGCGGGGCTGGGACCGGTAGATCTGCCTTGCAGCGAAGAGGTTCTACTGGAAGAGGCAGTGACGAACCTAGCTCGTCTGGTCGTCGTTGTGCTCAACAGCACGACGGGCGACGAGCTGGAATACGACGCCAAGCCTGGACGGCAACTCGTTGCAGTGGGTGGCAATCGGCTGTCGCGCGGATTGACGCTTGAGGGACTGACGATCGCCTACTTCCTGCGCACCACTACGCTGGCGGACGCTCTACTGCAAATGGCCCGCTGGTATGGTTTCAGGGCAGGCTATGAAGACCTGATCCGCATCTGGACAACCGAAGGCATTGCTCAGTGGTTTGTGGAGCTGGCGCTGGTCGAAGAATCCCTGCGTGACTCCATCACGGCACTCAATAAGGCCGGCCGCAGGCCTGATCAGATGGCCATCCGAATGCGCGCCCATTCAAAGCTCCTGCTCACCAGCAAGAGCAAGAGCAGGATGCAGACGGATGATGCACGGTCATGGTCTGGCGAGAACCCGCAGACGATCCTGTTCCCCATGCGGGATCGGGAACTGCTGGAGCGGAATTTGGACTCGGCGTCCGCCCTGCTGCGACAGCACCCCCCGACACAGGATGCATACGGCGGCGCCATAGCACACGATGTGCCGGCCGAGGACGTCGCACTGTTCCTGAGGCGTTATGAAGGGCATCCGAACAGCATTGCATTTCAGGGCGCAGAGATTGCCGACTGGATCCTGGAGCGAGCTGAAGCGGGAGAGCTGACGAACTGGACCGTATTCGTAGCCAACCCGCAGCGGGAACGACAGGTACTCCTGGGTGGAAGGCCTTTCGGCCTTGTTCGACGTTCGTTGCAGGCCAACGAGTCGATTGGCATCTTGATCGATCCACGCCATGAAGGCGTCGACCTGCATGGCGGACCGGAGAACTACCGCGCTGGCTCAGGCTTCAATGCACGGGCAATGCGCGAGGACCGACCCGCGCAGCAGGGCCTGCTCCTGCTCTACCCCCTGGATCCCGAACCGCTCCGTGCGCCAACACAGGCGGTGCTGGGCCTAGCGCTTTCGCTGCCCCGCACTGCGGACGGCGAACAACGGCTTGTCGTGAACCGTGGGGTACGCAATGGTTGATATCACGCAAGACCATTGGGCAAGTCTGCGCGAGCAGCGACATCCGCACGAGGATATCTACGAACAGGCGGCCGAAGACCTCGAAACAGCGTTGATTGGAGTATCAGACGACGGACGCCTGCACCTGCTGCTGGCCGTAGATGTCGCCCCGCAAAACCTACCGCCGGACCTGCAAAGCCTTCAGGTCCGCATCCTGGAAGGCGGACGGACTTGGCTGGACGTTTCCGCACGCAGCCACCACGAAGAACTACTTACGCTGGTAGCCAACAAGGTCCTCCACGCCATCCACATTGAAGGCCGCGATCCTGTTGTCTCGGTTGAGCGCATCATCGACGATATGCGTGCGGCATTGCGCCCGATCGCACCTGAACTGAGTGTGGCAGAGCAGATCGGTCTTTTCGGCGAGCTTTGGGTGCTGTCCAACGTGTTGCTCCCGACCATCGGCCCTCGCGTCAGCCACCTTTGGAGCGGCCCTGAAAGGGAGCGTCATGATTTCGTCGGACAGGGCGTCCACGTAGAAGTGAAGACCACCACACGATCGGAACCGAAGCACGAAATATCCCGTTTCGATCAGCTGAAAGCACCAGCCAGCAAGCGCCTACTGTTTGTCAGCGTTATGCTGGAGCGCAGTCTTGGTGGCGACGAAACGCTGGCAGACCGCGTAGATGAAATTCGGGAGCAATTGGTATCCGATGGGCGTGCGCTAGATGTTTTCGATTCACGCCTAGCACAACTCGGCTGGCACGAGGGCCTACGGCAGACAGGCGCACTCCTACGGTTCACATTTCGCGATGTCCATGTCTTCGAAGTTGCCGGCAACTTTCCTAGGCTCCCAGATGACTACGTTCCGCCACTCGGTGTAACAGGCATTAGGTACAGCATCAATGTCAGCAGCCTGCCGTCGCTCGAGGTATCGCAAGTTCAGGAAGTTCTTCTAACCGCCTAACACGTCACCGCACAATCTGCGCTGCCGTACACCGCGGCAGGTTGTCGGTAAGCGCTCCATAAACCCAACTTAGTCAAAGACGGGGGCCCATCAACCTCAACTGCCTGATGCAATCACTAGGCATCTTGAGCCCTAAGCGGACCAGTTCAATGGTCATGAGGCTTTCGCGTGCAATCAGTGTGAAAAGATGGATATTAGCTCGCGCTCAAGGTATTTGTGAAGGATGTGGTCAACCTGCTCCGTTTCTGAACGAGAAGAATGAGCCTTTTTTTGAAATCCACCATGTGAAACATCTTGTTGATGGCGGTGCTGACAGCACATGGAACACAGTCGCTCTTTGCCCAAACTGTCATCGACGTTGCCATCACTCAATCGACAAACACGAGTTCACTCAGTCGCTTTACAGCAAGGTAAAAGGATTGATAGAGAAGCCCAAGAATTGACCTCTGAGACGAGGTTGCTTGCCCCCACTGGGAGGCGCAGAAGCCCTTCTTTTTGGGGCTGATTCGCTGCCCAACGGGAATAAATCCACTCACTACAAGATCGGTGCAGAGCTCCGATATTGTGGTGATATTGAGAATCGAGAGCAGGTTCACTCCCACAGCTTTTGAGTTGCCATGGTTTTTGCGGCAAGTTGAAAAGAGACAACGCTTAGAGTCATTCAGGAATCGTCCTAGAGCCACAATCAGCCAAGCTCGTTCGTCGCGCAGCCCCTTTTCCGGGGGTGTCGATGAATAAACGAAAGGATGATCAGTGGCTGGCAACAAGGACATTCCGCGGATTAAGAATCCACCCTCCGGTGATGGGCATCACATCACCTACCGCTGCATGACTGCCACCGAGTTGGCCGAGCGGGACGCCAGACAAAAAGCCTATGAGGCCATGCTGGCCAGGCAAGACGCCTTCGAACGCAGCCGTCAGGTCATCGCGGAAAAGCAAAGACCCACTCAAGCTGGATGTGTCTTCGCCAAGTCCTGCAAGCTGCCGGACGCCATCATCGATTACTCAAATCCCTCAGGGATGGTGCCGACCGATAGCCTGAAAGACTACGGTGACCTGATTCTGCTGGGTGCTCGCGAAGCGGATGAATCAGGCGCAGTGCCACTGAAGAAGATCAGTGGCACTGCGATTCCCGCTGGTCTGGGCTCCCTCGCCTTGGTCGGGTCGGCATTCGCTGCTGCTCCCGTGGCCACAGCGAGCGCCGTAACAGCAACGCTGGTTGGCCTTGTTGCGCTGGTCATACCATCGAGTCTGGGCGACAGCTCGCTTTACACCGACGACCAACTCCGTGCGCTCAAACAGGCCCGTACCCGCGTTCGCCTGCAGGTCGAGCAACAGACTGACGGCAGCCTCAAGGGATATGGTTTCTACACCGGCAAAAATCGCGATTGGGAAATGGTTGATGTTGTGCAGTTCACATTGCGTGGCACCCAGCAGGTGGCTGACCTGGGTGACGGCATTGAACTGATCTGGACACCGGCCGTGGATGGTTCCGACATCCTGGGCATTCCGGCGCTGGAGGCTGCCCCGCAAGCGCCGCATATCTGGGTTTACCCGCCAACGAAAGCGGCTGATAGCATCATCGTGAACCCGGTTTATCCGCCGGAATACAAGGATTTCATCCTCGTGTTTCCGGCTGATTCAGGGATTAGGCCGGTTTACATTGTTCTCAGTCAAACCGGTGATCATTCGTATTATGACCACCCGAAAACGCTTCCCGCATTTCCAGATACAACCCGAGTAAAGTCGAAGTCATCTGTTCAAGGGGGAGGAAGGAAACGCGCTCGTTGGGTTGACCGTAAGGGGCGAATTTATGAATGGGACTACAAAAGTAATGCTGTGGAAAAATACGACAAACTCGGAGTCCATTTAGGCGAATTCAACCACATCACAGGCGAACAAACAAAACCTGCGAAACCAGGCAGAAAAACCTCAAGAAACTAAGGATTACAGCATGCGCTACCTTTCAATAACTGGCTTTTATCCGGATGACAAGCAGGACGACTCTTTGCAGTTTGAGCTGGATATCGAAGGAACTGAGCTCAATGAGAAAGTTGCCCATCTTATTGAATCGAAGCCACTAAACGAAGTGGAACCAGGAGAATTACTTTTAAGCGAGAGTCAGGTAATGACGCTGTCAGAACTTCTAGGCGTCAGTTTTCCTGAGGGTCTAGAGTACTTTATGGGCACTTGCGCCAAGCAATGAAATCCATTGTCACAATTAGTCAAATAAAGCCCTGACCAATCACACTGATCGGGCTTTTGCTCAAGAAAACCCAATACAAGGGAGGACTTCGGGATCGCAGGACTGATGCGAAGGGTAGAACAATTTACGAGTGGGATATTTTTCATGGTGAACCTGAAGCCCTGTCAAAATCTGCCGACATCCGAATCTTCCCCTTTAATCGCCCAGGCTTGCGCGTCTGCGGTGAATCGACATGGGGCAGCAGGCCCAGATAAGGCTTGCCGGCCTTGGTGATCACCACCCTGTCGCCCTGCCATGCACGCGCACCTACGGATTTTGCGTCATCACTCAATCGGCCGGGCCCTTATCGCCATCCTTGGTCTTTGTTGTGGCTCGCAACGTAGCCACTCTATTAAGCTGTCCTGCGGACTTGCGTTTAGGATTGGCGCCGCGAACGGGCGCTTTGGAAACCGGCTTTTGCTGCCCAAGCGGCGGCGTGTGAAGAGTTGTGGCAATGGTCAGCCCCAGACGCAGCCCGAACTTCCTCAGGATGGCTTCGAGGGTGCTGACGGTCGGATTAGCCTTGTCCTTCTCGATCTGGTACAGCGCCTTGGTCGACATCTTGCACATGGCTGCAAAGGTTTCCTGGTCGAAACCGGTCACCTCAAGCCTTAGCCGACGAATAGCGGTGCCCAGGGTTTCGATCCCCGTCACATGCTGCATGACGATGTCGTCAATGAGCTCCCTGCGCCGTTCGTTGGTGTTCTCTTTCATCGCAGCCCCCCATTCAACCAGGCGTCCTAGCATGGCTTGCCACACAGTCGGAACTATAATGCCAACTATCGTGGCTCAACCCTCCACTTCCAGCAGTATAATTCCGGTTATGCTCGCACGTCCTGCCTATTGACCGGTGCATTGCTACGGATTTTGCGCTGTGCCAAAAACATTCAGTACAACCCTCCCCACCTCCCGCTATTAATACCCGTCCCCTCTCAAGGACCCGAGCCCGCCATGAAATTCGACCTCGCCTACTGCCTCAGCCTCGACGACAAGCTGTCGATCTATGATGTGCGCGATCTGAATTTCGATGAAACCATGGATTTCGATTCCGCCAAGGAGCATTTCCAGTGCCCCAACGATGCCTGCCGTTTGACATTCGATGCGGCCAACGTGTTGGGAACGTTCAACGCCAAGAATGTGAATTACGTGCGCACGCCGCACTTCAAGAACATGCCCAACACGCGGCATGTGGCGGATTGTCCTTATGTCAGTCTGAAGACGCCGGCGTCGGGTCTGGAGGTGGACGGGGCGGAGTCGGATGACGGTCGGGAGGAGCATTTCCCGTCGGAGTTGTTGCTGACTCGGCGTGAGTATGTGCGCAAGCCTGTGAGCCCGGCGGTGGCGGCTGATGTTTTGCGCGATGCCCCGACTCTCACTTCAGCGAGCAGTAACGTCGAGCAGCCAAGCCGGGAGTCGGCGCCGGACAAGACCAGTGTCTTCGCACACCCGGTGGAGTGTTTTGTGTCGAACTTCACGGACAAGGAGCTGCTCAAGCGCATGCCGCTGAAGATTGGCGAGCACACGGCGCCCTATGGGTCGTTCTTCAAGAAGATCGAGTACCTGCAGGACAACAAGGGGCTGATTTACTGGGGCAAGATCAAGGAGATCAAGGATTACACCCAGAGCTTTCGCATCGATTTCGAACAGAAGGTCTGGTTCAAGCAAGCGGACGAGGCGAAGAAGAAGCCTTATTCGGTCAACGTTTATCTGAGCAAGAAGCTGATCGACAACTACCGCAAGCGCAAGGCGTTTCTGGAGGAGATCAAGCACGCCGTCGACAGTGATGCCGAGTTGTATTGCTTCTTTTATGGCGTGACGCCAGAGTTGAAGCAGGTGCCTAGCAAGAAAAACCCCGAACAGACGTTCGGGGTGTTCAGTGCCAACATCGAGAACCTGGATCACTTCATTATTCGTGAAGCGCCGGGGTTGGCGGATCAGTGACTTCGCCTCAGGGCAGTTGCAGCGCTACGCCGCCGGGATGTTGTTTGATGAGGCTGTAGGGCAGGACGCCCCAGCCAATGTTTCGGCAGACGGCAGACACGTGAGGGAAAGACGGCTCTAACTTGATGCCTTTTTCGGTGAAGTACCAATCCGGATAGTGCCAAGGGTAGTCGTCGTTGTAGCCGCAGTCGTTCTCCCCTTCAGCCGTTGTCGTCATTTCCTTGGGATACAGCTTAAGCAGTTGCGCCACCAGCCAAGGCGCCAGCTCCTTGGACCGGTAGTCGTAATAGACAGCGGATGACTCGGATGAAGATTCATCGTAGTCGTAGATTTTTTGCTCGAAATGCAGCGGTTTGCCCTGCCCCACCCACAGCACGTCATCAAGCGTCAGGACTTTCCCGGTACGGGTATCAAGATTGAGCGCCTCATTGTACTGATCCGGGTAAGCCCCACCGCAGTAGTACTCGAATGAGATAGTCGCGCTCATGACGGAGGACGTCATCCACAACGGCTGAATCCCCTGATTGTAGTAGCCCTGTTTGCCATCGACGTAGCACCCGAAATGCCCCACCACGCCCTGCCACAACCGCGCCATCAACTGCTGATTGATACGCTGGCGCGTTTCAGCGGTGTACCCCGAAACCACTTCAAACCCTTCCATTTTTGTCTGTGGCTCGCCCCACCATTGCAGCGTGTACCCCATGAACGTTTCGGTCCGTCCTTGTTTGAGTTTCAGGCCTTGCAGACGCAGATATTCGTATGGCGCCTTGTCATGGAGTCTGACGAGATAGGGCAACGTTTCGGCGGACACTGGCGGGAGTTTGGCTTGCTGTAATTCGACCTTGAGGACTTTGCCTTGTGGACTGGTCCATTCGCCGGACCAACCGTCGGGCTTGGGATGCAAGCGAATTTGCGGGACAGTTTTACCCTCATCGTCAGCCTGGCTGCCCTCGTCGAGTATCAGGGTTTCGCCTTCTCTATTTCCGGTGAGTACTAGATCACTGCGATACTTTTGGTAAAAGTACCGCCCCTCACTGCCGTTGGCGTTCACCTCAAGCACAATCGGCGATTTGCCCACAGTTCCGGTGTAAACCTGAGTGCCATTTTCAGCCCACAGCGCGGTAGAAAAAGTTGAACACACCAACACGACAATGCCGGTCAGACGAAACAGTCCTTTGAACATCAAAACATCCTTGAGTGAATCGAGCGCTGCTCGCGAGAAGTTGTCGCGGATTATGGCGAAGCAACGTCCGAGAATCGATGGAAAGCTACGCCGATAACACTCAACCCAGACACATGCTAAGCATCACCACTACCAGCAAACCAATATAAACCCGCGCATGCACCCGATCCGGTATCCGCCCGATCCACGGCGTGGCCAGCCGAATCCCCACCAGCGACCCAACCGTCAGCACCGCAAACGCCAGCACGTCCACATAGCCGACAAACCACGCCCCCAGATCAAACTCGGTAAACCCCGCCATCGCCATATAGGTCAGCGTTCCGGCCACCGCAACCGGAAGACTCAATGGATTAGCCATGGATGTGGCTTGCGACATGCTGAGGCCACAGCGTCTTAGCAACGGCACGGTCATGACGCTGCCGCCCACCCCAAGAAAGGTGGCGATAGCGCCAATTCCCACACCGCCGCCAGACACTTCTGCCCCGCCCAATCGCCGTGGGATTTCGGTGTAGGACTGTGTAAGAAAACCGCGTCTGAACAAGCAGTCCAGAATGGTCACTCCCAGGTAAACGATGAAGGCAGAACGGATCAGCTCACCACTCGCCCACATCGCGGCCGCAGCTCCGACGATCGCGCCCAAGCCGATGAACCCGCCCAACGGCCACAGGTAATGGCGGATGAGATTGCCCGCGTGGTGATGTTTTCTGGTGGCGATCAATGCATTGACGATCATCACGCAGGTCGAGGTGGCTACGGCAATGTGCATCGCCGATTGGCCGATGGGATCGTCGATGCCGTGGCTGGCCGTGAGCATGCGGTACAGCAAGGGCACGACGACAAATCCGCCGCCGAAGCCGAACAGCACGGCGGTGACGCCGGTCATGCAGCCGAAGAGTGCCAGCAAGAGGTAGAAGAACATCGCGCATCGTCCGTGGGTTGAGAGTGGCCGACGATAGAGCGACGGGGCTTGGCCTGCTTCAGCAAGTCAGCCAATAATATTTGCGTTTACGCCAACCGCTGGGTGCCGCTCGATGCGCAATGTTTCAATTGATCTGCTGGACGACACGCCACGGCCGGTGGTGGCCATCGGTACGGATTATCCCGACGGTCATCGGTTGCCGCGCCATACCCATCGACGGGCGCAGTTGTTGTATGGCGCCACCGGGGTGATGCAGGTGAGCACGCTCGACGGCAATTGGGTGGTGCCGCCGCAGCGGGCGGTGTGGATTCCGCCGGGGGTGGCGCATGAGGTGTTGATGCTGGGGGTGAGCACTCGCAGTGTGTACATCGAACCGGGGGCGGTTGATCTGGGCAGCCGTTGCCAGGTGATCAGTGTTTCGCCGTTGCTGCGGCATTTACTGATGGAGGCGGTGGAGGTTGCGCTGGAGTACGACGAGGCCGGGCGCGATGGGGCGTTGATCGACTTGTTGCTGCACGAACTGGCGCGCAGTGCTCACCTGCCGTTGCATATTCCGTTGCCTGTGGATTCGCGGTTGCTCGGGTTGTGTCAGAGGTTTCTCCGGCAACCGAACGCTCACCAATCGCCGCAGCAATGGGCCGATCAGTTGCATATCAGTTTGCGTACGTTCAATCGTCTGTTCCGCCAACAAACCGGGCTGAGTTTCAGCCAATGGCGGCAGCGGGCCTGCGTGGTGCTGGCCTTGGCGCGGTTGGCGGTGGGCACGCCGGTGACGCGCATTGCCCTGGATTTTGGTTATGAAAGCCCGGCGGCGTTCTCGACCATGTTCCGTCGGGTGCTGGGACAGGCCCCGTCCGTTTGGTTGGAGGGGACGAAATGACCACTAAAGCCATCCGCGAAGAATGCACCGCGGTTTCTCAGGGATTACGCATCATCGTTCTTCGTGGGCAAGTCGGATCGCCGCACCGCTCGCGTCTACAGGTTCTGCACTGGGCGGATGATTGTCTTGAGTGGCTTGTTCTGACAGCAATTCAAAGCTCTGCTCCTTCACATCCTGGGAATCCAGGCCGATTTGCACCCGGAACTCACCCGGCTCGGCGACGTATTCCAGTTGGGCATTGAAGAACTTCAAGTCGTTCTCGTTAATGCTGAAGTGGACTGCTCTCTCCTCGCCGGCCTTGAGCATGATTTTTTGAAAGTTTTTCAGTTCTTTGACCGGCCGGGCGACGGAGGCAACGACATCGCGGATATACAGCTGAACCACCGTTTCGCCGTCACGCTGGCCGGTATTTTTCACCATGATGCTGGCGACGAGGTTGTCGGTCTTGTTCAGTGTGGTCGAAGACAGGGCCATGTCGGTCAGGCTGAAATCGGTATAGCTCAGCCCATAGCCAAAGGGGTAAAGCGGCCCATAGGATTGATCGAAATATTGCGACGTGTAGTTGCGAAGCGCACCCGGCAGGTACGGACGGCCGGTGTTCAGGTGGCTGTAGTAATTGGGGATCTGCCCCACGGAACGTGGAAAGGTGATGGGTAATTTGCCGGACGGGTTGTAGTCACCGAACAATACATCCGCAACGGCGTTGCCTCCCTCGGTACCGCTGTACCAGGTTTCCAGAATCGCATCGGCCTGTTTCTGCTCCTTGCCGATCGACAACGGCCGACCGTTCATCAATACCAGTACCAGCGGCTTGCCGGTGGCTTTCAGGGCGGTGATCAATTCACTCTGGCGCCCCGGCAGATCGAGGCTGGTTCGACTGGCCGCTTCATGGGACATGCTGCGGGGCTCGCCCACCACGGCGATGACAACATCGGCTTGCTGTGCAACCTTGACTGCTTCGTCAATCATTTCTTCTGCCGGGCGAGGGTCGTTGGCGATTTCAGACACGCCCTGGTATTCCAGGTATTTAACAACCTCCTGATCCTCCTCGAGATTGGCGCCTCGGGCATAGATCAGCGAGCCCTGGCTCATCGCGCTTTTCAACCCGTCGTAGATCGTCACCGATTGCGCGGGCACACCACTTGCAGACCAACTGCCCATGATGTCGACGGTACTTTTTGCCAACGGGCCGATGAGCGCGATCGTGCTCTCTTTTTTCAGCGGCAAGAGCCCGTTTTCATTCTTCAACAGCACCAGTGTCTTGCGTGCCACTTCACGGGCCTGCGCTCTGTGCAGATGGTTTTCGGCGTTGTTATCAGCAGCGCTTTCACTGGCAGCGCCGAGGCGCCGGTAAGGGTCTTCGAATAGCCCCATGTCGTACTTGGCACCCAGTACTTCCCGCACCGCGTCATCAATATCGCTCTGGGAAATGGCGCCAGACTCAAGCAGCCCTGGTAACTCCGGCCCATAGGAGGAGTCGTTCATGCTCATATCAATGCCGGCCCTGATGGCGAGCCTGGCCGCGTCGCGAGGATTCCTCGCAACACCGTGCTGAACCAGATCGGTGACCCCGTTATGGTCGCTGATGACCAGTCCCTTGAAGCCCCACGCTTTGCGAAGCAGGTCCTGCATCAACCATTTATTGGCCGCCGCCGGCACACCATTTATCGAGTTAAGCGCCGCCATGACGGCTCCCGCGCCACCCTCGATTGCCGAACGATAAGGTGGCAGGTAGTCCTGGTACATTCGGGTCAGGCCCATGTCGACGCTGTTGTAGTCGCGCCCCCCCTCGACAGCCCCATACAACGCAAAGTGCTTGGCGCTGGACATGATGCTGTCGGGCGCGTTCAGGCTCTGGCCCTGGTAGGCCTGGACCATCACTCTGGCAATGCGCGAAACCAGATAGGTGTCTTCACCGAAGCCTTCGGATGTGCGCCCCCAGCGAGGATCACGGGCGACATCGATCATCGGGGCGAAGGTCATATCGATACCGTCCGCACTGGCTTCTTTCGCCGCAGTTCGACCGCTCAACTCGATGGCGTCCATATCCCAACTGGAGGCCAGGGCCAGGCCGATGGGGAAAATGGTTCGATGACCGTGTATCACGTCCCAACCGAAAAACATCGGTATCTTCAGGCGGCTTTGTTGAGCCGCGTCTTGCATGGGGCGGTTTACATAACGGCTCACAGAGCCATACGTCCCCCCGATTCGCCCGGCAGTGATCTCCTGGCAGATTTTTTCGGGCGTCATCTTGTCATCGATAGCGATCAGCCGCAGTTGGCCGACTTTTTCGTCGAGGGTCATCTGATTGATGAGGTTGGTGACAAAGGCATCTTTGTCTGGCGATGCCGTATCGGCCAGGACCGGCAGAGTTGTAAAGCTGATCAGGGCACATAGCAGACGTAGTCTTTTCATGATTCCCTTCCCCGCGTAACGCTGTGGCGCACTGCTTTTGAAACGCCACCTTTCCGGCATTGAAGATCAGAAGGCTGACGTTCAATCATTTGGAGCTTTCAGGAAACCGCCTAGAGACAGCGTAGTCGGTCCAACGCCCCTGCCTGAGCGAAAAAAGAGAATCGATCAAAAAATGAGTTTGATCCGGGCGCAAAACAACTGTACAAAAACACAGTACATTTTCGAATCGCCACGCTCGATCCCCGGAGAAAACCATGGCCTCTCTTGCAATGAAAATCACCCTGGAACGCATCGCCCTCTTCCAGTTCACCCCCGCCCACTGCGCCCAGGCCCGAGCGATGCTGGGTTGGAGTGTGGAAGAGTTGTCCGAGGAATCCGGGGTTTCCGTTGACGCCATCCAGCGATTCGAGGCGCAGCGTAATGTGCTGGATGTCACGCGGCTGGCGTTGGCGTATCGGTTTGAATCGCAAGGTTTGGTGTTCTTCCCGGGGTTTGCACCGGGCCGAGGGATGAATGTGAAAGGGTCCACACCGAATCCGGTGGGGCGGGCGGATTATGCGATGGTTGAGTGAGGTTGCAGCAGATGCGGGCCAAAGCCGAACACGTTATGAAAATAGGCATGCTCCTCGAAACCGGTCGGCTGAGTCAGGCTGAGGCGGCCCATAGGCTTGGATTGTCTGAGGAGGAACTGAACGAAATACTCCGTGGAGAATTTTGCGATCTGACCGTGGCAAAAATCTCGGAATATACAAAGCCGTTACTGGACGAACGCAGCTGAAAAGTCCGGGGCGCTTGCACCGCAAGCGCCCCGGCAGCACAACATCAAGCGTTCTGCACGGTCGCCTGATCGCTTACATCTTCCACACCCAACCACCACGCGCCACCACGCTGCGGATACATCACGTTGAACGCCTCGCCCATTTGCGGCGTGGTGATCGACACGTTCCGTTCCCAGGCCAGCGCCAGAATACGGTCGAAAGGTTCGTACCAGGCGTGCATCGACAGGTCGAAGGTGCCGTTGTGGATCGGCAGCAACCAGCGCCCTTTAAGGTCGATGTGCGCTTGCAGGGTTTGCTCGGGCTGCATGTGCACGTGAGGCCACTCGACGTTGTAGGCGCCGGTTTCCATAAGGGTCAGGTCGAATGGGCCGTACTGCTCGCCGATGCGTTTGAAGCCGTCGAAGTAGCCGCTGTCGCCACTGAAGAAGATCCGCGTGTCGCCGTCGATCATCACCCACGATGCCCACAGGGTGCTGTTACCGTCGAACAGTCCGCGACCGGAAAAGTGCTGCGAAGGTGTGGCTACGAATTGAAGGCCATCGACCTCGGTGCCCTGCCACCAATCCAGTTGGCGCACTTTGCTGGCGTCGATGCCCCACTTGATCAGAGTGTCCCCCACGCCCAGGGGCGTGAGGAAGTAGCGGGTCTTGTCCGCCAGTTTGAGCACGGCCTGATAATCGAGGTGGTCGTAGTGATCGTGGGACAGGATCACCGCTTCAATCGGCGGCAGGTCTTCGAGGCTGATCGGCGGCTGGTGGAAACGCTTGGGGCCGGCCCATTGCACGGGCGAGGCGCGTTCGGCGAAGACCGGGTCGGTGATCCAGAACTTGTCCTGCAGCTTGAGCAGAAGCGTGGAATGGCCCAGGCGATAGACGCTGTGGTTAGGCGCGGCAATCAACGCCGCCTGGGTCAGGGTTTGCACCGGAACGGGGGCCGACGGCCGGGTGTCGTGCGGTTTGTTGAAGATGAAGTTCCACAGGATGCGCAAGGTTTTGCGAAAGCCTTCGCGCTGCACCGGCACATGGTTTCGGTACTGCCCTTGAGCCTGTCGGGACGCTTCAGGCGTTGAAGCGTTGTTCGCTGGGGAAGTTGAAGTGTCCATGACTGAATGACTCCAGAAAAACCGCACAATCGACGATTTTCCGCTTGGGACGATAAATGGCCAAGGCATGCACGCATCAGCCGAAGATTCAATTTCTCACGGTGCAGGATTAACACAACATTACACTGCACAGTGTAGTTTCTAGGTTGCATCAAAGCCGATCACAAGTAAACTACCAAGTGTAATTCTCCACTTTTTCCTGCCGAAGCGTACTTATGACAGCTCCACAGCGCCTCACCGACCGAAAACGCGAAGCCATCATCCAGGCGGCGATTGCCGAATTCCGTACCCACGGTTTCGACATCACCAGCATGGACAAGATCGCCGCCACCGCCGGCGTGTCGAAGCGCACGGTGTACAACCACTTCCCGAGCAAGGAAGAGTTGTTTGCCGAAATCCTCAATCAGTTATGGACCCGAGTAACGGCCGAACAGGAAACGGCCTACCGCCACGACCTGCCCCTGCGCGATCAGCTGCGCCTGATGTTGCAGGCGAAATTGCAGATGCTGGCCGATGACAATTTTCTCGACCTGGCGCGTGTGGCGATTGCCGCCACCATCCACTCTCCCGAGCGTGCGCAGAACATGGTTGCCCGAATGGGTGAGCGCGAAGAAAGTTTGACCGTGTGGATTCGTGCCGCCCAGGCCGATGGCCGCTTGAAACAGGTCGCGCCTGAGTTCGCTGCGCAACAGATCCACGGGTTGCTCAAGTCCTTTGCCTTCTGGCCGCAGATTTCCATGGGCCAAACGGGCCTGTCGCCCGAGATGCAGCACACCGTGGTGGAATCTGCGCTGGACATGTTCCTGGCGTGCTATGAGTGCTGAACCGAGCTGCAAAAAATGACAACGTCCGCCACTTTATCGCTGTTCGATCGCTCTGAATAAAAACACCGAAATGTGTTTCTGAATGAGACTGGCGCTGGAGCTATAGTGAGCCTCAGTCCCATCCCCTCTTCAGAGAGCATCATGAGCACTCCGACCCACGAAACCGAAACCGAAATCACCGGCCCCGTCGATCACCTGCGCTTCCATCGCCCTCACGCGCACCTGGCACCTACTTTCGGTACCGACCGTTTTGCCCTGCGCGCCGAGGCTTTTGCGCGGTTCTTTGGCACGCCGACCTTCCTTGGCGCCCAGACCTTGGTGGTGGTGATCTGGATTTGCCTGAACCTGTCCGGCGTAACCCAATTCGATGTGTACCCCTTCATCCTGCTCAACCTGGCGTTCAGCCTGCAAGCGGCCTACGCCGCGCCGCTGATTCTGCTGGCCCAGACGCGTCAGGCGGCGCGGGACAAAGCCCAGTCCGAAGCCGATGCGCGACATCGTGAAGCCTTGGCCATCGCCAACAGTGAACGTCAGGCCCAAGCCGCGCGGAACACTGCGCAACTGAAGGAGTTGCTGGAGCAAAACACCCGGCTCACCGAAATCACCAAGACCCTGACTGAGCGCATCGAAAGCCTGACCTCGGAAATGCATCAACACTTCATCAGCAAGGAGCCACCGAAGGTTTGATCCGGAGCGCCCGCCCCAACTCGTCGAACAACGTCACCACCGAGCGCAACGCGCGGCAGTCCGGGCGGGTCAGCAGCCACAGCGCGGTGTCGTAACCGTGCAGGGGCTCGGTCAACGGTTGCAGTCCGTCACCGATCAAAAAGTCCGGCAACGCCGCGATGCCCAGTCCGGCCCGCACCAACTCGGTCACCGACAACATGCTGTTGCAGCGATAACCGGGTGTAACGCCAGGCAACTGCTGGCGCCGCCAGGCGACGGTGGGGTGATCGGGAAGAAAGTCGTCCGGGGCGATCCAGGTCAATGAGGCCAGGTCGTGGGATTCGACCGATTGCAGATAGGCCGCGCTGGCACAGACCCGGTAGGAAATGTCTGCCAATCGCCGGCCAACCAGATGCTCGGGCGGGGTGCGGGTCAGCCGCAAGGCGATGTCGGCGTCGCGGCGGCTGAGGTTGGCGAAGTCGTTGGAGGTGCAGAGTTCAATGGTCAGCGCCGGATAAGACGGCATGAACCGCGCCAGTGCCGGTAACAGCAGACTTTGCAGGACCGAATCGGTGCAGGTCAGGCGCACGGTGCCGCTGATGATTTCTCCGCCCTGCTCCACGCCAAGGCGCGCCGCCTCCAGTGCTTGTTCGGCGCGTTCAGCCTGCTCGGCCAGGGTCTGAGCCAACGTGGTAGGCAGGTAACCGGTGCGGCTCTTTTCGAACAGTTGCTGGCCCAGCGCGGCTTCGAGTCGACGGACCGCGCGAAACACCGTCGAGACGTCGACCTTCAACAACGCCGAAGCCCGGGCCAGAGAGCCGCCGCGCACCAAAGCGAGGATCAGCGACAGGTCGGGATAGTCCAGCTGATAGTGCATCGATGCATTGATCACTTGGGATAACGCCAATATTGATTGCGTGAACGCCAATCTATAGTCGGTGCCAGAAATCAACAAGCGTCGAGATCACTCATGGAAACCAACGCCATCCGCATTGCCCTGATCGGTGACTACGATCCACAGGTCACCGCCCATCAAGCCATCCCCGTCGCCCTCGGCATGGCCGCCGAACACACCGGCCAGAACGTTAAGTTTCAATGGCTGGCCACCGACTGCATCACCGCCGATACGCCGCTGGATGACTACGATGGTTTCTGGTGCGTGCCCGCCAGCCCATATCGCGACATGGATGGCGCGCTACGGGCGATCCGCTTTGCCCGGGAACAACAACGGCCGTTCCTCGGCACGTGCGGCGGTTTTCAGCACGCGGTACTGGAGTTCGCCCGCAACATGTTGGGTTGGGAAGATGCCGAACACGGCGAGACTTCGCCCGACGCGACGCGGGCGTTGCTCACGCCGCTGACCTGTGCGCTGGTGGAAGCCGTCGACAGCATTCATTTGGTTGAAGGCTCGTTGATCGCCAAGGCGTACGAAAATGCGGAGATTCGTGAAGGCTATCACTGCCGTTACGGTGTGAATCCCGAGTTTGAACGGCAGCTACTGACGCGACAGTTGCACGCGGTTGGCCACGATTCGGCGGGGGATCTGCGGGCAGTGGAGCTGAAGGATCATCCATTCTTTGTCGCAACGCTGTTCCAACCGGAACGCGCCGCGCTCAAGGGCCTGCTGCCGCCATTGGTCAAGGCGTTGATCGAGGCCTGTGTGAGGCAAAAATCATGATCGCCCAGACACCTGCAGCACCTTACTACGCAGTGATTTTCACCTCGCTGCGCACCGAAGGCGATCACGGTTACGAACAGGCCGCCGAACGCATGGTGGAACTGGCCCGTGAGCAACCCGGCTTCCTGGGCGTGGAATCGGCCCGGGGCGCGGATGGGCTCGGGATTACGGTGTCCTACTGGGACAGCGAAGCGGCGATCCTGGCCTGGAAGCATCACCCCGAGCACAGCGCGATTCGTGAACGCGGGCGATCGACCTGGTATTCGGCGTGTCATACGCGGGTGTGCAAGGTTGAGCGGGCCTATGCGTTCAAACAGTAAATGATGCAGTGTTCTGGCGTCTTCGCGGGCTTGTCCGCGAAGACGCCAGAACAGCCACCGCAAAACCCTCACCCCCGCACCAAACTCCTCACCGCCGTAATCTGCGGCACGTCCTGTCGATTCATGTACACCCGCAACGGTTCGGTGATGTTGATCCGGTCGTCGATGTTCTGGTCCAGCAGCAACTGAATCAGTTCGCGCTTGAGCGTCATGGTCTGCTCGGGGCCGGGTGCCCAGACGAATTCGCTGGCGGGGATGATGCCGTCGTCAGCCACGTCCATGCCGAAAGCGTCTTCACTGAAGCGCACGATGTACTGGCCGGTTTTGCGATTGAGGCCGACGAAGCCTTTGAGTTGGTCGGCGGCCTGGCAAATGAGCTGGGAAGTGATGCGCATGGTAAACCTCACAAAAGGTCGCTAAGGACCGGTGATCGATGGTTTACACGCAGGGCAAGTGAACGGGTTTCCCTCTGCCGGGGAAACTGCAGGTGTGAAGATTACTGCAAAGAGCCGCACAAAAGCGTCGAAGAAATCTTCTTTAAACACGTTTATGTCGGTCTGGTGATAGCACAAGCGGCGCTCAGTTGTTAAAAGATACGTCTTTGAAAACTCATCGCAAAAGGACTTCGACCATGCCTGTCTCCTTCACCAAAAGCGCCCTGCTGCTGAGCCTGATGCTCGGCCTCGGCCAGGCACAGGCCACCAGCGAGCCAAGCCCCAGCGCACTGGCAACCCGCCTGGGCATTCCGCACCCGGCGGTGATCGCCCACCGTGGCGCCTC
This sequence comes from Pseudomonas sp. GW821-FHT03E01, assembly GCF_059420765.1. NCBI lineage: Bacteria > Pseudomonadati > Pseudomonadota > Gammaproteobacteria > Pseudomonadales > Pseudomonadaceae > Pseudomonas > Pseudomonas sp. GW821-FHT03E01. Next base: position 8,324 of record NZ_JBWKUI010000022.1, on the reverse strand, counting down.
TTTTGATGCACCGGAATCCACCGCCGCAGCCTACAAACTGGCTCGCGACCTGGGTGCCGACTACCTGGAAATGGACCTGCAACGCAGCAAGGATGGTGTGCTGTTCGCCCTGCACGACAACAACCTGCAACGCACCACCGACGTCGCTACCAAATTCCCTGAGCGCAAGGACAGCCCGGCCAACGAATTCACCATCGCCGAACTGAAAACCCTGGATGCCGGCAGCTGGTTCAACACGGCGTACCCGGATCGCGCGCGTCCTGGCTACGTGGGTCTGAAGATCCTGACCCTGGACGAAATCATCGACATCGCCCAAGGCAATCCACTGCACAAGCCTGGCCTGTACATCGAAACCAAGGAGCCAAAGCAGTTTCCCGGCATCGAACGCGATCTCAAGGATAAATTGCAGGACCGTGGTTGGCTGAGCCCGACGGGTTCCAAACTGGCAAAAAGTAATCTGGCGGTCGGCCAGGGGAAAGGCAAAGTCGTGCTGCAAACCTTCGAGAAGAGCAGCCTAGAACTGCTCGAGAAGGAGATGCCGCAAGTGCCGAAAATCCTGCTGTTGTGGGTCGGCGAAGGCAGCATCGAGCCGAAATCCAAAGTGACGTTCGCTGAGTCCGGAGACAAGGACAAGGCGACTTACTACGCCAAACAGGAACCGAAGGACAAAGCCGAATTCCAGCAATGGGTCGAGTACGCCAAGGCCCAGGGCGCTATCGGCACCGGGCCTTCTGCCGCGCTGACCAAGGGTGGAGATCAGAGCTATTCAGACCTGGTGAAACCGTGGATGAACCAGTTCACCCACGATCAGGGCATGCTGGTGCACGTCTACACCATCGACGATGCCGTGGATTATCAGAAAGTGATGGATGCCGGTGTCGATGGCATCTTCACCAATCGCGCCAGCGAACTGCTGAAGTTCTATAAGCGCCCGGCGGCGGCGAGCGTTGCGCAGTTGTTGCAGAACAACGGGTACTGATTGGCGCCAGGCACTGCACCGCGTCGTCCCCATCGCGGGCAAGCCACGCTCCCACAAGGTCTGCGCAAAACCTGTGAGAGCGTGGTTGCCCGCGATTGTTTTTTTAAGGGTGAATTAAGTTGCGCTGTTTAACCTGATCCCACTTAAACAGCTCCTCCAAGGAAAGAACTTGATGAAAACCTTAACTGCCCTGTTCACCGCTGCCGCCCTGACCCTCACCGCAGGCCTGGCCCAGGCTGATGTTCGCGTCGACCAGATCCCCGAGTTGGTCAAAAGCGGCAAGATCAAACCCCTGGAAGAAATGAACCAGGCCGCGCTGAAGTTGCATCCGGGCGCCACGATTACCGATACCGACCTGGATAACCACTTCAACGGTTACGAATATGAAGTGGAACTGCGTCTGGCTGACAACACCGAATGGGACGTGGACTTCGATGCCGCCACTGGCAAGGTCCTGAGCAACAAACGAGACAAGTGATTCAACGGCAAAAAGCCGCACGATCTTCGGGTCGTGCGGCTTTTTTTCGTTCGGCGTAAGGCAAATCGCTGAAGTAATGAACGAAGTCGCGCCCTTTTGCGCAGGCCCGCTAGAATCCCTCAACACCACTCAGCATGTTGAAGCAGAGAACCACGGATATGGGGCAAACAGCGGCAGCAGACATCGCCACGATCGGCCGGATCAGCGCGGTGCCGGCGGTTCTTCAGGTGATCAGTGAGCTGACCGGGTTGCGGTTCGCCGCGGTGGCCCGCGTCATCGACAACACCTGGATCGCCTGCGCGGTGCTCGATCGACTGGATTTCGGCGTGCAAGTGGGCGATGAACTGCAGCTGGTCTCCACGCTGAGCGACGAAATTCGCCAGGGCCAGCACTCGGTGGTCATCGACAAGGTCAGTGAAGACCCGCTCAGCCGCGATCAGCACACGCCTCGCACCTGTCCATTCGAAAGCTACATTGCGGTGCCGATACTTCGCACCGACGGGCGCTTCTTTGGCACCCTCTGCGCCCTCGATCCTGATCCCGCGCCGCTCAGGTCCAGCACGATCCAGAGCACCATGGAATCCTTCGCCCGGATGCTTGCGCTGCAGATCGAGGCCGAAGAAAACCTGCAACGGACCGAAGCGGCGCCGATCAAGGAACATAAAACCACCGAACTGCGCGAACAGTTTATCGCCGTGCTCGGCCATGACCTGCGCAACCCCTTGTTCGCCATCAGCGCCGGTGCCGAAATGCTCCTGCGCAAACTCAAAGACCCGCCAAATGAACAACGGGTGCGGCATATCCTCACCAGCGCCCGGCGTGCGACCAAACTGGTCGACGATGTACTGGACTTCGCGCGCGGGTCATTGGGTCGCGGCATCCCGGTGAATATCGAGCCGTGCCCGGATTTGGGGGATATGCTGCGGCATGTGATCGCCGAGATCCAGAGCATTCACCCCAAGCGCATTATTCAGTCGTCGATTGGCGACCTGAGCGACATTCATTGCGATCGCGAACGGGTCGCGCAGTTGCTGTCCAACCTGCTGGCGAATGCCGTTGTCCACGGCGATCCCGACGGCCCGGTCGAGGTCAGTGCGCAGGTCAACGAAGGGCACTTCATATTGAGCGTGAAAAACCACGGGCTGATTGCCGAGGATGCGCTGCAGCATCTGTTCCAGCCCTACTCGCGACCGACCGGCGGAACACCGCAGGCCGGCCTCGGGTTGGGGTTGTACATTGCCAATCAGATTGCGCTGGCCCATGGGGGGCAGCTTGATGTGAAATCGACGCAGTCCCATGGAACGGCGTTCATATTCACGTTGCCTTTGACGCGGTGACGACAGCCTCAATGTCTTAGACCGCGTTAGCGTGACTCACGGACGATTGGCTGTTAAACATCTCGACCTTGGCACGGAAAGAACTTGAGGTGGAGGTCGATCCATCCAGATGCTTGATCGTGTAGTAAGCCTCCGCAGCGACAGCCACCTGACTCAGCGCTCCTTTGTCCAAAGGAATGTGTATGGGAAAGAAATCACCTTGTCGATATTTGTGATAAGCAACCTCCACGTTGCCAAACTTCACGAAGATTTCTTCGCCCTCTACAAATTCTTCCCTTGCCGGGATGATTGCTTTCGGAATCACTGGGTCTGCTTCATCGACGAAAAAAATGATCGACTGTCCACCGACAACAGTCATAGGGTTCAATGTTTCGGTCATCGCAATGCTCCTTGTGAAAGTACTGGCACAGGTTCAGTTTGAGTAGGCGCGCCAAGGGATATCTAGCGCCGCGAGAAAAAAACTGTCTACTGTCAGAAATAACAGGTACCGCTGAAATCGGGCGTCTTGGTTGCAAGTACCCGATCAACGGCACACCGACCTTAACAAGGTGTACAGCTGTAATGCTTAAGGATCAGGCCGAGGTGCTGACCACCGAATCCGCCGTACTGCCACCTTCATCCTGCAACGCCTGTGTACCGACTCGGTAACCGATTCGATACACAATCCATTTCACTAGGCGCTCAACCGCGCCGTTACCTCATTCAATTGCCCCGACAGCCCATGCAGGTTGTGGCTGGCCGCTTCGGTGCGCTGCACGTTGTCCAGGTTGGTGCTGGCGATGCTGGTGATTTCGGTGAGGTTGCGCGAGATGTCTTCGGCCACTGAAGTCTGTTCTTCTGCGGCGGTGGCGATCTGGCGGTTCATGTCGCGAATGGCTTCCACGGCATGGGTGATCCGCTCGAGCATGGCGCCGGCCTGGGTCACTTGCTCGACGCTTTGCTCGCTGCGCGACTGGCCGCTTTCGATGGCCTGGGCCGCGTCCACCGCACCGGTTTGCACGGTTTGAATGATCTGGTTGATCTCGATGATCGACGCCGCCGTGCGCTGGGCCAGGCTGCGTACTTCATCAGCGACCACCGCAAAACCGCGCCCGGCTTCACCGGCACGGGCCGCTTCGATTGCCGCGTTGAGCGCCAGCAGGTTGGTCTGTTCGGCAATGCCGCGAATCACTTCCAGCACCTTTCCGATGCGCCCGCTGTCTTCTTCCAGACGACGGATGACCGTGGCGGTGTTGGCGATTTCGCCACGCATTTGGGTGATGGTGTGAATGGTGCCCTGCATGACCTTCTCGCCTTGCTGGGCGGACTGGTCGGCATCGTCGGCCGCACGTGCCGCTTCGGCGGCGTGGCGCGCGACTTCTTGCGCGGTGGCGGACATTTCGTTCATCGCCGTGGCCACCTGATCGGTGCGATTGAACTGCTCGTTGGTGCCGCTGGCCATAAGGCCGGCAATCGAGTTCAGCTCACCGCTGGCACTGTCCAGGTCCGACGCGCTGCGCTGCAAACGACTGAAGGTTTCGGCGAGGAAATCGCGCAAGGTGTTGGCGGCCCTGGCCAGGTTGCCCAACTCGTCCTGACGGGTGCTGGCCACGCGCTCGGCGAACCGGCCCTGACTGAGTTGCGCCACGTAGTCGATCAGTTTGCGGATCGGCTCTACCAGGTTGCGATTGACCAGCCACAGACTCAACAAACCAATCAGCAGGCCCGACACCAGCATCACCGCGAGCCCCGACAACACCGTCTGATCGGCACTGGCACTGATCAATTTCGATTGTTCGACACTCTGCTTGCGCAGTTCGCCGACCAGTTCATTCATCTGCTCGCTGGCGGCGCGGTCCACGCCCTTGACCGCATTGTCGCCGGCCGCTGGGTCGGCACCGGCCGCCACGTAGGCATCACGGCCCTTCTGATACGCCGCACCTAATACACGATGCTCCTCACGCAGGCGTTCGATGCGGGTCTTGAGTTGCGGCTCCATACCCTTCTGCCCCGCCAGTTCACCAAGGATACCCTGCACATTGCGCTGACCCTCCTCGAACTGCTTCCAGTATTTGTCCAGGTCCGCGGGTTGCTTGCCGCGCAGCAGGACGTTTTTCCACTCCTGAACCTGCACCTTGAATTGCAGGTTGGCTTCATCGATCAGTTGCGAGGTGTGCAACGGGCCTTCGATCAGGTTCGCGTAGTTCTGAACGCCGTTGGACAAAAAGTGAAAGCAGGCCAAAGCGATCAACAACATCGCCAACAGGCTGCCGCTCAACAGGGCGAGAATTTGTGCTCGAAGGGACTTTTGTAAAGACATCGGGAAGTACTCGAAACAGGAATGAGGCACGCGGATGAAGGCGTGAAAAGTATCCGGACATCCCTGTCTGCCACGTTGGCCCTTGGCCGAAGGCGCGCAAACGTAACCCAAGCGTGATCGGCGTTCCAGAGCGGTTCTTGAGGAAAATCCGACCATCGGTATCGCAATCGTTTGCGTACACCTTGCCGTCACAAAACCGTCATGAGCGCTTGCAATGATGAGGCTCAAGTGAACCTGTGAAACCCGCGACAGGCGCCTCCCCGCAGCGAGACTTCATGAACCACAGCATTGATCAACGCCATCGCGATTCCGACCTGTTCGGCCTGCTTTACGGTTTCAGTTTTCGCCCCGGCGAGCGCGGTCGAGAGATCGATTCGGCCAAGGCACTGCACTGCCTGCAACAACTGGACGACAGTGATGAGTTTCTCTGGCTGCACCTGAACCTGGCCCATGCGGCGTGCGAGCGCTGGATGAAAAGCCATCTGGAATTGCCCGACGAGTTTTTCGAAGCCTTGCACGAGGGGTCGCGTTCGACGCGCATCGAGCATGTCGATTCGGCGTTGCTGGCGGTGGTCAACGATGTGGTGTTCAACCTCAGTAGCATGGTTTCCTCGGATGTCTCGACGCTGTGGGTCTGCGCCCGCAGTCGGCTGATCATCAGCGCGCGCCTGCAACCGCTGCACTCGGTGGACAAGCTGCGCTCTTCGGTGAAGGCCGGTGAATGCTTTCGCTCACCGCTGGAATTGCTGGTGCATTTGCTGCGTGATCAGGGCGAAGTGCTGACGCAGATCGTGCGCAAGACCAGCCTCAGTGTCGATCAGATCGAAGATGAATTGCTGTCGTCGCGCCTGTCCACCAACCGCGCCGAACTGGGCGCCAACCGCCGGGTGCTGGTGCGCCTGCAACGGTTGCTGGCGCTGGAGCCGGGCTCGTTGCTGCGCCTGCTCAATCGTCCGCCGCAATGGTTGCAGAAGGAGGACGTCAAGGAGCTGCGCAAATCCACCGAGGAGTTTGCGCTGATCATCAACGACCTCACAGCCCTCGGTGAGCGGATCAAGCTGTTGCAGGAAGAAATCGCCGCCAACCTCAACGAACAGAGCAACCGCACGCTGTTCACCCTGACCGTGGTCACGGTGTTGGCGCTGCCGATCAACATCATTGCCGGTTTCTTCGGCATGAACGTCGGCGGGGTGCCGCTTGCCGGGGATCCGGAGGGGTTCTGGATTCTGGTGGCACTGGTGGCGACGTTTACCCTGATTGCCGGGCGCTGGGCGTTTCGTAAGCGGCGCGATTATTAAACCGCCCATCATCACCGATACCTTGTGGCGAGGGAGCTTGCTCCCGCTGGGCTGCGCAGCGGACCCTATCCGGTTTATTCATTCAAACAGAATTCTCTGGTTTTACGACTGCTTCGCAGCCGAACGGGAGCAAGCTCCCTCGCCACAGGTATTTGCCTGCCTTAGCATCCGGCATCACAAAAAAACCAAACACTGACCCAGCGCAGTCTCACTGTAATATTTAGCAACGATCATGGCCGATACTCCTTCTCTGCTCAGGATTGTCCGGCATGGCTACGCCTTCCTTCACCGCCGCCTCCCAGGCGCCCGCCAGCGGCGCCAGGCCGCAGTTCGATAAAAAACCCGGCCTGCTCACCTTCGTGATGTTCTTTGCCGTGCTGGGCAGCGGGCTGTTGTTCACCGCCTACAGCCTGATGCACGACATGAGCGAACTCGGCACGGTGGTCACCACCTGGACGCCGTTTCTGCTGTTGGGCGTGGCACTGCTGATTGCCTTGGGCTTTGAGTTCGTCAATGGTTTTCACGACACCGCCAACGCCGTGGCGACGGTGATTTACACCCACTCCTTGCCACCGAATTTCGCCGTGGCCTGGTCCGGGTTCTTCAACTTCCTGGGGGTGTTGCTGTCGAGCGGCGCGGTGGCGTTCGGCATCATCGCCCTGTTGCCGGTGGAGCTGATTCTGCAGGTCGGCTCCTCTGCCGGTTTCGCGATGATCTTCGCCCTGTTGATCGCCGCCATTCTGTGGAACCTCGGCACCTGGTGGCTGGGTTTGCCGGCTTCTTCGTCGCACACCCTGATCGGCTCGATCATCGGTGTCGGTGTAGCCAATGCCTTGATGCACGGCCGCGACGGCACCAGTGGCGTGGACTGGGCCCAGGCGACCAAGGTCGGTTACGCGTTGCTGCTGTCGCCGCTGATCGGCTTCGCGTTTGCCGCGCTGTTGCTGCTGGCGTTGCGCGTCTTCGTCAAAAATCGCGCGCTGTACAAGGCGCCGAAGGGTAATACCCCGCCACCGTGGTGGATTCGCGGCATGTTGATTCTGACCTGCACCGGCGTGTCCTTCGCCCACGGCTCCAACGACGGCCAGAAAGGCATGGGCCTGATCATGCTGATTCTGGTGGGCACGCTGCCGATGGCGTATGCATTGAACCGCACCATGCCGGCGGATCAGGCCTTGCAATTCGCCGCGGTGGCCGAAGTCACCCAGCAAGCCCTGATGAGAAACACACCGCTGCCGATGCCCACCGATCCACGCCCGGTGCTGACCGACTACATGCGCAACAAGGAAGCCACCCCGCAACTGATCCCCGCCCTCGCCGCGTTGGCGGGCCAGATCGGTAACGAAGTGAAGGGTTACGGCTCGCTGTCGAAAGTCCCGGCCGAAGCGATGGGCAACGTGCGCAACGATATGTACCTGACCAGCGAAACCATTCGCCTGATGGACAAGAACAAGGTCGGAAACTTCGACACCGACACCACCGGCAAGCTGCAGTTGTTCAAGCAACAGATCGACAACGCCACGCGGTTCATTCCGCTGTGGGTGAAGATCGCGGTGGCCATCGCCCTGGGACTGGGCACCATGGTCGGCTGGAAACGCATCGTGGTGACGGTCGGCGAGAAAATCGGCAAGGCGCACCTGACCTATGCGCAGGGCGCATCGGCAGAAACCGTGGCGATGCTGACCATCGGCGCCGCCGACATGTTCGGCCTGCCGGTATCGACCACTCATGTGTTGTCTTCAGGCGTGGCCGGGACCATGGTCGCCAACGGTGGCGGCTTGCAGATGAAGACCATCCGCAACCTGCTGATGGCCTGGGTGCTGACCTTGCCGGCGGCGATTGTGTTGTCGGGCAGTTTGTATTGGTTGTTCACCAAGCTGTTCTGACCATACACAACCTGTGTAGGAGCGAGGCTTGCCTGCGAAAGCGGTTT
>NZ_JBWKUI010000021.1:0-78114 GCF_059420765.1 Pseudomonas sp. GW821-FHT03E01 | reverse complement strand
CCCATGTGAGAGTAGGTCATCGTCAAGATTAAATTCCGAAACCCCTATCTGCGTATGCAGGTAGGGGTTTTGTTTTGTCCGCAGGAAAGTTTCTTCAGCCTGGATCATGGCTATATCTTTTTTATCGAATATCGCAGTATATGAAAATATATAGCGAGAATTCGTACAAAAGGAATGATCGATGACAGCGGCCCTGAGCGGTAAAGAAGCAGTAGGCGAGCATTACACGTTGGAAACGATGCGCCATGCGCAGCAGATGACCTGGAAGGCCATCGAACAGATTGCCCGGGTTATTTCTCCCGGCATGCGCGAGTCCGAAGCCCAGTCACTGGGTAAACAGGTTCTGTCGGAACTTGGCATGGATCGCATCTGGCACCCGCTGCTGATCCGCTTTGGCGCCAATACGCTCAAGACGTTCAAACAGCGCTCCGATGGCGATCCTGTGCTGGGTGACGAAGATATTTTCTTCGTCGACATGGGCGCGGTCTGGCAAGGGCACGAAGGTGATGCAGGGGCGACGTTCACCACCGGTTCCGACCCGGAAATGATCGCCTGTGCTGCGGCCTCCCGGGAACTTTTCAATAGAGTCGAAGGCTTTTGGCGCAGCGAGCGGGTTTCCGGCATAGAGCTTTACCGCTATGCGGCCGACCAGGCGCAAGCCATGGGGTGGAAGCTCAACCTGGACATCAAGGGCCACAGAGTCAGCGATTTTCCTCATGCCATTCACCGTGGTGGCGACCTCGGGGATTTAGACAAGTGCCCAACGACCGGCCTGTGGATTCTGGAAATCCAGATCGCCCACCCTGAGCGCCCTTTCGGAGGGTTCTACGAAGACTTGCTTATCTGATCAAGGAAACCTCATGCCAAACCAAACAGAGCAACCGGTTCTGCTGTTCTCCTACGGTACTTTGCAGGACCGGGCCGTTCAGCTGTCCACCTTCGGGCGCGAGTTGAAAGGGCGCCTGGACAGCCTGCCAGGTTACAAGCAGAACCTGGTCGAGATAACCGATCCGGCGGTGTTGGCGGCGAGTGGGAAAAGCCATCATCCGATCGTGCAGGAGAGTGGCGACCTGTCGGACGAGATCGCCGGCACTGTTTTCGAGATCACGGCCCAAGAGCTGGTCGCGGCCGACGAATACGAGGTGGCGGACTACAAACGCGTCAGTGTGACCCTCAAGTCCGGCATCAGTGCCTGGGTCTACGTGCGAGCCTGACTTCCGGGAAGTTTCACGCCGACGGGCAAGGACTCTCGCCGGCGACGATCATGCAGGCCCAGGCTGAAGTTCAGCAATTGCCTGGGGGGATACTCATTTGCTGGGGAGGAGGATTACTGACCACACTACCAAAGTGATCGCTGCCGCCAACAGACTACACGTCCCGGCAATCAAATGACGGAAGGCGGGGTGTTCAGACTGCTTGAGTCTGGCAATCACCAAGAGCCATGTGCCGACGAAGGCGCCCATAACCGCCATCAACGTATAGAGTACGTATAAAACGATCCGTGCTGAGGAGGCTTCTCCGGGGGCAAGCCATCTATTGAACAAAACCAGCACCGCTATCCCGACAATAAAACTACCCACGGCACCTGCCAGGTTGGCGAGCCATAGATTCACAGCTCCGCGGTTCTTCACCACCCAGATCCACATCCCCACTGTCGCAGCGAGGAACACCAATACGCCAATTAGCAGCATTCAATCCTTTTCCTTGTTCGCAATAACCCTGAAACCGCCATTGGTCATCTTTGATGAGATGAGGCGATGGCAACACGATATCAAACCGATGGGATTATGCCGAAGGATGTTGCTGACTGATGTGGATTTTGGCTGCGTTTGGCTCCGTCACTCATTGAATACAGGGTCGACGTTAAAAACGCTGGAACGCTCCCTTGGCCCGTCTCAACAGGCCAAGGGATCTGTAAACCTAAGCCTCCCAGCCCGCGCCACTGACCGCTGCCTGCGCCAGCGGGTGCATGTCTGCCCCCTGATGCGTCGTCTGCCAGGCCAGCAACTCCTTGCGCATGCCGGGCGTCCAGTACATCTGCAGATGATTGCGCACGCCGAGCACGGCCTGTTGCTGATCCGGTTCGCTGGCAAAGTATTGGGCGATCTGGTTGACCATCTTGATCAGGTTTTCCGTACTCATCGGCGTACCTCGGCTTTTGTCCCGGCGCTGCGTTCATGGCGACGTTCGTTGAGCAGGCGTTGTTGTTCGTCGCTGAATGCCTGATAGCGTTTTTGCCACTCGGAAGGGTGATAGACGCGGCTGACCTCCACGGCGGTGACCTTGTACTCCGGACAGTTGGTAGCCCAGTCGGAGTTGTCGGTGGTGATCACGTTGGCACCCGACTCAGGGAAGTGGAAGGTGGTGTACACCACGCCTGGGGCAACCCGTTCGGTGACTCGTGCCCGCAGTACGGTCTGGCCGGCGCGGCTGCCGATGCCGACCCAATCGCCTTCGTTGATCCCACGGCTCTCGGCGTCGGTCGGGTGGATTTCCAGGCGGTCTTCGTCGTGCCAGGCGACGTTTTCAGTACGCCGGGTCTGGGCGCCGACGTTGTACTGGCTGAGGATGCGTCCGGTGGTCAGCAGCAGCGGATAGCGACTGTTGACCTTCTCCTCGGTCGGCACGTAGCCGGTGAGCATGAAGCGCCCCTTGCCACGCACGAATTCCTCAATGTGCATGGTTGGCGTGCCGTCCGGTGCCGCGGCGTTGCATGGCCATTGCAGGCTGCCGTGACTATCCAGTGCGGCGTAGCTGACGTTGGTGAAGGTCGGCGTCAGGCTGGCGATTTCATCCATGATTTCCGACGGATGCTTGTAGTTCATCGGATAGCCCAGGGCGTTAGCCAGAGCCACGGTGCCTTCCCAGTCGGCCTTGCCGCCCAGAGGCTCCATGACCTTGCGTACCCGGGAGATGCGCCGTTCGGCGTTGGTGAAGGTGCCGTCTTTTTCCAGGAACGAGGCGCCCGGCAGGAACACATGGGCGAACTTGGCGGTTTCGTTGAGGAAAATGTCCTGCACCACGATGCATTCCATGGCCGACAGCGCCGCGGTGACGTGTTGGGTGTTGGGGTCGCTCTGGGCGATGTCTTCGCCCTGGCAGTACAGGCCCTTGAAGCTGCCGGCCAGTGCAGACTCGAACATGTTGGGAATGCGCAGGCCCGGATCGGGTTGCAGGGTGACGTTCCAGGCCTGTTCGAACTGCGTCCTTACCACCTCGTTGGAGACGTGACGGTAACCGGGCAGTTCGTGGGGGAAGGAGCCCATGTCGCAGGAGCCCTGAACGTTGTTCTGCCCACGCAACGGGTTCACGCCCACGCCTTCTCGACCGATGTTGCCGGTGGCCATGGCCAGGTTGGCGATGCCCATGACCGCGGTACTGCCCTGGCTGTGCTCGGTGACGCCCAGGCCGTAATAGATCGCCGCGTTGCCGCCGGTGGCATACAAGCGCGCAGCGGCACGGATATCGGCAGGTTCTACGCCGCAGACAGGGCCAAGGGCTTCCGGCGAGTTTTCCGCTCGGCTGACGAACTCTTTCCAGTGGGCGAAATCGTTGCCTTCGCAACGGGCGTCGATAAAGGCCTGGTTGAGCAAGCCTTCGGTGACGATGACGTGGGCCAGGGCGTTGAGCATGGCGACGTTGGTGCCCGGACGCAGGGCCAGGTGCAGTTCGGCGCGGGCATGCACCGTGTCCACCAGGTCAATACGGCGTGGGTCGATGACGATCAGTCGCGCGCCTTCACGCAGGCGGCGCTTGAGCTGGGAGGCGAACACCGGGTGAGCGTCGCTGGGGTTGGCACCCATCACCAGGATTACGTCAGCCTGCATCACCGAGTCGAAACTCTGTGTGCCGGCGGACTCGCCCAGGGTTTGTTTCAGGCCATAGCCGGTCGGTGAGTGGCAGACCCGCGCACAGGTGTCGACGTTGTTGTTGCCGAACGCGGCGCGCACCAGTTTTTGCACCAGGTAGGTTTCTTCGTTGGTGCAACGGCTGGAGGTGATGCCACCAATGGAATCGCGGCCGTATTTTTGCTGCAACCGGCGGAATTCGCTGGCGGCGTAAGTCACCGCTTCATCCCAGCTGACTTCCTGCCAAGGGTCGTTAATGGACTTGCGGATCATCGGCTTGGTGATGCGATCCGGGTGAGTCGCGTAGCCCCAGGCAAAGCGCCCCTTGACGCAGGAGTGGCCGTGGTTGGCCTGGCCGTTCTTGTCCGGAACCATGCGCACCAGTTGGTCGCCTTTCATCTCGGCGCGGAACGAACAGCCCACGCCGCAATAGGCGCAGGTGGTGATGACGCTATGTTCGGGCTGACCCAGTTCGACCACACTTTTTTCCATCAGTGTCGCGGTCGGGCAGGCTTGCACACAGGCGCCGCAGGACACGCATTCCGAGTCGAGGAAGTCCTCGCCACCGGCGGCCGCGACCCGGGATTCGAACCCGCGCCCGGTAATGGTCAGGGCAAACGTACCCTGGGTTTCTTCGCAGGCGCGCACGCAGCGGTTGCAGACGATGCACTTGCTCGGGTCGTAGTCGAAGTACGGGTTAGACGTGTCCTTCACGTCGTCCAGATGGTTCTCGCCCTCATAGCCGTAACGCACTTCCCGCAGGCCGACCTGGCCGGCGACGGTTTGCAGCTCGCAGTTGCCGTTGGCCGAGCAGGTCAGGCAATCCAGCGGGTGATCGGAGATGTACAGCTCCATGACGTTGCGGCGCAGGGTCGCGAGCTTCGGCGTCTGGGTGTGCACGGTCATGCCTTCGCTGACCGGCGTGGTGCAGGATGCGGGGTAGCCGCGCATGCCGTCGATCTCCACCAGACACATGCGGCAGGAGCCAAAGGCTTCCAGGCTGTCGGTGGCGCACAGTTTGGGAATGGTGGTGCCCAGCATCGCCGCAGCGCGCATCACCGAGGTGCCTTCGGGCACGCTGATGCTTTGGCCGTCGATGTTCAGGGTGACTTGCACCTGGCTTTCGCGGGCCGGGGTACCCAGATCCATATCGGTTTTCGGGTCGAATACAGTGATCATTGCTCGGCCTCCGAGGCTTGCAGACCGAAGTCGGCGGGGAAGTGCTTGAGGGCGCTGACGACCGGATAGGAGGTCATGCCACCCAACGCGCACAGCGAACCGTATTGCATTGTGTCGCACAGGTCCTTGAGGATAATCGCCTGCTCATCGCGACCGTTCTGGTCAGGCGCAGCGAGCAGGCGGTCGATCACCTCAACGCCCCGGGTCGAGCCGATACGGCACGGCGTGCATTTGCCACAGGATTCTTCGGCGCAGAACTGCATGGCGAAGCGCGCCATGTGGGCCATGTCCAGGCTGTCGTCAGCCACCACCACACCACCGTGACCGAGCATCGCGCCTATGGCGGCGAAGGCTTCGTAATCCAGCGGCGTGTCGAATTGCGAGGGTGGCACCCACGCACCGAGAGGGCCGCCAACCTGCGCGGCCTTCAGCGGCCGGCCACTGGCGGTCCCGCCGCCGTAGTCTTCCACCAATTCCCGCAGGGTCAGGCCAAAGGCCCGTTCCACCAGACCGCCGTGACGAATATTACCCGCCAGCTGGAAGGGCATGGTGCCCAGGGAACGGCCCATGCCGTAGTCGCGATAGAACTGCGCGCCCTTGGCCATAATCATTGGCACCGAGGCCAGCGTCAGCACGTTGTGCACCAGGGTCGGCAGGCCGAACAGGCCCTGCAGCGCGGGGATCGGCGGCTTGGCGCGGACGATCCCGCGCTTGCCTTCGAGGGAGTCCAGCAGCGCGGTTTCCTCACCGCAGATGTAAGCGCCGGCACCCACTCGCACTTCCATGTCGAAGGCCAGTCCGCTGCCGCCGACATTGGCGCCGAGGTAACCGGCGGCCCGGGCGATGTCCAGCGCCTCGCGCAAGGTGGCCACGGCCTGTGGATATTCCGAGCGCACATAGATGTAGCCGTAGCTGGCGCCGACGGTGATGCCGGCAATGGCCATGCCTTCGATCAGCAGGAAGGGGTCGCCTTCCATCAGCATACGGTCGGCGAAGGTGCCGGAGTCGCCTTCGTCGGCGTTGCACACAATGTATTTCTGCGCCGCTTGGGTAGCGCGCACCGTGCGCCATTTGATCCCGGCCGGGAAAGCCGCGCCGCCACGGCCACGCAGGCCAGAATCGAATACTGCAGTCGCGGTCTGCTCGCCGCCCAGAGCGATGGCCTGGGTCAAGCCCTCGAAACCGCCATGAGCCCGGTAATCCTCCAACGACAGCGGCCGGGTAATACCGGCGCGGGCGAACAACAGGCGTTGTTGGGTCTTCAGATAAGACAACTCCTCCACCAGCCCCAAGGCCAGCGGATGAGCGGACGGCTCGCCTTGCAGCGCATCGAGCACGGACGGCACATCGGCAGCGGTCAGCGGGCCGAAGCCGATACGACCTTGCGGGCTGTCCATTTCCAGTAGCGGTTCCAGCCAGTACAGGCCGCGCGAGCTGGTGCGTTGCAAGTCCAGCGGCAGACCGCGCTCCTGGGCCAGAGTGGCCAGGGCCACGGCCACCTCATCGGCGCCCACGGCGCGGGCAAGAGAATCACAGGGCAGATAAAGCGTCGGCATCATGCGTCCTCCTGGCAAGCGTTGAGCAGGGCATCCAGGCGTTCGGCAGTGAGCCGCGCATGCACCTGACCATCCAGCTCCAGGGCAGGTGAGCAGGCACAGGCGCCGAGGCAATACACCGGGCGCAGACTGATATTGCCGTCGGCACTGCTGCCGTGGTCGTCCAGTTGCAGGCGGTCGCGCAATTGCGCCGCGAGCTGCTCGGCGCCGCGGCTCTGGCAGGACTCGGCCCGGCACAGACGCAGGATATGCCGGGCCGGAGGCGCGGTACGGAAGTCATGGTAGAAGCTGATCACCCCGCGAACCTCGGCCTGACTCAGGTTGAGGGCGTGGGCAATCTCGGGAACGGCGGCATCGGGGATATAACCGATGCCCTCCTGAATTTCATGAAGGATCGGCAACAATGCGCCGGGCAAACCCTTGTGGCGCTCCAGCAGGCTGTTGACCATAGGCAGGTGCAACATCTCATCAGACATACAGCATTCCTCACGGTCACGGACAAACCAGGCGGTTGTCGGTCGTCCGAAAGTGTCGGCTGCGGCGTTCACACCACGTCACGGTATCGTGGCATTTTCAGACCGTTGGCCAGGGCACCCTGAGTGGGCATCTTGTTGTGCCCGGCGCGGTCTTTGCCGCACCTCTTCAGGCATATCACGCAGCTTGCCACGCCGCCTTTGAATCATCCGCACCAAAGCGACGTGTTCGGTTCTGCCTACGACTATCCATTAAGTCTAGATGAGCGGGGCGTGGGGCGTTCACGCACTGGCTTAATGCTTTGAGGGCTTGTCGGTGGGGGATGTATAGCAAGCATTACGGGTGAGAAACAGCATCAGATCTGTGGGTGATTTCAGGGAGCAGATTTGTCGATTTATTGCGCTGTAAACCAAGAGTCCTATAAACATTCACGCTCCTTTTCTCCATATCAGGCCGGTTCCCCAATACACCACCACTGTACTGCGACCTCATCGTCAGGTTGAGTTACGTCATGCCCGTGCTCGATGAAATGCGCTGGAGCGTGCAGGGCAAGAACATCACTGATCCGCTCTGGTTTAAGCGTGTTGGTTTCACCGAGAAAACCCAGATAGTAGTCTCGATCATAGAAGAGGGTGACCTCGCTCTGATGAACCCATGGCCACACCAGCAGGCAGGCGACCCGGTAGTAACCCTGTGAGTGGTCGGCAGCGTTGGACAGGTGGCAGGCGGCTTCGAGCAGTTGCTGAATGCAGAAGGCCTGAACTTCGATCCTGGCTTGAGGGCCTTGGACCAGGGCCGCGTGCACCGGGATCTTCCAATGTGTGTAGCGCTCCATGTGCTCGGATCGCGGGTGAAACTCGTCGCGAAAACTGGACGCCCAGCGTTCCAGAGCGCGAAGGCGGCGGGGAATGCCTCTGAGTGGCTTGTTGCTAAGGGCGATTTGTCGCATTGATACGTCCTTGTGATGCCGAAAAAGTCTTTCGTTGTTGTCTGCCGGCGCAATGGAAAAGTGGACAGGTCCATTTTTGTATCAGCCAAACCCCTGTCCAGTATCACTCGGTGTAAAGGGGTACCAAACGTGCTTCCACCCGATCACTCACTGAATGTCTTTCAAGTAATCCTTAAGCGCAATAAGCGGAACATCAAGGTGCTCCAGCGTCTGCACAGCTCTGAAATCAACCGACAATCTATCTAGTTCTCGACCCAGCGCCGTACCAACTCCACCTATCGCCTCAAGCGCCAGACCTACGCATTCAGCCACTTTGACCTTAATGGTCTCGACATCCCCCCGCCGCACCAGCAGCTCAAACACATCCCGCTGGTAATCACCCATGACCAGATCATCACGCAAAATCGGACTTGAATCTTCCGTCTCGTAAGCCAGTTTCAGGGAGAAGAGGGCGACGCTTTCCAGCTGCAATTCCATGAGGGAATCCTTGTGAAATGTTCCACCGGTGCGGGACGTGCGTAAGAGAAGCAGGATCAAAAGATCGCAACCTTCGGCAGCCGTCACACGACAGCGGTGCGGGCAATGGCTTTTCTACAGGCGAAAAAAAAGGCCTTGCTAAGCAAGACCTTTCTTAATTTTGGTGCCCGAGGGAGACTCGAATAATAGCATAGCTGTATGATTTAAATAGTTTTTTGTCTATGTACACTTCCACGTTGTACTGCGAAGTGTACACCCTACCTGCTTTCAATAAGGACTGGTGTGGATGAAAGTTTGATCGGATATCTCCATCCAATTTCCGACGAGCTGTCAATAATATTTTCACGAAACTGGTTAAGGATAGACTCCCTGGTTTGCCGAAAATGCCGAACCGGCACCTGACGAATTTTCATGATTAGTCGGGCGTCATGAGCACACCAAGCTGACTACTGCAATTATGATGGTCTGGGTTGATCGTTAAATGCAGAATTTTTTGCGAACACCTCGGCGATGAAATCCATGAATACAATGGCCCTTTTGGGGAGAAGCCGGTCGGCAACGTAAATGACTTGCACAGGGACAGCCGGAGCTGCGTAGTCCCTAAGCAACACCCGCAGATTGCCATTTTTCAGCCCTTCCTCGTAAAGCCATTCGGGCCCCTGTGCGATCCCCAGTCCCTCGTTTACACACTCTCGTATGGCCTCAGGTGAGTTGACCCGAAGCCTGCCAGAAACGGGAACATCGATATCCCGAAAGCGCCATGTGGTGCCTGTCGACAGCAGGGTGTAGATCAGGCAATCGTGCGTTCTCAGATCATTGGGCGTCGTGGGGATTCCGCGTTTGGCCAGGTATCCCTTGCTGGCAACGCATACACGCTCGAACCAGCCTAGCGGCCGGGCACGCATTGCGCTGTCTTCCAGATGTCCGATTCGGATCGCCAGTTCAGCCCCTTCGTCGACCAGATTCACATAGCGATCATTGATCTGCAGGTCGAGCGTCAACTCTGGATAGCGCTCCAGGAATGTGGATACATGCGGCACCACGAATGCATGGGCTAGCGCGGTCGGGCAGGCGACTCGCAACAATCCGGACGGGGCGACATTCTCCCTGAAGGACGACTCCGATTCTTCCACGGCATCGAGAATGCGCCGGGCATCTGCGTAATAGCGTTCTCCCTCGGGGGTGAGGGCAAGCTTTCGTGTGGATCGGTGGAGCAGCCTGGTTTGCAAATGATCTTCCAGCGCCGCCACATAGCGGCTGACGTTAGGCTGCCCCAGCCCCAGGTCACGCCCCGCAGCCGAGAAGCTTCCTGTCTCAACAGCGCGAACAAAGCAGGTCATCAGCAGTAGTCGATCCATCTAGGCCTCTCATTCATGCAATATAAGCATGAAATGTATTCGAATAGGCCATCTTATCAATGCACAGGTATGAATACATAGTTTCCCTCTGGCAGGTCAGTACATCGACTGACCGTGAAAAACCGAAAAGGAAACTTACATGTCCCGATTGCAAGGCAAACGCACTCTCATCACCGGCGGCACCAGCGGCATTGGCCTGGAAACGGCTAAGCAGTTCCTCGCCGAAGGCGCGCGCGTGATCGTTACCGGAGTCAATCCGGAGTCCATCGCAAAGGCCCAGGCGGAACTGGGAAGCGAAGTATTGGTACTGCGTGCTGACTCAGCCAGCATCGATGCGCAGAAGGAACTGGCGCAGGCCGTTCAGACTCACTATGGCCAACTCGATGTTGCCTTTCTCAATGCAGGCGTATCCGTTTGGCTGCCGATCGAAGAGTGGACGGAGGAAATGTTCGATCGCTCCTTCGACATCAACGTTAAGGGGCCGTACTTTCTGATCCAGGCATTGCTACCAGTCTTCGCGAACCCTGCGTCGGTGGTTCTCAATACCTCGGTTAGTGCACACCTCGGCGCCGCGCGTTCATCAGTTTATGGCGCGACCAAGGCCGCGTTCCTGAACATGTCGAAGACGCTTTCTAGCGAACTGCTCCCGCGTGGTATTCGCGTCAATGCAGTCAGCCCTGGTCCGATTGATACGCCGCTTTACGACAAGCTCGGTATTCCCGATGCCTATCGCGAACAGCTCAACCAGGATATCGCAGCGACCATTCCGTTCGGCCGGTTTGGTACGCCCGAGGAAGTGGCCAAGGCCGTGCTGTACCTGGCGTCAGACGAGTCACGATGGACGGTTGGCTCGGAACTCATCGTCGACGGTGGCCGCTCGCTTTAGCTGCCAACGATACGCGAAGGAACGTCTCCTGCGCTTTTACGGAAAACTGATTGCCATTCAGGCTTTCTTGAAGTCACGGACGTAGCTTCTATACGGCCCGCTCCCACTCGTGGCGGCGGGCTTTGATTCTTCAGTGGGTCTATTCCAATGCCACAGTCACAGTTCACACTCGTCAGCCATCCGTTATGCCCATTCGTTCAGCGAGTGGCCATCGTGTTACTCGAAAAAGGTATTACCTTTCAGCGTATCGATGTCGATCTTCGCGATAGGCCAGACTGGTTTCTGGCGATGTCGCCAAGCGGTAAGGTTCCGCTGCTCAAGGTTCCAGACGGCAATGAAGGCGAGTCCGTTCTATTCGAGAGCGTCGCCATTTGCGAATACCTGGAGGAGGTGTACCCGGAACCTGCGTTACATCCAATGAATGCGTTGATCCGAGCACAACACCGTGCATGGATCGAATTCGCCTCTGCCACACTGGCGGATGCATGGGGATTTTTGAACGCCACCGACCAGCAGACAGCCCTTGGCAAATTTGCAGCGTTGAGAGGAAAGCTGGAACGATTCGACAGTGAAATATCGGACGGCCCTTATTTCTCCGGCGAGAGGCTCAGCATGGTCGACATCGCCGTGGCTCCAGTTTTTCGCTACTTCGACATACTTGGATTCGAGCCCAATCATCAGTTGTTTGATGGACTGAGTCGAGTGGCTGATTGGCGTCGTGCGCTGGCCAGCCGTTTCAGCATTCAGGCGGCAGTTGCAGAGGACTATGCCATCCGGTTCCGCAAGCACTTGCAGGAAGCAAGAGCACTCTTGGCTACTGCATCGGAAACGCATCCCCTTTGAATGCCGATGCGATCGCGCCGCCGCTAGCTTGGCCAGCAGGGGCGCTGGCCAGGCTGGCCGGGGCAATTAAGCTCCTAATCGCCAGCGTGGTCGGTGCCGCCGTGCGCGGCGATGAACATGGCGACGGCCGACCGGCAATAGGATTCGATTTCGTTGTCGTCCTCTGCTCTCGCCTCATCGAAGCGCGCGATAATTAGGAGATCGGATCCTTTGAAAAGCGCGGCAAACAAGCGGGCGGACTGGAGAGGATCGGGCACGTTCAGAACCGCCTTCGCGTGCAACTGACGCAACAGGGCCTCGATTTGGGCGATGACATAGGCGGGGCCGGCTTCGTATTGGCGCTTGCTTAACGACTTTTGATTCGTCTTGTCGGCCATGATCATGGCTTCGACACTCCGCACGTCCGGGCTCAACAGCGTGCGAAGCAGGGTTGATCCCACCGCCATTAGCTGATCTTCGGCCGAACCGCCGACGCCTTCAAAAAGGGCTTGTGGTGCAAACTGCTGGCAGTGGGCCGCGATGGCTGCGCTGAACAGCGCCTCCTTGTTCTCGAAGTGTCGATAGATGCTTAGCTTGGATATCTTCGCCCGCTGGGCGACCTTATCCATGGTCGTCGCTTGAAAACCCAATTCCACAAAAAGTTCGCACGCGGCGTCGGCTATCGTTTGGCCAAGCGCCTCGTTGGCAGGCCGGCCGCGCCGGCTCTGGCTGTTTTCGCTCATAAAAAATTCCAGTACTTGACAGTATTCTAATTCTTGAATTAGGGTACTCCAAAGTATCTTAAGTGTGCAAGCCGATCTCCCTTTATCCACAGCGCGGAGCCCACCACCATGAATGACGTCATCATCATCGGCGGCAGTTTTGCCGGTCTTGCCGCCGCCTTGCAGCTCGGCCGTGCCCGGCGCAAGGTCACCGTTCTCGACACCGGCCTGCCGCGCAATCGCTTCGCCGACCACTCGCATGGCCTGCTCGGCCACGACCACAAGCCACCGCTAGAGATCCTGGCCGAGGCGCGGCAGCAGCTGGCGCGCTATCCAACGGTCAGGCTGGTCACTGCCCGGGCCGAGAGCATCTCCGGCGCCATCGACGATTTCTCCGTCCTTACTGGCGATGGCGAAAGCCTCAGGGCGCGCCGCCTGATCCTGAGCTATGGCGTCGCCGACCAGATGCCTGAAGTTCCCGGCTTTGCCGAAGGCTGGGGCACCTCCATCGTGCCTTGCCCCTATTGCGACGGCTTTGAAGTTGCCGGCCGGCATTGGGGCCTCGTCTGGTCCGGCCCGCCGTCGCACAACTACGTCAGGCTGTACCACGACTGGACCGACACATTAACGGTCTTCGCCAATGATCACGACATTCCACCCGACATCCGGGCCGATCTGGCGCGCCGCGGCATCCCTGTCGTCGATGGCCGGATCACCGAAATCGACCATGACGAGAGCCACAACGCCACCGTCAGGCTCGACGCCAGCCCCTCTGTTGCGGTCGACATCCTGTTCGCGCATCCGCGTAACAAGCCGTCCGCACGCCTGCATGAATCGCTGGGCCTCGCTACGGTCGATACGCCCCAGGGCATAGCCCTCAAGGTTGACGAGCGTCGCGAAACCAGCGTGCCCGGCGTCTACGCCGCCGGCGACCTCGCCAATCCCCTCATGCCCTCGGTCACCACGGCATCATGGCAAGGCGCGATGGCGGGAATCTTCGCCCAGCAGTCGATGCTGGTTTGAGAGCACAGATACCCTTCTTCGGTTGTCGCAGGCTTCTAAAGGTTGCTTCGAAGCAGCATCGATCACGCCATTTTCAATTTCGCAGTAGACGGGAGCATCACCATGGCCGACCTAAAGCCGCAAGACCGTAAATTCAAACCGCTAGACGATAAATTCCCGCTTGAGCGCCAACTCGGCATCGCGGCCGCGCCAGTCGTGCTAATCAACCTCTTCACGCTCGATTACGCCGACGAAGCGGGCTTCCTGGACGCTTTCAAGGCGGCTGCCGAGATCATAACGAAACAACCGGGCTTCATTTCCATGCAACTGCATCGAGCGATCGGCGATAGCCCGACTTACCTGAACTATGTGGTGTGGGAATCCACCGAGACGGTCCGCGCCGGCCTCACCCATCCCGAGATCGTCGCGAAGCTTTCGGCCTATCCGTCATCCGTCGTAGGCAGCCCGCACCTGTTCCAGAAGGTCGCCGTTCCCGGCTTTTGCACGGCCTAGTTAAGAGCGAATCAAAACGAGGAGATGTCATGACAGAGCAAAATGCCTATCAGGTAGCTGACTGGAATGGCCAAAGTGGAGAGTACTGGGCCGCCAACCAGGCCCGGCTCGACGCCATGTTCGCGGTGTTCGGCCAGGCCGCGATAGAAGCCGCCGCGCCCGCGACGGGCGAACGCGTTCTGGACGTCGGCTGCGGCGCGGGCGCCTCGAGTCTGGCTCTGGCCGCTCGCGTCGGCGCGGGCGGCCATGTGCTAGGCGTGGACATATCCGAACCGTTGATCGGCCGAGCGCGTGCGCTTGCGCCGAAGGATACGCCGGCCCTGTTCCGGGTGGCCGACGCCAGCAGCGCCGAGCTGCCCGAGGGCGCGTTCGACATCCTGTTCTCGCGTTTCGGGGTGATGTTCTTCGACGATCCGACTGGGGCGTTTGCCCATATGCGGCGTGCGCTGCGGCCGGGCGGGCGGGTCGCTTTCGTCTGCTGGCGCGGCGTGGCCGAGAACGATTGGCTGCGCCTGCCGATGGGCGCGATCAAGGACATCGTCCCGCTACCCGCGCCGCCCGGTCCCGAAGCGCCCGGCCCGTTCTCGTTCGGCGACCGGGGACGGGTGACGCGCATCCTGACAGCGGCCGGCTTCACCGATATCGCTATCGCGCCCTTCGATGCTTGTATCCCGTTCGGTGAGGGCGGGACGCGAGACGCAGCGATCGATGACGCGGTGAAGATGGCGTTCGAGGGCGGCCCGCTGTCGCTTGCGCTCGCCGATCAGCCCGACGACATCCGCGCCCGCGCCTCGGCGGCGGTTCGTGGCGCTTTTGCCAGCCTTCCCGGCGAGCGGTCGGTGATGATCGACGGCGCGGCGTGGATCGTCATGGCACGCAATTCGGCAAGCTGACAGGGATTAACAGGGGAGGCGCCCCCGCTTATTAGATCGAGGCGTCTTTGGCCGGTCAGATTAATGTCCCTTATGGCTTGGCCATCCGTCCCCGGCAAAAGAGAGTACTCGCGAATGGCCCAAATCGGCCAGGAACTGTCTAAAAGTCTAAAAAAAACCGTGGCAATTCATAAATTATCGCCACTGATCGTGCTGGCTCGTAGCAGAGATCAAGGAGCGAATCGCTGCATTGAAAGCCGAGTTGGGAATCATCGAAGAGTAGGATGATGAAATCATGGACGATATAAATATCGCCATTTACCGATTTCATCAGTTGCTGGAGCTATCCGTGGGTGTGCCGTAAATATTCAATCGGCTGCCTTGGGTCGATTCTGTTGAAAAAGTCGGTTCTTTCAGACGGCCCGGATACTGACCGCTGAAAACACCTTTTTTGCGCGCTGCTACGCGAAATCTGAACCCGGAATCCACTGCTCAATGCAAAGATTTTAAGCTCTAGTGCGTACTTTTCTACCGTGGAAACAAGGGCCGACTTTTTCAACAGAATCGGTCGAAAACCGCCACTCACGAATGGCTGCTTATGGCCCCGTTTTCTGACCTTCGTTTAAAGGTTGAACTGCCAGGATTTTCCTAAGCGATGAGTGAGTAATTGCATGGTCAGCAAATAGTAATAGCGCGTCGATTCAGTGTGCTGGTTTAGCTGGTGATTCAAAAACCACGCAAGGTGTTTTCTCTGCCAAGTCCATTGATTGTCGCGTTGCCAGCGCTCAGTGATCGCTGTTTGGATGGCCTTCGCCTGACGCAGGTGGCGTTGGCGCGTGGTATGCGACCCGGTCAGGACGCCCGCCAGGAACAAATCCATATCGAATGCCGTGCTCATGTGGGACCACCAATGTAAGCGGCCACCACGACGATACGGTTGTGCCCCAGCTCATAGCTGATTTGTACTCGGGCTTCCTGATCGAGACGTCGGTCGAGTTGATAGCAATGGCCTCCGTTGATGGGGGCGGGATGGTGGGTGATTTGCTCATAGCGCTCGCAAGCATAGGCTGCCCGCAATTCGTGGAAGCCTTTGAGGTCGTGCTTATGGATGATGTCCCGTGCGGGGCAGACGATTCCCTGCAAGAAATCGAGGTAGCTTTCGTTCGGTGCAAGCAGGTTGCGGCTACCCGTAGGCGACACCTGTTTTGCGAACCCAAGCGCGTCACGAATATGGTCATCCACCGTGATCCAACGTGGCGCCGACGCGCCGGATCGGCCCCCTTTGGTGCCATCCTGGATGTTGATCTTGCCGTAGTGTTCGGCTTCGCGTTTTAGGCGCGGAAGGTCGGCTAAGATGGCCTCGCGTAAGCGCATGCCGGTAGCTCGGGCCAACTGCACGATTGCAGCCGCGCGCGGCAGTTGGTGTTCGTAAAGCGCCTCGACGATCCGCTTAACTTGTTCACGATCCTGGCCTTGCGGGCTGCTGTGCGGACGGTTGTGCGCTGCATTCCCAGCGCCTTACTCGGGCTCTGCACTTTCACATACTGATCACCGCGAAGCGCGGCCATGGTCCGGTTCACGCTGGACAACCGGTTTTGCGCAGTGGCGATGGCCAGCTCACCTTGTTCAACTTGTTGGCGTAGATGTCCGGCGTAGTCCAGCAAGGTCTGCCAATTAATCTGCCGCGCATCGTTAAACCCCGGCCCATCCTCCGAGTGACACCAGCGCACAAACGCCTGCCAGCGGTCACTGTGTGCTTTGACCGTGCCGTAATGCCCGCCGCCAAATAGGTCGCGCAATGCCTGCGGCCCTGCATAGCTCAGTTGCCGGCCATAGCCAAAATTGCGCCCATCCCGCCTACCTACCAATGCCATGATCAAACTCCTCTCGAAGCCAAAACTTTTAAAACTTTCCCCACGTCATCCCGCCAAGAATGTTGAGTGTTATCAGGGATCAAGGTCCCTGCGACCTGTGAGGGTTGTCCACTAACGCGGGACTGACGGCTCTTTACGACCGGGAGCTTGGGCATCTCATGATCTGGCCTCCTGAACACTTCCGCAGAAGTGGGCGGGTGGAGGCTGCGCTGGCTGACGAGACCAGCGCCGCGAGATCCTGAGTCAGGTGAAGGCAGTGATGCGATGATTGGGGTATGCCTGACTGTCAGTCAGGTGCAGTCCATTCCATGGGCTGCGGCACCATCATCTGCATCGCTGTTGCTGGTGACTCCGGTGTTTGTCACGCCGATTGTCACGAGGGGAAATGCCGCAAAGCCTTGTAAGAGTTGGGCTGCAGCAGCGGTAGGAGCGCCCGTCTCTTTCCAGAAGAAAGAGACGGGCGCAGGTTGGCGCAATGAAATGGCCAAGCGGATAGGTTGCTGCAGGGCAGTTGGGGGAGGGGGATGCATTTGCCGCAATGGCAATGATCTGGAATTGGCATCCATCACTCGGTGAGTGACCGTGCAAGCCGCCGGACGCTAATCGCACTTTGGGAGAACCACCACGCTGTGGCGTAGCCTTAAAGGTTCTGGCTACCTGGGTTGCTGTCAACGACAGCCCTTGCCCGATCTTTTCTACGCCTGTGGATAATTCGGGTCAAGGTTCGAATTTATGGAGATTCTGCGGCTGTGGCTGAAATTATACTCCGGTGGAAATCAGTGTTTTTCCCCAGACGGTTGTGTGGGCTTTAGATTTTTTAAGTGAGGTCCATCCAAGCAGGGCGGCTTTGCAGCCCTGCTTGGATGGACCCGCGTGGAAAGCTGGGCTACGGAGATCTAACAGGCTTAAGCAGTGTTGAAATGCGCCACGGTTGTTTTACAAGGCGATGATGTTGACGCCGACCCGGGTCGAATTCGTGAGGCATCGCGTGATCGCGGTATCGCAGCTTAGTCTGTTTCGATAGAAAACTTATCATCTATGCGTGCGTGGGATGTTGTTAGAGGCGATGCAGAAGGGCGTGCGAGAAACTGATTAACGCGAGTATCAAATTGATCGCGAAGGCTGGCTGTAATGCCTAGTTTGAGGGCGTCGAGATAGTCCGCATACCACTGCATCATGATCCGACGTTGCGGCAAGTATAGGGCTTGATTGTACTCACCAGAGATGCCGCCCTCGACGTGAGCCAGCTGGCTTTCGACATGGTCCTTCAGCCAGCCATGTTCGCGCAGCAGCGTGCTTGCGGTATGACGAGTGCCATGGCTGACGAGTCGTCCTTTATAGCCGATCTTGGCGAACACCAGGTTGATCGTGTTTTCACTGATGACTGGCTGCTTTTCACCATTGCCTGGGAATAGATACCGACTGCGGCCAGTGCTTTGGTTCAGTTTGGTAAGCATGGCGATCAATTGATGAGGTAGAGGGCTAACGTAGTCTCTGCGCATCTTCATGCGGGCGGCCGGGATGGTCCAAATCCCTTCCTCAAAATCGATTTCCTCCCATTTTGCGTAGCGAACCATGCCGGGGCGGCTCGCCGTCAGAATTGTCATCCATGATGCAATCCTCGCTGGTAGCCGGCTGGTGGTCTTGCTTAAGGCCCGGAGAAACTCAGGTAGTTCGTGTTCGTGCAGATGTGGATAGTGTTGAGTGGGCGGTGGGGCTATCGCAATCGCGTGGAGTTCGGAGGCTGGATTGTGTTCGCACAGGCCGCGTGCAATGGCTTGACTGAAAATCTGTTTCAGCCAGGTCCGGGTCTTGTCCGCAACATTGAAGGCGCCTCGTTTTTCGATGCAGGCCTGCAGTTTTGCGCAGTCGCTTCGAGTGATGAGCTCCAGTTGCTTCTCGCCGAGAGCGGGCAGTAGATCCTTATCGAGATAGTCGCGGATCTTCTTCAGCGTCGCGCTGCTGCGGCCGGAGTCCGCTTTGAATTGGTACCAGTACTCCGCGGCTCGCCTGAAGGTGTTGAGCCCGGCCTCCTGCTGTCGCAGCTTGTCATCGCGACGTTTGGCGCCGGGGTTGGTGCCTTGCTTGAGTAGGTTGCGGCATTCTGCAGCTCGTTCACGGGCTTCCTGCAAGGAGATATGCGGATACACGCCCAGTGACATGCGCGCCGCCCGACCCTGATACGTGTACCGGAAGTGCCAATACTTGCTGCCGTTGGGTTTCACCAGCAGGGCAAGACCCGAACTATCACTCAACGTGAACGGTCTGTCGGCAGGCTTGGACGCTTTGATTTGCAAGGCGGTCAATGGCATTGCTGTACACCTCCGGTTCTCGAACTGGAATATGTACAGAAAATGTACCAAAAAGAGGCTGGCTTGCAAGAGATGGGGGTGGAACCCCAGAGACCAAAAAGCCCGCAGTTAGCGGGCTCTAGGGGTGTTGCGTAGACGCTGGTAGTCGTCTATGTACTGCAAATGGTGCCCCGAGGGAGACTCGAACTCCCACTCCTTTCGAAAACGGATTTTGAATCCGCCGCGTCTACCAATTCCGCCATCAGGGCTCAATGGCGGCGAAGTATAGAGAGGTGAATACCGCTGGTCAATCAGGTACATGGAGAATTTTTGATATTTCCGCTAGACTTCCCGGCCCTGCTAGACGAACCCCATCATGCGCGTTGCTGACTTTACCTTCGAGCTCCCTGATTCGCTGATTGCTCGCCATCCTTTGGCCGAGCGTCGCGGTAGTCGCCTGTTGACCCTGGATGGGGTCAGCGGCGCCCTGGCACACCGTCAATTCACTGATTTGCTTGAGCATTTACGCCCAGGCGATTTGATGGTGTTCAACAATACCCGGGTGATTCCGGCGCGGCTGTTTGGCCAGAAAGCTTCCGGCGGCAAGCTGGAAATTCTGGTGGAGCGGGTGCTCGACAGTCATCGCGTGCTGGCCCATGTGCGTTCCAGCAAGTCGCCCAAGCCCGGCTCGAAGATTTTGATCGACGGCGGTGGCGAGGCCGAGATGTTGGCGCGTCACGATGCGTTGTTCGAGCTTAAGTTTGCCGAAGAGGTGTTGCCGCTGCTCGACCGCGTCGGGCACATGCCGTTGCCTCCTTATATAGATCGCCCGGATGAAGGCTCGGACCGCGAGCGTTATCAGACGGTGTACGCCCAGCGCCTGGGCGCGGTGGCGGCGCCGACGGCGGGGCTGCATTTTGATCAGCCGCTGATGGAGGCGATTGCCGCCAAGGGCATCGAGACCGCATTCGTGACCTTGCACGTCGGCGCGGGCACGTTCCAGCCGGTGCGCGTGGAGAAGATCGAAGATCACCACATGCACAGCGAATGGCTGGAAGTCGGCCAGGACGTGGTCGATGCCGTTGCGGCCTGCCGCGCTCGCGGCGGTCGTGTGGTGGCCGTGGGGACCACCAGCGTGCGTTCCCTGGAAAGTGCCGCGCGCGATGGCGCGCTCAAGCCGTTCAGTGGCGACACCGATATCTTTATCTACCCGGGGCGGCCGTTTCATGTGGTCGATGCCCTGGTCACCAACTTCCACTTGCCCGAATCCACGCTGTTGATGCTGGTTTCGGCGTTCGCCGGTTATCCCGAGACCATGGCCGCCTATAAGGCTGCCGTCGACAACGAATACCGCTTTTTCAGCTACGGTGATGCGATGTTTATCACCCGTAATCCCGCACCACGTGGCCCTGAGGACAAAGAATGAGTCGCCAAAGTCGTATGTCGTTTGAGTTGCTTGCTACTGACGGCAAGGCGCGTCGCGGTCGTTTGACCTTCCCGCGCGGTACCGTCGAGACCCCGGCCTTCATGCCGGTGGGCACGTACGGTACGGTCAAGGGCATGCTGCCGCGGGATATCGTCGCCACCGGCGCGGAAATCATTCTGGGCAACACCTTTCATTTGTGGCTGCGTCCTGGCACCGAAGTGATCAAAAAGCACGGCGACCTGCACGATTTCATGCAGTGGAAAGGCCCGATCCTGACCGACTCCGGCGGTTTCCAGGTATTCAGCCTGGGCGCCATGCGCAAGATCAAGGAGGAGGGCGTGACCTTCGCCTCTCCGGTCGACGGCGCCAAAGTGTTCATGGGGCCGGAAGAGTCGATGCAGGTCCAGCGTGATCTTGGCTCGGACATCGTGATGATCTTCGACGAATGCACCCCGTACCCGGCCGACGAAGACGTCGCTCGCGTATCGATGGAGCTGTCGTTGCGCTGGGCTCAGCGTTCGAAAAACGCCCATGGCGACAACACGGCGGCGTTGTTCGGCATCGTGCAGGGCGGCATGCACCAGGATCTGCGCATGCGCTCCTTGGAAGGCCTCGACAAGATCGGCTTCGACGGCCTGGCCATCGGCGGTCTGTCGGTGGGCGAGCCCAAGCACGAGATGATCAAGGTGCTCGATTACCTGCCGGGTCAGATGCCGGCTGACAAACCTCGTTACCTTATGGGCGTTGGCAAACCGGAAGATCTGGTTGAGGGTGTGCGCCGCGGTGTGGACATGTTCGATTGCGTGATGCCAACCCGTAATGCCCGCAACGGGCATCTGTTCATTGATACAGGCGTGCTGAAGATCCGTAACGCGTTCCATCGCCATGATGACTCGCCGCTGGATCCGACCTGCGATTGCTATACCTGCCAGAACTTCTCCCGCGCTTATCTGCATCACCTGGACAAGTGCGGCGAAATGCTGGGAAGCATGCTCAATACCATCCATAACTTGCGCCATTATCAAGTGCTTATGGCTGGTTTGCGCGAGGCTATTCAACAGGGTACATTGGCCGCCTTTGTCGATGCCTTCTACGCCAAACGCGGGTTGCCTGTTCCGCCTTTGGACTGAGTTTTCTGACCCCAAGATTCAACATTTGCAACTGGAGTGCTAAATGAGCTTTTTTATCTCTAATGCCATGGCTGACGCTGCTGCACCTGCGGCAGGCCCGATGGGCGGCGGCTTTGAGTGGATTTTCCTGGTCGGTTTCCTGGTCATCTTCTACCTGATGATCTGGCGTCCACAGGCCAAGCGCGCCAAAGAGCAGAAGAACCTGCTGAGCAGCCTGCAAAAAGGTGACGAAGTTGTGACCACCGGTGGTATCGCCGGCAAAATCACCAAAGTGTCCGACGACTTCGTGGTTCTGGAAGTTTCCGACACCGTTGAAATGAAGTTCCAGAAAGGCGCCATCGCCGCCACGCTGCCAAAAGGCACGCTCAAAGCGATCTAAGTTACAACTTCTACTCAATCGACGGGGCGCGCAAGGCGCCCCGCGTCATAAGCGGGCGGCGTGATGCTGAACAAATACCCTCTGTGGAAATACATTCTGATCCTGGCGGTGCTGGCGGTCGGTCTGATTTATTCCGCTCCCAATCTATATCCTGACGACCCGGCCATTCAGGTCAGCGGTGCAAGCACTGCGCTGCAAGTCAATCAGGCTGATCTGGACCGTGTGAGCACCGCGCTCAAGGAATCCGGGATCAGCGTCAAGGCGGCCACGCTGGCGGCAAACGGCAAGGGCGGTCTGATTCGCCTGGTCAAGGCCGAAGACCAGTTGCCAGCCAAAGACGTTGTGCGCAAGGCATTGGGCGATGACTACGTCGTTGCACTGAACCTGGCGCAAACCACCCCGCAATGGCTGCGCAGCCTGGGCGCGCACCCGATGAAGCTGGGTCTGGACTTGTCCGGTGGTGTGCACTTCCTGCTGGAAGTGGACATGGACAAAGCCCTCGACGCACGCCTGAAAGTCTACGAAGGCGATGTGAAGAGCCTGTTGCGCAAAGAGAAACTGCGCTATCGCAGCCTGCCGCAACTGGGCGGTGCCATTCAGCTGGGCTTCACTGATGAAGACTCCCGCGAACAGGCCCGTGCGCTGATCCGCAAGAACTTCAACGATTTCGACATTGTTCCGGCCGACCTCAATGGCCAACCGGTACTGCGTCTGGCGATGACCCCGGCCAAGCTGGCGGAAATCCGTGAATACTCCATCAAGCAGAACTTGACCACGGTACGTAACCGCGTCAACGAGCTGGGTGTTGCCGAACCTATCGTTCAGCGCCAGGGCGCCAACCGCATCGTGGTTGAGCTGCCGGGCGTGCAAGACACCGCAGAAGCCAAGCGTATCCTCGGCAAGACGGCCAACCTGGAGTTCCGTCTGGCGGCTGAGCCTGGTGCTTCGAAAGCCACTTCCGAGGAATTCGAGTTCCGTGAAGGCAAGCGTCCTCCGGCTCTGATCGAGCGTGGCCTGATCATCACCGGCGACCAGGTGACTGACGCCAAGGCCGGCTTCGGCGAGCACGGTACGCCAGAAGTGAACATCCGTCTGGATGGTCACGGTGGCGAGCTGATGAGTCGTGCGACTCGCAGCAACGTCGGCCGCAGCATGGCGGTGATCTTCATCGAACAGCGTCCGGTCACCACTTACGTCAAGCAAGTGGTCAACGGCGTCGAGAAAGACGTGCCGGTCCAGACGTTCAAGGAAGAGAAGAAGATCATCAGCCTGGCGACCATCCAGTCGCCGCTGGGTGCCCAGTTCCGCATCACTGGCCTGAACGGCCAGGGCGAATCGTCCGAGCTGGCGCTGTTGCTGCGTGCCGGTGGTCTGGCGGCTCCGATGTACTTCGCTGAAGAGCGCACCATTGGCCCAAGCCTGGGTGCCGACAACATCACCAAAGGTATCGATGCATCGTTGTGGGGCATGCTGTTTGTCTCGCTGTTCATCATGGCCATCTACCGCTTCTTCGGCCTCATCGCCACCGTTGCGCTGGCAGTGAACATGGTGATGCTGCTGGCCTTGATGTCGCTGCTGGGTGCAACGCTGACCCTGCCGGGTATCGCCGGTATCGTATTGACCATGGGCATGGCGGTCGACGCCAACGTCCTGATCTTCTCGCGGATACGTGAAGAGATCGCGGCCGGCATGACCGTACAACGGGCAATCAACGAAGGCTTCGGCCGGGCATTCACCGCGATTCTCGACGCCAACCTGACAACCTTGTTGGTGGGCGGGATTCTCTTTGCCATGGGCACCGGCCCGGTCAAGGGTTTCGCCGTGACCATGTCCCTCGGGATCTTTACCTCGATGTTCACGGCCATCATGGTGACCCGCGCGATGGTCAACCTGATCTTCGGCGGTCGTGACTTCAAGAAGTTGTGGATTTAAGGGGCTGCCATGTTACGTACAATCAACTTCATGGGCGTTCGCAACTTTGCGTTCGGCGTCACATTGTTCCTTACCGCGCTGGCAATGTTCAGTGTCTTTCATAAGGGCATGAACTGGGGCCTGGACTTCACCGGCGGTACGCTCATCGAGCTGACCTACGAGCGTCCGGCCGATGTCACCAAGGTGCGTGAGCAACTGGCTACAGCCGGTTATCACGAAGCCATCGTGCAGAACTTCGGTGCGACTACCGATCTTCTGGTGCGCATGCCTGGCGAAGATCCGCAACTGGGTCACCAGGTGGCTGAAGCGCTGCAGAAAGTCGGCGGCGACAACCCGGCTCAGGTCAAGCGTGTCGAGTTCGTCGGCCCGCAGGTGGGTGAAGAACTGCGCGACCAGGGCGGCCTCGGCATGCTGATGGCGCTGGGTGGCATCCTGATCTACCTGGCTTTCCGCTTTCAGTGGAAGTTTGCGGTCGGTGCGATCGTGTCCTTGATCCACGACGTTATCGTGACCGTCGGTATCCTGTCGTTCTTCCAGATCACCTTCGACCTGACGGTGCTGGCGGCGGTACTGGCGATCATCGGTTACTCGCTCAACGACACCATCGTGGTATTCGACCGGGTTCGTGAGAACTTCCGCGTCCTGCGCAAGGCCAGCCTGATCGAGAACATCAACATCTCGACCACGCAAACCCTGCTGCGGACCATGGCGACGTCGATCTCCACCTTGCTGGCGATCGCGGCCCTGTTGTTCTTCGGTGGCGACAACCTGTTCGGTTTCTCCATTGCCCTGTTCATCGGTGTTCTGGCGGGTACTTACTCCTCGATCTACATCGCGAACGTGGTGCTGATCTGGCTGAACCTGAACAGCGAAGACCTGATTCCTGTGGCGACGAGCGAGAAGGAAGTCGACGACCGTCCATAACGG
Source organism: Pseudomonas sp. GW821-FHT03E01 (assembly GCF_059420765.1). Lineage (NCBI taxonomy): Bacteria > Pseudomonadati > Pseudomonadota > Gammaproteobacteria > Pseudomonadales > Pseudomonadaceae > Pseudomonas > Pseudomonas sp. GW821-FHT03E01. Next base: position 53,497 of record NZ_JBWKUI010000021.1, on the reverse strand, counting down.
TTATCTTTTTCCTGCTGCAAGCCGAGAAGGCGCGAGTGTTGAACTCGCGCCTTTTTTCATGCTCCAAGGCTGGGAGAAGCGCGGGTTTGTCCCGTCTGTTATAGCCAGGAGGTTCATGTGAACAAGTCGTTGCTGGTTGGTGCGGTATTGGGTGCTGTCGGTGTGACTGCCGGTGGTGCTGTTGCCACCTACAAACTGGTTAAAAGCGGCCCTGAGTATGCACAAGTGCTGGCCGTTGAACCGGTCAAGACACAAATCAAGACTCCACGTGAAGTGTGCAAGGACGTTACGGTGACCCGGCAAGCGCCGGTGAAAGACCAACACCAGATCGCCGGTACGGTGGTCGGCGCCCTGGCTGGTGGCCTGTTGGGCAATCAGATCGGCGGCGGTACAGGCAAGAAAATCGCCACAGTGGCCGGTGCGGTCGGCGGCGGTTATGCGGGTAACAAGGTGCAGGAAGGCATGCAGGAGCGTGACACTTACACCACGACTCAGACTCGCTGTAACACGGTCAATGACATCAGCGACAAGGTCGTAGGCTACGACGTTCGTTATTCGCTGGATGGCAAGGAAGGCAAGGTGCGGATGGATCGCGATCCAGGCAATCAGATTCCGGTCGACAAGGATGGCAAGCTGATCCTGGGGCAGAACGAACCGGCCCGGTAATGAGCTGAGCGTCTACTCAAAAAGAAGCATCCCGCAAGGGATGCTTTTTTTGTGCCCGAATTTCATGTGTCACCTTCAACGTGTTATGCAAGACTCTTCATTTTTGCGGCCTTTTGCCCGCCAGTCCTGAGCCCCCATGCCTGCCATCGATCATCCCCTGATAGACCAGTTCCTCGACGCCCTGTGGCTGGAGAAAGGCCTTTCCGATAACACCCGCGATGCCTATCGCAGCGACCTGGCTTTGTTCAACGGCTGGTTGCAGGAGAAGGGCCTGGAGCTGATCAACGCCGGGCGCGAGTTGATCCTCGATCACCTGGCCTGGCGCCTGGAGCAAAACTACAAACCCCGTTCTACGGCGCGATTCCTTTCCGGTGTGCGTGGTTTTTATCGCTATTTACTGCGGGAAAAGCTGATTGCCGTCGATCCGACCCTGCGCGTGGATATGCCGCAACTGGGTAGGCCATTGCCTAAATCCTTGTCGGAAGCCGATGTGGAGGCCTTGCTGGCCGCGCCGGACTTGAGCGAGGCCATCGGTCAGCGTGATCGCGCCATGCTTGAGGTGCTTTACGCGTGTGGCTTGCGGGTGACGGAGCTGATCAGCCTGACGCTGGAACAGGTCAACCTGCGCCAAGGCGTGCTGCGGGTGATGGGCAAGGGCAGCAAGGAACGGCTGGTGCCGATGGGCGAGGAGGCGATTGTCTGGGTCGAGCGTTACATGCGCGATGCCCGTGGCGAGTTGCTGGGCGGGCGTCCCAGCGATGTGCTGTTCCCCAGCCTGCGCGGTGAGCAGATGACCCGCCAGACCTTCTGGCATCGCATCAAGCACCAGGCCAAGGTCGCCGGGATCGGCAAGTCGCTGTCGCCGCATACCTTGCGTCATGCCTTCGCCACGCACCTGCTCAACCACGGTGCCGACCTTCGGGTGGTGCAAATGTTGCTCGGCCACAGCGATCTCTCCACCACCCAGATCTATACTCACGTCGCCCGGGCGCGCTTGCAGGATCTGCATGCCAAGCATCACCCCAGAGGCTAATCAATGCGGGATGGTTACAAACCCTGTGGCGAGGGGGCTTGCCCCCGTTCGGCTGCGCAGCAGTCGTCAAGCCTCACGCCTCGGTCCATATGTCGGATAGGGATCGCCAAAGAGGGGCTGCTTCGCAACCCAACGGGGGCAAGCCCCCTCGCCACACGGGCCTTATGTGGTAGGCTTTGCCGGTTTGCACGATGGGCGGTTATGACCCGGTGTTTCGGCACTGGCGTTCTGATCGTCCCATTTGTCCGCCTTCAGGAGTTCTCATGCGTCTGACCCAGATTTTCGCCGCTGCAGCCATTGCGTTGGTCAGCACCTTTGCCGTCGCCGATGACGCGGCCGACCAAGCCATTCGTAAAAGCCTGGAAAACCTCCAGCTCGACGTGCCGGTCGAAACCATCACCGCCAGCCCGCTGCCAGGTCTGTACGAAGTCAAGCTCAAGGGCAGCCGCGTGCTTTACGCCAGCGCCGACGGCCAATACGTGGTTCAGGGCTACCTGTTCCAGCTCAAGGACGGTAAACCGGTCAACCTGACCGAGAAGACCGAACGCCTGGGCATTGCCAAACTGATCAATGGCATTCCTGTGGCTGAAACCGTGGTCTACCCGGCCATCGGCGAAACCAAGTCGCACATCACCGTGTTCACCGACACCACTTGCCCGTATTGCCACAAGCTGCACGCCGAAGTGCCTGAGCTGAACAAACGCGGCATCGAAGTGCGTTATGTTGCGTTCCCGCGCCAGGGCCTGGGCTCGCCGGGTGACGAGCAACTGCAAGCCGTGTGGTGTTCGAAAGACAAGAAAGCCGCCATGGACAAAATGGTCGATGGCAAGGAAATCAAGGCCGCCAAGTGCGATAACCCGGTGTCCAAGCAGTTTGCCCTCGGTCAGTCGATTGGCGTGAACGGTACACCGGCCATCGTTTTGGCTGACGGTCAGGTCATTCCGGGCTACCAGCCTGCGCCACAAGTCGCCAAACTGGCACTGGGCGCGAAGTAAATTCGCATCGTCACGGCCAGCCTTTGACGAGCGTGGTCCGGCGGCAGCATTTGCCGGGCCATCAATAGAGAGCCGCGAACCTGCGGCTGTTTTCACGGCCGGCCTCGAGTCGGCCGTTTTATGGGGAGTTCACAGTGAAACCGGTCAAAGTAGGCATCTGTGGGTTAGGGACCGTCGGTGGCGGTACCTTCAACGTACTTCAGCGCAACGCCGAGGAAATTGCTCGTCGTGCCGGGCGTGGAATCGAAGTGGCACAAATTGCCATGCGCACGCCAAAGCCTCAGTTCCAGACGACCGGTATTGCGATTACCAACGATGTCTTCGAAGTGGCCACGAACCCTGAGATCGACATCGTCATAGAGCTGATGGGCGGCTATACCGTTGCCCGCGAGCTGGTACTCAAGGCCATCGAGAATGGCAAGCATGTGGTCACCGCGAACAAGGCACTGATTGCCGTTCACGGTAATGAAATTTTCGCCAAGGCTCGCGAGAAGGGCGTGATCGTTGCGTTCGAAGCGGCCGTGGCCGGCGGCATTCCGGTGATCAAGGCGATCCGTGAAGGCCTGTCCGCCAACCGTATCAACTGGGTGGCCGGCATCATCAACGGCACCGGTAACTTCATCCTTACCGAAATGCGTGAAAAAGGCCGGACCTTCGAAGACGTGCTGGCCGAAGCGCAGGCCCTGGGTTACGCCGAAGCCGACCCGACGTTCGACGTCGAAGGCATCGACGCCGCCCACAAGCTGACGATCCTGGCGTCCATCGCGTTCGGCATTCCGCTGCAATTCGACAAGGCCTACACCGAAGGCATCACCAAGCTGACCACCGCTGACGTGAACTACGCCGAAGCGCTGGGCTATCGCATCAAGCACCTGGGCGTGGCGCGCAGCACCGCGGCCGGTATCGAGTTGCGCGTGCACCCGACGCTGATCCCGGCCGATCGCCTGATCGCCAACGTCAACGGCGTGATGAACGCGGTGATGGTCAACGGTGATGCTGCCGGTTCGACCCTGTTCTACGGTGCTGGTGCCGGCATGGAACCGACTGCTTCGTCGGTAATCGCCGATCTGGTGGACGTGGTTCGCGCCATGACCTCCGACCCGGAAAACCGTGTACCGCACCTGGCCTTCCAGCCGGATTCGCTGTCGGCCCACCCGATCCTGCCGATCGAAGCCTGCGAAAGCGCTTACTACCTGCGCATTCAGGCCAAGGACCATCCGGGCGTGTTGGCCCAGGTGGCGAGCATCCTGTCGGAGCGCGGCATCAACATCGAATCGATCATGCAGAAGGAAGTCGAGGAGCACGACGGCCTGGTGCCGATGATCCTGCTGACCCATCGCGTGCTGGAACAGCACATCAACGATGCGATCGCTGCCCTGGAAGCCTTGGCGGGCGTGGTCGGTCCGGTTGTACGGATCCGCGTCGAGCACCTGAACTAAGCCGTTATCGTTCACCGGGCCCGCACGCGGGCCCGGCATTGCGAACACTGTCCATTGGAGTCAGTCATGCGTTACATCAGTACCCGCGGCCAGGCACCGGCCCTGAATTTCGAAGACGTCCTGCTGGCCGGTCTAGCCACCGACGGCGGTCTGTACGTCCCGGAAAACCTGCCACGTTTCACTCAGGAAGAAATCGCTTCCTGGGCCGGCCTGCCGTATCACGAACTGGCCTTCCGGGTGATGCGCCCGTTCGTCACCGGCAGCATCCCCGATGCCGATTTCAAAAAGATTCTTGAAGAAACGTACGGCGTGTTTTCCCACAACGCCGTGGCGCCGTTGCGTCAGCTGAACAGCAACGAATGGGTGCTGGAGCTGTTCCACGGCCCGACCCTGGCGTTCAAGGACTTCGCCCTGCAACTGCTCGGTCGCCTGCTCGACTATGTGCTGGAAAAGCGCGGTGAGCGCGTGGTGATCGTCGGCGCTACCTCCGGTGACACCGGTTCGGCGGCCATCGAAGGCTGCAAGCATTGCGAAAACGTCGACATCTTCATCCTGCACCCACACAACCGCGTGTCCGAAGTGCAGCGTCGCCAGATGACCACCATCTTCGGCGAGAACATCCATAACATCGCCATCGAAGGCAACTTCGATGACTGCCAGGAAATGGTCAAGGCGAGCTTCGCCGACCAGAGCTTCCTCAAGGGCACTCGCCTGGTAGCGGTGAACTCGATCAACTGGGCGCGGATCATGGCCCAGATCGTTTATTACTTCCACGCAGCCCTGCAACTGGGTGGCCCGGCGCGTTCGGTATCGTTCTCGGTGCCGACCGGCAACTTCGGCGATATCTTCGCCGGTTACCTGGCGCGCAACATGGGCCTGCCGATCAACCAGTTGATCGTCGCCACCAACCGCAACGACATCCTGCACCGCTTCATGAGCGGCAATCAGTACGTCAAGGAAACCCTGCACGCCACGCTGTCGCCGTCCATGGACATCATGGTCTCGTCGAACTTCGAACGCCTGCTGTTCGACCTGCACGGTCGCAACGGCGCGGCGATTGCCGGTTTGATGGACACCTTCAAGCAGGGCGGCGGTTTCAGCGTCGAGCAGGAACGCTGGACCGAGGCGCGCAAGCTGTTCGATTCGCTGGCGGTGGATGACGCCCAAACCTGCGAAACCATTGCCGAAGTCTTCGAGCAAACCGGCGAGCTGCTGGACCCGCACACCGCCATCGGCGTGAAGGCCGCGCGCGAATGCCGTCGCAGCCTGGATATCCCGATGGTGATCCTGGGCACGGCTCATCCGGTCAAATTCCCGGACGCGGTGGAAAAAGCCGGTGTAGGAAAAGCACTCGAACTACCTGCACATCTTTCTGATTTGTTTGAGCGAGACGAGCGTTGCACCGTGTTGCCGAATGACCTGAAAGCCGTGCAGGCCTTTGTCAGTCAGCATGGCAACCGCGGCAAGCCACTGTAACCGGTAAAAGCTGTCACATTTTGAAGCCCGTCTCCTGACGGGCTTTCTCATTTCTGCATGCCACACTTGTCGGGTTTCGTAAATGAAGAGCCGCCCATGAAGGGCGGGCGAGACGATCACCAAGGAAGTGGCAATGCTGTTTTTTAGAGGGTTTAAACCAGCTGCGTGCTGGATATTTCTGGTCGGAGCCATGAGCGTTGCTCAATGGGGGCTGGCGGCGCAATTGGCGGCTTATGAGCCCCGGGGGGCGGTCGCCGAGGCCGCTATCGGGCTAGACGCTCAGGAGCTGCAATGGATTGCGGAACATCCGACGGTCACGGTCGCGTCGGCGCAGTACCCGTTGTATCTGTTCAAGGATGAGCATGGACACTGGAGCGGGTTGAACAACGATGTGCTCAACCGCATCAGCGCCATGACAGGGCTGAAGTTCCTCCATGAAGAGACGTTTTCCACCGATCAATTGCTGGAGCGGCTGGAAAGCGGCGCGGCAGACATTAGCACCACACTGGCAATGAGTGAGGAGCGCAAGGAGTTCCTGGATTTCAGTCATGCGTTCGGTGGTGCGGGCTGGGTGTTCGTCGGGCGAGCGGGCGCGCCAGCGGTGCAATCCATGCAGCAGCTGTCGAAAAGAGTACTGGTGCTGCCAGCCCGGCATGCGCTGGAGGCGACCATTCGTCGCGACTATCCGTCCATCGAGCTGCGTTCGGTCAAAACCTACGCCGAGGCCAGGGCGCTGGTCGAAAGCGGCGAAGCCTACGCCACCATCGAGAATGAAACCGGGGCGCAGCTCTATCCGTCAGGGCAGCTCAAGGTGGGCGATACGGTGGAGGGTAAATGGGAAGCTGATCATCTGGCGCTACGCAAAGGGCAGCCGCAATTGTTGAGCATCCTCAACAAGGCGCTCGAAGCGTTTCCGCCTGCCGAATTACGCGCGATTCGCTTGAAGTGGCTCGATGGCATTGTTCCCGTACAGACGCCTTCGACCTGGCAGCAAATAACCGAATGGGGCTGTTGGAGCGTTTTTTTCGCCAGTGTTTTTGCGCTGCTATCCCTGCTGTGGAACCGGCGACTCACGGTGTTGATCCAGCAACGTCGGGACGCGGAAAAAGATCTCAATGACCAGCTCGCCTTCCAGCATGCCTTGATAGACGCCATGCCCGATCCGATGTTCGTGCGTGATCTGGAGGGGCGCTTGATCATGTGCAACAAGAGTTATGAAGAGGGGTTGTCGACCCGTTTCGACCAGATTCAGGGGCGTCGACTGATCGAACTCGATGTCTTGCCCAAAGAAACCGCCGAGCAACTGCACGCCGAGTTCATGGCCCAGCTCGGTACGCGCAAGACCCGCTTCAGCGAACGTCAGTTGATGTTCAAGGACGGCGTCAGGGACATCTATCAGTGGACGGTGCCGTTTTACAGTGCCGACGGTCAATTGCGAGGACTGCTGGGCGGATGGACCGATCTGGCCAAGCGGAGACAAGGCAGGCGTAAAGCGCAATGCCTGTAGCAGCTGCTACAAGGCATGTGTCTCGGGTGAAAGGGTTTAAACGCGGCTGTTTTTTTACTGTCATCTTTTCCGGGCATGCTTTATCCACCAGAGGCGCCGGTGCGCCTGCCGTTGGAATCCAGAACTTTCTTCTCGGGCCTGGGGTCAATTACTGTGGATACGCCCCAGGCACTTTGTTTACGGACTATTGAGTGGTGATCGAGATGGAAAGTATCAGTCTATTGCTCGGCGAGGCTCTGAGCCCGTACCAAGTCACGTTGACCCCATCGGGTGCCCATGGCGAATGCCTGGTGACGCTCAAGAGTGCGACCGGCGCTATCGTGGTCGAACGGCTGTTCAATCAGGCCCAGTTAACCGATAAACGTCTGCTGACGGATGTCGTCGACGGCTTGCACCGTGACGTGCTGATCGCTGAAGGACGCCTGGAGCCCTGTGTTATCGCGGCGTTGCGCAATGCTGCTCAGGACAAGCGCCTGGCCAGCCGAAATTGAAGTGTTTTTTGTGGGAACCTTCCTGCGCCAAGGTCAGTCAGACCATGTAACGGCAGGATCAAGCATTGTGCTCCGGTGCTTGTAGCTTGCTGCTACGGGTCTGTAATACAGGCCACGTTTAACCCCGAGTTGTCTCCCCACTTCTCGGGGTTTCTTTTTGCCTGCGATTTGTCATTGCGTGGCCTGATGCTCGAAAAAGGCCTTGGTTTCTTCCAGGTAATTCTTGCGTCTTTGCGGGTCGAGCCAGTCGGCATACAACGGGGCCAGGTGCTCGCGGGGCAGGGCGCGCAATAGTCGGTTGATTTCACTGATCGCCTGTCGACCCTGGGGCGTATTCGAGCAACCGATGTACACGGGCATGTAGTTGCCCGTGCCTTTGACCGGGTAGAACTCCAGTTGCTCATCGGCCAGGTTTTCCTGATGGGCCTGATAGCGGATTTCCGGCCAGTAACCCAATACCACCTGCAAACGACCCAAGCGTTGCATCTGCAGCAGGCTGCCGAGGGCGTCATTGCCATAGTGGGGCGTCAGCGCGCCGGCTGGCGCCTGTTGCAGCAGTGTGTCGAGGAACTCACCGTAACGGCGCTCGGCGATCACACCGACTTTCTGTCGACCGCTGGCCAACAGGGCCGCCAGATCGACTTCACCGTTGGAAAGAAACGGCTCCAGCACCGACCGATCTTCACGTCGGATCACCAGCCCATTGCTGACCACCCGGAAGGCCGGAATGGAATACGTGATCCACTGTTCGCGCTCCCTGCTCCAGACCAGCGAGGGGTCGCAGGTAAAGGATTCTTCGTGAAGCATCTGTATGCCGCGGGCGCGATTGACCCGTATCAGGGTGTGTTCGTACTGCGGCATACCGGCGATCAGCAGGGGCATCAATTGGTCAATGACGCCCTGGCCTTTTTTCGGGCCTTCGAAGATCGTCAGTGGCGGCAGGTCGCGCAACAGCCAGAACAAATGCTCCTTAGGTTGCGCCAGGGCCGGGGATATCAGGCCCGACAACAGCCCGAGCGCCGCCAGCAGGCGCCCGATGCCGGCGTAATCGAGGACAGATGAAAGCAGGCGATTCAGCTTAGATGGCCCCGTCTTCACGCAGTCGTGCGATCTGTGCCGGGTCGTAGCCCAGATCGTGGAGGACTTGCGCATTGTGTTCACCCAACTGCGGCCCGACCCATTCCGAGGTGCCGGGTGTCTCGGAAAGCTTCGGTACGATGCCGGGCATCTTGAAGTCCTTGCCGTCGGGCAGCTTGGCTTGCAGGAACATTTCCCGGGCCAGGTATTGCGGATCGCTGAACATGTCTTCGGCGCTGAAGATCCGGCTGGCGGGAACGTCGGCCTGGTTCAATTGCTCGATCACCGCGTCCAGTGGCAGTGAGTTGACCCAGCGATCGATCACCCCGTAAATCTCGTCGCGACGGCTGTCACGCCCGTCGTTGCTGGCCAGCACTGGGTCGTTGGCCAGATCCTCGCGGCCGATGATCAGCATGAATCGCTTGAAGATCGCATCGCCGTTGGCGCCGATCTGCACGTGTTTGCCATCGGCGCTGGTGTGGATGGAGGAGGGTGTGATGCCCGGCATGATGTTGCCGGTGCGTTCGCGGATGAAGCCGAACACATCGAACTCCGGGACCATGCTTTCCATCATGGCGAAGATCGCTTCATACAGCGCCACGTCCACCACTTGCCCCAAACCGCCGTTGACCTCGCGATGACGCAAGGCCATCAGTGCGCCGATCACGCCCCAGAGCGCGGCAATCGAGTCGCCGATGGAAATCCCGGTGCGCACCGGCGGCCGGTCCTCGAACCCGGTGATGTAGCGCAGGCCGCCCATGGACTCACCGACCGCACCGAAGCCCGGCTGATCTTTCATGGGGCCGGTCTGGCCAAAGCCCGAGAGCCGCACCATCACCAGTTTCGGGTTCAGTGCGTGCAAGACTTCCCAGCCCAGGCCGAGCTTTTCCAGCACGCCGGGGCGAAAATTCTCGATCAGGATGTCCGCTTCACTGAGCAGCTGTTTCAGGATCGCCAGGCCATCTGGGTGTTTCAGGTTCAGGGTCAGGGATTTCTTGTTGCGCGCCTGAACGAACCACCACAGCGAGGTGCCTTCATACAACTTGCGCCATTTGCGCAACGGATCACCGCCGTCCGGTGACTCGATCTTGATCACTTCGGCGCCGAATTCGCCGCAAATACGCGAGGCAAACGGCCCGGCAATCAACGTACCCAATTCGATGACTTTCAGACCCGAGAGCGGTTTATTGGAGAACGGCATGCGAAATCCTGTAGGACAAAGGCTGAGCGAATACAGCGTTTTATCATAGGCCGACATCCATCGCCCAAAGTTGATTCGCCTTCAATTCGTTGATTGCCCTCTTGCATCGGTTAGACTTGCCGCCTTTCCCCGTATCAAGAAGCCCGTTCATGGCCCAGCCGTCCACGACCTACAAGTTTGAACTGAACCTCACCGACCTCGACCGCAGCGTCTACGAGAACGTGAAGCAGACCATCGCCCGTCACCCTTCGGAAACCGAAGAGCGCATGACCGTGCGGCTGCTGGCCTACGCCTTCTGGTACAACGAGCAGCTGTCTTTTGGCCGCGGTCTGTCAGACGTGGATGAGCCGGCGCTGTGGGAAAAGAGCCTGGACGACCGTGTCCTGCACTGGATCGAAGTCGGCCAGCCAGACGCCGACCGCCTGACCTGGTGCTCGCGCCGCACCGAACGCACCAGCCTGCTGGCCTACGGCAGCCTGCGTGTCTGGGAAGGCAAAGTGATCCCGGCGATCAAGACCCTGAAAAACGTCAACATCGCCGCCGTGCCCCAGGAAGTGCTGGAAACCCTGGCCAAGGACATGCCGCGCGTTATCAAGTGGGACGTGATGATCAGCGAAGGAACGATTTTCGTCACCGACGACCGTGGTCAGCACGAAGTCCAGTTGCAATGGCTGGCCGGCGAACGCGGCTGATTATTCGCCGCTTGGCCGCGTCCCCCCGGTTTTATCCTACGTATTCAAGAGAAGCACCTGTCACCCCATGCGCATCGAACCTCGCCTGTTGCCCGACACCCTGCCATTCCTCGGTGATATTCCACCGCTGCTGACCCGCCTTTATGCGGCTCGGGGCGTGCAGTCCGAGGCTGAACTGGACAAGAGCCTGGCGCGGCTGATTCCGTTCCAGCAGCTCAAGGGCATCGAGGCGGCGGTGGATTTGCTGGTAACGGCGCTGGAGCAGCGTCAGCGGATTCTGATCGTTGGCGACTTCGATGCCGATGGCGCGACGGCCAGTACCGTGGGCATGTTGGGGTTACGTCTGTTGGGCGCGGCGCATGTCGACTATCTGGTGCCAAACCGCTTCGAGTACGGCTACGGCCTGACCCCGGAAATCGTCGAAGTGGCGCTGACCCGCGAGCCGCAGTTGCTGATCACCGTGGACAATGGCATTTCCAGCGTCGAAGGCGTGGCAGCGGCGAAAAAGGCCGGGCTCAAGGTGCTGGTCACCGATCACCACTTGCCCGGCGACGAGCTGCCGTTGGCCGATGCCATCGTCAATCCGAACCAGCCGGGTTGCGAATTCCCGAGCAAAGCCCTGGCCGGTGTCGGGGTGATTTTCTATGTACTGATGGCCCTGCGCGCGCGCCTGCGCAGCCTGGGCTGGTACGAGAGCAAGCCGCAGCCGAACATTGGCGAATTGCTCGACCTGGTGGCGCTGGGCAGCGTCGCCGACGTGGTGCCGCTGGATGCCAACAACCGGATTCTGGTGCATCAGGGCCTGGAGCGAATTCGCGCCGGGCGTGCGCGGCCGGGGATCAAGGCGATCCTTGAAGTGGCCAAGCGTGATCATTCGCGCATCACCTCCACTGACCTGGGCTTTATCCTCGGCCCGCGTCTGAACGCGGCAGGGCGGCTGGATGACATGAGCCTGGGCATCGAGTGCCTGCTCACCGAAGACGCTGGCGCCGCCCGTGAAATGGCGGCTCAGCTGGATGGCATGAACCAGGACCGTAAATCCATCGAGCAGGGCATGCAGCGCGAGGCGCTGGCCCAACTCAAGGATCTGCCGGTGGAATCGATGCCGTTCGGCCTGTGCCTGTTCGATCCCGAGTGGCACCAGGGGGTGATCGGTATCCTCGCCTCGCGTATGAAAGAGCGTTATTTCCGTCCGACCATTGCCTTTGCCGATGCTGGCGATGGCCTGCTCAAGGGGTCGGGGCGTTCGGTTCAGGGCTTTCACATTCGCGATGCCTTGAGCGTGGTCGCGGCGCAACATCCGAACCTGATCAGCAAATACGGCGGCCACGCCATGGCGGCCGGCCTGACCTTGCCGGAAGCGAATTTTCCGTTGTTCGCGCAAGCCTTCGACGCCGAAGTGCGCAGGCAAATGCGCGAAGAAGACCTGACCGGGCGACTGCTGTCGGACGGCACCCTGGCGGTCGAGGAGTTTCACCTGGAACTGGCCCGCGCCCTGCGCCACGCCGGGCCTTGGGGGCAGCACTTTCCGGAGCCGCTGTTTCACGGGGTGTTCCAGTTGGTCGAGCAACGGGTGGTTGGCGAGCGGCACCTCAAAGTGGTGCTGAAAAGTGAATGCGGCTCGGTGAAGCTGGATGGCATCGCCTTCGGGATCGACCGGGACATCTGGCCGAATCCGACCATCAAGTGGGTCGAATTGGCCTACAAGCTCGACCTCAACGAGTTTCGTGGGAACGAGACTGTACAGTTGATGATTGCCCACATCGAACCGCGATAATGTCTAACTGCTGTTGTGGTTTTGGTTTGACCTCAAATTGGCGGTGTTTCATTTCTTGAACCCTCCCTGATCCCGCGATGTCGACTAGGCTCTAAGCACTGCTTGATTATCCTTGTGACGTCTTGTCGAATTTTTTGCCCGCGGGGGCGGGTGCTGCACCTTTTTCCTGTCACTCGTCGACTATTCAAACAGAACCCTGGAGCCTGCCCACTGATTTGAGAGGTGCCCCATGAGTCTGCTGCTTGAACCCTATACCCTTCGTCAATTGACCCTGCTTAACCGCATCGCGGTGTCACCGATGTGCCAGTACTCCAGCGTCGATGGGCTGGCTAATGACTGGCATCTGGTCCATCTCGGCAGCCGCGCGATCGGCGGCGCAGGTCTGGTATTCACCGAAGCCACGGCGGTCACCGCCGATGGGCGTATCACCGCCCAGGACCTAGGTCTCTGGAATGATCAACAGATCGAACCCTTGCAACGTATTACGCGTTTCATTGCCGCTCAGGGCGCCGTTGCCGGCATCCAGCTGGCCCATGCCGGGCGCAAGGCCAGCACGCATCGGCCGTGGCTGGGCAAGCATGGCAGCGTCAAACCGGAAGATGGCGGCTGGATTCCGGTCGGCCCTTCGCCGATCGCTTTCGACCCCCAGCACACACCACCCAAGCAGCTTAATGAAAGTGAGATCGCCGAGGTCGTCCAGGCTTTCGTCGATTCGGCCAAACGGGCGTTGATCGCCGGTTTCAAAGTGGTCGAAGTGCACGCCGCCCATGGGTATCTGCTGCATCAATTTCTTTCGCCCTTGAGCAATCAACGGCGCGATCAGTACGGTGGCTCATTCGAGAATCGTATTCGGCTGGTGCTGCAAGTCACCGAAGCGGTGCGGGCCGTGTGGCCTGAAGAGTTACCGGTGTTTGTGCGGGTATCGGCCACCGACTGGGTGGAGGATGGCTGGAACCCCGACGAAACCGTGGAGCTGGCGCGACGCCTGAAAGACCTGGGTGTGGATCTGATTGATGTTTCGTCAGGTGGTACGGCGGTGAACGCCGAGATTCCTACAGGGCCCGGTTATCAGACCCGATTTGCTGAGCGGGTACGTAAAGAGTCGGGCATTGCCACCGGCACGGTAGGCATGATCACCGAGCCAGCCCAGGCCGAGCATATTCTGCGTACCTGTCAGGCCGACATCATCTTCCTCGCCCGGGAGTTGTTGCGTGATCCGTATTGGCCGCTGCATGCCGATGACGATCTGGGTGGGCACAAGGCTGTCTGGCCGGCGCAATACCAACGGGCCACTCATCGTGACCAGCCGATTCATGAATCGGATTTGCGTGACTGAAGGCCGCTGTAAAAACGAAAAGCCCCGGTCGGGTTGACCGGGGCTTTTTGATTTCTGGTTCGGGATATTGGGCGGTTGTTCGGCCCGGACCCCGTCTAATACCTCAGGTGTACTTGCGCTTATCAGGCGCCGGCGGGAAATACTGGTACAACCAGGTTTCACTCAACGTGCGGTCATTGGTGCGGATGAACAACCGCAGCTCCACCGGCGCCACGCTGTCATTGGTCGGGTACCAGTCAAAGGTGATTCGGTAGCCCTTGATGTCATCGAGCACCAGCACGTTGAAATCCTTCACCTGACCGTTCGAGCAGGTCACCACCGGTTCGATCCCCGCGCCTTCGGGCAAGCGGTCCAACCCGCCGCCGGTGAAGTCCACGGCAAAGCGGCGTGCCCAGACTTCAGGATAATGCTCACCCGGTGCCCAGCCTTCGACAAAGCCGCCCATGCCCGAACGGGTCGCGTTGACCCGTGCCAGCGGCGTACCCGTCGGTGGCAGGGCGCTCCAATAGAGCTTGTAGCCGTAGTTCAGGGAGTCACCGGCGGCGACCGGTTTCTTCGGCGTCCAGAACGCGACGATGTTGTCCAGGGTTTCGCCGGTCGTAGGAATTTCCAGCAAATCGATAGAGCCTTCGCCCCACGCGGTTGTAGGTTCTACCCACAGGCTCGGGCGCTTGCTGTACCAGTCGACGGTGTCCTGATAACTGTCGAATTCATGGTCGGTCTGCACCAGGCCAAAGCCTTTCGGGTCGGTGTCGGCGAAGGCGTTGAATTGCAGGGTGGCCGGGTTGTTCAGCGGACGGCAGATCCACTCGCCGTTGCCACGCCACATGGCCAGGCGATCGGAGTCGTGGATTTGCGGGTGAATGGTGTCGCACATACGGCGTTCGTGGGTGCCGCAGCTGAACATGCTGGTCATCGGTGCGATGCCCAGTTGCTCGATGGCGGTGCGGGCATTGACGTGGGCGTCGACTTCCATCACCACGCGCTCGGCCTGGCAATCGATGTCAAAACGGTAGGCCCCGGTGGCGCTCGGCGAATCGAGCAGGGCGTACACCACGAAGCGGGTGCTGTCCTTGTCCGGTGTCTCGAACCAGAATTTGGTGAAGTCCGGGAATTCTTCACGCTTCTTGGCGTAGGTGTCGATTGCCAGGCCGCGGGCCGACAAACCGTACTGGCCGGTGGCGTCTACCGCACGGAAATAGCTGGCGCCGAGGAACGACAAGACGTCGTGCTGATCCAGCTCCGGGGCCTTGAACAGCTTGAACCCGGAAAATCCCAGGTCGCCCTTGAGCTGCTGGGTATCGACGGTGGTTTTTTCATAATTGAACAGCGACGGGCGGAAATGCACCTCGCGCGCCAGTCGAGTCTTGGGATCGACGCTGTACATGCGCACCGGCTGCTTGAAACCCATGCCGACGTGGAAGAACTGCACGTCCAGCTGACCTTTCAGATCCTTCCACAGCGAGTGATTGCCGTCGTAGCGGATCGCGTTGAAGTTCTGCGGCGTCATGGTTGCCAGCGTCGGCGGCAGCACCTGTTTGGTGTCCTGATACGGCTTGCCGGCGAGCTGTTTGGCCTGGCTCTTCAGCGCTTCGAAGTCGAACGCCTGGGCGTCGCCATCGGCAGTGCCACTGCCGGCCCAGGCGTTTGCGGCCAGCAGGCCGGTGGCCGAGAGACCGGTGTAAGCCGCGATGGCCATGGACGCTTTGAGCAAATTCCTGCGATGCATAAGTACAACCTGTCGTGAACAATCCCGCGCCGTTCCTGGCACGTGCTGGATCAGAAATAGCGGTTCGGACATGCCTTGGCCAAACACAACGGACTGTAAAGAGATGCCAAATAGCTTAAACCGTTCGATTACAGAGCAAAAATGATTGATAGCACCGCGACAGCGCGGCAATGAAACAAGACATGTCAGGTAACGTTTCTCACAGCGTTTTCTGATTTATAGGGCATATCTGCTTTTTTCGACTAATTACTCTAAAAACCGCTTTTCAGCGCCGATTTAATTTCTATTCTATGGGCATGACCGGTTTCGGCCCTTCAGGCCGGTGGGTTCAGTGCACACAAGACGGCCGCTGAAAGTGATAGGGCGATGCGGTTTTGCAGTTTTCTTTGACGTATAGAAGGACATCGTCCATGTCGAAAGTACAAGGCATCACTGAAATGTTAGGACTCTTTCCCTGCCTGGCCACCGGGCGGCGAAGGCGTCGTCTCAGTTCGGAGGAGTTGAAGTTGGTGGAGCGCTATCGCGAGCTGTCGGAGAGTGACCGGATTGCGATGCGCTATCTGGTGGATGCGATGAGGAGTGTTTCGCGGTTTTGAGGTGCAAAGGCTTTGTCCGTTGAGCAAAAGATCGCGGCCTGCGGCAGCGCTTACAGGAGAACTGCCGCAGGCCGCGATCTTTTCGCTTTTAATGCTTGAACATCACATGCCGCACAACCGTGTAGTCCTCCAACCCATACATGGACATGTCCTTGCCATAACCGGACAGTTTCTGACCACCGTGCGGCATTTCGCTGACCAGCATGAAGTGGGTGTTCACCCAGGTGCAGCCGTACTGCAGGCGCGCAGACAGGCGATGGGCGCGGCCGACGTCCGAGGTCCAGACTGACGATGCCAGGCCGTAGTCCGAGTCGTTGGCCCAGGCCAGCGCCTGCGCTTCATCGGTGAATTTGGTTACCGATACCACCGGCCCGAACACTTCGCGGCGCACGATCTCGTCGTCCTGTTGTGCGTCGGCCAGCACCGTCGGTTCAAAGAAGAAGCCATTGCCTTCCACTGGCTTGCCGCCGGTGATCAACCGAATGTGCGGTTGCGCCATGGCCCGCTCGACAAACCCGGTTACGCGGTCACGATGTTGCGCGCTGATCAATGGGCCCAGCTCCGTCGACGGATCATCCTGCAAGCCGTACTTGAGGCTGCTGACCGCGGCGCCGAGCTTCTCGACGAAGGTGTCATAGATGCCTGCCTGAGCGTAGATGCGGCAAGCGGCAGTGCAGTCCTGCCCGGCGTTGTAGAAACCGAAGGTGCGAATGCCTTCCACGGCGGCGTCGATGTCGGCATCGTCGAAGATGATCACCGGCGCCTTGCCGCCCAGTTCCATGTGCATGCGTTTGACGCTGCCGGCGGTGCTGGAAATGATGTTCGAGCCGGTAGCGATGGAGCCGGTCAGCGACACCATGCGCACTTTCGGGTGGGTGACCAGTGGGGTGCCAACGGAAGGACCTCGACCGAACACCAGGTTAAGCACACCCGCCGGGAAAATCTCCGACGCCAGTTCTGCCAGGCGCAGGGCGGTCAGCGGGGTTTGTTCCGACGGCTTGAGCACCACGGTATTACCGGCGGCCAGGGCTGGGGCGACTTTCCAGGCGAGCATCATCAGCGGGTAGTTCCATGGCGCGATGGAGGCAATCACGCCGACCGGGTCGCGGCGGATCATCGAGGTGTGGCCGTGCAAGTATTCACCTCCCAGCGCACCGCTCATGCAACGGCTGGCCCCGGCGAAGAATCGGAACACGTCGGCAATCGCCGGGATCTCGTCGTTCAGCGCGGCGCTGTAGGGTTTGCCGCAGTTGTCCGACTCCAGTTTGGCCAGCTCTTCGCCATGGGCTTCGATGATGTCGGCGAGTTTGAGCAGCAACAGCGAGCGTTCTTTCGGCGTGGTTTGCGACCAGCCTTCGAAGGCGCTATCGGCGGCGCGCACGGCGGCGTCGACCTGGGCTTCGCTGGCTTCGTTGATTTCCACCAGTACGCGACCGAGGGCCGGGTTGAACACGGCTTGGGCGGGGCCGTCGCCGGCGACCAGTTGGCCATTGATCAAGAGTTTGGTTTGCATGGCTTTGTCCTCCGAAGCTGTTGTTTTCCCTCTGTGGAAACCGAATCTCTGTAGGAGCGAGGCTTGCCCGCGAAGCTTTTGACGTTCTTGAGGACGCCTTCGGGCAAGCCTCGCTCCTACAGAATCCGCTTCCCACATTGGGAAATGAGTTGTCAGTTATTTTCCGCCACTACCCGCAACACTCTCCCCACCACGGGTCAGGTAATACGCGCCGAGAATCGGCAACATGGTCACCATCATGACCAGCATCGCCACGACGTTGGTCACCGGCACGTCCCGAGGGCGGCTGAGCTGGTTGAGCAGCCACAACGGCAAGGTGCGTTCGTGGCCGGCGGTGAAGGTGGTGACGATGATTTCGTCGAACGACAGGGCAAACGCCAGCATGCCGCCAGCCAGCAACGCCGAGCCGAGGTTCGGCAGGACGATGTAGCGGAAGGTCTGCCAGCCGTCGGCGCCGAGGTCCATCGACGCTTCGATCAAACTGTAGGACGTGCGGCGCAATCGGGCGATGACGTTGTTGTAGACGATCACCACGCAGAAGGTCGCGTGACCGATCACGATGGTGAACACCCCCGGCTCGATCCCCAGGGTCTTGAAGGTCGCCAGCAGCGCGATCCCGGTGATGATCCCGGGCAGGGCAATCGGCAGGATCAGCATCAGCGAGATGCCTTGCTTGCCGAAAAAGTCCCGCCGGTACAGCGCCGCCGAGGCGAGGGTGCCGAGGATCAGCGCAATCAGCGTGGCGATGGCGGCGATCTGCAGTGACAGCTTGATCGCCTCCAGTACGTCGGGCCGCGAGAACGCCACGGCGATCCACTTCAGGGTGAAGCCCTTGGGCGGAAAGCTGAACGCTGCGTCTTCGGTGTTGAAGGCATAGAGGAAGATGATCAGGATCGGGAAGTGCAAGAACAGCAACCCGCCCCAGGCGGCGATGCGCAGGCCCAGGGATGCCCGGTCTTGAGAGGAAGCGTCAGAGCGCATCGAAGGCCCCCATACGTTTGACGATGGACAGGTAAATGGCGATCAGCACGATCGGCACCAGCGTGAAGGCCGCCGCCATCGGCATGTTGCCGATCGCCCCTTGCTGGGCGTAGACCATGCTGCCGACGAAGTAGCCCGGTGGGCCCACCAGTTGCGGCACGATGAAGTCGCCCAGTGTCAGTGAAAACGTGAAAATCGAACCGGCCGCGATCCCCGGAATCGACAGCGGCAGAATCACTTGCATGAAGGTCTGACGCGGCTTGGCGCCCAGATCCGCCGAAGCTTGCAGCAAGGACGGCGGCAAGCGTTCCAGTGACGCCTGGATCGGCAGGATCATGAACGGCAGCCAAATATAGACAAACACCATGAACCGCCCCAGGTGCGAGGTCGACAGGGTGCTGCCACCCACTCCCGGCATCCCGAGTACGAACTGCAACACCGGCTCCAGGTTCAGGTACTGAACGAACCACTGGGCCACGCCGCCCTTGGCCAGCAGCAAGGTCCAGGCATAGGCCTTGACGATGTAACTGGCCCACATCGGCATCATCACCGCGATGTAGAAAAACGCCTTGGTGTTGCCGCTGGTGTAGCGCGCCATGTAGTAGGCGATCGGGAAGGCCACGATTGCACTGGCGATCGACACGACGATGGCCATGCTCAGGGTGCGCAGGATGATGTCGAAGTTCGATGGCTGGAATAGCGCTGCGAAGTTCGCCAGGGTCAGGTCGGGGGTGACCGTCATGGTGAAGTCATCGAAGGTGTAGAAGCCTTGCCACAGCAGGGTCAGCAGCGAGCCGAGGTAGATCGCGCCAAACCACAGCAACGGCGGCACCAGCAGCAGCGACAGATACAGGTTCGGCCGCCGGTACAGCAGGTTCGAAAACCGGCGCAGCGGCGAGCCGTTGGCCGGGGTTCGAGAGATCACACTGTCCATCTCATACCCCGCCTACAACATTGTCGTGCAGCGGGATCATCGCCTCGCGCGCCCAGCGAGCGCTGATGCGTTGCCCGGGCTGATGTTGCGCACTGACGTCCAGCCACTGGACGTTGGCCTGGCTGATGTTCAGGGTCTGGCCGTTTTCCAGTTTCAGTTCATAGCGGGTGGCGCTGCCCTGATACTGGATGTCATGAAGCACGCCGCTGACTTCTATTTCATGGCTGGCCAGCGGCCCTTCGGCGAAACGCACGTGTTCCGGGCGGATCGAAAACGGCTGAGGATTGCCGCTCAACTGCCGGGCCAGATCACCGCGTATCACATTGGACGTGCCGACGAATTCGGCGACGAAGGTGGTTGTCGGTTTCATATAGAGGTGGCGCGGCGTGTCGACCTGTTCGATACGCCCCTTGTTGAACACCGCCACGCGGTCGGACATCGACAACGCTTCGGTCTGGTCGTGGGTGACGAAGATAAAGGTGATGCCGAGCTGACGTTGCAGCTTCTTCAGTTCGCCTTGCATTTGCTCGCGCAGCTTCAGGTCGAGGGCGCCCAAGGGTTCGTCGAGCAACAACACGCGAGGGCGATTGACCAGCGCGCGAGCCAGGGCCACACGCTGGCGTTGGCCGCCCGACAGCTGCACCGGTTTGCGCTCGCCGTAGCCGTTGAGGGCGACCATGTCGAGGGCTTCTTCGGCGCGTTTGTGGCGTTCACTCTTGCCGACGCCTTTGACTTTCAAACCGTAGGCGACGTTGTCGAGTACGTTCATGTGCGGGAACAGCGCGTAATCCTGGAACACGGTGTTCACGTCGCGCTGATACGGCGGCAGCCCGGCGGCCTCCAAGCCATGGATGCGGATGGAGCCGGTGCTCGGCTGTTCGAAACCGGCGATCAGGCGCAGGCAGGTGGTTTTACCCGAGCCAGAAGGGCCCAGCAGGGAAAAGAACTCGCCGTCCTGGATGTCGATGGAAACCCGGTCAACGGCCTTCACCTCACCGAACTGACGGGAAACGTTGGTGAACTGGACTGCAAGCGTCATGGATACGGTGCTCCCAAAAAGCGGGGGCCCATCACAGCGGCCCCTGCCTGGACTTCTGAAAAAGCTGAATCGGTGTGCTTTTTTAGCTGGAATGCTCACTGTGGCGAGGGGGCTTGTCGGACCGCCGCACCGCCCCATTGGGCTGCGTAGCAGCCCTGAAAAGGAGAGCGCGGTTTATCTGTTAGACCGCGGTGACTGGTTCCAGGGCGGCTTCGCCACCCAACGGGGGCAAGCCCCCTCGCCACAAAGCTCCCTCGCCACAAGGGGGTGTATTACCTGCCTCCCATAATCGCGATGTAGTCCTGGGTCCAACGGCTATAAGGCACGTACTTGCCACCCTCAGCCTGCGGGGTTTTCCAGAAGGCGATCTTGTCGAACTGGTCGAAACCGTTGGTCTTGCACCCCTCGGCCCCCAGCAGTTCGCTTGCCTTGCACGCCGCCGGAACCGCCGGCAGCGAGCCGAACCAGGCGGACACATCACCCTGGACCTTCGGCGTCAGCGACCAGTCCATCCATTTGTAAGCACAGTTCGGGTGCTTGGCTTCGGCGTGCATCATGGTGGTGTCGGCCCACCCGGTGGCGCCTTCTTTGGGGATGGTCGAGGCGACTGGCTGTTTCTCGTTCATCAGGCCGTTGACCTGATACGGCCAGGAACTGGAAGCCACCACGCCTTCGTTCTTGAAGTCACTCATCTGCACGGTGGTGTCGTGCCAGTAGCGGTGGATCAACTTTTGCTGGGCGCGCAGCAGGTCGAGAACGGCCTTGTACTGTTTTTCGTCGAGCAGGTAAGGGTCCTTGATGCCCAGTTCCGGCTTGGCGGTTTTCAGGTACAGCGCCGCGTCCGCGATGTAGATCGGGCCGTCATACGCCTGCACGCGGCCCTTGTTGGATTTGCCGTCGGGCAGCTTCTGCTCTTCGAGTATCACGCTCCAACTGGTCGGCGGCTGTTTGAACACGTTGGTGTTGTACATGAGCACATTCGGCCCCCATTGGTACGGGGTGCCATAGGTTTGCTTGTCGACCACGTACCACGGCCCATCCTTCAGGCGCGGATCGAGATTCTTCCAGTTGGGGATCAATGCGGTGTTGATCGGCTGGACGCGCTTACCGGCGATCAAGCGCAGGGAGGCATCGCCGGACGCCGTCACCAGGTCGTAACCGCCCTTGGCCATCAGGCTGACCATCTCATCGGATGTGCCGGCCGTCTTGACGTTGACCTTGCAGCCGGTTTCCTTCTCGAAAGCGCTGACCCAGTCGTAGGCCTTGTCGCTTTCGCCCCGTTCGATATAGCCGGGCCAGGCAACGA
Organism: Pseudomonas sp. GW821-FHT03E01; assembly: GCF_059420765.1. Taxonomy (NCBI): domain Bacteria; kingdom Pseudomonadati; phylum Pseudomonadota; class Gammaproteobacteria; order Pseudomonadales; family Pseudomonadaceae; genus Pseudomonas; species Pseudomonas sp. GW821-FHT03E01. Next base: position 31,709 of record NZ_JBWKUI010000021.1, on the reverse strand, counting down.
TATCCAGCTGACCTTCGCCGGCACCGACGGCTTTCAGCGGTTCGGCGGCCTGCAGGCTGGCGCTGGCCAGAAGCGCCGTGGCGATTGCACTGAGCAGTGCGGTCTTGTGTTCGAACATGGGGTTTCCCTCTTCTTTAATTAGGGTCGGGACAGCGTTGAACGGGGTAGTTCGCCACGAGTGGCTTGTTATTAGCGTAGTGCGCTTTGTGGGAGGCTGACCGAGGCCGGGCTGTGTCATGGGTTTATCCAGACTAGTGCCCGATGTCACGGTCGACAAATTTCCAATGCAGGATGTGATGTTTCTGCCGAATCCCGGCTTTTTATTGGCGGGATGAGAAACGATGCTCAGCGTCTGATTAATGAAACACCGCCCTCAGCTATACTCCCCCGCAATTTGACCCGCACCGAGGACTGACTGTGAAGAACTGGACGTTGCGCCAACGCATTTTGGCGAGCTTTGCGGTAATTATCGCAATCATGCTGCTGATGGTTGTGGTGTCTTTTTCTCGGCTGATGAAGATCGACGCCGGCGCAGAATCGGTTCGCACCGATGCGGTCCCGGGGGTGTATTACAGTTCGATGATCCGCGGTGCGTGGGTCGACAGTTTTAACCTCACCCAACAGCTTGTCGGCCTTTCCGGGCATCGCGAAATGACCGTCGCCGACCAGACCATGTACAAAAGTTTCGAAGAGCGCTTGAACGAGCAAATAGCCAACTACCGTAAAACCATTTTCACGGAGGACGATCGGGCTCTGTTCGAGGAGTTCGAAGTGCGTCATCAGCTCTACAACAAAGAGATGAACAACGTTATCGATCTCTATCAGCGCAAAGAGTACGACCAGGCGGTGCTTGCCCTGGAGCAAAAACTGACGCCGGCCTGGGTCAATGGGCGCATGCAATTGAACAGCCTTCTTGAAAATAATCACGCCCTGGCTGAACAATCCACGCTGGCCATCAGTGACGCGGTGACGGCCGCCAAAATCAGCATGGGCGTCTCTTTGCTGGTGGCAATCATCGCCGCCGGCCTCTGCGGCCTGCTGCTGATGCGCGCGATCATGGCGCCGATGAATCGCATTGTGGATATCCTCGAAGTCATGCGCACCGGCGATCTCAGCAGTCGCCTGAATCTGGATCGCAAGGACGAGTTCGGCGCGGTGGAAACCGGGTTCAACGACATGATGACCGAGCTCACCTCGTTGGTATCCCAGGCCCAGCGCTCCTCGGTGCAGGTCACCACGTCGGTCACCGAAATCGCCGCGACCTCCAAGCAGCAACAGGCCACCGCCACCGAAACCGCGGCCACCACCACCGAAATCGGTGCGACATCCCGTGAAATTGCCGCCACCTCGCGCGACCTGGTGCGCACCATGACCGAAGTCTCCACCGCCGCCGACCAGGCTTCGGTGCTGGCCGGTTCTGGTCAGCAAGGCCTGGCGCGCATGGAAGACACCATGCACTCGGTGATGGGCGCGGCAGATCTGGTGAACGCCAAGCTGGCGATCCTCAACGAGAAGGCCGGCAACATTAACCAGGTGGTGGTGACCATCGTCAAAGTCGCCGACCAGACCAACCTGTTGTCCCTGAACGCCGCGATCGAAGCCGAGAAGGCCGGCGAGTATGGTCGCGGGTTTGCCGTGGTCGCCACCGAAGTGCGACGTCTGGCAGACCAGACCGCCGTGGCCACCTACGACATCGAGCAGATGGTGCGCGAGATCCAGTCGGCGGTGTCGGCCGGGGTCATGGGCATGGACAAGTTCTCTGAGGAAGTGCGCCGCGGCATGTCCGAGGTGCAGCAGGTGGGCGAGCAGCTGTCGCAGATCATTCATCAGGTCCAGGCGCTGGCGCCACGGGTGTTGATGGTCAACGAAGGCATGCAGGCCCAGGCCACCGGCGCCGAGCAGATCAACCACGCGCTGGTGCAATTGGGCGATGCCAGCAGCCAGACGGTTGAGTCCCTGCGCCAGGCCAGTTTCGCCATCGACGAACTGAGCCAGGTGGCCGTGGGGCTGCGTGGCGGTGTCTCGCGATTCAAAGTCTGATGAGCGAACTTACGGCCAGGCGCGGCGTGGCGATGCCGGCGAAGCAGTCGTTGTTTCTGGTGTTCCGCATCGGCAACGAGCGCTACGCCTTGCAGGCCATCGAGGTGGCCGAAGTGCTGCCGCAACTGCCGTTGAAACCCATTCCCCGGGCGCCAGACTGGGTGGCGGGGGTGTTCGCCTATCGCGGCGCGGTGGTGCCGGTGATCGACCTCAGCGCGCTGACGTTTGGCCAACCGGCCCAGGCCCGCACCAGCACGCGGCTGGTGTTGGTGCACTATCGGCCGGATGAGGCAACGCCTGCGCAATTGCTCGGGCTGATTCTGGAGCAGGTCACCGACACGTTGCGCTGCAACCCGGCGGACTTTCAGCCTTATGGCCTGGACAATCGCCAGGCGCCGTACCTCGGCCCGGTGCGCGAAGATGCCCAGGGGCTGCTGCAATGGGTGCGGGTTGCCGATTTACTGGATGCACAGGTTCGCGCCTTATTGTTTCCCTCGCCGCCGCTGGACCTGGCGCAGTTTGAGGAGCAGGGATGAGCAGCGATCAACGGTTTTTCGATTTTCTCAAGGAGCGTATCGGCCTGGATGTCGGCTCGGTCGGCCCGGCGATCATTGAGCGCGCGGTGCGCCAGCGCATTACGGCGGTTCGGGCGCGGACGGCCGATGAGTACTGGCACACTTTGCTGGGCTCGCGCGACGAACAGCAGGCGCTGATCGAAGCGGTGATCGTCCCCGAAACCTGGTTTTTCCGTTACCCGGAATCCTTCGCCACGCTGGCGAAGCTGGCGGCCAAGCGGCTGGCGGCGATCAACAACATGCGCGCCCTGCGGATTCTCAGCTTGCCGTGTTCTACCGGCGAAGAACCGTACTCGATCGCCATGGCATTGCTTGATGCGGGGCTGGCGCCGCACCAGTTCAAGGTCGACGGCATGGACGTCAGCCCGCTGTCGGTGGAAAAGGCCAGGCTCGCGCTGTACGGCAAAAATTCGTTTCGTGGCCAGGACCTCGAGTTTCGCGAGCGCCACTTCACCGCTGAACACGATAACTATCGCCTCAGCGGGCGCGTGCTCGAACAGGTGCGTTTACAGGTCGGTAACCTGCTGGATCCGACCTTGCTGGTCAACGAGCCGCCCTATGACTTCGTGTTCTGTCGCAACCTGCTGATTTATTTCGACCAGCCGACCCAGCAGCAAGTGTTCGAAGTGCTCAAGCGCCTGACTCACGTCGATGGCGTGCTATTTATCGGCCCGGCCGAGGGCAGTCTGCTCGGCCGTTTCAGCATGCGCTCGATCGGTATCCCGCAGTCGTTTGCCTTCAGTCGCCAGAGCGCGCTCGAGCCGCCTGCGACTTTCACGCCGATGTCGCTGCCAGTGCAGCAACCGTTGCGCAGCGTGACTCCGCCGCCTGTGCGCAGTCGGCCTTTTGCGACAGTCGTGCCGATACCTCAGGCTGCCGCCACCCCTTCGGCCACCCCTTCGGACGCCGCCACGCTGTTGGCGAATATCGCCGCGCTGGCCAATGAAGGCAAAAGTGCCGAGGCCCGCACCGCGTGCGAAAGTTATTTGCGCAGTCACGAACCGGTGGCCCAAGTGTTCTATTGGCTGGGGCTGCTCAGCGATGTCGCCGGCAGTGCCCTGGAGGCCCAGGGTTTTTATCGCAAGGCGTTGTACCTCGAACCGCAACACCCCGACGCGTTGATGCACCTGGCTGCCTTGTTGCAATCCCAGGGTGACACGGCGGGTGCCAGACGATTGCAGGCCCGCGCCGCCCGCAGCGAGCGCGCCGCTGACAGTGAGCGTAAACGATGAACGCCTCCGACACCTTGAGCGTCACCCATGAAGATGCCCAGGCCATCGACGACTGCTGGAACCGCATCGGTATCCACGGCGACCAGTCCTGTCCGCTGCTGAGCGAGCACATTCATTGCCGCAATTGCGCGGTGTATTCGGCTGCCGCCACGCGCTTGCTCGACCGCTACGCCTTGTCGCAGGGCGACCGTGGGCAAATCTCCACGGTGGCCGAGAGTGAGGTGAAAACCCGCTCGCTGCTGATGTTTCGCCTCGGCGAAGAGTGGCTGGGCCTGGCCACTCGCAGCCTGGTCGAAGTGGCGCCGCTGCAAGCGATCCATTCCTTGCCGCACCAGCGCTCCCGGGCATTGCTCGGCGTGGCGAATGTGCGCGGTGCCTTGGTGGCGTGCCTGTCTTTGGTGGAGCTGTTGGGGCTCGACGACACCAGTAGCGTGGCGCCCGGCGCGCGGGTAACGCCGCGGATGCTGATCATCGCCGCCCACGGCGGGCCGGTGGTGGTGCCGGTGGACGAAGTGGACGGGATTCACGCCATCGACGAGCGCATTCTCGATGCCGCGTCCCAGTCCGGCACCCAGGCCAGCGCCAAATACACCCGCGGAGTCTTGCCATTCAAAGGTCGCAGCCTGCGTTGGCTGGATGAAGAGCAGCTGCTGTCTGCCGTGACCCGGAGCCTCACATGACCCCCGACCAAATGCGTGACGCCTCCTTGCTGGAGCTGTTCAGCCTGGAAGCCGAGGCCCAGACCCTGGTGCTGAGCGCCGGTCTGCTGGCGCTGGAGCGTGATCCGACCCAGGCCGATTACCTCGAGTCGTGCATGCGCGCGGCCCATTCGCTCAAGGGCGCGGCGCGGATTGTAGGCGTCGATGCCGGGGTCAGCGTCGCCCACGTGATGGAGGATTACCTGGTCAGCGCCCAGGAAGGGCGCCTGTACCTGCGACCCGAACACATTGATGCGCTGTTGCAGGGCACCGATCTGCTGATGCGGATTGCGACGCCGAACAATGCTCCGGCGCCTGCGGATATCGACGCTTACGTTGTTTTGATGGGACGGCTGCTTGAGCACATGGCGACTGTTCCCATCGCGCTGCCGATGGCAGAACCTCAGCTCGAACCGTCGACACCCAGGGTCGAGCCGCCCGTTCGTGCCGCCGAAACACCCGTCGAAACACTCATTGAAACACCTCAGGCAGAGCCCGCCGAGCCTGCGTCCAAGACCAGGCGCGCCACCGACACTGGCGAGCGCGTATTGCGTGTCACGGCCGAGCGCTTGAACAGCCTGCTCGACCTGTCGAGTAAATCCCTGGTGGAAACCCAGCGCCTCAAGCCGCACCTGGCCACCATGCAGCGCCTTAAACGCATGCAGAGCAATGGCCTGCGGGCGCTGGAAAGCCTCAACGTTCATCTCAAGGACCATGCCTTGAGCCTCGAAGCCCAGGAAGCCTTGGGCGATGCCCGCCGATTGCTGGCCGAGTCCCAGCAATTGCTGGTGGAAAAAAACGCCGAACTGGACGAGTTCGCCTGGCACGCCAGTCAGCGCGCACAAGTGTTGTATGACACCGCGCTGGCCTGTCGCATGCGGCCGTTCGCCGACGTGCTGAGCGGTCAAGTACGCATGGTCCGCGATCTTGGGCGCGACCTTGGCAAACAGGTGCGGCTGGAGATCGAGGGCGACAAGACCCAAGTCGACCGAGACGTACTGGAAAAGCTCGAAGCGCCGCTGACACACCTGCTGCGCAATGCGGTGGATCATGGCATCGAAACCCCGGAACAGCGACGCTTGGCGGGCAAGCCGGAGGAAGGCGTGATCCGTTTGCGAGCCTCCCATCAGGCCGGTCTGCTGGTGCTGGAGCTGAGCGATGATGGCAATGGCGTCGACCTGGAAAAGGTCCGCCGCACGATCGTCGAGCGGCAGTTATCCCCAGCCGAGACTGCCGCGCAGTTGAGCGAAGAAGAGCTGCTGACGTTCCTGTTTCTGCCGGGTTTCAGCCTGCGGGACACGGTCACCGAAGTGTCCGGGCGCGGCGTCGGGCTGGATGCGGTTCAGCACATGGTCCGGCAGTTGCGCGGCGCCGTGGTGCTGGAGCAGACGGCGGGCGCGGGCAGTCGTTTCCATCTTGAAGTGCCGCAGACGCTGTCGGTGGTGCGCAGTCTGGTGGTGGAAGTCGGTGACGAGGCGTATGCCTTCCCGCTGGCGCACATCGAGCGCATGTGCGACCTGGAGCCGGAAGACATCGTGCAGGTCGAAGGCCGGCAGCACTTTTGGTACGAAGGCCGGCATGTCGGGCTGGTCGCCGCCAGTCAGCTGTTGCATCGGCCGGCGAGCCAGAACAGCGCGCAGACCCTCAAAGTCGTGGTCATGCGCGAGCGCGAGGCGATCTACGGGGTGGCGGTCGAGCGGTTTATCGGCGAGCGGACGCTGGTGGTGCTGCCGCTGGACGAGCGTCTGGGCAAGGTACAGGACATTTCCGCCGGGGCTTTGCTCGACGATGGCTCGGTGGTGCTGATCGTCGACGTCGAAGACATGCTGCGTTCGGTGGACAAATTGCTCAATACCGGGCGTCTGGAGCGCATTGCCCGGCACGCCAATCAGGCCGTTGAGGCCGCGCGCAAACGGATTCTGGTGGTGGACGATTCGCTGACCGTTCGTGAGTTGCAGCGCAAGTTGCTGCTCAATCGCGGCTACGACGTCGCCGTGGCGGTGGACGGTATGGATGGCTGGAATGCCCTGCGTTCGGAGGATTTCGATCTGCTGATCACCGACATCGACATGCCGCGCATGGACGGCATCGAGCTGGTGTCTTTATTGCGTCGCGACAATCGCCTGCAATCGCTGCCGGTGATGGTGGTGTCCTACAAGGACCGCGAAGAAGACCGTCGTCGTGGACTGGACGCCGGCGCCGACTATTATCTAGCCAAGGCCAGTTTTCATGATGACGCCTTACTGGATGCAGTCGTTGAGCTCATTGGAGGGGCGCGAGCATGAAAATCGCCATCGTCAACGATATGCCCATGGCGGTAGAGGCTTTACGCCGCGCCCTGGCGTTCGAACCGGCGCACGAGGTGGTCTGGGTTGCCAGCAACGGGGCCGAGGCGGTGCAACGTTGCACCGAATACACCCCGGATCTGATCCTGATGGACTTGATCATGCCGTTGATGGACGGCGTGGAAGCGACCCGGCGGATCATGGCCGAGACCCCGTGTGCGATCGTCATCGTCACCGTCGACCGTCAGCAGAACGTGCACCGGGTGTTCGAAGCCATGGGCTACGGCGCGCTGGATGTGGTCGATACCCCGGCGCTGGGCGCTGGTAACCCTCAGGAAGCCGCTGCGCCGCTGCTGCGCAAGATCCTCAACATTGGCTGGTTGATCGGTGACCACAGCAATCGGGAGCGATCGGCACCGAGCCCGCACCGCAACTCGGCCTCGCGCCAGCACCTGGTGGCGATCGGTTCATCCGCTGGCGGGCCGGCGGCGCTGGAAGTGCTGCTCAAGGGCCTGCCCCGGGATTTTTCGGCGGCCATCGTGCTGGTCCAGCATGTGGATCAGGTGTTCGCCGCCGGCATGGCCGAATGGCTGGCCAGCGCCAGCGGCCTGGACGTGCGCCTGGCCCAGGAAGGCGAACCGCCGCAAAGCGGCACGATCCTGCTGGCCGGTACCAATCACCATATCCGCTTGCTGAAAAACGGCACGCTGGCCTACACCGCCGAACCGGTCAACGAGATCTATCGGCCGTCGATCGATGTGTTTTTCGAGAGTGTGGCCAATTACTGGAGCGGTGATGCCGTGGGCGTTCTACTGACCGGTATGGGGCGTGACGGCGCCCAGGGGCTTAAACTCATGCGCCGACAGGGCTACCTGACCATCGCTCAGGACCAGAACAGCAGTGCCGTGTACGGAATGCCCAAGGCGGCCGCAGCCATCGACGCTGCCGTGGAAATCCGCCCGCTGGACAAGATAGCGCCACGTTTGCTGGAGATTTTCCAAAAATGACTATCATTAGCAGCAATCGTGGCCCAAGCAGTACTCAGGTGACCGCACATGAATGAATTACAGCTCGATGACTTCAAAACCGACGAAAACGCCGCCATGGTGTTGTTGGTGGACGATCAGGCGATGATCGGCGAGGCGGTGCGCCGTGGTCTGTCGAACGAAGAAAACATCGACTTCCACTTCTGCGCCGACCCGCACCAGGCCATCGCCCAGGCGATCCGCATCAAGCCGACGGTGATCCTTCAGGATCTGGTCATGCCCGGCCTGGACGGCCTGAGCCTGGTGCGCGAATACCGTAATCACCCGGCGACCAAGGACATTCCGATCATTGTCCTGTCGACCAAGGAAGACCCGCTGATCAAGAGCGCGGCGTTTGCCGCCGGGGCCAACGATTACCTGGTCAAGCTGCCGGACAACATCGAACTGGTGGCGCGCATCCGCTATCACTCACGCTCCTACATGACCCTGCTGCAGCGTGACGCGGCGTACCGTGCGTTGCGGGTCAGCCAGCAACAGTTGCTCGACACCAACCTGGTGCTGCAACGCTTGATGAACTCCGACGGCCTGACCGGGCTGTCGAACCGTCGGCACTTCGACGAATACCTGGAACTGGAGTGGCGGCGTTCGTTGCGTGACCAGACGCAATTGTCGTTGCTGATGATCGATGTCGACTATTTCAAGTCCTACAACGACAGTTTTGGCCACCTCGAAGGCGATGAAGCCCTGCGCAAAGTCGCCACGGCCATTCGCGACGCCAGTGCCAGGCCATCGGACCTGCCGGCCCGTTACGGCGGCGAAGAGTTCGTCCTGGTCTTGCCCAACACCTCGCCGGGCGGTGCGCGGCTGGTGGCGGAAAAACTGCGCCAGACCGTGGTCGGATTGAAGATCCCGCACGTTTTCCCGACCGAAGGTTCGTGCCTGACCATCAGCATCGGCCTGTCGACCGTGATCCCGCAGCCGGGCAGCGACTGCCGGCAATTGATCTTGGCGGCGGACAAGGGGCTGTACCTGGCGAAGAACAATGGGCGCAATCAGGTGGGAATTGAGTAACCCGCTGACTGTAGCGCTGTAGCAGCTGCCGAGCCCGCGAGGCTGCGTTCGAGGACGAAGTCCTCGCAAGTCCTGTGTATGCGGTTTGCCTGAATGACCGCGTTGTCTGACTTTACGACGGCTGCGCCGCCGAACGCAGCCTCGCGGGCTCGGCAGCTGCTACGGGCCCCCCGCGTTATTCCGTAAACCATTCGCCCCTAAAGCCGCCAGGCGGGCTGCCTTGACAGCGTGATTACGTTATACTCGCCGGCTTTCAAAAGTTCGCCAACGAGTGCTGCCCGCCATGGAAATCAACCCGATCCTTAACAGTATCAAGGACCTGTCCGAGCGCTCCGAAACTATTCGGGGGTATCTTTGACTACGATCAAAAGCATGAGCGTCTGACCGAAGTCAATCGCGAGCTTGAAGATCCGAGTGTCTGGAACAACCCTGAGTACGCTCAGAACCTGGGTCGCGAGCGCTCTGCGCTGGCCCAGATCGTAGAAACCCTCGATGAAATGTCCAGCGGTCTGGCCGATGCCAAGGACCTGCTGTTGATGTCTGCCGAGGAAGAAGACCAGGCCGCCGTCGACGACGTAGCCCTTGAAGTGGAGCGCCTGCGCGAAGCCCTCGAGAAGCTCGAATTCCGTCGCATGTTCAGCGGCGAGATGGACCAGAACAACGCCTACCTGGACATCCAGGCCGGCTCCGGCGGTACCGAGGCCCAGGACTGGGCCAACATCCTGCTGCGCATGTACCTGCGCTGGGCGGATAAACGGGGTTTCGACGCGACCATCATGGAATTGTCGGCCGGTGAAGTCGCCGGTATCAAAGGCGCGACCGTGCACATCAAGGGTGAATACGCCTTTGGCTGGCTGCGTACCGAAATCGGCGTGCACCGTCTGGTGCGCAAGAGCCCGTTCGACTCCGGCAACCGTCGTCACACCTCGTTCTCGGCCGTGTTCGTGTCGCCGGAAATCGATGACAACATCGAAATCGACATCAACCCGTCGGACCTGCGCATCGACACCTACCGCTCCTCCGGTGCCGGTGGTCAGCACGTAAACACCACCGACTCGGCCGTACGGATTACTCACGTACCGACCAACACCGTGGTCAGCTGCCAGAACGAACGCTCCCAGCACGCCAACAAAGACACCGCGATGAAAATGTTGCGGGCGCGCTTGTACGAGCAGGAAGTGCAGAAACGCAACGCCGCCTCCCAGGCCCTGGAAGACACCAAGTCGGACATCGGCTGGGGTCACCAGATCCGTTCGTACGTGCTCGATGCCTCGCGGATCAAGGATCTGCGCACCAACATCGAACGCAGCGACTGCGACAAGGTGCTCGACGGCGACATCGACGAATACCTGGTGGCGAGCCTGAAACAAGGGCTGTAAGACGTGCAATACAGGATCGCCTGATACAGCGCGATCCCTGTAGGAGCTGGCTTGCCAGCGATCCCCGGCCGAAGGCCGGGGCAACGAACCTGATGGAATATTTAAAGACATGAGCGACCTACAACTCGACCCGCAAGCCCTGCAACAGGAAGAAAACTCCCTGATCGCCCTGCGCAAGGAAAAGCTTGCTGCCGAGCGCGCCAAGGGCCAGGCCTTCCCCAACGACTTCCGCCGCGACGCCTACTGCGAAGACTTGCAGAAGAAGTACGCGGACAAGACCAAGGAAGAGCTGGCAGAGGCTGCGATCCCGGTCAAGGTTGCCGGTCGTCTCATGCTCAACCGTGGCTCGTTCATGGTGATTCAGGACATGTCCGGGCGCATCCAGGTTTACGTCAACCGTAAAACCCTGTCCGAAGAGACCCTGGCCGCGGTGAAAACCTGGGACCTGGGCGACATCATTGCCGCCGAAGGCACCCTGGCCCGTTCCGGCAAGGGCGACCTGTACGTTGAAATGACCAACGTGCGCCTGCTGACCAAATCCCTGCGCCCGCTGCCAGACAAGCACCACGGCCTGTCCGACACCGAGCAGCGCTACCGCCAGCGTTACGTCGACCTGATCGTCAACGAAGACGTGCGCCAGACCTTCCGCGTGCGTTCGCAAGTGATTGCGCACATCCGCAGCTTCCTGATGAAGCGTGACTTCCTGGAAGTCGAAACGCCGATGCTGCAAACCATTCCGGGCGGTGCGGCGGCCAAGCCGTTCGAAACTCACCACAACGCGCTGGACATGCAGATGTTCTTGCGCATTGCGCCGGAGCTGTACCTCAAGCGGCTTGTTGTTGGCGGGTTTGAAAAAGTCTTCGAAATCAACCGCAACTTCCGTAACGAAGGCGTTTCGACCCGGCACAACCCCGAGTTCACCATGCTCGAGTTCTACCAGGCCCACGCTGACTACGAAGACAACATGGACCTGACCGAGGAACTGTTCCGCGAACTGGCGCAGCTGGTTCTGGGCAGCACCGACGTGCCTTACGGCGACAAGGTGTTCCACTTCGGCGAGCCGTTCGTGCGCCTGTCGGTGTTCGACTCGATCCTCAAGTACAACCCTGAACTGACCGCTGCCGACCTGAACGACATCGACAAGGCCCGCGCCATCGCCAAGAAGGCCGGCGCCAAGGTGCTCGGTTTCGAAGGCCTGGGCAAACTGCAGGTGATGATTTTCGAAGAACTGGTCGAGCACAAGCTGGAACAGCCGCACTTCATTACCCAGTACCCGTTCGAAGTGTCGCCGCTGGCCCGTCGTAACGACGAGAACCCGAACGTCACCGACCGTTTCGAACTGTTCATCGGCGGCCGTGAAATCGCCAACGCCTACTCCGAGTTGAACGACGCGGAAGACCAGGCTGAGCGCTTCATGGCACAGGTGGCCGACAAGGACGCTGGCGACGATGAAGCCATGCACTACGACGCCGACTTCGTTCGTGCGCTGGAGTACGGCATGCCGCCGACCGCCGGTGAAGGGATCGGCATCGACCGTCTGGTGATGTTGCTGACCAACTCACCGTCGATTCGCGACGTGATCCTGTTCCCGCACATGCGCCCGCAAGCGTAAATGTTTCAATTAAAAAGCCGCCTAAAACAGGCGGCTTTTTATTGCCTGTCTGGTACAAACGTATCAATTGGTTACTTTTGACGTTAGAGAGGAATACCTGTCGTGAATCGTGCAATTGCTCAAGAAGGTGCAGCGGATATCGCCACTGCGGTCGCTGAAAGTGTTCAGTACCAGGGCCGCAAGGCCAGCCGACAGGGCAGCGAACAGCGTCGACAGGACATTCTCGACGCGGCGATGCGCATTGTCGTGCGCGATGGCGTGCGGGCCGTGCGGCACCGTGCGGTGGCAGCCGAGGCCTGTGTGCCGCTGTCGGCCACCACTTACTATTTCAAGGACATCGATGACCTGCTCACCGATACCTTCGCCCAATACGTGGAGCGCAGCGCGGCATACATGGCCCGGTTGTGGGCCAGCAACGAAGGCCTGTTGCGCGAGATGGTTGTCAGCGGTGATGGCACCGCCGAGTCGCGCTCACAGCTGGCGGACGATATCGCACGGCTGATGGCTGACTATGTTCATCGGCAATTGATCAATCGCCGCGAGCACCTGATGGCCGAGCAAGCCTTCCGTCAGGAAGCGTTGCTCAACCCGCGTCTGGCGTTGTTGGTGCGTTCCCATCAACAAATTCTCTTGCAGGGCACCTGCCAGCTTTTCGAAGTATTGGGTTCCCGCGAGCCACAACAAGATGCCAAAGTGTTGACGGCGATTGTCGGACGGATGGAATATCAGGGCCTGCTCAACGATGCCGAGCCTGTTGCCGAAGAGGAAATGCTCGGCATCCTGACCCGCTACATGCACCTGGTACTGGCGTCGGTGTAACCCCTTGTGGGACTCAACCCTGTGGGAGAGTGGCCAGTAGGGGGCATCGTGTGTCGATAGGGAGTGTTGAATGAAAGCCTGGCGTGTCGTGGTGATCGCCTTGTCGTTCCTGCTGCTCAGTGGCTGCCTGGTGACCTTCAAGGAGTCGCTGCCCGCCAGCGAGTCCGCGCCCAAAGGGTTGCTCGGCAAATGGGCCAGCACCAATGCCTGGGGCGAGCCGATGAACCTGGAACTGACACGCGTCGGCGACAATCACTACCAGGCGGTCAGCTACTTCAAGGCCAAACCCCATGAGCGCGAAGCCTATCCTTTCACGGTGTCGCGCCATGGCAATCGCTGGTATCTGTCGGCGAAGGTGCCGGCGCAGTTCGGCGGGCATTTCACCATCGCCGGTTTCGAGCTCAACGATAAGCACGAACTGGTGGTCTACAACCTCGACCTTGAGCAGATCAGACAGGCCATGGGGCAAGAAGCCCTCAGTGGCGAAGGCTTTCAGACTGAAGATGGCGATGGGGTGTTGATCAACAACAGCCTGGATCAGGTATTCGCCTACCTCGACGACCCGGCCAATTCCGATGTCTTCGTCGAAGCGGTACGCTATCAGCGCCTGGCCAAAACCAAATAAACCCAGCACGTAACAGCTTTACTACAGGAGTCTCGGGTGGACGAATACCAGCAGACGATACGCATGTTGTCCGATCGCATAGTGCTGGCGCAGACGCCGATTCGCATTCTGGATGCGGTCAAGTGGGATGACAGTATTCGCAAGGGGTTCCTCAAGGGCAAGGGCAAGGAAATGCCGGCCGTGGACCGCGACTACTACCTCAATCGACCGCTGTCGTTCGACTCCAGCAAAGTGAAGCTGGAGTTCCAGAACATCGAGCGCGACATCACTCGGCAACTTGGCCAGTTCAACCCGGTCGGGCAGATCATGCGCCGCATGTGCAAGGAATACCGCATGGTGGTGCGCATGCTTGAAGCGCGCGGCACCGAGGATTTCGGGCTGATTTCCCAGGAATTGTACGGCGCGGCCTCCGATGCGTTTCACGCCGGCGACCCGACCCTGGCCGACCTGGGGCTGATGCTCTCCGATTACCTGAACAACATCGACGGCCGTGGCGACCTCAAGGACGAACCGAAAGTCCTCACCGCCAAGGAAGCCGTCGACCTGCTGCAACATCGGTTGAACAAGGTGTTTGGCGAAAACGAGGAAACCATCCGGGTGTTCGAGTCCGACGGGATCGTCGCCGACGCGGCGGCCGGCGCCGACTACATCAAGATCCGCACCGACGCGATGTTCAACAATCGCGACGTGCGTGCGCTGGAAGTCCATGAAGGGCTGGTGCATGTGGGCACCACCCTCAACGGCCTGAATCAGCCGATCTGTACGTTCCTGTCCAAGGGCCCGCCGTCGTCCACCGTGACTCAGGAGGGCCTGGCGATCCTGATGGAAATCATCACCTTCGCCTCCTACCCGAGCCGCTTGCGCAAACTGACCAACCGCACCCGCGCCATTCATATGGTGGAGGAGGGCGCGGACTTCTTGCAGATCTTTGAGTTCTTCCGGGCTCAGGGCTTTGAAATGGCCGAAAGCTACGGCAATGCCAGTCGGGTGTTCCGCGGCTCGGTGCCGAATGGTCTGCCATTTACCAAAGACTTGTCCTACCTCAAGGGCTTTATCATGATTTACAACTACATTCAGTTGGCCGTGCGCAAAGGCAAGCTGGAGCAGATACCGCTGTTGTTCTGCGGCAAGACTACGCTGGAGGACATGCGGACCTTGCGCCAATTGGTGGACGAAGGCCTGGTGGTGCCGCCCAAGTACCTGCCCGAGCAGTTCCGCGACATGAACGCGTTGTCGGCGTGGATGTGCTTCTCCAACTTCCTCAACCACCTGAGCCTGGACCGGATCGAAGCGGATTACTCCAATATCCTTTGATTCAGATCATTCCCACGCTCTGCTTGGGAATGCCGCCATGGACGCTTCGCGTCCACTGTGACGCAGAGCGTCACGGTATGCACTCCCACGCGGAGCATGGGAACGATCACCCACATTGAGGCTTCACCGGATGAGAATCCTCGGCATCTTCTGCCTGCTCCTGGCCCTCGGCGGTTGCAGCTCTTTGCTGTTCTACCCCGAGCCCGGCCAGCCGTTCACCCCGGAAAAAGCCAAGCTCGACTATCGCGACGTCACCCTGACCACTGCCGACGGCCTCAAGCTGCATGGCTGGTGGCTGCCGGCGAAAAAAGGCGTCGAAGTCAAAGGCACTGTGCTGCATCTGCACGGTAACGGCGGCAACCTGGCGTGGCATCTGGGTGCGAGCTGGTGGTTGCCGAAGCAGGGCTATCAGGTGTTGCTGGTGGACTATCGCGGGTACGGATTGTCCGAAGGTAAGCCGGCGTTGCCGGAGATTTATCAGGACATCGACGCCGCCTTCACATGGCTCGACCAGGCGCCGGAGGTCAAGGGCAAGCCGTTGATCCTTCTCGGTCAGAGCCTTGGCGGTTCGATGGCCGTGCATTACCTGGCCCAGCATCCCGAGCGCCAGCGGCAACTCAAGGCTTTCGTGCTCGATGGCGTGCCTGCCAGCTACCGCGATGTCGGGCGTTTCGCCCTCAGCACCTCCTGGATGACCTGGCCGTTCCAGGTGCCGTTGTCCTGGCTGGTGCCGGATGGCGATAGCGCGATCCGTTCCATGACGCAGCTCAATGGTGTACCGAAACTGATCTATCACAGTATCGATGATCAGCTGGTGCCCCTTTCCAACGGCATCCGACTGTATCAAGCTGCGCCGCCGCCGCGAGTGCTGCAACTGACCCGGGGCGGTCATGTGCAAACCTTCGCCGACCCGGTCTGGCGAAAAGTCATGCTGCGTTACCTCGAAGACCCGCAGCATTTCAACGGCCTGCGCCGCCTGGGTGAAATTCCGAATTACCCGGCACCCCCGAATTCTGAAGATGAACCACCAGAGAGTCCGCAATGAGTGAAGAACGTAACGCCATCCCGCTGATCATCACCGGTATTTGCAGCATCCTCGGCACCGTCGGGGCCCTGTGGTGGTACGGCTACCTGCACTTCGCCAAACCTGAGGATGCGTTGCTGCTCAGCGACTTCACCATGCTCAAGACCGTGCCGGGCGAAGACTACAAAATCTCCCTGGAACCGGCTGCGCAAGTGGCGCAGTGCATCGATGGCGTACTGGTGATGTTTGATACCGAACAGAAAGGCCTGACCGGCGTACTGGTCAACAACAAGAAAAAAGCCGTGCGCTGCATGGGCCAGGAAACCCCGCAAAAACTCGAACAGTAAAATCCCACCTCCATTGGCAATGATGAACCCTTGTGGCGAGGGGGCTTGCCCCCGTTGGGTCGCGAAGCGGCCCTAAAACCTGCATTCGCGTTTTGTCAGGTACACCTTGCGGGATGGTTTCACGACTGCTTCGCAGCCGAACGGGGGCAAGCCCCCTCGCCACAGGGTTGCTTGGCCCCAAGACAAGTGTTCGATCAATAAGAAGCCCCGCCTGATCCGATCAGGCGGGGCTTTTGTGTTTCAGCAGGTGAAACTTAGTTCGAGCTGACAGCCGAACGCGGTATCACCGGCTGGTTGTCGTTGGAAATGGTCACTTCCACCCGACGGTTCATCGCACGGCCGGAGACGCTGGTGTTTTCGGCCACCGGGTATTCCTTGCCATAACCCTGGACCACGATGCGCGCCGGGTCGACACCCATCTTGATCAGGGCCACTTGCACCGAGGTCGCGCGCCGCTCGGACAGCGACTGGTTGTACGACGCCGCGCCGGTGCTGTCGGTGTAGCCTTCGACAATCACTTTACGGTCGGGGTTTTCCTGAAGGAACTGCGCCAGTTTGTTGATGTTCACCAAGCCGCTGGGTTTCAGGTCGGCCTTGTTGGTGGCGAATAGTACGTCACCGAACGTTACCAGCGTGCCGCGATCGGTCTGTTTGGCGTTGAGGCTGGCCTGCAATTGTTTGATCTGCTGGTCGCGGGCATCCAGACGCGCCTGGGCTCGCTGAGCCGCGGCGTTCTTCAGGTTGTTTTCCGCGGTGCGCAGGGCGATGGTCTGCTTGGCCACTTCAACGCGCTGGTTGGTCAGGTAAGCCAGTTGGTCGACCTTGTTCTGGTCTTCCTTGTCCTGGTAAGCCTTGTCGGCCTTGTCCAGGTAATCGCTGGCGTCTTTGGTTTCCAGTGCCGCGACTTTGCTGGCTTGCGGGTTGGCTTGCAGGCCGGCGTAGTTGGTGCGGGCTTGCTCCAGGTTGGTGTTGGGCGGTGTGGCGCAGGCAGCCAGTGCAATGCTTGCGGCCAGGAGGGCGGGTATCATCAGTTGTTTGCGCATGGTGGTTCGTCCTTTCTATCGATAAAAGTGTCAGGCCTGAAAATCGGGATGCGCGCTCACTGCACGGTGCGCTGACTTTCCTGACGCAGTTCCTGAACACCTTTCTGTGAGTCCTTTACAGCCTGTTCGGCTTTCATCGCCTGGGCTTTGCGTTCTGCCACTCGGGCGTCCCACTCGGCCTGTTCGGCGAGCATTTTGGCTTCGTCATACTTTTTGTCGTGCATGGCGATTTCGGCTTGTTTGAGCTTGTCCTGAGCGGACTTCATTTCCACCGCGGCGAATTCGGTGCCTCCGGCGCTGACGGCACTGTTCACGGTCGATTGAGTCACGGCGTATTGCTCGGTGGGCGGGTTGCCGGCGCATCCGGCCAGAACCAAACTGCTGCCGATGGCCAGGGCCGCCAGTTTGAGACCGCGCAGGTGGGTGGACGAGGATGAAGCAGTGCTGGTCTTCATGGTTTCAACTCCGTTGGATAACTCCTGAAATACATCTGAATCCATCCTGGGCAAGGAGCCGCAACCTTCGATTTCCAGAGCATTTTGAAACGGCCGTCCCAGGCGTGGTTACTGGGTTGACCCGAGGCGTTTTTTAAAAGTTCAGAGAAAATGGCCTTTCGCCCGAAAAAACTTTGACCTGACGGACAAGGCTCTAAATCGGGAACTTTAGTCGTGCGCAGAGGTATTTCCGGCCCTGCACGGGCCAGGAAATACGTATTTCTGGAAGGGGAGCAAGACGCGCAAATCAGTGTTTTGGCTTGTCGTTTTCGGTCGACAAATCGTGCAAGTGACGACGGGACAAGGCGAGAAAACGCGGGGTTGGACCGACGTCTTCGTACAGCGGATCGCCTTCTTCATCGGTGGCGACCACCGTTGACCCTTTCACATACGGAAAGCTCGCTTCGAGCTCTTCCAGGGCGGCGCCGATCAATTCTCCGAGCAGTTCTTCAGGGTGCCGTTTGGGGTACATATCGATAATCGCCGCCAGCCGTGCGGCGGCTTCCACGTCCAGACGAATCGTGTAGCCGGAGTCGGTCAGGCGACCCTTGGCGTTTTCTTCCCAGTGCTTGGCAAGCTCGCGGATTTTCATAATGACCTCATTACGCACCTGCTCATGGCAGGCCGGGTGAGTGTCCGGCGGTGGCCGGTGGCAAGCCGCTGTACGGCTTGGTGTTGAGCCTAGCTGCAACGTTCGGGGTTTGCAGTCCCTGGTTTACTTGTAAGAACCGCTTTACAACGGCACTCTCTATTATCAAAGCATAGCCGCCCGGATTTTCGCTGGAGAACTGCTGATGACCGATATTGATGCACGCTTGCGCGAGGACGTTCACCTGTTGGGTGAGCTATTGGGCAACACCATTCGCGAGCAGTACGGGGATGGCTTTATCGACAAGATCGAGCAAATCCGCAAAGGCGCCAAGGCCGACCGTCGCGGTTCGATGGATGCCGAACTCAGCGCCAGCCTCAACCAGTTGAGCGAGGACGAATTGCTGCCGGTGGCGCGGGCGTTCAACCAGTTCCTCAACCTGGCCAATATCGCCGAGCAATATCAGCTGATTCACCGCCGCGAAGAGTCACAACCCGCGCCGTTCGAGGCCCGGGTGTTGCCGGAGCTGCTCACTCGCCTGTTGGCTGCGGGGCATGACGCCGAATCCCTGGCCCGGCAATTGGGGCGGGTGGACATCGAGCTGGTATTGACGGCGCACCCCACCGAAGTGGCGCGACGCACACTGATCCAGAAATACGACGCGATCGCCGCGCAACTGGCGGCCCTGGATCATCGCGACCTGACCAGCGCCGAGCGCGAGCAGATCAAGACCACCTTGCAGCGCCTGATCGCCGAAGCCTGGCACACCGAAGAAATCCGCCGCACCCGCCCGACACCTGTAGACGAAGCCAAGTGGGGCTTTGCGGTGATCGAGCATTCGTTGTGGCAGGCGATTCCCAACTATTTGCGCAAAGCCGACCAGGCCCTGCATGCCGCCACTGGCCTGCATCTGCCGCTGGAGGCCGCACCGATTCGCTTCGCCTCGTGGATGGGCGGCGACCGTGACGGTAACCCCAACGTCACCGCCGCCGTGACCCGCGAAGTATTGTTGCTGGCTCGCTGGATGGCTGCCGATTTGTATGTGCGCGATGTCGATCACCTCGCCGCCGAATTGTCGATGCAACAGGCCAGTGACGCCCTGAAAGCCAAGGCTGGCGACAGCGCCGAGCCTTACCGCGCGGTACTCAAACAGCTGCGTGAGCGCCTGCGCGCAACCCGTAATTGGGCCCAGGCCTCCCTGACGGCCACCACGCCGGCGTCCGCCGATGTGCTGCAAAACAACCGCGACCTGCTGGACCCGTTGGAGCTGTGTTACCACTCGCTGCATGAATGCGGCATGGGCGTTATCGCCGATGGCCCGTTGCTCGACTGCCTGCGCCGAGCGGTGACGTTCGGGCTGTTTCTGGTGCGCCTCGATGTGCGACAGGACTCCTCGCGCCACACCGCAGCCATGACCGAAATCACCGATTACCTCGGCCTGGGTCGTTATGAGGACTGGAACGAAGAGGAGCGCATCGCCTTCCTGATGCGCGAACTGAACAATCGCCGGCCGTTGCTGCCGGCCTACTTCAAGCCGTCTGCCGACACCGCCGAAGTGCTGGCGACGTGCCGGGAAATCGCTGCCGCGCCGGGGGCTTCCCTCGGCTCGTATGTGATTTCCATGGCTGGCGCCGCTTCCGACGTGCTGGCCGTGCAGTTGCTGCTCAAGGAATCCGGCGTGTTGCGGCCGATGCGCGTGGTGCCGCTGTTCGAAACCCTCGCCGACCTCGATAACGCGGGCCCGGTGATCGAAAAGCTGTTGTTGCTGCCGGGTTATCGCTCGCGCCTGCAAGGGCCGCAGGAAGTGATGATCGGTTATTCCGACTCGGCCAAGGACGCCGGCACTACGGCGGCGGCCTGGGCGCAGTATCGGGCGCAGGAGCGTCTGGTGGATATTTGCCGGGAGCAACAAGTGGAGCTGCTGTTGTTCCACGGCCGTGGCGGCACCGTGGGCCGTGGTGGCGGCCCGGCGCACGCAGCGATTCTGTCGCAGCCGCCGGGGTCGGTGGCGGGGCGTTTCCGCACCACCGAGCAGGGGGAAATGATTCGTTTCAAATTCGGCCTGCCGGACATCGCGGAGCAAAACCTCAATCTGTACCTGGCGGCGGTGCTGGAAGCGACCTTGCTGCCGCCACCACCTCCTACGCCTGCCTGGCGCCATTTGATGGACGAACTGGCCGCCGATGGGGTCAAGGCTTACCGCGCCGTGGTGCGGGAAAATCCGCAGTTCGTCGAGTATTTCCGCCAGTCCACCCCGGAGCAGGAGTTGGGGCGCTTACCGTTGGGCAGCCGCCCGGCCAAGCGCCGCGCCGGCGGCATCGAAAGCCTGCGCGCCATTCCGTGGATTTTCGGCTGGACCCAGACGCGCCTGATGTTGCCGGCCTGGCTCGGCTGGGAAACGGCGCTGAGCAAGGCGCTGGAGCGCGGCGAAGGGGAGCTGCTGGGGCAGATGCGCGAGCAATGGCCGTTCTTCCGCACCCGTATCGATATGCTGGAAATGGTGCTGGCCAAGGCCGACGCCGATATCGCCCAGTCTTACGACGAGCGCCTGGTCGAGCCGGATCTGCTCCCTTTGGGTGCGCATTTACGCGACCTATTGTCGCAGGCCTGTGCGGTGGTCCTGGGGCTGACGGGTCAGTCCCAGCTACTGGCACATAGCCCAGACACCCTTGAATTCATCCGCCTGCGCAACACCTACCTCGACCCGCTGCATCTATTGCAGGCCGAACTGTTGGCCCGTTCGCGGCAGCAGGATGAAGCGCAGGGCAGCCCGGTAGAACAGGCGTTGCTGGTGTCTGTGGCGGGGATTGCCGCCGGTTTGCGAAATACCGGCTAAGGTTTTCGTCATAGGGAACAGGCACCTGGCGCGAGCGTCGAGTGCCTGTCGGCGAGCGGTTGAGAAGGTCTGTCAGGCGACAGTTAATGACGGGGTTGCGACTTGGGGTACCCCTTCGAAAGGGCACGTCCTGCGCAGGTTTCTCCGACTTTCGGCGGCTTGTGTGGGCAGGGCCTGCTGTGTATCTTGATCAGCCTTTGGCCGTTTGGGCGGTCACGACCCTATTTTTTGAGATTGGCCCTACGAGGCGAATCCTTTGTTTTGTTTAAGTAATTCTAAATAAAAAATTGAGGAGCACATCTAATGCGCGTCATTCTGCTGGGAGCTCCCGGGGCCGGTAAAGGTACTCAGGCTAAGTTCATCACCGAAAAGTTCGGCATTCCGCAAATCTCTACCGGTGACATGCTGCGTGCTGCTGTAAAAGCCGGCACCGAGCTGGGCATCAAAGCCAAAAGCATCATGGATGCCGGTGGTCTGGTCTCCGACGATCTGATCATCGCTTTGGTCAAGGACCGTATTGCGCAGCCTGACTGTGCCAACGGTTTCCTGTTCGACGGTTTCCCGCGCACCATTCCGCAAGCTGAAGCGTTGGTAGAAGCTGGCGTGGAACTGGACAACGTGGTCGAAATCGCCGTCGATGACGAAGAGATCGTTCAGCGTATCGCCGGTCGTCGCGTTCACGAGGCCAGCGGCCGCGTGTACCACACCGTGTACAACCCGCCGAAAATCGCCGGTAAAGACGACATCACCGGTGAAGAGCTGGTGCAGCGCAAGGACGACACCGAAGAAACCGTGCGTCATCGCCTGTCGGTCTACCACTCCCAGACCAAACCTCTGGTGGAGTTCTACCAAGGCCTGGCCGCTGCTCAGGGCAAGCCGAAGTACAGCCATATTCCGGGTGTCGGCTCGGTTGAGACGATTACCGGCAAGGTGCTTGAAGCACTGAGCTGAAAAGTCTGATCGGCTTCATCTTCTACGGCCCGCTTGCGGGCCGTAGTTGTTTATACTGGCGCACTTTTTCTGACCTCTCTTACGGATACATCGATGAGCACCTTGCTGGCCCTGGACACCGCGACTGAAGCTTGCTCCGTTGCCTTGCTGCATGACGGCAAGGTCACGAGCCATTACGAGGTGATCCCGCGCCTGCATGCGCAGAAGCTGTTGCCGATGATTCAGCAACTGCTGGCCGATGCCGGGACCACGCTGCAAGCGGTCGACGCCATTGCGTTCGGTCGTGGGCCGGGCGCGTTTACCGGTGTGCGGATCGCCATTGGCGTGGTGCAAGGGCTGGCGTTTGCGCTGGACCGTCCGGTGTTGCCGGTCTCCAACCTCGCGGTGCTCGCCCAGCGGGCTTATCGCGAACACGGCGTCAGCCAGGTCGCGGCAGCCATCGATGCGCGTATGGATGAGGTGTATTGGGGCTGCTACCGCGAAACGGCGGGGGAGATGCGGCTGGTGGGCAACGAAGCGGTATTGCCACCGGAAGCCGCCGCGTTGCCGGTCGATGCCAGCGGCGAGTGGTTCGGCGCGGGCACCGGTTGGGGTTATGCCGAGCGTATTGCAGTGAACCTGAGCGGCCAGGACGCGAGCATGCTGCCCCACGCCGAAGATTTGCTGACCCTGGCGCGTTTCGCCTGGGAACGCGGTGAAGCGATCGTGGCCGATCAGGCGCAGCCGGTGTATTTGCGCGATAAAGTCGCGACGCCGAAAGCGCGTTGATCCCGGTTGTCCTGTGGCGAGGGAGCTTGCTCCCGTTCGGCTGCGGAGCAGCCGTAGAACCTGACGGCGCGATGTATCTGACTGCGCGTGGGGGGCAGCTTCGCAGCCCAGCGGGAGCAAGCTCCCTCGCCACAAAGTGTTCCAACCGCAGCTAATCATCAGTTTCTGCCCGCCGCTTTTAAACCTTTTCGCTTTTCTGTGTTCTAGTTATCACTCGGCGGTTTGCGAAGTGGGTAATGCGCCACTAAACTGCCATCATCGATACCGAGCATGCACTTATGCGTATAGACGGCGTTTCCTCCCAGTCCTACCCGATCAAGCGCAAGCCTCGTAAAGGCCATGTGTCTGAGGATGACTCCGTCGATATCGACGGCGAGCTGGAATTCCCTACCGAAGAGCAATTGGCCGCCCGCGCCGCCAAAGCCTCCGCGCAACGCCTGAGCAATCTTCCCGCGCGTCAACAAGACATGATTTATCACCGCGCCATGAGCAAAAGCGTGGCGATGGCACTGGCCAGTTACCTGAGCACTGCCACTTTTGTCGATTGGGATGCGGATGTGCTGGGTCTCGACCTGTACATCTGATGCTGCCTTATTACCTCGGCTGCCCGTCCTGGAGCGAAAACGCCTGGCGCGACTACTTGTATCCACAGGACGCCAGGCCCGCCGAGTTTCTTGATCTTTATTCTCAAGTGTTCAACGCCGTGGAAGGCAATACGACCTTCTACGCGAGCCCGGCTGCCGCCACCGTGCAGCGCTGGGCCGAGACCATGCCCGAACACTTTCGCTTCACAGCCAAGTTTCCCGGCGACATCAGCCACAGCGGTGACCTGCGCGAACAATTGACCGCCACAGAAACTTTCCTGCAATTGCTCAGCCCTCTGGGGGCGCGGGTTTCGCCATTGTGGCTGCAATTGTCCAAAAACTTCACCCCGCAACGACTGTCAGAGCTGGCCGGTTTTATCGATGCGGTGGACCGGCCCTTGGCGGTCGAAGTGCGGCATGACGAGTTCTTTGCCAAGGGCGATGCCGAGCGAATGCTCAATCGCCTGTTGCTGGACCGTGGTGTCGAGCGCATTTGCCTCGATCCGCGAGCGCTGTTCAGCTGCACCTCGACCGATCCTTCGGTGCTTCACGCCCAATCGAAAAAGCCCAGGGTGCCGCCTCGCCCTGCGGCGTTCACTCAGTTTCCACAGGTGCGTTTCATCGGCCACCCCGAACTTGAAGCCAACGATCCGTTCCTGGTGCCATGGGTCGAGAAAATCGCCGTCTGGATCGAAGAGGGCCGCACGCCGTATATCTTTCTGCACACCGCCGATAACCTGCTGGCGGCGAAACTGGCACAACGTTTTCACGCACAACTGATGCAGCGTTTGCCTGGCTTGCCGCCGCTGCCTGAGCTATACAGAGAACCCGCCGCCGAGCAACTTGGTTTGCTCTGAAGCGGGTTTTCCCTTTTTCAGGAGTCTGCCAATGGATGCGCAAACCCTTCGAGCCCAGGCGTTCAAAGCACTGCACGAACGCGAGGGCGCCTTTGTCATTCCCAACCCCTGGGACGCCGGCTCAGCGAAAATGCTTGCCAGCCTGGGCTTCGAGGCACTGGCAACCACCAGCGCCGGTTATGCCTTTTCCCGGGGCCGTCCTGATGGTGGGCTGACGCTCGACGATACCCTGGCAAACGTTGAGGCGATTGTTGCGGCCACTGATTTGCCGGTCGCGGTGGATCTCGAAAACGGCTTTGCCGACGCTCCTGCCGAGTGCGCCCAAAGTATTCTGCGGGCCGCTCAGGCCGGTGCCGTAGGCGGTTCGATCGAGGATGCCACCGGGCGTGAAGACGGTCCGATCTACTGCTTCGAGCATGCCGTGGCGCGTATCGAAGCCGCTGTCGCAGCAGCGCGCAGTTTGCCTTTCCCCTTCACGTTGACGGCGCGTGCCGAGAACTATCTGCACGGCAATCCTGACCTCGACGACACCATTCGCCGTTTGCAGGCATTCGCCGAGGCCGGCGCGGACGTGCTTTACGCCCCAGGCCTGCGCAATGCCGAAGAGGTCTTGGCGGTGGTTCGCGCCGTGGCACCGAAACCGGTGAATGTGTTGATGTCCGGCGGGCTCAAGCTGACGGTAGCGCAGTTGAGCGAAATGGGCGTCAAACGCATCAGCGTCGGTTCAGCCCTGGCTTTGGCAGCGTATGGCGAGTTCTTGCGCGCGGCCGAGGAAATCCAGCAACACGGGACCTTTGGCTTCACTTCCCGGTCGATGCCGTTCCAGAAGGCCAATCAATTCTTCAAAGGCTGACGAGGTCGGGCCGTGATGGTTGGGCCGCTGAGGGGTTATGCGGCGATGCGCAGGTTCTGCAGAACGATCGGGCGCGCCCAGCCGTTATCGAAATCGAGTTGTTTCTGCTGTTCCACCAACTCTTGCGGTGAGAACGGCGGGAATGGCTTGTCCAGCAGGTCGAGTTCGAACTCGGCGATTGGCAAGTGCAGCGGACGCGGTTGCGGCGCGACACCAGGCTCGGGCAGCGGTTGACCGGCGGTGAGCACGATCGGGCGAACCCAGCCGCTTTCGAAGTCCTGCTGTTTCTGTTGCGCGACGATTTCTTCCGGCGGGAACGGTGGGAACGGTTTATCGGCCAGGTCCATTTCGAACTCGGCAATTGGCAGGAACAATGGCTCCGGCGGACGGACTTCGGTTTCTTTCACATCACATTCGCGCTGGGAAATGATGTGCGCCAGCAGCTCGCTGCCGACGGTCGGTTCGACCGGGCTGTCGAGATCGACCGGCGGAAAGTCCAGAGACGCCGGCACCACATCGCCCGACTGATCGGCCAGGGCCTGGGCAAAAAAATCTTGCCACAGGTGACTGACGCCGCTCAGTGCTTGGGAGTTTCGCAGGCCAAAATCGCCGTGGGGCGAGATGTAACCTATCGATGTGCGTTGAATGCCTGACATTTTTCTCGGTCGACGCTCAGCTCTGGCAAAATGCTCGATAGTTTGGTTATCGGCCGTTTTTGCCGATCATTAATTTTTTGAGCGTGTTTTCCCATGATTGAGCAACCTGCGGCCTGCCGCATCCATGTCGAAGCCTTGGGCGCGACGTTCCAGCCACAGGCCGAGCAATGGGCCGAGCGCCTGGGTTTGCCGTTGCAGGTGGATGACGGCGAGTTTGCCTTGCAGGTGGGTGAGCAGGGTTTGCAACTGCAACAACTGGGGCCGGATGCACCGGGGCCGGTGCGGGTCGACTTCGTCGAGGGTGGCGCGGCCCATCGTCGGTTGTACGGCGGCGGCAGCGGTCAGATGATCGCCAAGGCGGTCGGCATCGCCCAAGGCGTGCGGCCACGGGTGCTGGACGCCACGGCCGGGCTGGGCAAGGACGCGTTCGTGCTGGCCAGCCTGGGCTGCGAGATGAGCCTGATCGAGCGCCAGCCGCTGATCGGCGCCTTGCTTGAAGATGGTCTGGCACGCGGCGCGGAAGATTTCGACGTAGCGCCGATCGTGGCGCGTATGCGTTTGCTCAAGGGCAATTCGATCGAGGTGATGCGCAACTGGGAAGGCGAGCCGCCGCAGGTGATCTACCTCGACCCGATGTTTCCCCATCGAGAGAAAACCGCGTTGGTGAAGAAGGAAATGCGCCTGTTCCGGCCGCTGGTCGGCGATGATCCGGATGCGCCGGCCCTGCTCGCAGCGGCCTTAGCCCTGGCCAGCCACCGGGTGGTGGTCAAACGCCCGCGCAAGGCGCCGTGCATCGATGGGCCGAAGCCGAGCCATGCGCTGGACGGCAAGTCCAGCCGATATGACATTTATCCGAAGAAAGCGCTCAAGCCTTAAGATCGAGTCGCCTTCACTGATCGTTCCCACGCAGCGTGGGAACGATCATCACGCCAAATATCTATCAGGCCGACTCCGGCCGATACGCCCGCATAAACAATCCCACCACTTCCTGCACATGGGCTTCGGCCGCATCCCCGGTTACCGGTTCGCCGCAGCCATACAGCAAGCGGAAATTCCCCGCGCCCTTGAGCAGGCAGAAGAAGTGCTCGGCGGCATTGCGCGGTTTGTCGATGCTCAACACGCCACTCTGATCGATCTTGCTCAGCAAACGCTCCATGCCGTGCAGCACGCGTTCCGGCCCGGCCTCGAAGAAGATCTGTGCGAGTTTCGGGTCCTGGCTGCCCAGCGTCATCATCAGCCGGTGCAGGTTCACCGATTCGTCGCTGTTGATCAGTTGATGAAAGCCGTGTGCGATGTTCAGCAGCACGGTTTCCACGGCGACGCCGTCCGGCAATTCAAAAACCAGCGGAGGCAATTGCTCCTCGCATTTGGCCACGACAGCGGAAGAGAACAGCGTCTCCTTGTCGTTGAAATGGCTGTAGACCGTCAGCTTCGACACGCCGGCCTCAGTCGCTACGGCATCCATGCTGGTGTTGGCGTATCCCTTACTCAAAAACAGGATTTTCGCCGCGTCGAGGATTGCCCGGCGCTTGGCCAGATCCTTGGGACGGCCCGGACCGCTGGGGGTGGAAAGATTGTCTGACATTCTTCGCTTTTAATACTGGACTGGTGAGTTTGCTATTAATAACATACTGGTCAGTATAATTATTCCAAGCCCCATTAGCGAAAGGTCGTTCACCATGCTGCGCTTTGCCTTGCCCCTCGCGTTGCCGGTCAGTCTGGCTTTTTTATTGTCGGCATGTGGCCATGAAGAAGCCCCTCCGGTCAGCGTGCGCCCGGCCATGGTGGTGCAGCCAGAGCCCTCGGCCCAGGCAATGGAAAGCTATCCCGGCGAAGTTCGCGCGCGTTATGAGCCGGACCTTGCCTTCCGGATTGGCGGCAAAGTCAGCCGACGACTGGTCGAAGAAGGGCAGCGGGTCAAGGCTGACCAACCCCTGGCGGAACTCGATCCTCAGGACGTGCGCCTGCAACTGGAAGCCACCCGTGCCCAGGTCGCGGCTGCCGAAGCCAATCTGAACCTGGTGCGCGCCGAGCGTGATCGCTACAAGACCCTGATGGAGCGGCAGATGGTCAGCCGTTCGCAGTACGACAACGCGGAAAACCTCTACCGCTCCGGTGAGGCCCGCCTCAAGCAAATCAAAGCCGAATTCAACGTTTCGACCAATCAGGCCAGTTACGCGGTGCTGCGTGCGCCGCAGGATGGCGTGGTGGCCAAGCGTGCGGTTGAAGTCGGGCAAGTGGTGGCGGCCGGGCAAACCGTGTTTACCCTGGCCACCGATGGCGAGCGCGAAGTATTGATCAGCCTGCCGGAGCAGAGCTTCGGCCGCTTCAAGGTCGGTCAGCCGGTCTCGGTGGAGCTCTGGACCCAACCCGATCAGCGTTTCCCTGGGCAGATCCGTGAGTTGTCGCCTGCCGCCGATCCCAAATCCCGCACTTTTGCCGCCCGTATCGCTTTTACCGCCGGCAAGGTTCCCGCCGAACTCGGCCAGAGCGCCCGGGTGTTCATCCAGACTGCCGAAGTGGTGCCGTTGTCAGTGCCGCTGTCGGCCCTCACCGCAGAAAACGGCGCCACCTACGTGTGGGTGGTCGGCGCCAACAACACCTTGAAAAAAGTCCCGGTGCGGGTCGGTGCATTTGGCGAGAAAACCGTGCCGGTGCTCGAGGGACTGAACGCCAGCGACTGGGTGGTGGCGGCCGGTGTTCATGTGCTTCACGACGGGCAGCAAGTGCGCCCGGTGGATCGCTCCAATCGCGTGGTCAATCTGGCGCACAAGGAGTAATCCCCGATGGGTTTCAATCTATCCGAATGGGCGCTGCGTAACCGCCAGATCGTACTGTTCCTGATGCTCCTGCTGGCTGTGGTCGGGGCGTTGTCCTACACCAAGCTTGGCCAAAGCGAAGACCCGCCGTTCACCTTCAAGGCCATGGTAATTCGTACCAACTGGCCGGGGGCCACGGCCGAGGAAGTTTCGCGCCAGGTCACCGAGCGTATTGAAAAGAAACTGATGGAAACCGGGGAGTACGAACGGATCACCTCGTTCTCCCGCCCGGGCGAGTCCCAGGTGACGTTCATGGCGCGCGATTCCATGCATTCGGTGGATATCCCGGACCTCTGGTATCAGGTCCGCAAGAAGATCGGCGATATTCGCCAGACCCTGCCACCGGGTATCCAGGGCCCGTTTTTCAACGATGAATTCGGCACCACGTTCGGCAACATCTACGCCCTGACCGGCGAGGGCTTTGATTACGCAGTGCTCAAGGATTACGCCGACCGCATCCAGATCCAGCTGCAACGGGTCAAGGATGTGGGCAAGGTCGACCTGCTCGGGTTGCAGGACGAGAAGGTCTGGATCGAACTCTCCAACGTTAAACTGGCCACCCTCGGGGTGCCGCTGGCGGCGGTGCAGCAGGCGCTTGAAGAACAGAACGCGATGTCCACCGCAGGCTTCTTCGAAACCACCAGCGAGCGTTTGCAGCTACGGGTCTCGGGGAATTTTCAGACGGTCGACGAGATCAAGAACTTCCCGATTCGCGTTGCAGATCGCACGTTCCGCATCGGTGATGTGGCGGACGTTCGTCGTGGCTTCAACGATCCACCGGCGCCGCGCATGCGCTTCATGGCTGAAGACGCCATCGGTCTGGCGGTGGCCATGAAGGACGGTGGCGATATTCTGGTATTGGGCAAGGCGCTGGAAATCGAGTTCGCCCGGATTCAGCAAAACCTGCCGGCTGGCATGCAGTTGCGCAAAGTCTCCGATCAACCCGCCGCGGTGAAAACCGGTGTGGGCGAGTTCGTTCAGGTGCTGGTGGAGGCCCTGGCGATTGTGTTGCTGGTGAGCTTCTTCTCCCTCGGCGTGCGCACCGGCATGGTCGTAGCGCTGGCGATACCGCTGGTGTTGGCGATGACGTTCGCCTGCATGTATTACTTAGGGATAGGCCTGCACAAGATTTCCCTCGGCGCGCTGGTGCTGGCGCTGGGCTTGCTGGTGGATGATGCGATCATCGCCGTGGAAATGATGGCGATCAAAATGGAGCAGGGCTTCGACCGGATCAAGGCCGCCAGCTATGCCTGGACCAGCACCGCGTTCCCGATGCTCACCGGTACGTTGATCACCGCCGCCGGTTTCCTGCCGATCGCCACCGCGCAATCGGGCACCGGCGAGTACACCCGCTCGATCTTCCAGGTGGTGACCATCGCGCTACTGGCGTCGTGGGTGGCCGCCGTGGTTTTTGTGCCTTATCTGGGGGAGAAACTTCTGCCGGACCTGGCGAAAATTCACGCCGCCAAACACGGCACTGGCGACGGCCAACCCGACCCTTACGGCACGCCGTTCTATCAGCGCGTCAGACGGCTGGTGGAGTGGTGCGTGCGCCGACGCAAAACGGTGATCGTGCTGACCATCGTGATGTTCGTCGCGTCCGTGGTGCTGTTCCGTTTCGTGCCGCAGCAGTTCTTCCCGGCATCGGGGCGACTGGAATTGATGGTTGATCTGAAACTCGCCGAAGGTGCCTCCCTGAGCAACACCGCCGAGGAGGTCAAGCGTCTCGAAGGCCTGCTCAAGGATCACGCCGGGATCGACAACTATGTGGCTTATGTCGGCACCGGTTCGCCGCGTTTCTACCTGCCGCTGGACCAGCAACTTCCGGCTGCAAGCTTTGCGCAATTTGTTGTCCTGGCCAAAACCATCGAAGACCGCGAAGCCCTGCGCACTTGGCTGATCGAAACCCTCAATGAACAATTCCCGGCCCTGCGCTCGCGGGTCACGCGTCTGGAAAACGGCCCGCCGGTTGGCTATCCGGTGCAGTTCCGGGTCACCGGTGAGAACATTGCGGACGTCCGCGCCCTGGCGCGTAAAGTCGCGGCCAAGGTTCGCGAGAACCCACACGTGGCCAACGTGCATCTGGATTGGGAAGAGCCGAGCAAAGTCGTGTACCTGAACGTCGATCAGGATCGCGCGCGGGCGCTGGGCGTGAGCACGGCGAACCTCTCGGGGTTCCTGCGAAGCTCGCTGACCGGCTCCAGTGTCAGTCAGTACCGCGAAGACAACGAATTGATCGAGATCCTGCTGCGCGGCACGGTGCATGAGCGCACTGAACTGGCATTGCTGCCGAGCCTGGCCGTGCCGACCGACAACGGTCGCAGCGTGGCGCTGTCGCAGATTGCCACGCTGGAATACGGCTTTGAAGAAGGCATCATCTGGCACCGTAACCGCCTGCCCAACGTGACGGTTCGCGCCGACATCTACGGCAAGGAACAACCGGCGACACTGGTGCAGCAAATCATGCCGACCCTCGATCCGGTCCGCGCCGAACTGCCGGACGGCTATCTGCTGGAAGTCGGCGGTACGGTGGAAGACTCGGCTCGTGGGCAGAACTCGGTGAAGGCCGGCGTGCCGCTGTTCATCGTGGTGGTGCTGACGTTGCTGATGCTGCAACTGCGCAGTTTCTCACGCACTGCCATGGTGTTTCTGACAGCGCCGCTGGGGTTGATCGGGGTGACGCTGTTCCTGATGGTGTTCCGTCAGCCGTTCGGTTTCGTCGCCATGCTCGGGACCATCGCGCTGTCCGGGATGATCATGCGTAACTCGGTGATTCTGGTGGATCAGATCGAGCAGGACATCGCTGCCGGGCTCAAGCCCTGGCAGGCGATCATCGAGGCGACGGTGCGACGTTTCCGGCCGATTGTGTTGACCGCGCTGGCGGCGGTGCTGGCGATGATTCCATTATCGCGCAGTGTGTTTTTCGGGCCGATGGCGGTGGCGATCATGGGCGGGCTGATTGTGGCGACGGCGTTGACGTTGCTGTTCTTGCCGGCGTTGTATGCGGCTTGGTTCAGAGTGAAAAAAGAACCGGTTTGATCTTGGCGGCCTTCGGGCCGACCATGTTCTTGTTGGTGGTGTACATATCCATTTCTGCGGTAACGGCGGCTTATGGTTTCGCCCTTACGGCGACTCCCTTTTTTACAAGCGCCTAAAAAAGGAAGCAAAAAACGCTCGGGTATGACTCACCCACATAGGTAACAAAACAGTTCAAGCACATAGGTAACAGTTTTTAACTGGCACTGGTCGATT
>NZ_JBWKUI010000020.1:0-84232 GCF_059420765.1 Pseudomonas sp. GW821-FHT03E01 | reverse complement strand
AACTGGCCGCTGACGCTGAGGGTGCTGTCTTCCTGCACGGCGCCGACATCGTTGCCCGATGCGAAGCTGAGTACGGGGGCGTCGTTGCTGCCGGTGACAGTCACGGTCACCTGTTGGGTGTCGACGCCACCGAGGCCATCGCTGACCTGGATGGTGAACACTTCATTGTGAGTCTCGCCGGCCTTCAGTGATTGCACGGCACTGGCGACGCCATCGGTGCCGTTGGCCAGGGTGTACGTCCACTGACCGGTGCCGTCCACCGCGATCGAGCCATAGCTGCCAGTGTTGGACCCGGCAATGCTCCAGGTCGCGGTGGCTGCATGATCGATGTCGCTCGAGTTGAACTGGCCACTGACGCTGAGGCTGGTGTCTTCCTGCACGGCGCCGACATCGTTGCCGCTGGCGAAGCTGAGCACCGGCGCATCGTTGCTGCCGGTGACGGTGACAGTCACCTGCTGGGTGGCGACGCCACCGAGGCCATCGCTGACCTGCACGCTGAACACTTCGTTGTGACTCTCGCCAACCTTCAGTGATTGCACCGCACTGGCAACACCATCGGTGCCGTTGGCCAGGGTGTAGGTCCACTTACCGCTGCTGTCCACCGCGATCGAGCCATAGCTGCCGGTGTTTGACCCGGCAATGCTCCAGGTCGCGGTGGCTGCATGATCGATGTCGCTCGAGTTGAACTGGCCACTGACGCTGAGCGTGGTGTCCTCCTGCACGGCGCCGACATCGTTGCCGCTGGCGAAGCTGAGCACCGGCGCATCGTTGCTGCCGGTGACGGTGACAGTCACCTGCTGGGTGGCGACGCCACCGAGGCCATCGCTGACCTGCACGCTGAACACTTCGTTGTGACTCTCGCCAACCTTCAGTGATTGCACCGCACTGGCAACACCATCGGTGCCGTTGGCCAGGGTGTAGGTCCACTTACCGCTGCTGTCCACCGCGATCGAGCCGTAGGTGCCAGTATTGGACCCGGCAATGCTCCAGGTGGCGGTGGCCGCGTGATCGATGTCGGTCGAGCTGAACTGGCCACTGACACTGAGGGTGGTGTCTTCCTTCACGGCGCCGGCATCGTTGCCGCTCGCGAAGCTGAGCACCGGTGCGTCATTGCTGCCAGTAATGGTGATGGTCACAGTCTGCGTCGCCGAAGCAGCGTTAGCCGCGCCGCTGTTGTCGGTGGCGACCACGGTGTACGAGAAGGTGACGGTTTCACCCGCGCCGAGGAAATCGAGGTTCTGGCTGGTGCTGTAGTCCCAGCTGTTGTGATCAACCGAGAACCCGGCGACCAGTGCTGAGGCCACACCCGCATCGAGCGTGCCGCCGCTCCAGGCGATGTTGCCGTTGGAGGCGTGCGACACAGTCACCACGTCGATGTTGTCCACATCGGCAAAGCTCAGTGCGCCGCTGTCGCTCAGTGTGGCCGTACCGTTGCCTTCGCTCATGGCGCCGGTGGTGTCGGCAATCGTCAGCGTCGGCCGGTCGTTGGTGCCGGTGATGGTAATGGTCACGGTCTGTACCGTGCCGTCGCCGATCGCCACGTTATAAGTCTGGGTGAGGATCTGGCCTTCGCCCAGGAACTGCACGGCGGCGTTGTCTACCGCGAAGTGCCAGCCCAGCGAACCGCTACCGGTGCCGGTGCTGTCGTGCAGTGGATCTGTGGTGAAGCTGCCCAGGTAGCCGGAAGCGCCCGGTGTGACGGTGACGCTGTGGGTGTCGATCAGGTCGGCGTCGGTGAAGGTGATGCTGCCGTTGGCGGCGTAGTCGCCACTGTCTTCCTTGGCATCGCCGGTCTGCACGCCGCTGGTGATGTGCACCTGGTCGTTGGTGCCGGTGATGGTGATGATCACATTTTGCGTTGTCGACGAACCATGCCCATCATTGACGGTGACCACATAGGTTTCGGTAGCTGTCTGACCCTGGGCCAGGTACTGGGCTGCCGCATTGTTCACGGTGTAAGTCCAGTTAACGGTGCCGTTGGCCGCATTGGCCGCTTCAATGACAGAGGCAAGGCTGAAGTTGCCCAGCGCTGTGGTATTGCCTCCCGCCGCCACGAATGAAGCGGTATGCGTATCGCTCAGATCGACATCGCTAAATGCAATCGTGCCCGTCGTACTCAGCGAATCGGTAGTGCTCGGCGTTGTGGGCGCATCTTCGGTCACCGTGCCAGCCTGCACGCTGACGTTCATCGTCACACTGTCATTCATACCGGCAAATTGCACTTGCGCAGTGGCCCAGCTGAGGGTGCCATTGCCGAGACGAATCGCATACGTAAAGCTGTCTGCCAGGGACGCTCCGGCAGCAAGCTCCTGAAGTTGCGTCTTGAAAGCAGTCGATAAGGTAGCGGCGTCGTAGCCGACTTTGCCATCCGATGTAATCCAGATTTTTGCCCCGTTGAGGCTGGTGTCGGTGCTCGTCGCCTCAATTCTGCTCGTGTCCTGGACCAGCAGATCGGCCGGGGCATAAACCTTGGTGGCAGTAGAAAGGCTGGTCGCGTTATCAACTGACCAGAGCGTCTTTGCGTTACCGCCCAGGTCATTGGACATGACATCCAGGTACACGACACCCTGCAGGTCTTCAGTGATGGTCACGTTGCTCGTGCCAATGACACCCGTAGTGAAAATGTCGTCCTGCGCCTGCGGCGTATTGGAAAACGAAGTAACGGTGCCGCCGCTGGTCGTGGTGGTGGTAGCCATGTCTTTCTCCCGAGAATGCTTTTTTTATTGGAATTGCCAGGGACTGCTAACAGGACGAAGTCCCGTGCTTGCGCCGCTCAGAGTGTTCAGGAGCGGTACGGGGCGGCTACCGGACATCGTCGACCGTCTGGGCTTGACGGGACAGGTGGTGCCGGCAGAGGGGCGCTGGTCTCGCGGGGGTGAAGAAACTCGCCGTACTTGAGGAGCGAATCGCAGAAGCGGTCGGGCGAACGTGGGCCCAAGCCTGAGGCTGCGCTGCGCGTGGCGCGCAGTATCCTGAGAGCACCCATAGGGAAGGGACTCCTGAAGTAATGGCTGGATGAGGCCGTATTTTGGTACAGCACTGATTCAGGGATACGGCCTTTCCTGATATCAGTTTGATAGGTGTTTAGTTGTGGGGTCAGGCTTTGTAAAGGTGTTAAGCGCAGGTAACAGTACGATGTGCCAATATTCCGACAAGTGGATGTTTTGGTGTCAATATTATGTCGATTTGTTTTTGGCGAAGTGCCCGCCGGCACTCAATAGTGGTGTGCCTCAAATGAGCTGAAACCCTTGTGCGGCAAGGGCTGGCTGCGTAATTTCAGTGCAAGAACACTCTAAAATTGCAGCGTCAGCGGTTAGAAAAGCCCATCAGAGCATTCCCCTGGCGGTTTTTTCTTGCTCGAACCACCTGACGACTTACGTGGAAAGTCCGTTATTGCTGTGCCTTACTTCTGACTCCACTCAAGGAGCCAGCAATGCGACACAGAGGTGCACAGTTCTGGTTATGGACCGACCCCCGATTACCTCACCACATCCATGAAGAAATGCTCGGTGACGGGACACAAGTGGAAGTGCGGGCGCGCGTGGGTCATGAGGGAATCACCCAGGTGTTCATCGGTGTTTACGATGCCCGTGGGATCATGCTGTGTGAGGAGTTTCACGACAGGGGCCGTGATGAGACTTACTGTGCGGCGTTGAAGTGGGGCGCTCTGCGAGCGGGCGAGATCGTCGCGGGCACGCAGGCCTTCGTTGCACCTCATCGGGTGCAACTGACGCTCGGCACGGTCATCACCGATGAGTCGGTACTGGCGCTGCGGCGGATGGAAATGAACGAACGTGAGCGTTTCAAGCTCAGCTGTGAAGATGCGTGGTCGGAATACCTGACCGCCAAAGCGGCCATGCTTGACCTCATGCGCGCGCCCAAAGTCGATCCCAGGGTCTGGGCGGACCACAAGGAGCGACTGAAGCAGGCGATTGACCGGCGCGTCTGTGTACAACGCGCCTATTTACGCTGAGCTATTCAGAACCTGATGCCCGGGGCTGTCGCAGGGTCTCGATGGTCGCGATCAGGTCATCGTAGGACACCGGTTTTCCAATGTACTGGTCAAAGCCCGATTGACGAGCCTTTTTAATATCGCTGATAGCGCCATAGCCAGTCAGGGCAATGGCCGGCACATCCTTGACATGCGGCAACTGACGTAATGCTTGCATCAGTTCATGGCCGTTCATGACCGGCATGCCCAAGTCCGAAATGATCAGGTCGAAGTGGCTGTTTGCAGCCGCGGCCAGAGCGTCCTTCGGATGATCGAAGGCAACGACTTCGGCGTCCTCCATTTCCAGCAGCATCTTCAGGGTTTCCAGTACCTCGGCGGAGTCGTCGACCAGCAGAATCGTCAGGCCGCTCAGTTTTCCTGATACCTCATCGGTTGGCGTTGTGGTTTGGGTTTTGCCTTCACTACTGGCCAGGGGCAAATAGACAGTGAAGGTACAGCCTTCCCCAACGCCCGGCGAACTCACTTCAACCGTGCCATGTTGGGCCTCGGTCAATTGGCGCACCAGTGACAAACCGATGCCCAGCCCTTCGCGCTGGTGGTTGGCGTGCTGTGTTTCAGCCTGGCCAAACAGGTCGAATACGTGTTCGAGGTTCTCGGCCGCGATGCCGGTGCCATTGTCCTTGACGTCCAGCCGCGCCATGTTTCCGGCCAGGCTGGCGATCAATTGCACGCGGCCGTCGGACGGGGTGAATTTCAGTGCGTTATTCACCAGGTTCCAGATGATCTGCTCCAGGCGCGTCGGATCGGCGCGCACCATCAACGGCTCCGAAGGCACATGCAGCTCGACGGTGGTGCTGTGCTGGTCGTTGAGGACGACGGTGTAAATATCGCGCAGCACACTGGCCAGATCCACGGCGATAGGCTTGAGCTTGAGCTTGCCGGTGCGCACGCGTGCGACATCCAGCAGGTCGTCGATGATCCGCGCCTGGCTGCTGACAGCATCGCAGATGGTGTTGACGGCTTTGGCGGCCGGCGCCACCGACTTGGTCACCGGCAAGCGCCGCAACAGTTCGGCGTTGAGCTGGATCAGGTTCAGAGGATGCTTGAGTTCGTGGGACATGACCGCGAAGAACTCATCCTTGAGGTAATTGGTGTTCAGCGTCTCGGCCAGTTGTTGGCTTTGTTCCTCATGCTGGCGTTTGTGACCGGTCAGGTCCCGGGCGATTTTCACGTAGCCGCGAAGGTTGTCACCACTGAGCAAGGTCACTTCGCCGCTGCAATAGAAGCGGCTGCCGTCCTTGCGCAGGTGCCAGCGTTCATCTTCGGAACGGCCATGGGTGCGAGCCCCCAGCAGTTCGGATTCAGGCACGCTGGAGGCGCGGTCTTCGGCGGAAAAAATGAAGTCGTAGTAAGCGCCTTCGGCCTCAGCCTTGCTGTAGCCGAAGATCAGTTCGGCGCCTTTGTTCCAGGTGGTGATCACGCCTTGTTCATCAAGGGTGATGATCGCGTAGTCGCGGGTGCTTTCGGCCACCAGGCGCATGCGTTCTTCGCCCAGGCGCAGCTCTTCTTCGGCCTCGCGGCGTTTGGTGATGTCAATGAACGTCAGCACGGTGCCGTCGATACGGTCTTCGCTGGAGCGATAGGGCAGCAGGCGGGCGATGTACCAGTGCTTGTCGGTGCTGCTGACTTCACGTTCGATCATGTTCAATGATTCGAACACCGATGCCGCGTCACTCGCCAGGTCGTCGTAGTGCAGGCGATGGGTGATGTCGAGCAGGGAGCGGCCGGTATCCACCGGCAGCATGCTGAAGATATCGGTGGCACGCGGAGTGAACCACTTGATCCGCATGCTGCGGTCGACAAACACCGTGGCAATGTCGGTGGAGGCGATCAGGTTGGTCAGGTAGTCGTTGATCTTGTCAGTTTCTTCGACTTTGGTTTTCAGCTCGTAGTTGACCGTCAGCAGCTCTTCATTGATCGATTGCAGCTCTTCCTTGCTGGTTTCCAGCTCTTCGGTGGCCGAGCGCAGTTCTTCGTTGATCGCCTGCATTTCTTCGTTGGAAGCTTTCAGTTCTTCACTGGAAATTTCCGATTGTTCAATGGTGTCCTGCAAGTGCAGTTTGGTGCGTTGCAGTTCACGCTCAAGATTGGACAGCACCTGGCTTTCGGTTTGAAGCAGGGTCTTGGCCGTCGCTTGCGAAGGATCGACTTCGACTTCCTCGAAAATCACCAGAATGAACTCGCCGTCCGCCTCTTCATCCTTGTAAGGCTGCGCCTCGAGGCTGACCTTGTAATGCCGCTCTTCGCGCTTGACCGGCACCTCGCGGGATTTCACGGCCAGGCCGCTCTGCTGGACCTGGAACAGCGTGGTGCGGATTTCCAGGCGCAGCTCTGACAGGATCAGAGTCAGCAGGTTGCGTGACAGCTCACCGCCCACATGCCGAAGGAAACGCCCGGCACTTTCGCTCATGTGCAGGATGTCGGCGTTGGCATCGACGATCATGCTCGGCGGGGCCGCGCGTTCGAGGGCGCGCTGGTGGATGTCGGCGAACGACAGTTTGCGCTGCACGGCGTGTTGCGGTGCCTGATGGGAAATATTGGAGCGCACATAACCACCGCGCGGCACGGTCGGCGTGCGTCGGCTATTGGCGGTGCCAGTCTTGGCGCGGAAGATCCGGTTGCGTTTGTCCACCGGCGTGAACAGCTCATGGCAAGCGTCTGCACTTTCGGAGGAACCGAGGAACAGAAAACCGCCGGGGCGCAAGGCGAAGTGGAACATCTGCAGGATTTCGCGCTGTACTTCGCGATCCAGATAGATCAACAGGTTCCGGCACACGATCAGGTCGATTTGCGAGAAGGGTGGATCGGACAGCAGGCTGTGTTTGGCGAACAGCACCTTCTCGCGGATTTCCTTGCGAATCCGATAGTGCTCATCTTCCTTGATGAAGTAATGCCGCAGCCGCGTCGGCGGCACATCCGTCACGATGGCTTGCGGGTACAGGCCGGCCCGGCCGAAGCTGATGGCGCGCTCGTCGATGTCGGTGGCGAAAACTTGCAGTGAGGCCTTGCTGGCTTCCTGTTGCAGCTGATCGTTGACCAGCATCGCCAGGCTATAGGCTTCTTCGCCGGTGGAGCAGCCAGCCGACCAGACCCGGATTTCTTCCTTTTCAGGCTGCGCCGAAACCGCGGCGCTGACCAGTTGCGGAATGACATCCCGCTCCAGCGCTTCGAAGGCTTCGCGATCACGGAAAAAGTTGGTCACGCCGATCAGCATGTCCCCCAGCAGCGCCTTGGTTTCTTCGGGATTGCTTAGCAGGTAGCGGTAATAAGCTCCCAAGTCGGGCTGGGCCGTGACCTGCATCCGGCGTTCGATCCGCCGCAATACCGTTGCGCGTTTATAGTGCTTGAAGTCATGACCGGTGCCGGTACGCAACTGGATCAGGATGTCGTGCAGCATTTGTTCGGCGAGCACGGCATCACGTTCGGCTACAGAGGCGAAGGATTGCAGTTCCGGATCATTGGCGGCGGGCAAGCTGATTTCCCGGGAGTTGTGCCACAGGTCCAGCAGCTTTTGCGGCATGTCTGCTACGGGCAATACCAGATCGACCATGCCGGTTTCGATGGCCGCCCGAGGCATACCGTCGAACTCGGCGTCTTCCGGTACCTGGGCCAGGGTAATGCCGCCCTGTTCCTTGATACGCGACAGGCCGACTGCGCCGTCGGAACCGCTGCCCGAGAGCACCAGGCAGAAGGCGCGCTCGCGGTGTACTTGCGCCAGGTCGCGGAAGAACAGATCGATCGAGGCATGGCGTCCCAGTTGTGGGTCGTTTTCAATTACCTCAAGGTTATTGCCATTCATCACCAGTCGCCGCGCCGGCGGGATGACATAGACCCGGTTTTTCTCGATCGGTACGGTTTCGGTGACCTGCAGAACCGGCATCCGGGTCGATTCCTGGATGATCTTGTCTGCGACGCTTTGGTGGTCGGGCGACAGGTGAAGAATGATCACAAACGCCATGCCGTTGTCGTTAGGCATGTTCTCGAAAAACAATTTGATGGCTTGCAGCCCGCCAGCCGACGCACCGATGCCCACCACTGGAAAATCCAGGGTACTGAGGGTCAGGGCCTTTCGCTCGGGAGCCGTGGCCGAGTGCTTGGGGGGGGTGGTCATTTCCTGGCCTTTGCCGGCGATTTAGAGCGTATTGGGTTCAAGCGGACAATAATTAGCGCATTTCAATAAATCAGGATAATCCCGTTTTTCAATAACACCTTCAAATATTTAGCGCGTCTATGCGCAGCCGTATGATCTTTTGGCAGTAAAAGGAACGATTGCACTCCCGCTGCTTCAAGGGAACGCGACTACTGGCCGATAACGCGACAAGCCGTTGTGATTTCATCGCTGGCGGCCGGTAAAGCTCATCACGCGATTGTGCGAAATTGCTTGATAGCCAATGGCCTCTCGCTATCATCTGCGCGCCTGAAAGGCCGCGAAGCTGAACTCGCAGCCATTGCCTTTAGGTTGTTCTTCCTTAAATTGCCTGGAAATCTTCGATGCTGTCGTATCACCAAAAAAGCTTTTTGATCGTCGATGATTTCTCGGATTTCCGCAGTTCCGTCAGGTCCATGCTGCGGGAGCTGGGCGTCAAGGACGTCGACACCGCTGATACCGGTGAGCAGGCGCTGCGCATGTGCTCGCAGAAGTCCTACGACTTCATCCTGCAGGATTTCCACCTGGGCGATGGCAAGAAAAACGGTCAGCAGGTGCTCGAAGACCTGATGATCGAGAAGCTGATCAGCCACGAAAGTGTGTTTGTCATGGTCACCGCCGAAACCAGCCAAGCCATGGTGCTCAGCGCACTGGAGCATGAGCCCGACGCTTACCTGACCAAACCGTTCAACCGCTCCGGCCTGGCCCAGCGCCTGGAGCGACTGGAACAGCGCAAGACCTTGCTCAAGCCGATCCTGCAAGCGCTTGACCGGGGCAAACCGGTTGAAGTGCTCAATGCCTGCATCGCCCTGTGCAAACAGGACATTCGTTATTCGCCGCTGTGCCTGCGCTACCGCGCCGATGCATTGCGCGACTTGAACCAGAACGAAGCGCTGGAGCGTCTTTACGACAGCATCATTGCAGATCGGCCTTTGCCCTGGGCGTTTGCCGGATTGGGCCAATTGCTGTTCAAGCGCGGGCAGGTCAGTCAGGCCAAGGGCATTTACGAAAAAGCCTTGAAAGTCTTCCCGATGATGCCGGCCCTCTACGATGGCATGGCCGATGTGCTGGTCGCCGAAGGTGACACCAAAGCGGCGCAGAAAGTGTTGGAAGAAGCAATTCGCCTGTCGCCGCTGGCGGTGCGCCGGCAAGCGTTGCTGGGCAAGTTGGCAATGGCCAACGAAGATTTCGACACTGCCTCCAAAGCCTATCGCCAGGCCGTGAACCAAGGGGCGCAGTCACGTTTCAAGGATGCGGAAAGCAACCTCGGCCTGGCCCATGCCTTGATCAGCAAAGGTGCGGAAAAGGGCCTGGACACGCGGACCCGCCTGGAAATCAACACGACGCTGAGTGCAGTGGCGAAGGAGAACCCTTCCGACCCAGGCCTGCAGATTCGTGCGCGTCTGATGAAGGCCACCAGCCTGCTGCTCAACGATGCCGAGACCGCCGAGAAGCTCACCGAGCAAGCGATGATGCGCCTCGATGGCATGGAACAGTTCATGAGCGCCGAAGCGGCGCTGCTGGTGGCCAAGCAGCTGCAAATGCTCGGGCAGGCGAGTGCCGGTGCTTCGATGTTGAAAAACTGTGCGGAAATCTACGGCGACGATCCGACCGTGATGAAGGGCATCGCCAAGCTGACCGACGACCCGACCATCCTCAACTCGGGCAATGCCGCCGCCGACCTCAACCGTCAGGGCGTGCGGGTGTACAAGACCGGCAATCTGGTGGAAGCCCGGGAAGTGTTCCGCAAAGCCCTGGCGCTGCAACCGAAGAACATCAGTATTGCCCTGAACATGGCGCAGTCGCTGCTGCATGGCACCGACACCAGCGTGCCGTCGGCCGAGCTGGAAGAGTGCCGGGCCTGCCTGAAAACGGTCGGCCTGATGCCCGATACCGATGCGCGTTATCCGCGCTACCAGAAACTGAAAATCAAGGCGTTCGGCGAATGATCGACAGCGAACCGTCACTCGACTTCTCCACGGTGATTGCTTCCACCGTGCATGACATGAAGAACTCACTGGCCATGCTGATGCAGGCGCACAGTCAATGGCTGGCGCGCTTACCCGACCCTGAGCAACACACGCCGGAGCAGGGCGTCATCGACTTCGAGTTCGCCCACCTCAATGGCATGCTGGTGCAGTTGCTGGGGCTGTACAAGCTGGGCGTCAACCAGATGCCATTGCAGCCGGCCTACCATGAGCTCGATGACTTCATCGAGGCGCAACTGGCGGCTCATCAAGAAGTGTTCGCCAGCCGGGGCATTATCGCGACCTATGAAGTGGACCCGTTGAGCCCGCTGGGTTTCTTCGATCGGGAGCTGATTGCCTCGGTGCTCGCCAATTGCATCAACAACGCCATTCGTTATGCCCGGCATGCCTTGTTGATCAGTGTCAGCGATGAGGCCGGGCAATTGGTGCTGACCATCAACGACGATGGTGAGGGTTATCCACCCGAGATGATCGAGCGTCAGGCCGATTACGTGCAGGGCATCAACCACAGCAGCGGCAGTACCGGCCTGGGCTTGTACTTTGCCGGGCGGATTGCCGCCTTGCATCAGCGTGATGGTGTGGGTGGACGTACCGAAATCAGTAATGGCGGGCCATTGGGTGGCGGCGTGTTCAGCCTCTATCTCCCCTGAACGACACGTTCCTCACAGGATTGCGCCTTTTTGTTTGACGCTGCTTGATATTCCGAACAGCCGGAGCCTATTTTGTACGGGTCGCCGTTCGCGGCTCGTACAACAACAAGGATTGCGTCATGACAACCGATGGCCATCGCTCACTCGCGCAGCGATTGACGGGCATTGATGAGATTGAATGTGTCACGCCGGACCTGAACGGCGTGCCACGCGGCAAAGTAATGACCGCTGAAGGATTTCTTGAGGGGCGGCGTTTGCAGATGGCGCGGGGAGTGCTGCTGCAATGCATCATGGGCGGCTATCCGCCTGCGCACTTTTACGGCAGCGATGATGGCGATCTGGCGCTGGTGCCTGATCCGGCGCAGATTCACCGCTTGCCTTGGAGTTCGCACCCTCGGGCGCTGGCCATATGCGATGCGCAGGAACTGACTGGCGAGAGCTCGCACCTGTCGACTCGCGGCCAACTCAAGGCGGTGATCGCTCGCTACGCCGCCCTCGGTTTGGCGCCAGTCGTGGCGACCGAGCTGGAATTCTTTGTGTTCGCGCCCAACCCTGACCCGACGCAACCCTTCCAGCCGCCAGTGGGCCTGGACGGTCGTCGCGAGGACGGTCATTCGGCATTCAGCATCAGTTCCAATAACGGCTTGCGGCCGTTCTTCACTGAAGTCTACGCAGGCATGGCGGCGCTGGGCTTACCCCGCGATACCTTCATGCACGAGATGGGCGTCAGCCAGTTCGAGATCAACCTGCTGCATGGCGATCCGCTGCTGCTGGCCGACCAGACCTTGCTGTTCAAGCATCTGCTCAAGGAAGTCGCGCTCAAGCATGGCCTGACCGTGGTCTGCATGGCCAAGCCGTTGGCTCACACGCCGGGCAGTTCGATGCATATTCACCAGAGCGTCGTCGAGATCGACAGCGGGCGTAACGTGTTCAGCGACAAGGCCGGCGAGCCGACCGCGACCTTCCGTCATTTCATCGGTGGCCAACAGGCCGGCCTGGCGGATTTCACTGCGCTGTTTGCGCCGAACGTGAACTCTTATCAGCGCCTGTGTCATCCTTTTGCATCGCCCAATAATGCCTGCTGGTCCCATGATAACCGCGCGGCCGGCCTGCGCATTCCGGCCAGTTCACCGGTCGCTCGTCGGGTCGAAAACCGCCTGCCGGGGGCTGACGCCAACCCGTATCTGGCGATCGCCGCGAGCCTGGCGTCGGGGCTGTATGGCATCGAAAACAAACTGGAACCGAGCGAAGCGGCACGGGGCGAATTCGTGGTGCCGGATAATCTTGCGTTGCCGTGTACCTTGCATGCCGCTCTTGAACGTCTGAAACGTAGCCAATTGGCGAAGGAACTGTTCGGCA
Source organism: Pseudomonas sp. GW821-FHT03E01 (assembly GCF_059420765.1). NCBI lineage: Bacteria > Pseudomonadati > Pseudomonadota > Gammaproteobacteria > Pseudomonadales > Pseudomonadaceae > Pseudomonas > Pseudomonas sp. GW821-FHT03E01. The sequence continues at coordinate 72,076 of NZ_JBWKUI010000020.1, read as the reverse complement.
AGGAGTTCATCGAAGGCTACATCGCTTCGAAGACCCTGGAGTTGACCAGCTTCCTCGATGAAATTACTCCCTGGGAACGGCGTGTTCTAGCAGCCCAGGCCTGACGACCTGTCGCCATCGGGCTATCGTTGTCGATAGCCCGATACTCACTGCAAGGAGCCGCTCGGAACGCCAATGCGCCAAATCCTGAAATCCTTTCGAGGACTTTATTTCGCCTCGCTGATGATGTTGATCGGCTCGGGCCTGTTGAGTACTTACCTTGCCCTGCGCCTGGCGGCCGATAAGGTCGACAGCCTGTGGGTCGGCGCGTTGATGGCGGCCAACTATTTCGGCCTGGTGCTGGGCGGCAAGATCGGCCATCGGCTGATTGCCCGGGTCGGGCATATTCGAGCTTATTCAGCCTGCGCCGGGATCGTCGGTGCGGCGGTGCTGGGCCATGGCCTGGTGGACTGGCTGCCCGCGTGGCTGTTCCTGCGGGTGATCGTTGGCCTGGGCATGATGTGCCAGTACATGGTGATCGAAAGCTGGCTCAATGAGCAGGCAGAAGCCAAGCAGCGTGGCGTGGTGTTCAGCGGCTACATGATCGCTTCGTACCTGGGGCTGGTGTTGGGCCAGCTGATTCTGGTCATGCACCCGGGCCTGGGCCTGGAACTGCTGATGCTGGTCGCTCTGTGTTTCGCCCTGTGTCTGGTGCCGGTGGCCCTGACCCGGCGGATTCACCCGGCGCCATTGCACCCGGCGCCGATGGAACCGCGCTTCTTCATCAAACGCGTGCCGCAGTCACTGAGCACGGTGTTGGGGGCGGGATTGATCGTCGGTTCGTTCTACGGCCTGGCGCCGCTGTATGCCTCCCAGCAAGGATTGTCCACCGAGCAGGTCGGTCTGTTCATGGGCAGCTGCATTTTTGCAGGCCTGGTGGTGCAGTGGCCGTTGGGATGGCTATCGGATCGTTATGACCGGGCGGTATTGATCCGAAGTTTTGCGTTTAGCCTGGCACTGGCCGCGTTGCCGCTGGCGATCATGCCGCAGGTGCAACTGGAGGTGCTGTTCATCGCCGGGTTCCTCTGTTCGTTGGTGCAATTCTGTCTGTACCCGCTGGCGGTGGCGTTCTCCAACGACCACGTCGAGGGTGATCGCCGGGTGTCGCTGACGGCGATGCTGCTGGTGACTTACGGTGTCGGCGCGAGTGTCGGACCGTTGGTGGCAGGGGTATTGATGAAGTTGTTCGGCAGCCAGATGCTTTATGCCTTTTTCAGTTTTTTTGCATTGGTGCTGGTGTGGCGAATCCGCCCGAAAGCAGTCACCAATCTGCATCAGGTGGACGATGCTCCACTGCATCACGTGGCCATGCCGGACAGCATGACGAGTTCGCCACTGGTGGCTTGCCTTGACCCGCGTGTCGATGAGCAGGTGGTGCAGGATCAGATGCAGAACCCGGTCAACCCGGAGGCTGATGTCAATCCGGATGCCGAGCCAGAACCTGAACCTGAACCTGAACCAGTTTCGGATTCAGAAGACCCGGACGCAGGTCGCGAGCAAAGTTTTACCGAAGCGCGGCCTTGATCAAGACATAAAAAAACGGGCAGTCCCCGCAAGGGACTGCCCGTTTTTTATTGGCGGGGTGTATCAGAAGTCGTCTTTGTCAAAGCGCCGCGCTTCACGCTGAAGCTGATAGACGAACCGCTCGACCTGCCGTTGCACCAGGCCGCTCATGTTGTGAAAACGCACGCCGGCGAAGGTGGTGTTGATCTTTTCTTCAAAGTGCAGGTAACGCAGCTCCACCGGTGCCGTCATGCTGCCGAAGGGCAGGGCGGCGATGAAGCGGTCGTAGACCTGGCCCAATTGCAGCTTGGCGGTGATGTCGCCTTCGAAGCGCAATTTGCAGCCGGTGGCGGAGATGTCCAGCAGTTTGCCGGCGAGGGGCGACTTGAGTTTCTCGCCTCCCAGCTCGACATTGACCAGTTGTGCCAGCTTCAACGCAGCGCGGAAAGCATTGCGGCGCTGGTGGTAAACCACCTCATCGGGCAGCGTGCCCCGGTAGCAGCGGCCATCGCCGGACTCGTCGATGGTCAGCGGGCCATTGCTTTCCCAGGCGATGCGCACGCCGTCGTGGAAGCCTTCGACCTTGAACGGTTCGCCGGCCAGCAGAAAGCGTTCGCCGTCGCGCGGGATCATTTCGTCCAGGGCGATCATGTTGCTGTCACGGTCGACGTCCACCAGATAACTCTGGAAGCGCTGGCTGCGCTCGTGGAACGTGATGATCAGCGGGTCATGGCTGTCTTGCAGCTGACGCAGGTTGCCGGAGATTTCCAAAGGCGTGGTGAGCACCTTGGGTGGCTGCGGAGCATCTTCCGCGCTTAAGGCATTGGACACGGGGTATCAATCTCCAGGCAAATATGACTACTGGCCGGCATTCTGCCAGCATGTTGCGTGTCTTGATAGGGCGTGCTCATTGAAAGGCTTAAGCCTGACTGAGCGGGCGTGGCTTGGCGAGCTTGGAGGTTGATCCGCGGGCATCGTAGAGCGCTGGCGGCTCGCCGCCGGTGAGGATTTTCAGCTGGTTGGCCGTGGCGGCCTGCTGCACCAGAATCGACTGGCCATTGTTGACATTGGCGGCTTGGCACTGGGCCAGGAGGTCGGTGAGCACGTCGCTCTGTCCCAGCAATCGTTCGCCAATGCTCGACTGGCTGGCGAGTTGCTCCAGGCCCTGGCGGTTGGTTGGCAGGTTGAGGCTGGCGAGGATTTCACTGCGCTTGCGGCCATGCTGTTCGAGCAGAATGATCAATGCCTGTTTATGCGCCAGAATTTCTTCGAGCAGTGGCATGTCGCGACCGTGCAAGGCAAGGGACTCGGTTTGCAGTAGCTCCAGCAGTTGTTGCGCCGGGGCGAAGTCGTCGATGATCAGTTGCAGTAATTGAGTGTCGTGCATGGCTGGCCTTGGGTTTTAAGCGTCCAAAAGCCTGGCGCGGGCCGTGGCCTAGCGCTGGGCTTCGAAGTTGAGCAGTTTGCTGGCTACACGGTTGCTGTCGACTTTATAGCTGCCATCGGCAATCGCTGCTTTCAACTCGGCCACGCGGGCGTTGTCGACGGCAGGCTGATCGCGCAGCTTGTCAGTGACCTTCTGCAACTGTTGAGCCTCATTGCTGAGGTGTACCGATTCCCCGCTTTTGGTGGTACTGGCCTGTTCGGCCGGGGTATTCAGCGGCGCGGATTGGCCGGCTTCGGCGGTTTCCTTGGCGGTGCTGGTACGCGTACTGCCCGTAAGTGACGAGGAGCTGTTTAAACGACTGAAATCGATGACCATGACAAAAAACCTCTGGATATTTGGACGCTTGCCATGTTTTCGGCGATTCCCCGAAAAACTTTAGGCCCATTTATCAATGAGCTCGCATGCGCCAGCGCATGCCCTGCATGCGGCACAGTTTAGGCAACCGCCAGGCGGTGCGCCATCACTTCACAAACACAGAGCCCTTACATGGCCACTTCCACCTGGCCGGGCGCTGTGACTTGCGCCTTGATGACCCGCTGGGAGTTAAGGTTCTTCACGCGAATCTGTTCCCTCAGGCCGCCGTTGGACAGCGCTTCACCCGGCATGCGCACACTGAGCGTACCACTGCGGGCGGTAATCACCACCTGGTCGCCCTTGCGAACCACTTCCGCCTGTTCGAGATGCACCAGCGTAATGATCTGATCGGCGACCATTGGTCGGGTAAGTTTTTGCCCGATAGCCTGATCGACGGAAGTCAGAAACCCCTGATTTATCAGGCTGATATCACGCTCGCGCAGGGTTACGTCCTGAGGTTCGATAATCCCTGTGCGCTTGAGCGGACGAGTGGTCGTCACAATGTCGCGAAACAGCTTCACTTGAGCGGGCACGAAGACCGTCCAGGGTGAGGCGCCATCGCAGCGAACCTTGACCGTGACCCGTCCCAGAGGCCTTGCCGGGCTCTCGAGGGTGGCTGTCAATTCCTTGTCGCACATAGGCATGCGCAGGCGCGGATCGAGCTGGTTGACCTGGATTTCGTAGCGACCTTGCGTTTGACTGGTGGCCAGATAGTCCTCTACGGTGAATTCAAGAAAGCCTTGGGTGACGCCGATAAGCATGTCAGGCAAGGTAACCGTATCAGCAAGGGCAGGGCTGCCAGCGTTGAACAGGCAAGCGGCCGACATCGCGCAGAGCAATCTGCGGCAGGTTGATGTCAGGTGTCGGAAAAATGTCGGTTCTGTGTTCATAAGAGTTAAAAAGCAAGCGCCGTGCCGTTTCGTGATGAATGTGCGTCGCAACACACTTAGCGTTGGTGTAGGAGTCTGGGCATGGCTGGTGTAATGGATTCGGTGAACCAGCGCACGCAACTGGTAGGGCAGAATCGCCTTGAGCTGTTGTTGTTCCGTCTCGACGGCCAGCAGCTGTATGGGATCAACGTGTTCAAGGTTCGCGAGGTGCTGCAATGCCCCAAGCTGACCCTGATGCCCAAGTCCAGTCCTGTCGTGTGCGGTGTGGCGAATATTCGGGGGGCAACCATTCCGATCCTGGATCTGGCGATGGCGACCGGTGCCGGTCGGTTGCTGGACCAGAGCAATCCCTTCGTGATCATCACGGAGTACAACACCAAGACCCAGGGTTTCCTGGTTCGGTCGGTGGAGCGCATCGTCAACATGAACTGGGAGGAGATTCATCCGCCACCCAAGGGCACGGGGCGCGATCACTACCTGACGGCTGTGACTCGGGTCGACAACCAGTTAGTCGAAATCATCGACGTCGAGAAGGTGCTGGCGGAAGTGGCGCCGACGCCGGAAGCGATTTCGGTGGGCGTGGTCGATGTTGAGACCCAGCACAAGGCGCTCTCTTTGCGCGTATTGACGGTCGACGACTCGTCGGTGGCACGCAAGCAGGTGACCCGTTGCCTGCAAACGATCGGTGTCGAAGTGGTGGCGTTGAACGACGGCCGGCAAGCGCTGGATTACCTGCGCAAGCTGGTTGACGAGGGGAAGAAGCCGGAAGAAGAGTTCCTGATGATGATCTCCGACATCGAGATGCCGGAGATGGACGGGTACACCCTGACGGCCGAGATCCGCGCCGATCCGCGCATGCAAAAGCTCCATATCATCCTGCATACTTCGTTGTCGGGAGTGTTCAATCAGGCGATGGTCAAGAAGGTCGGTGCCGATGACTTCCTGGCCAAGTTCCGTCCTGATGACCTGGCATCCCGGGTAGTCGACCGGATCAAAGCAGCAGATAACAGCTAGAGGCCTTCTGCCCCTGGCGGTCAACACGATTTAAGAGGCGGTATCTTTGTCTACGGGTAATTTGGATTTCGAACAGTTCCGGGTATTCCTGGAAAAAGCCTGTGGCATTTTGCTCGGTGAAAACAAGCAATATCTGGTCTCGAGCCGTCTCAACAAACTGATGGAACAGCAGGGCATCAAATCGTTGGGTGAGCTGGTTCAGCGCATCCAGACCCAGCCGCGCAGCGGTTTGCGCGAGATGGTGGTGGATGCCATGACGACCAACGAAACCCTGTGGTTTCGTGACACCTATCCGTTTGAAGTCTTGAAGAACAAGGTATTGCCTGAAGCGATCAAGGCCAGCCCCGGTCAGCGCCTGCGGATCTGGTCGGCGGCGTGTTCGTCGGGTCAGGAACCGTATTCGCTGTCGATGTCCATCGATGAGTTCGAACGGGTCAACATGGGCCAGTTGAAGATGGGCGTGCAGATCGTTGCCACCGACCTGTCCGGCAGCATGCTGACCAACTGCAAGACCGGCGAGTACGACAGCCTGGCCATCGGTCGCGGTCTGTCGCCCGAGCGCCTTCAGCGTTACTTCGACCCCAAGGGGCCGGGGCGCTGGGCCATCAAGGCACCAATCAAGAGTCGGGTGGAGTTTCGCTCGTTCAACTTGCTGGACAGCTACGCAAGCCTGGGCAAGTTTGACATCGTGTTCTGCCGCAACGTGCTGATCTACTTCTCCGCCGAGGTGAAGAAAGACATCCTGTTGCGCATTCACAGCACGCTCAAGCCGGGCGGTTATCTGTTCCTTGGCGCGTCCGAAGCGCTGAACGGTTTGCCGGACCATTACCAGATGGTCCAGTGCAGCCCGGGGATCATTTACCAGGCGAAGTGATTCGTTGACGGCATAAAAAACGGGAGTCCATTAGGACTCCCGTTTTTTTATGCCTGTGACACCACGCTCCCACAGGGGCAAGTAGCGTTCTTTGGATGGTGAGAAGCGGCAGAAAAGCGGCAGGCGGCGGAAATCGGTTGCCGCTTTTCTGGCATTGCCGCCTCGTTACTGCTCGCAAAGCCCCGGTTTACGGGTTTTTTTGAATTGGCACGCCGCTTGCTATGTTCACGTTACGAAAAATCAGGTCACCCGAAGGTTTCCCGACATGAGCATCAGCTTCGATAAAGCGCTCGGTATCCACGAACAAGCCCTGGGCTTCCGCGCTCAGCGTGCTGAAGTCCTGGCCAACAACATCGCCAACGCCGACACCCCGAACTACAAGGCTCGGGATCTGGACTTCTCGAAAGTGCTCGCCGAGCAGAACGAGAAAACCAAAAACGGCAAGTTCGCCTTGAGCATGACCAACAGCCGTCACATCGAAGCTGAAGGCCTGGGCAATGGCGACGAGTCGCTGATGTATCGCACGCCGATGCAACCGTCGATCGACCAGAACACCGTGGATGCCCAACTGGAACAGTCGAACTACGCGGAAAACGCGGTCAACTTCCAGGCCAGCTTCACCCTGCTCAACAGTAAATTCAAAGGGCTGGTGTCAGCCCTGCGCGGAGAGTAATTCATGTCCCTGTCCAGTGTTTTCAACATTGCCGGTAGCGGCATGAGTGCCCAGACCACTCGCTTGAACACCGTTGCCAGTAACATCGCCAACGCCGAGACCGTTTCGTCGAGCATCGACCAGACCTACCGCGCCCGTCACCCGGTGTTCGCCACCATGTTCCAGGGCGGCCAGAGCGGCGGCAGCGATTCGCTGTTCCAGAACCAGGACGCGGCCGGTCAAGGCGTGCAAGTGCTGGGTGTGGTCGAAGACCAGAGCAACCTTGAAGCGCGCTACGAGCCGAATCATCCGGCCGCCGATGCCAAGGGCTACGTCTACTACCCGAACGTCAACGTCGTCGAAGAAATGGCCGACATGATTTCCGCAAGCCGTTCGTTCCAGACCAACGCCGAAATGATGAACACCGCCAAAACCATGATGCAGAAGGTCCTGACCCTCGGTCAGTGATAAGGGGCGACTTTCGATGAGTGTTACCGATACCACCAGCGGCGTAAGCCTCAAGGATGTCCTGGCCAACTCTTCGGTCAAGACCACGACCACCAGTGATGGTCTTTCCGCGGCGACCAGCAGTGCCACCGGCAGCAAGGCATTGGGCAAGGATGCGTTCCTGCAACTGCTGGTCACCCAGCTGAAAAACCAGAACCCGCTCGATCCTCAGGACAACAGCGCGTTCGTAGCCCAGTTGGCGCAGTTCAGTAGTCTGGAAGGCATCACCACGCTGAACGACACCGTCAGCGGCATTGCCAGCAACTACAACTCGTCGCAAGCTCTGCAGGCTTCTTCGCTGGTGGGCCGTTCGGTCATCGCGCAGACCGGCAAAGCCGTGGTCGACACCTCCAAGAACCTCAACGGTACGGTTGTGCTGCCGGCGTCGGCGAACCCGGTTACGCTCAAAATCAGTGACGCCGAAGGCAAGACCATCCGCACCATCGACATGGGCAGCCAGAGCGCTGGCAACGCCAGTTTCATCTGGGACGGCAAAAACGATGCCGGAGCAGTCGCCGCGGCCGGCACGTACTCCTTCTCTGCCAGCGCAACCTACGACGGCAAAGCGACCTCACTGGTTACTTACCTGCCGGCAACCGTCAACAGCGTGACCATCAGCCAGACCGGCGGTGAGCTGATGCTGAACCTGGCAGGCCAGGGCAGCGTTGCCCTGTCCAAAGTGCAAACCATTGGTCTATAGAGCCGACTAACACGGCACAAAGGAGTGGAATATGTCTTTCAATATCGGCCTTAGCGGTCTCTATGCAGCCAACAAACAACTGGACGTGACCGGCAACAACATCGCCAACGTCGCGACCACCGGTTTCAAATCGTCCCGTGCAGAATTCGAAGACGTGTACTCGGCCACTCGCCTGGGTACCGGCAGCAAGACCATCGGTAACGGCGTGCGCCTGGCCAACGTTTCCCAGCAGTTCAGCCAGGGTGATGTGAACAACACCGGCAACGTGCTGGACATGGGCATTCAGGGCAACGGCTTCTTCATCCTCAGCGACAACGGTTCCCTGAGTTACACCCGTGCCGGTGCATTCAAGACCGACGCTCAAAACTTTGTGGTCGATAACAACGGCAACCGTTTGCAGGGTTATGGCGTCGATTCCAATGGCAAGATCATCAACGGTGTGTTGACTGACTTGAAGATCGACACCTCGAGCCTGAAGCCGAATCCGACTACCAAGGTTGATCAGACGATGAACCTGAACTCGGCGGAAACCACGCCGACCGTGGCCCCGTTCAGCCCGACCGATACCAACAGCTATAACAAGACCATCTCCACCAAGGTCTACGACAGCCAGGGTAACGAGCACACCATGGATCAGTACTACGTGAAGACGGGTACCAATGCCTGGCGTGTCTATACCTACATGGACGGTCGCTCCCCGGCCAACCCTGCAACCACGCCTCCAGTGCCGATCACCGCTGACATCACTTTCAACTCCGACGGCAGCATTAACACGCTGACGGCGGGTGCCGGCTGGACCCAGACTGGCAACACGTTGACCATGACCGGTTGGGTGCCAGGTGCCATTACCAACGCCGCAACGATTCCTGTGACCTGGGGGCCGAACGGTTCCGTCGCTGCCACTGGCGGTATCGCGTTCAACATGGCGCTGACCACTTCTTACAACTCGCCAACCGCCCGTACCGCCCAATACCAGGACGGCTACGCCACCGGCCAGATCTCCAGCCTGACCATCGACGCCAGCGGCGTCATGACCGCCAACTTCAGCAACCAGCAAACCAAGGCCATCGGCCAGGTGGCTGTGGCGAGCTTCGCCAACGAGCAAGGCTTGCAGCCAATTGGCGGTACGCGCTGGAAAGAAACTTTCGCCTCCGGTGTGGCCGGTGTCGATGCGCCGAAGACCGGTACCCTGGGTTCGGTCGTGTCCAACTCGCTGGAAGAGTCCAACGTCAACCTGACCAACGAACTGGTTGATTTGATCAAGGCGCAGAGCAACTACCAGGCGAACGCCAAGACCATCTCCACCCAGAGCACCATCATGCAGACCATCATTCAGATGACTTGATGCTTGATAGTGCTGCATAAGAAACCCCTCGCAAGAGGGGTTTTTTCATTCTGTAGGAGCGAGGCTTGCCCGCGAAGAATGCACTGCGGTTTTTCAGGTATTACGCGTCATCGTTCTTCGCGGGCAAGCCTCGCTCCTACAAGGCAGAGGCAAAAGAAAACCCCCGACCAGCCAGAGGCTCATCGGGGGTTTCAGGTAAGCGCCCTGGAGCGCCTACCGGCTCAGCTTATTGGCAAGCTTCGCAATCCGGCTCGTCGATGGCGCAAGCCTTCGGCACTGGAGCTGGACCGGCTGGGGCTGCCAGGACCGAGTCGTCACCGTGGTTGCCACCGCTGGAAACAGCGTTCAGCTTACCGGTGTTGATGGTCGACTTCTCGGTGCTGGTCGCCGCCAGGGCACGGAGGTAGTAAGTGGTTTTCAGACCACGGTACCAGGCCATGCGGTAGGTCACGTCCAGTTTTTTGCCCGAAGCGCCGGCGATGTACAGGTTCAGCGACTGAGCCTGGTCGATCCACTTCTGACGACGGCTGGCGGCGTCGACGATCCACTTGGTGTCCACTTCGAAGGCAGTCGCGTAGAGCTCTTTGAGTTCTTGCGGGATGCGCTCGATCTGCTGCACCGAACCGTCGTAGTACTTCAGGTCGTTGATCATGACCGAGTCCCACAGGCCGCGAGCCTTCAGGTCGCGAACCAGGTACGGGTTGATCACGGTGAATTCGCCCGACAGGTTCGATTTCACATAGAGGTTCTGGTAGGTCGGTTCGATCGACTGCGACACGCCGGTGATGTTGGCGATGGTTGCGGTCGGTGCGATGGCCATGATGTTGGAGTTACGAATGCCTTTCTGCACACGGGCGCGAACCGGTGCCCAGTCCAGGGTTTCGTTCAGGTCAACGTCGATGTACTTCTGGCCACGCTGCTCGATCAGGATCTGTTGCGAATCCAGCGGCAGGATACCTTTGGACCACAGCGAACCCTGGAACGTCTCGTAGGCGCCACGCTCGTCAGCCAGGTCGCAGGAAGCCTGGATCGCGTAGTAGCTGACCGCTTCCATCGACTTGTCGGCGAATTCGACGGCAGCGTCGGAACCGTAAGGGATGTGCTGCAGGTACAGAGCGTCCTGGAAGCCCATGATGCCCAGACCGACCGGACGGTGCTTGAAGTTGGAGTTCTTCGCTTGCGGCACCGAGTAGTAGTTGATGTCGATCACGTTATCGAGCATGCGCACGGCGGTGTTCACGGTGCGTTGCAGCTTGGCGGTGTCCAGCTTGCCGTCGACGATGTGGTTCGGCAGGTTGATCGAGCCCAGGTTGCAAACGGCGATCTCGTCCTTGTTGGTGTTCAAGGTGATCTCGGTGCACAGGTTCGAGCTGTGAACCACGCCCACGTGCTGCTGCGGGCTGCGCAGGTTGCACGGGTCTTTGAAGGTCAGCCATGGGTGGCCGGTTTCAAACAGCATGGACAGCATTTTGCGCCACAGGTCTTTGGCCTGGATGGTCTTGAACAGCTTGACCTTGCCCGGGTACTCGGTCAGGGCTTCGTAGTACTCGTAACGCTCTTCGAAGGCCTTGCCGGTCAGGTCGTGCAGGTCCGGTACTTCGGACGGCGAGAACAGGGTCCACTTGCCGTCATCGAAGACACGCTTCATGAACAGGTCAGGGATCCAGTTGGCGGTGTTCATGTCGTGGGTACGACGACGGTCATCACCGGTGTTCTTGCGCAGTTCGATGAACTCTTCGATGTCCATGTGCCAGGTTTCCAGGTAGGCACAGACAGCGCCTTTGCGCTTGCCACCCTGGTTAACGGCGACGGCGGTGTCGTTCACCACTTTCAGGAACGGTACGACGCCCTGGGATTTGCCGTTGGTGCCCTTGATGTACGAACCCAGCGCCCGAACCGGGGTCCAGTCGTTGCCCAGGCCGCCTGCGAATTTCGACAACATGGCGTTGTCGTGGATCGCGTGGTAGATGCCCGACAGGTCATCCGGCACGGTGGTCAGGTAGCAGCTCGACAGCTGTGGACGCAGGGTACCGGCGTTGAACAGGGTCGGGGTCGAGGACATGTAGTCGAAGGACGACAACAGGTTGTAGAACTCGATCGCACGGTCTTCTTTCTGCTTCTCTTCGATCGCCAGGCCCATGGCCACGCGCATGAAGAAAATCTGTGGCAGTTCGAAGCGGATACCGTCCTTGTGGATGAAGTAACGGTCGTACAGGGTTTGCAGGCCCAGGTACGTGAACTGCTGATCGCGCTCGTGGTTGATCGCCTTGCCGAGTTTTTCCAGGTCGAAGGACGCCAGAACCGGGTTCAGCAATTCGAATTCGATACCTTTGGCGATGTACGCAGGCAGTGCCTTGGCATACAGGTCGACCATTTCGTGGTGGGTCGCGCTGTCGGCGACACCGAGGAAGCCCAGGCCTTCGGCACGCAGGGTGTCCATCAGCAGGCGGGCGGTCACGAACGAGTAGTTCGGCTCACGCTCGACCAGCGTACGGGCGGTCATCACCAAGGCGGTGTTGACGTCGGTCAGGGCCACGCCGTCGTACAGGTTTTTCAGGGTTTCGCGCTGGATCAGCTCGCCGTCGACTTCTTCCAGGCCTTCGCACGCTTCGGTAACGATGGTGTTCAGGCGACCCATGTCCAGCGGTGCGAGGCTGCCATCGGCGCGGGTGATGCGGATCGATGGGTGAGCGTTGACGGCTTCTTCGGCAGGGGAGTGCGCTGCGCGCTCTTTGGCGCGGGAATCACGGTAGATCACATAGTCGCGGGCGACTTTCTGCTCGCCGGCACGCATCAGGGCCAGTTCGACCTGGTCCTGGATTTCTTCGATGTGGATGGTGCCGCCCGAAGGCATGCGACGCTTGAAAGTCGCGGTGACTTGTTCGGTCAGGCGGGCAACGGTGTCGTGGATTCGCGACGAAGCGGCAGCGGTGCCGCCCTCAACTGCGAGAAACGCTTTGGTGATGGCGACGGTGATCTTGTCATCGGTGTAAGGGACGACAGTGCCGTTACGCTTGATCACGCGCAGTTGGCCAGGCGCGGTGGCGGACAGATCCGAATTCGAATCGGCGGCCTGCGGCAAGGTGCCTTGCGGGTTCTCGCGAGTTGTGTCGGTTTGCATGGGGGGTTGTCTCCACATTCTCTATGTTTGTTTGGGCACCATCACGGTGCCCACCGTTCTGTCCTGAAGCACTACAACCGGCGAGGGCCGGGCATACCAACTTCGGGACAGATCAGGAAGGGGGCTATTGGGCGCCGCTTCCATGCCGAAGTCTTTGGTGTCACGCCTTGGGCCTGAAACCGAATTCCGTTTTGAGTGGCAGTAAATGACTGCAACACCCGTACCGTTATCGCCGTTTCGGGCTTAAAAACAGTAGCCATCCGCACACGCGGTTTGGTCTTTCGAAAATACGTTTGGTTCAACCGGAAAGAGGCAATAAAAGCGCTTGAAATCGGTGTCCGGTTTGTGTTTGGTTTTTGGCATAAAACCCTACATGTAGGGTTTTTTTTTGCGCCGAGGTACAAGATAATGCGTTTTGGAGGGTGTTGCAACGTACTACCTGTGGATAAACCTGTGCGTAAATTGTGTGTGAAAGAGGGAACGGGCGTGTAGGCCGCGACCTAGCTGGAGCCGACCATTTTTCACTGATTTTCAGCGACAGAAAACAGTCATCCGGATTTTTAAGGGCGCGAACCCTATCACAAAAAACCGTTGTGTCCGAACGCATTTACCGGCTTGTGTTCCAGACGTGTGGCGTTTATACAATCGGCCCATGCAGATGCATTCTTATCCTCCCCAATCATTACAAAAAGACGGGTGGATCCTTCCTTATTGATGGTGTTGGCAAGCAGAGGTCATCGTGGAGCAAGAAGCCTGGCAGGTATTGATTGTCGAGGACGACCAGCGTCTGGCCGAACTGACCCGCGATTACCTGGAAGCCAATGGCCTGCGAGTATCGATCGAGGGTAATGGCGCCCTGGCCGCAGCACGCATCATCAAGGAGAAACCGGACCTGGTGATTCTCGACCTGATGCTCCCCGGCGAAGATGGCTTGAGCATTTGCCGCAAGATTCGCGACCGCTATGACGGGCCGATCCTCATGCTCACCGCGCGCACCGATGACACCGATCAGATTCTTGGCCTGGACCTGGGCGCCGACGACTACGTCTGCAAACCGGTGCGTCCGCGTTTATTGCTGGCGCGCATCCAGGCTTTGCTGCGGCGCAGTGAAACCCCTGAAGTGCCCCAGGAAAAACAACGGCGCCTGCAGTTCGGCCCATTGGTGGTGGACAACGCATTGCGCGAAGCCTGGCTGCATGACAAAGGCATCGAATTGACCAGCGCCGAGTTCGATCTGCTCTGGCTGCTGGTGGCCAATGCCGGGCGTATTCTGTCCCGCGAAGAAATATTCACCGCGCTGCGCGGTATCGGTTATGACGGCCAGGACCGCTCCATCGACGTGCGCATCTCGCGCATCCGCCCCAAGATCGGCGATGACCCGGACCATCCGCGGCTGATCAAGACCGTCCGCAGCAAAGGCTATTTGTTCGTGCCGGAAGCCTGCACCCTGTGAACTCGATCTTCCTGCGTATTTATGGCGGCATGTGCGCGGCGCTGATTCTGGTGGCCGTGCTCGGTGTGCTGGCCTTGCACTTGCTTAATCAGGTACGCAGCGAGCAGTACCGCGAGCGCCTGGCCCACGGCACCTTCTCGCTGATGGCCGATAACCTGCAACCGATGAACGAAACCGAGCGCCATCGGGCGTTGCTGTTGTGGGAGCGCTTGCTCGGGATTCCGCTGGCGCTGAAGACGTTCCCCCAGACCGACCTCGACCTGACCCAGCGCACCCGCGTGTTGCACGGCCAGGCCCTGGTGGAGCAGACCGGTCCGCATGCGGCGAAGGTTTATCGCCTGGTCAGCGAAAAGGAGCAGTTGGTGCTCACCGGTGAAGTCCAGCAGATCAGCGAGCAACTGGCGCGGGCGACCATCTACCTGCTGGCCGATGAACTGGTGCGCTACCCGGTGGCCGAGCAGCCCAAGCGTCTGGAGCAGTTAAAGGAAGATAAGGGTTTCGGCTTCGATCTGCGGCTGGTAACGGTTGATGAGGCCGACATGGACGAAGACCAGAGCCGCCGCGTGTCAGAAGGCGACACGGTGATGGCGTTAGGCAAGGGCGGCGATTCGATTCGGGTGTTTGCCGGCATGGTCGGTACGCCGTGGGTGTTGGAAATCGGCCCGCTGTATCAGATGAATCCTTACCCGCCCGAGTGGCTGGTGCTGATCGCGGCCCTTGGCCTGAGCCTGATCGGTTTGATTGTCTATCTGTTGGTGCGGCAACTGGAGCGTCGTTTGCGCGGTCTGGAAGCCGCCGCCACGCGAATTGCCAAGGGCAGCCTGGAAACCCGCGTACCGGCACGCGGCGCCGACTCGGTGGGGCGGCTGGCCTCGGCGTTCAACGGCATGGCCGAGCACTTGCAGCAATTGTTGGCGATTCAGCGAGAACTGGTGCGTGCCGTGTCCCACGAATTGCGCACACCAGTGGCGCGCCTGCGTTTTGGCCTGGAGATGATCGGCTCGGCCAGCACGCCCGAGGCGCTGGAGAAATACCGCGAAGGGATGGACCACGACATCGAAGACCTCGATCGACTGGTCGATGAGATGCTCACTTATGCGCGGCTGGAGCAGGGCTCGCCGGCACTGAATTTCCAGCGGATCGATCTGGATGCGTTGGTCAATCAGGTGATCGAGGAGTTGGCACCGTTGCGCGCCGAGGTCACGGTGCAACGCGGCTTGTGCCTGTCGGCCGCCGATTGCGACGGCGCCTGGGTCGAGGCTGAGCCGCGTTACTTGCACCGGGCGTTGCAGAACCTGGTGAGCAACGCCATGCGCCACGCCCATTCACGGGTGACCGTCAGTTATCAGGTGGGGCAGCAGCGCTGTCGGGTGGATGTCGAGGATGACGGGCCGGGCGTGCCGGAAACCGCGTGGGAGAAAATCTTCACCCCGTTCCTGCGCCTCGACGACAGCCGCACCCGTGCCTCGGGTGGGCATGGGCTGGGGTTGTCGATTGTGCGGCGGATCATCCATTGGCACGACGGGCGAGCGCTGATCAGCAAGAGCAAAAGCCTGGGCGGGGCGTGTTTCAGTTTGAGCTGGCCGAGGAATCAGGAGCGGCGTTGAGGTTGGGCACGTGACAGGGGGCTTCAGGCCTTGATACTGACCAGACTCAACAACTGCCCATCCATCACCGCAAACTGCGCGTCCAGTTCGGTGCCGCTGCGCCACTCACTGGACAGGTCGGTCAGCAACTGCAACCGCACTTCACCGCCCTCGCTCCACTCCAGCACTTCGGCGTGTTCGAAATAGAAGCGCTTTTGGACGATCGGGTAGAGCGCCTTGAACAGGCTTTCCTTCACCGAAAACGTCAGCGTCACCACCATCGCCAACTGATCGCGAGCCCCGGCGGTCATGCGCTGCAACTCAGGCCCGGTGAGAATCTCTCCGGCCAGGCGTTCGGCCCGTTCTGCGTCGAGCAGATTTTCCAGGTCCATTCCCAAGCCGCGCCAATGGGCCTTGTTCGCGACAATCGCCGCGGCCCGGCCGGTGCTGTGGGTGATCGAACCGGTGATATGCGCTGGCCACACCGGTGCGCAGTCTTCACCAATGGCCGGAATGAAGCTCAGCCCTTCCAGCTGTTGCAACGCGGCCCGAGCGCAAATCCGCCCGGCGAGAAACTCGGCCTGACGCTTGGCCACCGAGCGCTGGATGCTCGCGGGCGGCTCGATGGCGCTGCGCTGGAAATCATCGCTGGCCAATTGCTTGGTATCGAAGTGAGTGCCCAGCAGGACCGTATCGGGCAGCACAAACGGCAGCGGCCAATGGGCGTCGAGCGGGGTGCAGCAGGCGGGTAGGGCGGGGACGGGATTCATGACGGGCATTTTGCCGGGTTGCCTTGAGGCTGGGTAGTGGCTGAGGGCTTTTGTGGCGAGGGAGCTTGCTCCCGCTCGGCTGCGTAGCAGTCGTAAAGGCGGCAAACGCGTTGTACCTGACGAAATACGGTTGCAGGTTTTGGGGCTGCTTCGCAGCCCAACGGGGGCAAGCCCCCTCGCCACAGAGGTCTATCTGATCAGCCAAAGATCTTCTTGAAAAACGCCTGCATGTCCGCCCACGACTTCTCATCGGCGGCCTTGTTGTAACCAATGTCCGGCCCGCCATGATCGCCATGGCTCAGACGATCCGCATCAGGGTTGCTGAAGCCATGCTTGGCGCCTTCGAGGCTGACAAATTTATAGTCGGCACCGGCCTTGTCCATTTCCGCCTTGAACGCCGTCACGTTTTCCGCTGTGACCATGCTGTCCAGGGCGCCATGCTCCACCAGGATTTTCGCCTTCACACTGCCAGGCACCGCCGGCGTATTGGTCGCCAGTGCACCGTGGAAACTCACCACGCCCGCCAGCGGCAAGCCCTGGCGTGCGGCATTCAGCACCACTGCGCCACCGAAGCAATAGCCGATGGCCGCCAGTTTGGCCGGATCGGTCTGTGGCTGTTTCTTCAGCAAATCGAGCCCGGCCTGAAACCGCGCGCTGGCTGCTGCGCTGTCCTTTGTCGCGGCTTGCATGAACGCCATGGCGTCCTTGGGGTGTTCGGTGTTCTTGCCGTCGCCATACATGTCGATCGCCAGTGCGCTGTAGCCCAGACCCGCCAGATCGCGTGCGCGCCGCTTGGCGTAGTTGTTGAGCCCCCACCATTCATGTACCACCACCACACCCGGACGCGGACCTTTAATGGCGTCGTCGTAGGCGTAATAGCCAATCAGCTTGGTGCCATCGGCACTCTGATAGGGAATTTCCTGGGTCTTGATGGCGGCCTGGCTGACCCCGCTCACGGCCAGTAATACAAGGGCGAGCAACACACGCATGGCTGAATCTCCTTATAAACAAACGTCAAGAAAGCGTAGCCGATTTGATTCAGCTCAGGTTCAGAGTGCGTTCAGGGGCTGTACAGGGTGAGGTCAGTAACCTTGCCCCGTACCCAAAAAGCACATAGCGCATGAGGAAATTCCCCAATGACTACTTTGAAAAAGCTGCTGCTGGCTTTCACCGTGATGGGCGCCAGTGTTGCCGCCCACGCCGACACCACCAATTTTGCCGGGCTGACCTTTGGCCAGACCAGCGACAAGGTTAAAAAATCCAGTGCCCTGAACGACAACCTCAACCACCCGAACGCCGACGGTGTGATCGGCAAGGACAACACCTGGGGTTTGCGTGTGGGCCAGCAAGACAGCCAGGGCCGCTACTACGCCACTTACGACAACGTGTCGGGCTCGCATAATGGCATTAAACTGCGTCAGGAAAACCTGCTGGGCAGCTACGATCTGTTTTACCCAGTGGGTGGCAGCACCAAACTGTTCGGCGGTGCCACGGCCGGTTTGACCAAAATGACCCAGGAATCGCCAGGCTTCAGCCGCGACAGCGACATCGGTTACGCCATTGGCGGCCAGCTCGGCGTGTTGCAGCAAGTTTCGCAAAACACCTCGGTCGAGCTGGGTTACCGTTACCTGCGTAGCAACGCCAGCACCGAGATGAGCGAGCGCGGCGGCAGCAAACAGGGGTCGCTGGACTTGACCAGCAGCGCCCAGACGTACTTGTCCGCCAACTACGCTTTCTAAACAGCGTTTGGTTGCCAGTCAGTTAAGCCTCGCAACCTGTGGGAGCAGGCTTGACTGACCTTTGGAGATGTTGATTTGCCCCGGAGAGCCTTATGAAATTGCTGGTTGTCGAAGATGAAGCGCTGTTGCGCCATCACCTGCAGACCCGTTTGACGGACAGCGGCCACGTGGTCGAGGCCGTGGCCAACGCCATCGATGCGTTGCATCAGGCCGAGCAGTTCAACCATGACCTGGCGGTGATCGACCTCGGTTTGCCGGGCATGGGCGGGCTCGACCTGATTCGTCAGCTGCGCTCCCAGGGCAAGACGTTTCCGATCCTGATCCTCACCGCGCGCGGCAACTGGCAAGACAAGGTCGAAGGCCTCGCCGCCGGTGCCGACGACTACGTGGTCAAGCCGTTCCAGTTCGAAGAGCTGGACGCCCGGCTCAATGCCTTGCTGCGTCGCTCCAGCGGTTTCACCCAGTCGACCATCGTCGCCGGTCCCTTGGTGCTGGACCTCAATCGCAAACAGGCGTCCCTCGATGACCAGCCGCTGGCGCTGACCGCCTACGAATACCGGATCCTCGAATACCTGATGCGCCATCACCAGCAAGTGGTGGCCAAGGACCGCTTGATGGAGCAACTCTATCCGGATGACGACGAGCGCGATCCGAATGTGATCGAAGTGCTGGTCGGCCGCTTGCGTCGCAAACTCGAAGGCCCGGCCGGGTTCAAGCCGATCGATACCGTGCGTGGCCTCGGCTACCTGTTCAATGAGCGCTGCACTTGATTCGTTCCCTTCGTGTCCGCTTGATGCTCGCCGCCACCACCCTGGCGGTGTTGTTCATGCTGGCGTTACTGCCGGCGATGCAGGGCGCGTTCAGCCTGGCGTTGCAGGACTCCATCGAGCAGCGCCTGGCGTCGGACGTCACCACGCTGATCTCCGCCGCCCGGGTGGATAACAACCGCTTGCAGATGCCGGCGCAGTTACCCGATGAGCGTTTCAACCTCACCGACAGCCGTTTGCTCGGCTACATCTATGACCGCGAAGGTCACCTGGTCTGGCGCTCGAG
This sequence comes from Pseudomonas sp. GW821-FHT03E01, assembly GCF_059420765.1. Taxonomy (NCBI): domain Bacteria; kingdom Pseudomonadati; phylum Pseudomonadota; class Gammaproteobacteria; order Pseudomonadales; family Pseudomonadaceae; genus Pseudomonas; species Pseudomonas sp. GW821-FHT03E01. The sequence continues at coordinate 53,029 of NZ_JBWKUI010000020.1, read as the reverse complement.
GGCCACCCAGGAAGAGAACATCAACTACAAGCCGCGTTACGACGGGCGCGGGAACGAGTTCGCGAGGATTCGCGAGGCCAATGGTGAAGAGTTTTTCGTCTATGACGTCGAGGTCAAGCTGCTCGGCGGCAAAAGCGCGGCGTTCAGCATCGTCGCGCTGCAACCGGTGCGCGAATACGAAGTCACCCTCGAAGGCCTGCGGGAAAACCTCTACCTGGGCTTCGGTGCCGCGTTACTGGTGTTGCTCGTCTTGCTCTGGGTCGGCCTGACCTGGGGCTTGCAGGCGTTGAGCCGGCTGAGCCAGGAGCTGGACCAGATCGAAAGCGGCACCCGCGAAAGCCTCAGCGAACAACACCCGCGCGAACTGCTGCGCCTGACCGGCTCGCTCAACCGTTTGCTGCACAGCGAGCGTGAACAGCGCAGCCGTTACCGCGACTCCCTCGACGACCTGGCCCACAGCCTGAAAACCCCGCTGGCGGTGTTGCAAGGGGTCAGCGAAGACATGGCGCAAAAGCCGCAAGAGCGCGATCAGGCCTGGGTGCTGCAAACCCAGATCGAACGCATGAGCCAGCAGATCAGCTATCAACTGCAACGGGCCAGCCTGCGCAAAAGTGGTCTGGTGCGCCATCAGGTACGCTTACGCCCGGTGCTGCAAAGCCTCTGCGACACCCTGGACAAGGTCTACCGCGACAAACGCGTGCGGGTCGCCTTCGATCTGCCGGATCAGTGCTACGTACCGATCGAGCAGGGCGCCTTGCTGGAAATGATGGGCAACCTGCTGGAAAACGCCTATCGCCTGTGCCTGAACGAAGTACGCATCAGCGTGCGCGAAACCCTCAGTAGCATTGAGCTTTGCATTGAAGACGATGGCCCCGGTGTACCACCGGACCAACGCGCACGGATTCTCGAGCGCGGCGAGCGGCTGGACCGCCAGCATCCGGGGCAGGGGATTGGCTTGGCGGTGGTCAAGGACATCATCGAAAGCTACAGCGCCAAGCTGACGCTGGGGGATTCGCCGATGGGCGGCGCGGCGTTCCGGATTCATTTTCCGGTGGTTTGATGTAGGGGCTTGGCCGAAAAGATCGCAGCCTCGTTGCACTCGACAGCTCCTACAGGTGGACGCAAATCCCTGTAGGAGCTGTCGAGTGCAACGAGGCTGCGATCTTTTGATCTTAAACGGCGATGTTTAAACGACACTTCCAGAAACTCACCCAACCTACACATCCTTGCGCCGCTGCCTACGACTACGCCAGAATCCGCCGGCTAGTGCGCCTGGGGCGTGGGCTATATCGTTTCCCTGTCGTTGACGAATCAGCGATCGGGTCTCGCAGCCCGTGTATCTCTAGACGCACAACATCCTCCGTTCACATTATGGCGGCTGTACGTGGGAGACCTTCGGGTCTGCCGGTTCTAGAGTCCCGGTCTGCGACCCGCGTATAGCTGCCACCTTCTTTCGTCTCGCAGCGAACAGTGGCGGCTCCATGACTCTAGGAGGCTTTATCCATGTTCAAACCAACACCTAATCCACCAGCACCCGACGACGTCTCCCCGTACGAATCCCTCGATTCCAAAAAACTCCACGAAGCCGCCGACCGCGCCCTCGACCACTACCTCAAACCACCCACTCCCAAAGACACCAAGCGCAAACCCAGCACCATTTACCATGTCGGTGCGAAGGTCGATAACGAAACCCTGCTGGTCAACGCCTGCGAATCCCTGGCGTCAGCGAGCGTGATGCTCAGTGAATTCGCCGGGTTGATGGACATGCCCCATCGCAACATGATGTTGGGGATTCAATCGGTGGTCATGCTCGGTGAGCTGGCCGTCAACCGGGTGCTGGATAACCTCGATCCGCAAGGCTAACGAAAGTCTGTGGTGAGAGCACTTATTGTGGCGAGGGAGCTTGCTCCCGCTCGGCTGCGAAGCAGTCGCAAAACCTGAGTTTGCGGTGTGTCTGAAAAACCGTGATTGCCGGGTTTGGGGTCGCTTCGCAACCCAGCGGGAGCAAGCTCCCTCGCCACAACAGCATGGCTGCCTGCAAAGTTGTGAAATCAGTTCTCCTGCGCCCGATAGGCCCCCGGCGTCAAACCCGTCCACTTCTTGAACGCCCGATGAAACGCCGAAGGTTCGGAAAACCCCAACTGCTCGGCAATTTGTTGCAACGATAGATCCGCCCGCCCCAGGTGATAAATCGCGATGTCCCGGCGTAACTGATCCTTCAATTCCTGAAAACTCGTGCCTTCCTCACGCAAATGCCGACGCAAGGTTTGCGGGCTGATGTGCAGGTGCGCCGCCACTGCTTCCAGGTCCGGCCAGCGTGCACTGTCGCGGCTGAGCAAGCGCCGCAATTGGCTGCTCAGGCTGTCGCCTTCGTCGGGGCGTGACAGCAGGTCGGCGGGGGAGCGCTCGAGAAAGTGCTTGAGGGTTCGTTCGTCCTGCAACAGCGGCATGTTCAGGTAGCGGCTGTGGAACAGCAGGCTACTCTGAGTAGTATCGAACGTTAGCGGGCAGGAAAACAGCAAGTCGTATTCGGCCCCGTGCTCGGGCCTCGGGTAGCTGAATGTGGCGTGCTCCAGACGAATGCGCTGGCCGATCAGCCAGCTGCCGAACCGATGCCAGATCACCAGCAGGCTTTCGCTGAGGAAGTGGTCCGGGTCCCACAGCGGCGAATCGTCGAGGCTCAGGCGAATCATCTCGCCTTCGCGGCTCAAGGTCAGACGCGGCGCCCCGGGAAACAGGCTGTAAAACAACAGGCCGCGATTGAGTGCTTTCTCCAGCGTGCGGCAGTGGATCACCGCGTGGCACATCATCGCGAAGCTGCCGGGTTTGCTCGGGGCCTGCCCGAAGCCCAGGTATTCGTCGTCCAGGGCCAGCCACAATCCCTGGATCAACCGGGTGAACTGTTCCGGCGCGATTCGGGCGCGCGGTTCTTCAAGCAACTCGGGGCTGATCCCCAGTTGCTGCAGCAGGCTCGAATAGTCGTAGCCACGTCGGCGTGCGCCGCCGAGGGCGGCACGGGCGAAATGGCTGGCGATGGTGCGTTCACGCATGGGGCAGGTCCGTCCACTGAGCAATGGATGGTAGCGGTGCCCATCGACGATGAACAAGGCGGATATCCGCCAAATTGCAGGACGAGGTCAGGTGGGTTGGCGGAAATCCGCCACATGGTGGTAACTGGTTGGTGACCAAAAGAAACCTGTAACCCTTGATGTCAAAAGGCTCGCAGGCTTTTTGGCGAATGTGGCACGGGCCTTGCGATACAACCAGCAGATGCCTGCCGTTGCGCAGCTCGACAAAACAAATCCCTCCAGTGCAGGAGGGTTCGCAATTGAAGTGTCTTGGGCAACAGATGGATGTTGTCACCGGGCGCTCTTGAGGAACTTTGCAATGACGACTCGTCAGCCACTGTACAAATCCCTGTATTTCCAGGTGATCGTTGCCATCGCCATCGGCATCCTGCTCGGTCACTTCTACCCGCAGACCGGTGTAGCCCTCAAGCCGTTGGGTGACGGGTTCATCAAACTGATCAAAATGATCATCGCTCCCATCATTTTCTGCACCGTCGTCAGCGGTATCGCGGGCATGCAGAACATGAAGTCGGTCGGCAAGACCGGCGGTTACGCGCTGCTGTATTTCGAAATCGTTTCGACCATTGCACTGCTGGTCGGTCTGGTGGTGGTCAACATCGTGCAGCCGGGTAACGGCATGCACATCGATGTCACCACGCTGGATGCCTCCAAAATCGCAACCTACGTGGCTGCCGGTGCGGATCAAAGCGTCGTTGGCTTCCTGCTGAACGTGATCCCGACCACCATCTTCGGTGCGTTCGCCACGGGCGATATCCTGCAAGTGCTGATGTTCTCGGTGATCTTCGGTTTCGCCCTGCATCGCCTGGGTGCCTACGGCAAGCCGATCCTGGACTTCATCGACCGTTTCGCCCACGTGATGTTCAACATCATCAACATGATCATGAAGCTCGCGCCGCTCGGTGCCTTGGGTGCCATGGCGTTCACCATCGGTGCTTATGGCGTTGGCTCGCTGGTGCAACTCGGTCAATTGATGGCCTGCTTCTACATCACCTGCCTGCTGTTCATTCTGGTGGTGCTGGGTGGTATTGCTCGTGCTCACGGCTTCAGCGTTCTGAAAGTGATCCGCTACATCCGTGAAGAGCTGTTGATCGTGCTGGGTACTTCCTCTTCGGAGTCGGTACTGCCACGCATGCTGATCAAAATGGAGCGTCTGGGGGCGCAGAAATCCGTGGTAGGTCTGGTGATCCCGACCGGCTACTCGTTCAACCTCGACGGTACGGCGATCTACCTGACCATGGCGGCAGTGTTCATTGCTCAGGCCACCGACACCCACATGGACATCACTCACCAGATCACTCTGCTGGTGGTGTTGCTGCTGTCCTCCAAAGGCGCTGCTGGCGTGACCGGTAGTGGCTTCATCGTACTGGCCGCTACCTTGTCCGCTGTTGGCCACCTGCCGGTTGCCGGCCTGGCGCTGATCCTGGGTATCGACCGTTTCATGTCCGAAGCCCGCGCGTTGACCAACCTGATCGGTAACGCGGTTGCCACCATTGTTGTGGCCAAGTGGGTCAAGGAACTCGACACCGACGTGCTGCAATCCGAGCTGGCCTCGGGCGGTCGCGGCATTGCCGACGAGCCTAAAGATGATGTTTTGGGCCACGTCGAAGGGGCAACCCCGACGAACGCCAAGTAAGCCTTGTTGTAAATGAAAAACCCGCTTCGGCGGGTTTTTTGTTGCCTGCGATTTGAGCGTAACGGTCAGTGTCACTGGCACATAAGGTGATTGCTGCAATGTCCCGGGCTGCCTAGGCTTGGGGGACTGCACTGGAGAACGCTCATGCTCGGTCCACTGGCATCACTCAAGGTTCTGGATTTCTCGACATTGCTGCCGGGGCCGTTCGCCTCGTTGCTGTTGGCGGACATGGGCGCCGAGGTGCTGCGCATCGAATCGCCGACCCGCACGGATTTGCTGCGGGTGCTGCCGCCCCATGATCAGGGGGTGTCGGCCAGCCACGCCTACCTCAATCGCAACAAGCGCAGCCTGGCGCTGGACCTCAAGCAGCCCGAGGCGCTGGAAGTGATCAAGCAATTGCTTGCGGACTACGACATTGTGCTGGAGCAGTTCCGCCCTGGCGTGATGGAACGGCTGGGCCTGGGGTATGAAGCCTTGAAGGCGATCAATCCACGGTTGATTTATGTGTCGATCACCGGCTATGGCCAGACCGGCCCTTACAAGGACCGCGCCGGACACGACATCAACTACCTGGCGCTGGCGGGGCTTTCGAGCTACACCGGCCGCGCCGACAGCGGCCCGTTGCCGTTGGGTATGCAGGTGGCAGATGTCGCGGGCGGTTCGTTGCATGGGGTGATCGGGCTGCTGGCAGCGGTGATCGCGCGGCAGCAGACCGGGCAGGGACAGCATCTGGATGTGAGCATGACTGACTGCGCCTTCAGCCTGAACGCCATGGCCGGTGCCGGCTACCTGGCCTGCGGCGTTGAGCCGGGCAGGGAAGACCAGATGCTCAACGGCGGCAGCTTCTACGATTACTACCGGTCGCGCGATGGCCGCTGGTTGTCGGTGGGCAGTCTGGAACCGGGGTTCATGCAGCAATTGTGCACGGTGCTCGGCCGTCCGGAACTGGCGGCCGAGGGACTGTCGTCCGACCCCGCCCGGCAACGGGCGCTCAAGGACGCGCTGAACATTGAATTCGAAAAACACGACTTTGCCTGGCTGTGTGAGCTGTTTGCCGGGGCCGATGCGTGTGTCGAGCCGGTGTTGAGCCTGGGCGAAGCGGTCGGGCATCCGCAGTTGCAGGCGCGGGAACTGGTGGCTGAGGTGCCGCGGGGCGATGGCTCGACCCAGGCGCAGATGGCCTGTCCGTTGAAGTTTTCAGCGGGGTTGCCTGAGCCGCGGCACATTGGCGCCCGGCTGGGGCAGCATACGGATCAGGTGTTGGGTGAACTGGGGTTTAGTGTTGAGCGGATTGAAGCGCTGCGGCGGGCCAAGGTAGTTATCTAGCGTCTGTCCCGGCCGAAGCTCAACTTATTCGACCCGCATTTCCCCGCTGAACACCAACGTACTGCGACAGCGCCGGCACAAATACCGCCGCCCCTGACGTACCAGGCTATGACGCTGGGCCGAAAACGGGAAATCGCTGTCGGCGCAGGGGCATTTGTAGATGTAGCGGGTCACGCTGCGACGTTTGACGTCATAGGTGTGGCAGCGGTTGGGCGGCAGTTCGTAGACGCCGCGCATGATCAGTTGCCACTCTTCGCCGTGGGGCTGGATGCGGTCGCCGAACAGTTGATGGGCGATCAGGTGCGCGACTTCGTGCGCCACGGTCTGCTTGAGGAAGTCTTCGGTGTTTTCCCGGTACAGCTGCGGGTTGAAGCGCAGCAGGTTCTCGTGCAAATGCGCGACACCGGCTTTTTGCCCGCGCAGCTTGAGGCTCACCACGGGGCGTTTGAAAGGTCGTTTGAAAAAGGATTCGGCTTGCAGGAAACAGTCTTCGACGCGGGTATTGAGTTGCTCGGGCATGCTTGATGGATCTCCAAGGATGTCGAGTATGCCGCAACCCCGAGGGCTTGCGAATCGCTCAGGCGCCGAATGGTCGTTGCTCGCATTAGAAGGCCGCCTAGCGGCGGCCTGTAGTGGCGGAGCGTGTTTTTTATGTTGGCGCTGGTTTGTCAGTTGGTATAGACCGGTCCCACGCCAAGGCCCCAGACAATCACGGTAAACGCCATGATGGCTACCAGTACCACCAATCCTACGGCGAGCACCGAGCTCGAAAACAGGAAGCCTTCGTCCGATGGAATGTTCATGAACGTTGGTAGCCCTACATACAGCAGGTACACCGTGTAGCAGACAGCCGCGGTGCCAACGATCATCCCCAGCCACAAGTGCGGGTACAGCGCCGCCAGGCCGCCGACGAACAGTGGGGTGGCGGTGTACGTGGCGAATGCGATACAGCGCGCCAGGCTCGGGTTGGCGTCATAGGTACGGGCCATCCAGTGAATGAAGGCGCCCATCACCGCGACACCGCCGAGCATTGCCAGGTACGACATGATGGTCATCCATAGCGCGCTTTCCATAGTCAGCATGACCGGCGCTCGGTTACCGATGACCCAGCCGACTTGCGTAGTGCCGATAAACGCCGATATGGCAGGGATCGCCGCCAGAATCAGGGTGTGCGTCAGGTACATGTGGCTGATGCTTTCTTCCTCGTCGCCACGGATTTCTTTCCATTCCTGGTCAGGGTGGGTAAAGAGTCCCACTACGTGATGGATCATGCCAGTCACTCCTCTTGTTGTTGCCATCGCCCCCCAGCGGAGCGCTTACAGGCCAAAGTGGCCAGGTAAGAACAGGTCTGAATACGCGTGCGACCTTATGTCGCAGTATAGAAAGGAGTTACTTGCAATAGTGCGAGGGCTTTAGAGCAAATCGCGCTGTAAACAATCTTGTTAATCGCCGCAAGGTCTGTGCCGAATGGAACCTGTGGCGAGGGAGCTTGCTCCCGCTGGGGCGCGAAGCGGCCCCAAAACAGTCCACCCTGTTGTGTCAGGCAAACCGCGGCGGCAGGTTTTGCGACTGCTGCGCAGCCGAGCGGGAGCAAGCTCCCTCGCCACAGGGGTATGCTCAAGTCATATAAGTGCAGGCTTCGCCCCGCCAGGGTTTTTGCGTAAAATGCCGGCCTTTCGTCACACCTCACGGATTTCGCGTCATGGGCACTCTTACGGTCAACCAGAACAAACTGCAAAAGCGCCTGCGCCGCCAGGCCGGTGAGGCTGTTGCCGATTTCAACATGATTGAAGACGGCGACAAGGTCATGGTCTGCCTGTCCGGTGGCAAGGACAGCTACACCATGCTCGACGTGCTGATGCATTTGCAGAAAGTCGCCCCGATCAAGTTCGAGATCGTCGCCGTGAACATGGACCAGAAGCAGCCAGGCTTCCCCGAGCACGTGCTGCCGGCTTACCTCAAAGAACTGGGCATCGAGTACCACATCGTCGAGAAAGACACCTACTCGGTGGTCAAGGAGCTGATCCCGGAAGGCAAGACCACTTGCTCGCTGTGCTCGCGCCTGCGTCGCGGCACGCTATACACCTTTGCCGACGAAATCGGCGCGACCAAAATGGCCCTCGGTCACCATCGTGACGACATCGTCGAGACGTTCTTCCTGAACATGTTCTTCAACGGTTCGCTCAAGGCCATGCCGCCAAAGCTGCGCGCCGACGACGGGCGCAACGTGGTGATTCGCCCGCTGGCCTACTGCAACGAAAAAGACATCCAGGCCTACTCGGACCTCAAGCAATTCCCGATCATCCCGTGCAATCTCTGCGGCTCCCAGGAAAACCTGCAACGCCAGGTGGTTAAAGAGATGCTGCAGGAGTGGGAACGCAAGACCCCGGGCCGCACCGAGAGCATTTTCCGCAGCCTGCAGAACGTGATCCCGTCGCAACTGGCGGACCGCAACCTGTTCGACTTCACCAACCTGCGTATCGACGAAAGCGCCGCATCGCGGTTCGTCAACGTAGTGAACCTCTGACGGTTCAAGTCACTCAGACACACGGCGCTCGCGGGCGCCGTTTTCATTTCATCCCGTAGGAGAGGGCATGCGCGATTACAAGTGGCTGCACGAATACTGTCTGAACCGCTTCGGTTCGGCGGCTGAACTGGAAGCCCATCTGCCGGTTCCCAAGACCCCGGCGCAATTGCGCAAGATCAGCGACGACCGCTACCTCTCGACCATGGCGTTGCGGGTATTTCGTGCCGGGCTCAAGCACAGCCTGGTGGATGCCAAGTGGCCGGCGTTCGAAGAAGTGTTCTTCAAGTTCGACCCGGAAAAAGTCGTGCTGATGAGCGCCGAACATCTGGAGCGCTTGATGCAGGACGCGCGAATCATCCGCCACCTGGGCAAGCTCAAGAGTGTGCCGCGAAATGCGCAGTTCATTCTGGACGTGGCCCATGAGAAGGGTAGTTTCGGTGCGTTGATCGCCGACTGGCCGGTAACCGATATCGTCGGCTTGTGGACCTACCTGAAAAAACACGGCCATCAGTTGGGCGGGTTATCCGCACCGCGATTCTTGCGGATGGTCGGCAAGGACACCTTCGTGCCGAGCTACGACGTGGTGGCAGCGCTGAATGCACAGCAGATCATCGACAAGGTGCCGAGCAGTTTGCGCGACCTGGCCACGGTGCAGAATGCGTTCAACCAATGGCACGAAGAGAGTGGTGGACGGCCGATGAGCCAGATTTCGATGATGCTGGCGTATACCGTTAACCACTGACGAAGATGATCATTCCCACGCAGAGCGTGGGAATGATCACGGTGGGGGCCGTCAGGCGACGGAAATCTCGCCTTCCCCCGCCAACTTGCGGTTCAACTGGTACCGCCACCGCACATACAGCATCGCCGAGCAGAACACCGCCAGGCTCGCGCCCATCTCCAGCAAACCGAACAGCTGCCGGTTCGGGTCATAGGCGGCCAATGCGCCCTTGATGAAATACAGATTCACCACAAAACACATCCACGAATGCCCACGGGCACTGCCGACGATCATTCCCGGTGCCAGCAACAGCAGCGGCACCAGTTCGATCAGCAGAATCACCCACGGCCGCGCGCCATGCAGGTCGGCGAACACCAGGTAGTAGGCGCAAAGCAGCCCCGCCAGGCCGAAAAAGCACAGCAGGCTGATGACGCGCATCGCCCGTACACGCGGTTCGAGCCATTCGATGGCAGGCAACACCTTAGGCTTCTTAGCCACGATGGCTCTCCAGTTTCTGCGCAGTCTTCGCCAGGCGCAGGCCCAAGGCACGGCACAATGCGACTTCATGTTCGTTCAAACCGCTTTTGCCATCGGCCCCGGCGTGATGACTGGCGCCGTAAGGCGTGCCGCCGCCACGGGTTTCCAGCAGCGCCGATTCGCTGTAAGGCAGGCCGGTGATCAACATGCCGTGGTGCAGCAACGGCAGCATCATCGACAGCAGTGTGGTTTCCTGGCCGCCGTGCAGGCTGGCGGTCGAGGTGAAGACTCCGGCCGGTTTACCCACCAGAGCGCCGGTCAGCCACAGGTTGCTGGTGCCGTCGAGGAAGTATTTCAGCGGTGCGGCCATGTTGCCGAAGCGGGTCGGGCTGCCCAGGGCCAGGCCGGCGCAGTTCTTCAAATCGTCGAGGCTGGCGTACAGCGCGCCTTCATCGGGAATGTCCGGCGCCACGGCTTCGCATTCAGTGGAGATCGCTGGCACCGTGCGCAACCTGGCTTCAAGGCCGGCCTGCTCGACACCGCGGGCAATCTGCCGGGCCATTTCATTGGTCGAGCCGCTACGGCTGTAATACAGCACCAGAATGTACGGCGCGCTCACGGCAGCAACTCCAGTACATTCTCCGGCGGACGGCCGATGATGGCTTTGTCGCCGACTTCGAGAATCGGCCGCTCCATGAGTTTCGGGTGTGCGGCGATAGCGGCGATCAATTGCGCTTCGCTCAAGCTACTGTCGGCCAGGTTGAGGGTTTTGTACTCGTCCTCGCCGGTGCGCAGCAATTGCCGGGCGCTGATTCCGAGTTTGCTCAACAGGCTCTGGATTTGCGCGGCGTCCAGTGGTGTTTCCAGGTAGCGGACGACCGTTGGCGTCAGGCCTCGGGCTTCGATGAGTTCGAGCGCACCGCGGGATTTCGAGCAGCGCGGGTTGTGATAAAGCGTCAGATCGGTCATGTGCGGGTCGCTTCTTGCGTAAAGTGGCGGCTATTCTAACTGTGCGGCGCGTAATCCAGAACCTTGGGAGGCGATGGGTCGCAGGTGCATTCTATTTTTGACAAGGATTGAGACATGACAAGGCGACTGGCAGCAGCATTGGCGATCATGGGGGCGTTATTGCTGGGGGGCTGTGGCAACGACTATGGCATCGACCAGAATGGTCACAAGGTCGCCGCCGAGCGTCTGGACAAACAATGGCTGGTGCTCAATTACTGGGCCGAGTGGTGCAGCCCGTGCCGGACCGAAATCCCACAGCTGAATGTGTTGGCCGAGCAGCTCCAGGGCAAGAAGATCGGCGTGTTCGGGGTCAACTTCGACAATGTGCAGGGCGAAGAGCTCAAAGGCGCCAGTGAGAAACTGGGGATCAAGTTCACCGTGCTGGCCCAGGATCCGGCCGACCTTTTCGAATTGCCGCGCAGTGAAGCGCTGCCAGTGACTTACATCATTGATAACAAGGGCAAGGTGCGGGAACAGTTGATGGGCGAGCAGACGGCGGCGGGGGTGATGGCGAAGCTTGAGGCGTTGCAGGCGACCAACTGACCGAGCACCGCCTGTGGCGAGGGAGCTTGCTCCCGCTGGGGCGCGAAGCGGCCCTAAAACCATCCGACTCGGTGTGTCAGACAATCCGCGTCGGATAGTTAGCGACTGCTGCGCAGCCGAGCGGGAGCAAGCTCCCTCGCTACAGGGGCATCACCCCTCTTCAAGCCACCAACGCAATGGCTTGCCTTCGGCCGGCCAGAAGCGCATCTGATCAATCGGTGAGACGTCCCAGCGCTGGACGTTTTCCAGCGCCTGCAGGAAGCGTTTTTCCTGCTCCATCAACGCCGGCGCGCAGAGTTTGCGGGTACTGCCGATCTTGCCGAAGCTGAGCTTTTCACCTTCCAGAGAATACGGCGCGAACCAGTGGTTGCAGCCGCCGTTACCGTAGGCCCGACCATCGTCACCGAGCGTGATGGTCAGGTGGCTGTAGTCCATCAGCGGACGTTCGCCGATCCACTCCAGAATGTAACTGCGGTTCTGTTGCAACTTTACCGGCTCGGCGGCGCAGCCCAGCAGGCTGGCACCGACCATCGTGGTCAGAGCAAGGCGTTTCATCACGCAGGCTCCTGGCACTTCGGGCACAGGTGTTTTTCGCCGGCTGCGGTCCAGCCCAGCTCGGCAATCCGTGCGGTGGCGGCCGGTTTTTCAGCCTTGTTGCCCAGCTTGGCGTCGACCGCGAACTCGAAGCTCAGCTCTTTGGCGCAGCTGTCGCAGTTGACTTTCCAGGTATGGATCGCCAGTTCGCCGAACACCGGACCACTGGCCACCGCGACCCATTGGCCGGGCGGGTTGATCAGGTGGCGAACCGTTTCGACGGTCAGGCGCATGGACAAGTCCTTGCTGCCTTTGAGGGTCACTACCAGCACGTCGTTGTTACGAATCGAGCCACCGTTGCCGGTGACTTGATAACGCCCCGGCACCAGGGCGCGGCATTCGGTGAGGGTGTGTTGCGGGTTCATCAGGCTGTAGCGGAAATCGTGTTCGACCATGGGTCCTCCAAATATGCGCGATATGCTAGCACGGGCATCAGCACAGGATGGCGTGGGCATGTGACCTTCGATCAGGTTCAAATTGCCTGCTAATCCATGGCAAACTGCCATTTTTGCATCTCTAAGGAACAGAAATGGCGTTGATCGAATGTTACGAGTGCAAGCAACGCATCAGCTCCACGGCGCCTGCTTGCATTCATTGCGGTGCGCCTGCGGCAACGGTGCACGCGGCTACTTCGACGGCAGCGCCTGTGGAAGCACCGCTTTCTTTCGGGCGTTTGCCGAGCAATGAGAGTGTGCCTCGGGTGACCCCGGCCGCCTTCGGGCGTAAACGAAAAACCGAAATCCAGGCTGAGGTCCCGGCACCGGTGCTCAATGGACCGCGTCCGGTGGAACTCTGGCTGAAACTGATGATTTTCTTTCTGCCGCCGTTTTTTGTCTGGTTCCTGCTGCGTCGCGGGCATTCAACGGGGCAGCGCTTGCTGGGCTTCGGCTGGCTGGGCCTGATGATCCTCTTGTCCAAGGCCTGAGCCGTTCAGCGCTCGACCTGATTCTGTGGCGAACCGGCCGCCCAGGCCGCGATGTTCTGCAATGTGGTCGCGGCAATCGCGCCCAGGGCTTCGCGAGTGAGGAAGGCCTGGTGTGCGGTGATGATCACGTTTGGAAAGGTCAGCAGGCGCGCCAGCACATCGTCTTGCAGTGGCAGGTCGGAGCGGTCCTCGAAGAACAACTGCGCCTCCTCTTCATAGACATCGAGTCCCAGATAGCCCAATTGGCCGTTTTTCAATGCGTCGATCAGCGCCGGCGTGTCCACCAGACCGCCACGCCCGGTGTTGATCAACATCGCGCCGGGCTGCATGTGCGCCAGTGACTCGCGGTTGATCAAATGTTTGCTCTGCTCGTTGAGCGGGCAATGCAGGCTGATGATCTGAGACTCGGCCAGCAGTTGCGGCAAGCTCAGGTAGCGCGCGCCGAGGGCTTCGACCTGTGGGTTCGGATAGGGGTCATAGGCCAGCAATTGGCAGCCGAAGCCGTGCATGATCTTCGCAAAGGTCGCGCCGATCTGCCCGGTGCCGACCACGCCGACGGTCTTGTTCACCAGGTCGAAACCGGTCAACCCGTGCAGGCTGAAATCGCCCTCGCGGGTACGGTTGTAGGCGCGGTGCAGACGGCGGTTGAGCGCCAGGATCAACGCCACCGCATGTTCGGCCACGGCGTGGGGCGAGTAGGCCGGGACCCGCACAACCGTCAGCCCCAGGCGCTTCGCCGCCGGGAGGTCGACATGGTTGTAACCGGCCGAGCGCAGGGCGATCAGGCGTGTGCCGCCCGCTGCCAGGCGTTCAAGCACCGGGGCGCTGAGGTCATCGTTGATGAAGGCGCAGACCACCTCGTGATGCTCGGCCAGCGCCGCCGTGTCGAGGCTCAGTCGTGCCGGCTGGAAATGCAGTTCGATGCCGGCGGGCAGGACGGCGGCGAGAAAACTCTCGCGGTCGTAGGTCTGGCTGCTGAAAAGAATCGTGCGCATGCTGTCCTCCTGGAAGTCTCAAACCCCGTAGCAGCCTTCGGCAGCTGCCATAGGGTTTAAGCTTAGCGTTCAGGCCCTCCTGCGTTATTGCGCTGCATCAGGCATTGATGCGCGCATGGGCCGCGAGGCGATTGATGGCGCGTTCGAGTTCTTCCAGCGCGACGGGGGCTTTCGGGTCCTGTTGCTTGAGCAGGGTTTCGCTGCGCTGGCAGGCGGCGCGTAGTTGCGGGACGCCGCAATAACGGGTTGCCCCGTGCAGGCGATGGACTCGCTCGATCAGGGCATTCTGGTCGTTGGCTTCACGAGCCACGCGGATGGCCTCGCGGTCGGCTTCCAGGGAGGCCAGCAGCATGGCCAGCATGTCCGCCGCCAGATCGGCCTTGCCGGCCGCCAGGCGCAGGCCTTCTTCGTGGTCCAGCACCTGCAGTTCATGAGCGCTGTTGTTATCGCTATTACGCTCCGGACCCTGATTGCGCAGCGCCAGGCCCGTCCATTTCAACACCACTTGCGCCAGTTGCCGTTCGCTGATGGGTTTGGTCAGGTAGTCGTCCATGCCGCTTTGCAGCAACGCGCGTTTTTCATTGGCCATCGCATGGGCGGTGAGGGCCACGACCGGCAGTGGCGTGCAATGCCGCTCGCTTTCCCATTGGCGAATGGCTTCGGTGCTTTGGCGCCCATCCATGCCGGGCATTTGCACGTCCATCAACACCAGATCGAAAGTCTCGTTCTGTACGGCCTTGACCGCGGCGTAACCGCTTTCTACCGCGAGCACCTTGGCGCCCATGTCTTCGAGCAGGGTTTGCACCAGCAGCAGATTGGCCGGGTTGTCGTCCACGCAAAGGACCTTCGGCGCGCGGCTGGAAACGGGCTCGGCGGGGTCGCTGCGCTGCTGGCGCGGGTTGACCAGATCAGACAGGGCCCGACGCAGCTTGCGGGTGCAGGCGGGTTTGGACTGGAGCTGGCTGTGGGGGTTGGGTACCGAGAGATGGAACAGCGTCAGTTCGGTGGTCGGGCACAGCACCAGCACTCTGCAGCCCAGGTGTTCAAGGTCCCAGATGTGCTGGTTGAGGCGCTCCGGCGGCATGTCGTTGCTGGTGATGCCGAGCACCGCCAGGCCGATGGCCTGATCGGTCTGGTGGGCGCCGGTCACGCCATTGGCCAGGCTTTCCAGGGTATTGAACGGCGTGACGCTCAGGCCGCAGTCTTCCAGTTGATGCTGCAATGCCTGACGGGCCAGTTCATGGTTTTCCAGGACAGCCACCCGCTGCCCGAGCAACGGTGGGCCGGGCAGGTCTTCGGCGTCGTCGCGGGTTTTGGGCAGGCTCAGGC
This sequence comes from Pseudomonas sp. GW821-FHT03E01, assembly GCF_059420765.1. Lineage (NCBI taxonomy): Bacteria > Pseudomonadati > Pseudomonadota > Gammaproteobacteria > Pseudomonadales > Pseudomonadaceae > Pseudomonas > Pseudomonas sp. GW821-FHT03E01. The sequence continues at coordinate 37,862 of NZ_JBWKUI010000020.1, read as the reverse complement.
TGATCCAGAATTCCGAGCCTTCGCCCGGCGTGCTGTCGACGCCGATCTCGCCGCCCATTTGTTCGATCAGCCGTTTGGAAATCACCAATCCGAGGCCGGTGCCGCCGGGTTGTCGGGACAACGAGTTATCGGCCTGGCTGAAGGCCTGGAACAGGGCGCGCACGTCCTGGTTCGACAGACCGATGCCGGTGTCCTGAATGCTGATGCGCAGTTGCACGCTGTCTTCATGCTCTTCTTCGAGCATCGCCCGGGCGACGATGGTGCCTTCGCGGGTGAACTTGATCGCATTGCTCACAAGGTTGGTGAGGATCTGCTTGAGTCGCAACGGATCGCCCACCAGCGACAGTGGCGTATCGCGATAAACCAGGCTCACCAGCTCAAGCTCTTTGGCGTGGGCGGCCGGGGCGAGGATGTTCAGGGTGTCTTGCAGCAGGTCGCGCAGGTTGAACGGAATATGGTCGAGCACCAGTTTGCCGGCCTCGATTTTCGAGAAATCGAGAATCTCGTTGATGATCCCCAGCAGGCTGTCGGCGGACTTTTCGATGGTGCCCAGGTAATCGAGCTGGCGCGGCGTCAGTTCGCTTTTTTGCAGCAGGTGCGTGAAGCCGAGAATGCCGTTGAGCGGCGTGCGGATTTCATGGCTCATGTTGGCCAGGAACTCGGACTTGATCCGGCTCGCCTCCAGGGCTTCCTTGCGCGCCAGATCCAGCTCGATGTTCTGGATTTCGATGGTTTCCAGATTCTGACGCACGTCTTCGGTGGCCTGGTCGACGCTGTTTTGCAATTCTTCCTGAGCGTTCTGCAGCGTCCCGGCCATGCGGTTGATGCCGGACGCCAGTTCATCCAGTTCCTGGCTGCCGAGGGGCGGCAGGCGGGTTTCCAGGTGACCGTCCTTGAGTTGCGCCACGGCCTGTTTGATCTGGCTCAATGGCCGATTGATGGTTCGGCCCATGCGTAACGCCAGCAGCGCCGCACCGGCCAGGCCTCCGCCGATCAGCAGCAGGCTGGCGAACAGGCTGCGGTAGCCGCGCAGCAGCATGCCGTTGTGGGATAGTTCGAGTTCGACCCAGCCCAGCAGGCGGTCGGCTTCATCGGGGATCAGGTCACCAGCCAGGTTGCGGTGCTTGCCGAACACCGGCAGCAGGTAACGCGTGGCGTCATTGCCACTGCGGCGCAGCAACTGTGAACCGTTGCCCAGGGGCGCCTGATTGAGCATGGTCGGGCCGGCATGGGCCAGCGGCGTGCGGTCGGGGGCGAGGAAGGTCACCGCGCGCACGTCGGTCTGTTCCAGGGACTGGGTGGCGATGCGCTCCAGCAGCTCGTTGTCTTTGCGACCCATGGCCGGGGCCACCAACGGTGCCAGCTGTTCGGCGATCATTTCGCCGCGTTGCATGAGCTGGGCTTGCAGGTCCGATTGCTGCATCCAGGTGAAATAGCCGCCCAGGACCAACGCCATCAGGGTGGTCGGCAACAGGGTCAGTAACAGCACGCGGCCTTTAATTCCCAGTTTCTTGAGCACGCATCTCTCCTGCATCCAGCTGTTTATTGACCTGCACATGCGTCCGGCACGCGCCACCTGCGCAGTGTAGCGATTTGCATGCGGGCAATCTTCGTAAAATTGATGTCGTCATTCGTCGGTCAGTTCAATGCTTTGGCCCAGGGAGACAAACCTTGGGTTGCCCCTGGAGAGGCAATCTTGAATAATCAGCAATTGAGAATTATTTGCAGATACTCATGACTCCCATCGCGATTGGCCATCCTCGCATCCTCTCTATCGAAGACGATCCAGTGCTCGGTGCTTATGTTCATGAGCATCTGGGGCGCTGCGGTTTTCAGGTGACCTGGTGCCAGAACGGGCAGGAAGGCCTGGCGATTGCGCGCCAGCAGGCCTTCGATGTGGTGTTGATGGATATTCTGTTGCCGGGGCTCGATGGCCTGGCGGTGTTGACCCAATTGCGCCAGAGCCATTCCACGCCAGTGGTGCTGATGTCGGCGCTGGGTGCCGAGGCGGATCGCATCAGTGGTTTTCGCCTCGGGGCCGACGATTACCTGCCCAAGCCTTTCAGCATGGCCGAGTTGCGGGTGCGCATCGAAGCGATCCTGCGGCGGGTGGCGTTCGACCGTCGACCAGCGCCGATACCGACGCCCCCTGCGACGGACTGCCTGCGTTTTGACGATGAACTGGGCGAGGTCTTTTGTGGTGAACTCGCGGCCGGCCTGACCCGCAGCGAGTACCGCTTGCTGGACACGCTGAACCGCAACGACGATGAAGTGTTGAGCAAGGCGTTCCTTTATCAGCAGGTATTGCAGCGCGGTTATGCGCCCCATGACCGCAGCCTCGACATGCACATCAGCCAGATTCGCCGCAAGCTCAAGGCCATCGGTTACACCGAGCGTGAAGTGCGCACGGTTTGGGGCAAAGGGTACGTATTGAGTGCGGTCGATGAAGTGGTCTGACGCGCCGGGCCGCACGGTGCTCCTGCAACAGCAACTGCTGCGCGATCTGTCCCACGAATTGCGCACGCCGCTCAGCCGGTTGCGGGTGGCCTGTGAAAGTGAGCAGGACCTGGAGCAATTGCGCGAGCGCATTAGCCGGGAAGTCGACGGCATGCAGCGCCTGGTCGAGGATGCGCTGCAACTGGCCTGGCTCGACACCGAGCGCACGTCTTTGCCCGATGAAGCGATCCAGGTCCAGGCCTTGTGGGAAATGCTCACGGAAAACGCTTGCTATGAAAGCAGCTGGCCGGCGAGTCAGTTGCACTGTGCGGTGGATGCCTCCTGCTGGGTGCGCGGCCATCTCAATACCCTGGCCCAGGCGCTGGAAAACATTCTGCGCAATGCCATTCGTCATTCACCGCAGGGCGGTCTCGTGATGTTCGGTGGCCGGCGTGATGGCGACTTTTGGCACCTGTGGCTGGAGGACGAGGGCGGTGGGGTGGCTGACGAGGATCTTGAGCGGATCTTCTCGCCGTTCATCCGGCTCGACGGTTCACGGCCGGGGGATGGTGGGTTCGGATTGGGGTTGAGCATTGCGAGGAATGCGGTGCAGCGGCAGGGCGGGCGGCTTTGGGCGGAGAATGCAGGGCGGGGCTTACGGCTGAATATGCTGTTATTGGCTGATCTCCATGGCGACAATGATGACGCCCCCGCTCCCACAATTGATATGTGTCGACCACAAATTGCGTGATCAACCCCGGCCGCGAAGAGGCTTGCTGATTTTGCCGGAGCGTTCCCGTTATTTTGTACGACCTTTCTTAAAGGGTATCGCCGACACCTTAAGCCTGACTTGACGGAATAGACTCGCGTTTTTCCTCGTCCTCCAGGAGTTCGGTATGAATGCATCCAGCGTCCCCGGCAACGCACACGACGACCGTTTCAATGAAGTGCTTGCGCTGATTCAAAATGCCAAACAGCAGGCCATGCAGGCGGTGAATACCCAGTTGATCGAGCTGTATTGGCAGGTCGGTGCTTACATCAGCCGCAAGCTGGAACAGGCTGAGTGGGGCGATTCTGTGGTCAGCCAACTGGCTGAGCATCTGGCTCAGACTCAACCGGGGTTGCGCGGGTTTACCCGGTCGAACTTGTTTCGCATGCGCCAGTTCTATGAGACTTATCACGCTGAAGAGAAAGTCGCACCACTGGTGCGACAATTGTCCTGGTCGCATAACCTGATCATTTTCAGCCAGAGTAAACGGCCGGAAGAGCGGGAGTTCTACGTGCGTTTGGCAGTTCAGGAAAATGGTCGAAGCGCGAACTAGAGCGTCAGTTCAAAACCGCACTGTTTGAACGAAGCGTGACCCAACCAGCAAAAATCTCAGCAGTGCTGAGACAAGCCCACCCGGCAGCGCTTGAGATATTCCGCGACGCCTACATGCTCGAGTTTCTATTTGGAAGCGCTGGATCGCAAGGAGCGCAAACCCCACGAAAACCCGGCCATCGGTGTGTTGCTCTGCGCCAGTAAGGATGACGAAGTGGTCGAATACGCCCTTAACCGCAGCCTGTCGCCAGCGTTGATCGCTGAATGCCAGGTCCAGCTTCCGGACAAACAGCCGCTGCAGGCCAAATTGCATGAGTTTTATGCATTGAATATTGCACAAGGAGAAGAGGAGTGAACTGCTTATTCCCATAAGCCATAAGCCCCTTACTTTGCGTGATATGGCCTGCGCACGTTTGCCGGTATGATAGGCGCCCCCGCAGTCCGGATTGCGAATACGCCATGACCTTGCAGTACCCAACCATCGCCGATTGCGTCGGCAACACTCCGCTGGTCCGTTTGCAGCGCCTGCCTGGCGTCACCAGCAACACGCTTTTGCTCAAGCTCGAAGGGAACAACCCGGCGGGTTCGGTCAAGGATCGTCCGGCGCTGTCGATGATCACCCGCGCCGAATTGCGCGGGCAGATCCACGTCGGCGACACGCTGATCGAAGCGACTTCGGGTAACACCGGGATTGCCCTGGCCATGGCCGCCGCGATCAAGGGTTACAAGATGATCCTGATCATGCCGGACAACTCCAGCGCCGAGCGTAAAGCCGCGATGACGGCCTATGGCGCCGAGCTGATTCTGGTCAGCCAGGAAGAAGGCATGGAAGGCGCGCGCGACCTCGCCCAGCGAATGGAAGCCGAAGGCCGTGGCAAGGTGCTCGATCAGTTCGCCAACGGTGACAACCCCGAGGCGCACTACACCACCACCGGTCCGGAAATCTGGCGTCAGACCCAGGGCACCATCACGCATTTCGTCAGCTCGATGGGCACCACCGGCACCATCATGGGTGTCTCGCGCTACCTGAAAGAACAGAACGAGAACGTGCAGATCATCGGTCTGCAACCCATGGAAGGCTCGGCAATTCCGGGCATCCGCCGCTGGCCGCAGGAATACCTGCCAAAGATTTATCAGGCTGATCGCGTGGACCGGATCGTCGACATGGCGCAAAGCGAGGCCGAGGACGTGACCCGTCGTCTGGCGCGCGAAGAAGGCATTTTCTGCGGCGTGTCTTCGGGCGGTGCCGTGGCGGCGATGCTGCGCCTGTCCAAAGAAGTTGAAAACGCGGTGATTGTCGCGATCATCTGTGACCGTGGCGACCGTTACCTGTCGACCGGCATTTTCGACGCGCCCAACTGATGGCCAAGCAAGAGAGAGGCCTGCGCTTTCAGCCCACGGGCGGCAGCAAGGCCCCGCAAGTCCCGACCGGCAAAAAGCAGCGTTTGACCATCGAGCGCCTGGCTAATGACGGTCGCGGTATCGCATTTTTTGAAGGTCGCACCTGGTTCGTCATCGGCGCCTTGGCCGGTGAAGAGGTCGAGGCGCGGGTCTTGGGTGCCCACGGTAAAGTGGTCGAGGCGCGTACCGAGCGGGTGTTCCAGGCCAGCCAATTGCGCCGCCCGGCACCGTGCGCCCATGCCGGTCGCTGCGGTGGTTGCAGCGTGCAGCATCTGCCCCACAACGAACAACTCGCCCTGAAACAGCGCATGCTCGCCGAGCAATTGTCGAGGGTTGCCGGCGTCGAACCCGAAGAGTGGGCTGCGCCATTGAGCGGTCCGGAATTCGGCTACCGGCGTCGTGCCCGGGTGGCGGTGCGTTGGGACATGAAGGCGAAAAAACTCGAAGTCGGTTTCCGCGCTGCCGGCAGCCAGGACATCGTTGCCATCAACGAGTGCCCGGTGCTGGTACAGCCCTTGCAGCCGATCATGACCTGCTTGCCGGATATGCTGCGGCGCTTGAGCAAACCTCAGGCACTGGGGCATGTGGAATTGTTCAGCGGTTCGTCATTGGCGGTATTGCTGCGGCACATGGCGCCGTTGTCCGAAGCCGATATGACGATCCTCAAGGAATTCTGCGCGCTCCATGAGGCCCAGTTGTGGCTGCATGGCGACGGCGAGCCGCAACCGGTCGACGCCGATCAGGCCCTGGGCTATCGCCTTGAACCGTGGGACTTGAATCTGGCGTATCGGCCTGGAGATTTCATCCAGGTCAACGCCGGGGTCAACGAAGCGATGATCGCTCAGGCGCTGGAATGGTTGGCGCCGAAAGCCGATGAGCGGGTTCTGGACCTGTTCTGCGGGTTGGGCAACTTTGCCTTGCCGCTGGCCAGGACCGTTCGTGAAGTGGTGGCGGTGGAAGGTGTGCAGGCCATGGTCGAGCGGGCCGCCGCGAACGCCGCTAGTAATAATTTGCATAACGCGAAATTTTTTCAGGCCGATTTATCCCAGCCTTTGGCTGATGCCGAATGGGCCAGCGAAGGCTTTTGTGCGGTACTCTTGGACCCACCTCGCGACGGTGCTTTCGAGGTGGTGCGCAAGCTTGCGTCCCTGGGTGCCGAACGATTGGTTTATGTGTCGTGCAACCCTGCAACTCTGGCGCGCGACACGGTCGAATTGATCAAGCAGGGCTACCGGTTAAAACGTGCCGGGATTCTCGATATGTTTCCTCAAACGGCGCATGTCGAGGCCATGGCGTTATTTGAAGCGAGCTAGGATGGCTCGTCTGGTCCGACTGACCGTCCGTGCCGCCACGCATCAGCCCGGCGGGGCGCCCGGACAATGAAGGTCAGCGATTTGACGCATTGAATCTGCGTCGTAGGGAAGGTAAAGCAAGATGGTACAGGTGAGAGCACACCAGCCGATCAACACTGACGGCAGTATCAATCTCGAGGCTTGGCTCGATCACGCGGTCAGTATCGATACGGCACTGGATCGCGAAGCCTTGAAAGAAGCCTGCGAGTTCGCTCGCGAGGCCGAACAACAAGCCAATGCGGCGAAAAACCTGTGGTCCGAAGGGACCTCGAGTTTCCGCACCGGCCTTGAGATCGCCGAGATTCTCGCCGACCTCAAACTCGATCAGGATTCGTTGGTCGCGGCAGTCTTGTACCGCGGCGTGCGCGAAGGCCAGATCCAGTTGCCGGCGGTCAGCCAGCGCTTCGGCCCGGTGGTCGCCAAACTGATTGACGGCGTGCAACGCATGGCGGCGATCAGCGACAGTCTGAGTCCGCGTAAATCCATGGTGATGGGCACCCAAGGCCAGGTGGAAAACCTGCGCAAGATGCTCGTGGCCATGGTCGACGACGTGCGCGTCGCGCTGATCAAACTGGCCGAGCGCACCTGTGCGATCCGTGCGGTAAAAACCGCCGATGACGAGAAGCGTAACCGCGTCGCCCGTGAAGTCTTCGACATCTACGCGCCGCTGGCTCACCGCCTCGGTATCGGTCATATCAAGTGGGAGCTGGAGGACTTGTCCTTCCGTTACCTCGAGCCCGACCAGTACAAGCAGATCGCCAAGTTGCTCCATGAGCGACGGCTGGATCGCGAGCGCTTCATCAGCGATGTGATGACCCAGCTCAAGAACGAGTTGCAGGCCACCGGCGTCGAGGCTGACATCAGCGGCCGTGCCAAACACATCTATTCGATCTGGCGCAAAATGCAGCGCAAGGGTCTGGAGTTCAGCCAGATCTACGACGTGCGCGCCGTTCGCGTGCTGGTGCCGGAAATGCGCGACTGCTACACCGCGCTCGGCATCGTCCACACCCTGTGGCGGCACATCCCGAAAGAATTCGACGACTACATCGCCAACCCGAAAGAGAATGGCTACCGCTCGCTGCACACCGCGGTAATCGGCCCTGAAGGCAAGGTACTGGAAGTGCAGATCCGCACCCACGCCATGCACGAAGAAGCCGAGCTGGGGGTTTGCGCGCACTGGCGATACAAGGGCACCGACGTCAAGTCCGGCTCGAACCACTACGAAGAGAAAATCTCCTGGCTGCGTCAGGTTCTCGAGTGGCACGAAGAGCTGGGCGATATCGGCGGCCTTGCCGAACAGCTGCGGGTCGATATCGAGCCGGACCGGGTTTATATCTTCACTCCCGACGGTCATGCCATCGACTTGCCGAAGGGCGCGACACCGCTGGACTTCGCTTACCGCGTGCACACCGAAATCGGTCACAACTGCCGCGGCGCCAAGATCAACGGGCGCATCGTGCCGCTCAACTACAGCCTGCAAACCGGTGAACAGGTCGAGATCATCACCAGCAAGCACGGCACCCCGAGCCGCGACTGGCTGAACCCGAACCTGGGCTACATCACCACGTCACGGGCGCGGGCGAAGATTGTTCACTGGTTCAAGCTGCAAGCCCGCGATCAGAACGTTGCGGCCGGTAAAACCTTGATCGAGCGCGAACTCAATCGCCTCGGCCTGCCGCAGGTGGATTTCGACAAGTTGGCCGAAAAGGCCAACATGAAGACCGCCGAGGACATGTTCGCTGCGTTGGGCGCAGGCGATTTGCGCCTGGCGCAACTGGTGAACCTGGCGCAGCAACTGGTCGAGCCGGAACGCGGCAACGAACAGCTGGAGCTGATCCCGCGCAAAGCCACCGGCTATAAACCGGGCAAGCGCGGCGATATCCAGATCCAGGGCGTCGGCAACCTGATGACCCAGATGGCCGGCTGCTGCCAGCCGTTGCCGGGGGACGCCATCGTCGGTTACATCACCCAGGGCCGTGGCGTGAGCATCCACCGTCAGGACTGCGCCTCGGTGCTGCAACTGGCCGGGCGCGAGCCGGAGCGGATCATCCAGGTCAGCTGGGGGCCGGTGCCGGTGCTCACCTATCCGGTGGACATCATCATTCGCGCTTACGACCGTTCCGGTCTGCTGCGTGACGTGTCGCAGGTGCTGCTCAACGAGCGGATCAACGTGCTGGCGGTCAACACCCGCTCGAACAAAGAGGACAACACTGCGTTGATGTCCCTGACCATCGAGATTCCGGGGCTGGATGCGCTGGGGCGGTTGCTGGGGCGGATCTCCCAGTTGCCGAACATCATCGAAACCCGCCGTAACCGCACACCGTAAGGCGTTCACTTTTTTGTGGCCGCCAAGCTTTTGTGGGGCTGGCTTGTCGGATCGCGGCGGTGCGGCGATCCGACAAGTCAGGTTCCCACAGGTTCTCGCAGAGATTGATTGATGTATTCACTTGAAGACCTGCTGCACCTGATGAACCGTCTGCGCGACCCGCAGTACGGCTGCCCGTGGGACATCAAGCAAACCTACGCCACCATCGTCCCGCACACCCTGGAAGAAGCCTACGAAGTTGCCGATGCTATTGAACGCGGCGATTTCGATCACTTGCAGGGTGAGTTGGGCGACTTGTTGTTCCAGGTGGTTTATTACAGCCAACTGGCTCGGGAAGAAGGGCGCTTCGAATTCGCTGGCGTGGTCGACAGCATCACGCGCAAGTTGATCCGCCGTCATCCTCACGTATTTCCCACCGGGGATCTGTACGCGCCGCTGGACGTCCCGCGTCTGAATGAAGAGCAGGTCAAGCAACGCTGGGAAGAGATCAAGGCCGAAGAACGCGCCGAGAAGTCTTCGGCGCCGGAGCAGTTGTCCTTGCTCGATGACGTACCCGCGGCACTGCCGGCGTTGTCCCGTTCGGCAAAACTGCAGAAGCGCGCAGGGCAGGTCGGGTTCGATTGGCCGGACGCCTTGCCGGTGCTCGACAAGGTTCGCGAAGAGCTCGATGAAGTGCTTGAAGCCATGGCCGACAATGACTCGGCGGCGATTGCCGATGAAGTCGGCGACCTGCTGTTTTCCGTGGTCAATTTGGCGCGTCACCTCAAGGTCGATCCGGAAACCGCACTGCGTGGCGCGAACACAAAATTTGAAAGACGCTTCCGATTTATCGAACAGGCATTGCGCGACACCCACCGTCCCATAGAAGATTGCACCCTCGAAGAGTTGGACGCCTTGTGGGGCGAAGCCAAACGTCAGGAAAAGAATTTGCCCAGCTGCGGCTGAGCTGTTGCCTAAGTGAGTAAGCACCATGAGCCTTTCCCTTCGCGACCAGTTGCTCAAAGCAGGGCTGGTCAACCAAAAGCAGGCCAAACAGGTCGGCAAAGAAAAACAGAAACAACAGCGTCTGGCCCACAAAGGCCAGATCGAACTCGATGACTCCCAGCAGCGTGCGGCTCAGGAAGCCATGGCCGAGAAGGTCAAGCGCGATCAGGAGCTCAACCGTCAGCAGCAGGAGAAGGCCGAGCAGAAGGCCCGAGCCGCCCAGGTCAAGCAATTGATCGAAGTCTCGCGCCTGCCCAAGCTGAACACCGAGGACTACTACAACTTCGTCGACGACAAAAAGGTCAAGCGTATCTCCGTCAACACCCTGATGCGCAACAAGCTCAGCAGCGGTTCCCTGGCGATCGTGCATCACGCTGGCGGTTATGAAGTGATCCCTCGTGAAGCGGCCCTGAAGATTCAGGAGCGCGACCCACAGCGCATCGTGCAGCTGAATGTGAAGACAGAAGAAGTCAGCACCGAAGACGATCCGTACGCGGCCTATCAGATTCCTGACGATCTGATGTGGTAAGCCGTTAGCAGCTGCAACAACGACAAACCCCGCTCATGGCGGGGTTTGTCATTTTCAATGCGGTGGTTATGCAGAACGCGCTTCGCGTTGCTGCTCCAGTGATTCCAGTTCGGCCTTGTATTGGTGGGCTTCGGTCTCGGAATGGAACATCCCGACCAGCAGGTCTTGTTGATGTACATCCCAGATGCGGATACCGGCGGCGATGCCTTCATGGGACATATGTGAATCGTCGCGTTCAGTTACTTTTACAGTCATCTGCTAGCTCCAATCTCTGTTATCTGCAGCAAGGCGTGTGCAGGCCTTTGTTATAAGTTTTGTTAGCTGGCTAAGTAAACGACTGAAATCGGTAACGGACTTTTTCAAAAACGGAGAAAGTGCTGCAGCCCGCGAAATACGCGACATTCAGTCGCAGGCTGTTGAGTTCCATGACAAATGTTTCATGTCTAAAGGGCTGTCTGGCCGTAGATAAAACCTGGCCAAAAAAAACGCCCCGAACCAGTCGGGGCGTTTTTATGTGTGGCGTAGGCGGGGTATTACTTACCCTGCCAGCGCTTCAGTACCAGCGTGGCGTTGGTGCCACCGAAGCCGAAGCTGTTGCTCATCACGGTGTTGATGGTGGCGTCTTCGCGAGTCTTGGTCAGGATTGGCATGTCTGCCACTTCCGGGTCCAGTTCGTCGATGTTGGCGGAACCCGCCATGAAGTTGCCTTCCATCATCAGCATGCAGTAGATCGCTTCGTGAACGCCGGCGGCGCCCAGGGAGTGACCCGACAGGCTCTTGGTGGAGCTGATGGCCGGAGCGTTGTCGCCGAACACTTCACGCACACCTTTCATTTCCATCACGTCGCCGACCGGAGTCGAGGTGCCGTGGGTGTTCAGGTAATCGATCGGTGCGTCAACGGTGGACATGGCCATCTGCATGCAGCGGATGGCGCCTTCGCCGCTTGGGGCGACCATGTCGTAGCCGTCGGAGGTCGCGCCGTAGCCAACGATTTCCGCGTAGATCTTCGCGCCGCGGGCCAGAGCGTGTTCCAGCTCTTCGACCACGACCATGCCGCCACCGCCGGCGATGACGAAACCGTCACGCTTGGCGTCGTAGGCACGGGAAGCTTTTTCCGGAGTTTCGTTGTACTGGCTGGACAGGGCGCCCATGGCGTCGAACAGGAACGACTGGCTCCAGTGCTCTTCTTCACCGCCGCCGGCGAATACGATGTCCTGCTTGCCCATCTGGATCTGTTCCATGGCGGTACCGATGCAGTGAGCACTGGTGGCGCAGGCAGAAGCGATGGAGTAGTTCAGGCCCTTGATCTTGAACGGGGTGGCCAGGCAAGCGGAAACAGTGCTGCTCATGGTCCGCGTTACGCGGTATGGGCCGACGCGCTTGACGCCTTTCTCGCGCAGGATGTCCAGCGCTTCCATCTGGTTCAGCGTGGAGGCGCCACCGGAACCGGCGATCAGGCCGGTACGCGGGTTGGAAACTTGCTCTTCGGTCAGGCCGGAGTCTGCGATGGCATCTTTCATGGCCAGGTAGGCGTAAGCCGCCGCGTGGCCGACGAAGCGATAGATCTTGCGATCGATCAGCTCTTCGAGGGGAAGGTCAATGGAGCCGGAAACCTGGCTACGCAGACCCATTTCGGCATATTCCGGGTTGAACCGGATGCCAGGGCGGCTTGCACGCAGGTTAGCGGAGACGGTCTCTTTGTCATTGCCCAGGCACGAAACGATGCCCAGACCAGTGATAACGACGCGGCGCATGCGGATAACCCTTAGAAGTTGTCAGTGGAGGTGAAAACGCCGACCCGAAGGCCTTCGGCGGTATAGATTTCGCGGCCGTCGACAGTCACGGAACCATCGGCGATGGCCATGTTCAGTTTGCCTTTGAGGACGCGTTTGATATGGATGTTATAGGTGACTTTCTTGGCGGTCGGCAGTACCTGGCCAAAGAATTTCACTTCGCCCGAACCCAGGGCGCGACCGCGGCCCGGCAGGCCTTGCCAGCCGAGGAAGAAACCGACCAGTTGCCACATGGCATCGAGGCCCAGGCAGCCCGGCATCACCGGATCACCTTCGAAGTGGCAGGCGAAGAACCACAGGTCTGGAGTGATATCCAGCTCGGCGACCAATTCACCTTTGCCGTACTTGCCACCCTCTTCGGAGATCAGGGTGATGCGATCGACCATCAGCATGTTCGGGGCGGGCAGTTGCGCGTTACCCGGGCCGAACAGCTCACCACGACTGCAGCGCAGCAGGTCTTCCCGGGTAAAGGCGTTTTGTTTGGTCATGCGAGCTCCTCAATAGTCCATGCGGCAGGGGGGCGAATCTTCCCGGCCGATCGAAGCGTTCATGCCTCGAGTCAGCAGCCTACTCATAGACTATTGCGTTGTAGTGAAAGTCACAGTACCAAGGACATGAATGTACACTTGTGCACTGAAATTATTATTCAAGCCCCTTTTAGGGCCTGTTCGGGTGCCTAAGACTGCCGCACTTTCGTCTTTCACGCCAGTCGCAGATCGTCGAAAGGCCTGCACTACTGCACCCAACGCTGCAGAATTTGCTGCAGATCAGTGCGTTTAAAGGGCTTGGCCAGGTAATCGTTCATTCCCGCGGACAAACAGGCTTCACGATCGCCCTGCAAGGCGTTGGCCGTCAGGGCAATGATCGGCACGTCAGCGCAGCCGGGCAGTTGGCGAATCTGTCGGGTGGCCTCGTAGCCGTCAATGACCGGCAGTCGGCAATCCATCAGAATCGCTTCGAAAATCAGGCTCTCGGCGCTGCGCACCGCTTGTGCACCATCGGTGACGACGCTGACAGTAAAGCCCAGGCTGCGCAACATTGCTTCAATGACGGTGCGGTTGACCGGGTTGTCTTCCACCAGCAACACATTGCGACCTTCGCCGTGGCCATTGCCGGTATGTACTCGCGGCGTCAGCACCGGCAACGACTGCTTATACAGCGCCAAAGGAATTTCCAGGGTGAACACCGAACCGACGCCTTCTTCGCTTTGAGCACGCAAGGTGCCGCCCATTCGTTCTGCCAGAGTGCGGGCAATCGGCAGCCCCAGCCCGGTGCCACCGTAACGTCTTGAAATAGTACTGTCGGCCTGCTGGAACGCGTTGAACATCAATTCCAGGCTTTCGGCCGGGATGCCGATCCCGCTGTCGCGCACGGTGCAGGTGAACCACAGCAATTCGTGATCCAGCGACTGCCACTGCGGTTCGATCGTGACGCGGCCCCGTTCGGTGAATTTCAGCGCATTGCCGACCAGGTTGACCAGGATCTGCCGGATCCGCGTCGGGTCGCCCTGAACCTGCAGGGCGCGCATGTCCTCGGGGATCTGCAGTTGCAGGTCAAGCCCACGTTGCACTGCGCTGTGCTGGAACGACTGGGCGCAACTGGTGATCAGGTCCGCGAGGTTGAATGCAATGTGCTCCAGCTCCAGTTCCGAGCGTTCGATGCGCGAGAAGTCGAGAATGTCGTTGATCACTTTGAGCAGGTGTTCAGTCGATTCAGAAGCCAGCGCGGCGTACTCGATCTGTTCCTCGGTCATCGCGGTGGTTTCCAGCAGTTGCAGCATGCCCAGCACGCCATTCATCGGCGTGCGCAGCTCATGGCTCATCATCGCCAGGAAATCGGATTTGGCGTTGTTGGCCTTTTCCGCTTCCTCGCGGGTCTGGATCAATTGCGCCATGGCCTGATGCTGTTCGCGGCTGGCTTGTTCAAGGCCCTGGGCAAGGTTGTTGATGTGTTGTGACAGGGCGCCCAGTTCGGTGTCATCGACAATCGGCAGGGGCGTTTTGTAGTCGCCTTTCTGGATCGCCTTGACCGCATTGCCGATGTCATGGATCGGTTGCGACAGGCTGCTGGCCAGACGCCGAGCCAGCAGAAAGGTAAACAGCAGGGCGAACAGGGCAAGGATCCCGGCCTTGAACAGGATTTCCTGCTGGCGCTGGTTGAAGGCGTCATTGGACAGACCGACGATCACCCGGCCCAGGTAATCTTCTCCCGGCTTCGTGGGGGCGGTGCGGCTGTTCTGGAAGAAGTCATTGTTGAGCGCGATGCGTTGCAGCCGCACCGGTGCCTGGAACACTTCGACCTGGTGCGAACGATTGTGGGTTTCCGACGGTTGTTCGACGTACACCAGGACCCGGTTGGTGCGGTCCTGAACCTCCAGAAAACGCACATTGGGCGTGGCCAGGGTGGCTTTGAGCAAACTCTCGAGCACGTCGTTATTACCCGAGATCACCCCGTATTCGGTGGCCGGCGCCAGTTGGTTGGCGATCAGTTGACCGGTGTGGTTGAGTTCCTGGCGCAGGTCCTGGATTCGCACGAAGGTGAAAAAACTGATCAGCAGCAACGTCAGCAGCAGCGCCGGGCCGAGGCTGATGATCTGGGTACGGGTATTGATGTCCCAACCGCTATGGAAGGTCATGGGCGATGTTCTCCTTCGGCCAGCTGTGTTGCGACAGAGGCTTCATTCATCGGTTCAATGCTTAATGAACGAGCCACTTGCGGGTTGCTCAAGACCTTGAAGTGCTGCGGATAAAGGGTGCGCGGCCAAGTGCTGGAGGGGCGGTCGAGCAGTTCGTCGAGAATCTTCAGCCAATCGCTCTGGTCGCTGTAGGTGCTGGCGAGGCTGCCCGCCCTGACGAACGCGGCATTGGGACCGATCAGCGGCAGTTGCCGTGCGTAGCTGCTGAGCAGCAGGTTTTTCACGGTTTTGGGGTTGTACAGATCAGGATCATCCAGGCCCAGCAGCACATCGCTGTTTTTCAGCAGGGCCTGCAACGGGCGACTGTCATTGGTGTTGTCCCAACGCTCGGTGACCACTTCAAGGCCCAGGGGCAGGGCTGCCTGATGCAGTTCCTTCAGCAGGAATTCGCTGTGGCTGTCGAAAAGCACGCCGACACGTCGAGCCTCGGGCAGGACGAGTCGGGTCAGGCGCAATTGTCGATCCAGCGGCGGATCGCTCCAGAGCAGGCTCAGGTGCGGTGGCGAAACATCGCCAAAGCGTTGGTGGGCTTGCAGACGGCTGATGCGCAGCACCAGCGTTGCCGGGCCTTGGGCGTCTTGCAGGCGCCAGTCGAGGCTTTGCAAGTCGAGCAGAATCAGGCGGGTACCTGCGGGCAGTTGGCCGGGTGCCGGCAAGCTGGCGACCGGCTGGAAACGCACGCTGTCGGTGGGGCGCAACTCGCTCAGGGCCTGGACGAAAGACTGCACGCCAGGGCTGTCGTCGGCGCCGGTCAGCAGAATGTCGGCGGCCCGGGCCGGCAGATTGCACAGCAGCCCGGCAAACACCAGGCACAGCCCGGCCAGCAGGCGGCCAAGGGTTGGCGTCTTCCGTGGCAGGCAATACGGCATCTTAAAACTCCAGCTCCGCGCTGAAGTAGAGCACCCGGCGTTCGTCGTAGTTGTTATCGACGAAAGTGGTGGGCTGATTGTCGAGGCGTTGCTGGAGGATCCCGGCCAGCTCCAGATTGGCCTTGCCCAAGCCGATACGTTTGGCGAGGCGGGTGTCGACCCGTTCGAAGCGGTAACCGTTGAGGGCGTCGGCGCCATAGTAGAAGAGCGCGCTGTTCCAGCCCTGGCCCCAGTTGCGCAGCCAACCGGCGGAGCCGCTGTTGCGCGCCGTTTGTTGTGCATCCAGCGGGTTGCTCGCCTCGGCATCGACATAGGCGTACGTCAGGCGCAGACGATCGGTGCTGCTGACGCGCCAGTCCAGTTGGGTTTCCGTCCCTGAGAATCGTGAGCTGTTCGAGTTGCTGGCAATGTACTGATTGTTGCGCAGCGGTTCGCTGATCATGCCGTTGATTTCGTCGTAGAACAGCTTCACATCGACCGTCAGCCCCCAGTCTGTGAAGTAGCCGTTGTAGCCCAATTCCCGGGAACGCATGCGTTCCTGTTCGAGGTCACCCGGGCCACGGGTCCTGACGAAATAGCGGGCGCTGGTCTGGCCATAGGCACTGGGTTGCAGGTTGGTCACCTGGTAACTCCAGTTGACGCTGTTCTCGAACATGTCCGGCGAGCGGACGGCTTCCGAATACACCGCGCGCAAACCGTGGCGCGGGTTGATCAGATAGTTGACCGCCAGTCGTGGGGTCAGTGAACTGCCGGTCAATTGCGTGTCTTCGAACATCGCCCCGCCTTGCAGCAACCAGTGCTCGGTGGCGCGCCACTCGAGTTGGCCGAACGCCCGCCAGGTGGTGTCGTCGAGCGTGCCATTGAAGTAGGTCTCGGAATCGGCCCGGTCGTAACGATAGTTCATGCCGCTGACCAGCCGCAGCGTGTCGGACAGGCTGAGGGTGTCTTGCAGTTCGAGGTCGTAGCGCGACTCTCGGGCACTCTGGTCGATGTCGCCGCACAGCGTTTTGTTCGCGCCGTTTCGCCATTGCGCCAGAACCTGATTGGCCAGGTCTTGTTCTGCCGCTGTACCGGGGGGCGCGCCGGTGAAACGAGCGATGTTGCGCGCCAGGCGTTCGGTGTAATTGGGATTGAGGTGCCAAAGTTGGGTCAGCTCCGGGCTGAACGAGATCTCGGCATCGCAGGCACGCCAAGTCTGCTGACGATCCCAGTGTTGCGCCGAGCCTTGAATATAAAGGCTGTGATCAGGGTTGATGTCCAGGTTCCAGCGCAGCGAGCCGGCGTAGTCCTTGGCGATGACGTCGGAATTATTCCCAGCGGCGGTAATCCCTGAGAACACCGGGCGGTAGGTATAGGGCCGCTGGTTGGTCCCGTCCTTGGCGTTCAGTTGCCAATCGATGCTCTGATTCTCATTGAGCGTCTGGCTGACGGCGAGGCTGAAGCGATTCAAACGACGGTTGTCGCGATAATCGGCGCCGGTGCGGTCCGAGTCGAACCCATCGTCTTGTTGGCCGGACAGCGACAGGCGCAAGTCGCCGCTGTCCCAGCCCATACCCTGGCTGGCGTAGAAATCGTTGATGCCGCGTTGGCCTCGGGTGATTTTCAGCCGCGTGCCGTGGCTGTCGGCCGGTTTGCGGGTGATGATATTGACCACCGCCATCAGCGCGTTGGCGCCGTAGCTGACGGTGTTCGGGCCACGGAAAACCTCGATGCGCTCGATGTCTTCCATGGCTACCGGAATATCACTCCAGTCCACCGTGGCCAGGCCCGCGCGGTACACCGAGCGGCCGTCGATCAGCACTTGCATGCGCCGCGCTTCGCTGGCGTTGGTGCCGTGGTAGTTCACCGCTGCCTGGTTGCCGCTGATATTGCCGACCATCATCCCCGGCACCAGCCGCAGCAACTCACTGATGTCCCGCGCGCCGCTGGCGTTGATCAGTTCGCTGTCGATCACCGTCATGCTGCCCGGCACGGCCGCCGGCGACTGCTTCAGGCGCGTCGCGGTGAGCACTTGCGGCAACGGACCGTTGTCCAGGAACAGGTCGTCGGCCAGCAATGGCGAGCTGAACATCAGCGCCAGCACCAGTGGCGAGCGAGGAGAGGGAGAGCCAAAAGACACGGCACGGCCTTGATAGCGATTAATTGGCGCGCATGTTAACCGAGCGCAATGACTTTTCCAGTCACGTTGTGGGCATTTTCCTCGGTTTTCTTGGTCTTCTTCCTACAAGTGCCGGTAATTGATGTCGGGGCTGGCCGCGACTGGGCCGCTCCGTATAATGCGGGCATCGCCACTGGTATGGATTAACGGATTGCATATGACTGAACAGCGCCCAATTGCGGTCCTGGGAGGCGGAAGTTTTGGTACCGCCGTGGCTAATCTGCTGGCCGAGAACGGGCATCAGGTGCGGCTGTGGATGCGTGACCCCGAGCAGGCCGAGGCCATTCGGGTCAATCGCGAGAACCCGCGTTACCTCAAAGGCATCAAGATTCTTCCGGCGGTGGAGGCAGTCACAGACCTGCAAGCCACGCTGGAAGCCTGCGACCTGTGCTTCGTCGCGTTGCCCTCCAGCGCGCTGCGCTCGGTGCTGGCGCCTTACGCTCAGCTTTTGAGCGGCAAAATGCTGGTGAGCCTGACCAAAGGCATCGAAGCCCATACGTTCAAGCTGATGAGCCAGATTCTTGAAGACATCGCCCCGCAAGCGCGCATCGGCGTGCTGTCGGGACCGAACCTGGCCCGTGAAATCGCCGAACACGCGCTGACCGCCACGGTGGTCGCCAGCGAAGACGAAGACCTTTGCCAGCAGGTTCAGGCCGCGCTGCATGGCCGGACCTTTCGCGTATACGCCAGCGCCGACCGCTTTGGCGTGGAGCTGGGCGGGGCGCTGAAAAACGTTTACGCCATCATCGCCGGCATGGCAGTGGCGTTGGGCATGGGCGAAAACACCAAGAGCATGCTGATTACCCGGGCACTGGCGGAAATGACCCGCTTCGCGGTCAGTCAGGGTGCCAACCCGATGACGTTCCTGGGGCTGGCGGGCGTCGGCGATTTGATCGTCACTTGCTCATCGCCGAAAAGCCGCAATTATCAGGTCGGGTTTGCCCTCGGCCAGGGCTTGAGCCTGGAGGACGCGGTGACGCGTCTGGGCGAAGTGGCCGAAGGCGTGAATACCCTCAAGGTGCTCAAGGCCAAGGCTCAGGAAGTAGGTGTATATATGCCGCTGGTCGCCGGATTGCACGCGATTCTGTTCGAAGGGCGCACGCTTGATCAGGTGATCGGGTTGTTGATGCGTGGCGAACCGAAAACCGACGTGGACTTTATTTCCCCCAGTGGTTTCTAAGCACTTAACCGATACGAGCAGGGAGCGAGACAGACATGAACGATCCGAAAGTAGAAGAAGGCAAGTACGAATCCATCCTGCTGCGGGTGCTGTGGATGATTGTCTATGTGCTGGTCTGGCAAGTGGCGCAATTGATCCTCGGCGCGGTGGTGCTGGTGCAGCTGATCTATCGTTTGATATATGGCGCACCGAGCGCCAGCCTGATGAATTTCGGCGACAGCCTGAGCCAGTTTCTGGCGCAGATCGGTCGTTTCGGCAGCTTTCACAGCGACCAGAAGCCCTGGCCGTTCGCCGACTGGCCAGCGCCGCGTACACCGGAAGGTGAAGCCCCGCACGTTGTGGCGCCGGCGCCGCATCCGGCCCGAGATGAGGAACCGAAACTATGAAACTCTGGGTATTGCGTCATGGTGAAGCCGAACCTCACGGTACCCGTCCGGACTCCGAGCGGGCCCTGACCGATAAGGGGCGCAAAGAGGTGAAGCGCATCGCGGCCAAATTGAAGGGCAAACACCTGACTGCCATTTATGCCAGCCCTTACCTGCGAGCGCAGGAGACCGCAATGCTGGTGCGTAAGGAGCTGGGTTTTGCACCGGAGATTCGCACCGTCGAATGGCTGACGCCCGACAATAATCCGCAAGCAGTGGCGGAGCAGTTGGTTTCCGTGGATCACGCACTGCTGGTCAGCCACAACCCGCTGGTCGGTAACCTGCTGGGCTATTTGCAGCATGGTCACGTGCAAGACCCGGAGCGGGTCGGCACCGCCGGACTGGCGGAGCTTGAGGGCGACGAACTGCTGGTCGGGGCGATGAAGCTCAACGGCATCAAAACCCCGTAACCGGCTCCCACAGGACGCTGATTTTTGTGTGAAATAGTCAACCAAGCACTTGCTTGGTTGACTACGCTTGCTCCAGACCAGAAATATGGGAGCAAGTCGCATGTCTGCTGCTTTTCGTTTGCCACTGGACGTCTTCTACGAGCGCGAAGCCCGTCATCCACGCCAGCGCTTTCTGGTTCAGCCGACAGGGGGTGGCCAGGTCGAGACGCTGACCTGGGCCGACGTCGGTCATCAGGCGCGCTGTGCCGCCCACTGGCTGCGGGCTCGTGAATTGCCGCAAGGCAGCCACATCGCATTGATCTCGAAAAACTGTGCCCACTGGATCATCGCCGACCTGGCGATCTGGATGGCCGGGCATGTCTCGGTGCCGCTGTACCCCAATCTGACCGCCGAATCCGTGGCGCAGGTGCTTGATCATTCTGAAGCTGCACTGGCGTTCATCGGCAAGCTGGATGACTGGCCGGGCATGTCCATCGGGATTAGGCCTGACCTGCCGACCATCAGCCTGCCGCTGTGCCCGGTGGGCACTTTCAATTTCAGCTGGGCCGACCTGCAACGCAGCTCACCGATTCAGGACGACCCCAAACCCGCCGCCGATCAACTGGCGACCATCATTTACACCTCTGGCACCACGGGCCAGCCCAAAGGCGTGATGCACAGTTTCGGCACGCTGGGATTTGCCACCACCCATGGCACCCGGTTGTTTAGCCTGAATGAGTCGGATCGCCTGCTGTCCTACCTGCCGCTGTGCCATGTCGCCGAGCGGATGTTCGTCGAGCTGGCAGCGATCTACACCGGGCAAACGGTGTTTTTCGCCGAGAGTCTCGACACCTTCCTCACCGATTTGCAGCGTGCCCGACCGACCGCGCTGTTCGGCGTGCCACGCATCTGGACCAAATTCCAGATGGGCGTGTACGGCAAGATCCCGGCAAAACGCCTCGACTTCCTGCTCGGCCTGCCTTTCATCGGCAAACGGGTAGGGCACAAAGTCCTCGCCGGGCTGGGGCTGGACGCTTTGCGCATCGCCTTGTCCGGCGCGGCGCCAGTGCCGCAGACCTTGTTGAACTGGTATCGAAAACTGGGGCTGGACGTGCTGGAGGTGTACGGCATGACCGAAAGCTGCGGTTACTCCCACATCGGCCTGCCCGGCCAAAACAACCCCGGCTGGATCGGCAAGCCATGCCCGGAAGTCGAAGTACGGGTTGAGCCATCAGGTGAAGTGCTGGTGCGCAGCGGCGCGACCATGCTCGGCTATTTCAAGGAGCCTTTGAAAACCGCCGAATCCCTCACCGAGGACGGCTTCCTGCGCACCGGTGACAAGGGCGAGGAAGACGCCGAGGGCAACCTGCGCCTGACCGGGCGCCTGAAGGAAATCTTCAAGACCAGCAAAGGCAAATACGTGGCCCCGGCGCCGATCGAGAATCGTCTGGCGGTGCATTCGCGGATCGAACAAGTGTGCGTGGTCGGCGATGGCTTGAGCGCGCCACTGGGGTTGTGCGTGTTGTCGGCGGTCGGTCAGCAGGACGCCAGCGGGACGGCGAGGGCGGGTTTGCATTCAAGCCTGGAACAACTGCTGGAGGAGGTCAACGGCGTCCTCGACCGGCATGAACGCTTGCATCGGCTGGTGGTGGTCAAGGACAGTTGGGCGGTGGAAAACGGCTTCCTGACACCGACCCTGAAGATCAAGCGCAACATGATCGAAGCGGTTTACGGTGCGCGCTTCGAAGAATGGAGCGCGCGCAGCGAGGCGGTGCTGTGGCAGGATTGAGTCACGAACAACACCAACAAAGGAACGCAACGATGACTCTGTGGCGCACCACTCCCAACATCGAGCAGTTGAACGCTATCCAGAAAAACACCATCGGCGAAGTGCTGGATATTCGCTTTGAAGCCTTCGATGACGAGTCCCTGACCGCGAGCATGGTCATCGACCACCGTACGCACCAGCCTTATGGCTTGCTGCACGGCGGCGCTTCGGTGGTGCTGGCCGAAACCGTTGGCTCGATGGCCAGTTTCCTGTGCATCGACGCCAGCAAGTTTTATTGTGTGGGCCTGGAAATCAACGCCAACCATTTGCGCGGTCTGCGCAGCGGGCGGGTGACGGCGGTGGCCAAGGCGATTCACATCGGGCGCACCACCCATGTCTGGGATATTCGCTTGACCAGTGATGAGGGCAAGGCCAGTTGTGTGTCGCGCCTGACCATGGCGGTGGTGCCGTTGGGGGAGAAACCGCCGGCGCGATGAGTTTCGACATGTTCTGTGTAGCAAGGCGAGGGGCATTCTTGCTCCCCCGCCATAGCCCTGACCCGACTGTCATCATTCCTGTCAGTTACGGTCATTGCTGTGGGACGCCGTCTTACGGACAATCAACGTCTGTTTTTCGCACATGGATCTGCCGGTATGTCGCAACAGATATTTTTCGCCCACGCCAATGGCTTTCCTTCGGGGACCTACAGCAAGTTGTTCGCGGCGCTGGCGCCCGAGTACCAGGTGGCGCATCTGGAGCAGCACGCCCATGACCCGCGTTTTCCGGCGGACGACAACTGGAGCAATCTGGTGGATGAGCTGATTCATCACCTCCAGCAGCAGCCGGAGCCGGTCTGGGGCGTCGGCCACTCTTTCGGCGGCGTGCTGCACCTGCACGCCGCGTTGCGTTGCCCTGAGTTGTATCGCGGCGTGGTCATGCTCGATTCACCGGTGCTGACCCGCACCGATCAATGGGTGATCCGTGCCGCCAAACGCTTCGGTTTCATCGATCGCCTGACCCCGGCCGGTCGCACGTTGGGACGACGGGAAGAGTTCGCCGATCTGGAAGCGGCCCGCCTGTATTTCGCCGGTAAAACCCTGTTTCGTGGCTTCGACCCGGAATGCTTCGAAGCCTATCTTCAACATGGTTTGCAAAAGGTCGGCGACAAGCTGCGCCTGCGTTTCGACCCAGCCACGGAAATCAGCATCTACCGCGGCGTACCGCACACCAGCCCTGGCCGCGCGCGACAGTTGAAAGTGCCGCTGGCAGTAGTTCGCGGGCACAAGAGCCGCGTGGTGATGCGTCATCACGCCCGATCCGTCGGGCGCATGCCGCTGGGCGAGTCCTTGACCCTGCCCGGTGGCCACATGTTTCCCCTCGAACGTCCACAAGACACGGCCACGCTGCTGAAGAATCTGTTCAGTCGCTGGGACAGTCGCCGCCAACAGGATTGCGCATGAGCAGCGTTGTTGAAGAAGTTCGCCTGAGCCTGCCGCATATCGAGTTGGCGGCGCACCTGTTCGGTCCCGAGGACGGTTTGCCGGTGATTGCCTTGCATGGCTGGCTGGATAACGCCAACAGCTTTGCCCGGTTGGCGCCGAAGCTCAACGGCTTGCGCATCATCGCGCTGGACATGGCCGGGCACGGTCACTCGGGACATCGGCCGAACGGCGCCGGTTATGCGCTGTGGGACTACGCCCACGACGTGCTGCAAGTGGCCGAGCAGTTGGGATGGAAACGTTTTGCGCTGCTGGGGCATTCCCTGGGGGCGATCGTCTCGCTGGTGCTGGCCGGGTCGTTGCCGGAGCGGGTGACTCACCTGGCGTTGATCGACGGCATCATTCCTCCTACAGACAAAGGCGAAAACGCCGCCGAGCGCATGGGCATGGCACTGCAAGCGCAGCTGGACCTGCGGGAAAAACGCAAACCGGTCTACAACACCCTCGACCGGGCCATCGAAGCGCGCATGAAAGGCTTGGTGGCGGTCAGTCGCGAAGCTGCTGAACTGCTGGCCCAGCGCGGCTTGATGCCGGTGCCGGGCGGTTATACCTGGCGCACCGACAACCGCCTGACGCTACCGTCGCCGCTGCGTCTGACCACTGAGCAGGCGATGGCTTTCGTCCAGCGCATCAGTTGTCCTGCACACCTGGTGGTCGCGGCTGACGGCATGCTCGCCAAACATC
The DNA here is from genome assembly GCF_059420765.1 of Pseudomonas sp. GW821-FHT03E01. Taxonomy (NCBI): domain Bacteria; kingdom Pseudomonadati; phylum Pseudomonadota; class Gammaproteobacteria; order Pseudomonadales; family Pseudomonadaceae; genus Pseudomonas; species Pseudomonas sp. GW821-FHT03E01. The sequence continues at coordinate 14,053 of NZ_JBWKUI010000020.1, read as the reverse complement.
CCGAGTTGCTGGAACGTCTACCCTTTAGCCATGAACAGTTGCCTGGCGGCCATCACTTGCACCTCAATGACGAACCCGGTGCCGGTCTTGTCGCAGACTGTTTCAATCGGTTCTTCGCCGTTCCTTGACTTGCGTCGGGCAACTGTCGAGGCTGGGCGGGTTGAAATGGGAGACAACCATGATAGATCTGTACACCGCAGCGACCCCGAATGGCCACAAGGTCTCTATCGTGCTCGAGGAACTCGGCCTGCCCTACACGGTGCATGCCTTGAGTTTCGACAAAAAGGAACAGAAGTCCGAGGAGTTCCTCAAGATCAACCCCAATGGCCGGATTCCGGCGATTGTCGACCGCGCCAATGGCGATTTCGCCGTGTTCGAGTCCGGCGCGATTCTGATTTACCTCGCCGAGATGACCGGCAAACTGCTGCCACAGGATCCGAAAGGGCGCTCGGTGGTGTTGCAGTGGCTGATGTTCCAGATGGGCGGCATCGGCCCGATGCAGGGCCAGGCCAACGTATTTTTCCGCTACTTCCCGGAAAAGCTCCAGGGCGCCATCGATCGCTATCAACATGAAACCCGACGCTTGTATGAAGTGCTAGACACGCGTCTGCAAACCGTGGAATTCCTGGCGGGCGAGTACAGCATCGCCGATATCGCGACCTTTCCGTGGGTCCGTGGCCATGACTGGTCCGGTGTCTCGGTGGACGGCTTGCCTGCCTTGCAACGCTGGCTGGCCGCCATGGAAGCACGCCCTGCGGTGCAGCGTGGTTTGCGGGTGCCGGAGCGCATCGATGATGCCAGTGTCATCAAGGGTGCCCAGGCCATGTTGATCCGATGAACCTATCCATGCGTTCACTCACTCTGCTGGCGCTGTGCAGTTTCAGTCCCTGGTTATTGGCCGCTGACATTCCTGGCAGTCAGGACCTGCCTATCGTGCCGCGCATAACCGATGCGCAGATCGTCGACTATCGCCCGACGGTAGAACTCGAGCGGATTTACCCGCTGGGTTCGATCCGCAAGATCAGCGGCCAATTGCGTTTCGACGGCCAGGTCACCGCTCGCGGTCAAACCACCTCGGTCACCTACGAATTGCCACCGGAGCATTCCTCCACCGATGCCTTCACCGCCGCCCGCGAAGCCTTGCAAAAGCAGGGCGCCGAGCTGTTGTTCTGGTGTCAGGCCCGGGATTGTGGGGAAAGCAGCCTGTGGGCCAATGAAGTCTTCGGTAACGCCAAGCTCTATGGCGCCGATAATCAGCAGGCTTATTTGCTGCTGCGTCTGGCGGCCCCCCAAGAAAACACCCTGGTGGCGCTTTACAGCATCACTCGCGGTAATCGCAGGGCTTATCTGCACGTCGAACAGTTCGATGCCTCGGCGCCGTTGGGTGATTTGCTGCCGACGTCCCCGACGTTGCTGCGCCAGCTCAAAAGCACCGGGAAACTCGATTTCCCCAAACTCGACGGCGACCCTGACGACACCTGGCTGCGTTTGATTTCCCGAGGCCTGAACCTGGACACCACACTGCGAGTCAGCGTTTCCGGGCCCAGTGCCGAAGCCTGGCGCCAGGCGTTGATCGGCCAGGGCGTGCGCACGGCGCGGATGGAAACCGGCAGCGTCGAAGGCTCTGGCCTGCACTTCGAACTGTTGCGATAAGCTTCATTTGGCGAATGCGTTCTGCGCATTCGCCAATTCTTTGCGGACTGACTTTTTTCGGGATCTTACATGGTCAATAACGATCGGCTGTTGGTGCAGATCCTGCTGCTGGTGCTGTTTGGCGCGAGTTTATGGGTAATGGCGCCGTTCTGGTCGGCGCTGTTCTGGGGGGCGGTGCTGGCGTTTGCCAGTTGGCCGTTGATGCGTCTGTTGACCCGTTGGCTCAATGGTCGTGAATCCCTGGCGGCGCTGTTACTGACGCTTGGCTGGATGCTGCTGGTGGCGGTGCCGCTGGTGTGGCTGGGGTTCAACCTGGCGGATCACGTGCGCGATGCCACGGCGTTCATCAAGGATGTGCAGGTCGATGGTCTGCCTGAAGCGCCGGCCTGGGTTGGCGGTATTCCTTTGGTCGGCGAGCGGCTGGTGGGGATCTGGAACAGCATCGATCAGCAAGGTGCGGCGATGATGCTGGCGATCAAGCCCTATCTGGGTCAGGTCGGTAACTGGTTGCTGGCACGCAGTGCGCAGATTGGCGGCGGGATCCTCGAGTTGACGCTGAGTATCGTGTTTGTGTTCTTTTTCTACCGGGACGGGCCGCGTTTGGCGGTGTTTGTCCATGGGTTGCTGGAGCGGCTGATTGGCGACCGCGCCGGGTATTACATCGAACTGGTGGCGGGCACCGTGCAACGGGTGGTCAACGGGGTGATCGGCACAGCGGCGGCGCAGGCGGTGCTGGCGTTGATCGGCTTCCTGATTGCCGGCGTGCCTGGGGCGCTGGTGCTGGGGATCGTGACGTTCTTGCTGAGCCTGATTCCGATGGGGCCGCCGTTGGTGTGGATTCCGGCCACGGCGTGGCTGGCCTGGAAGGGTGAGTACGGAATGGCGGTGTTCCTCGGGATCTGGGGCACGTTCATTATCAGCGGGGTCGACAACGTGCTTAAGCCGTACCTGATCAGCCGGGGCGGGAATTTGCCGTTGGTGATTGTGCTGCTCGGGGTGTTTGGCGGGTTGATTGCGTTCGGGTTTATCGGCCTGTTCATCGGCCCGACGTTGTTGGCAGTGGCTTACAGCCTGTTGACCGATTGGAGCAAGAGCCAGGCTCGGGTTGAAGATCGCCGGCCCTAAGTTTTTTGTTGGGTCTTAGGGCCGCGAAGTTTTTTGACTCAGGTCGCCACGTTCAGGTGTTTGCCTACGGTCGCCACGTTGTCGAGCGAATACTGCTTGCTCAGGTTGGCGATCATTTTGTTCAGGGCTTCGGTCACGTTGAACTGATGGGTGGAACTGTCGGAGTTCTGCTCGCGGCCGGCTTGCAGGACGGCTTTCAGTTCATCGTTGCTGACGCCACCGCTGCTGTCGCTATCGAGTACTTTGAGCAACGCGGCGCTGGTGTCGGTGGCGGTCGATGAAGTGCTGTCGCTCGCCTGCAACGCGCTGCTCAGTTCCGTGGCCGTGACACTGCCATCGCTGTCGGTATCGAGTTGGCTGAACAGCTCTTCGCTGGACATCTGCTGAGGTGGCGGTGGCGGCGGGGTCAGGCTGGCGGCGAGTTCGTCCTGGCTGACGGTGCCGTCTTCATTCTTGTCCAGGGCCGAGAAGATTTTCGAGCTGTCGGCCGTGCTGCCGGCACTGGTCAGGCCATTGCTCAGCTCATCGCTGTTGATGGCGCCGTCGCCGTCTTTGTCCAAAGCGCTGATCAGCGCATCGGCCAGCTCGGTGTTCGGTGCCTGATCGTGCGGCGGTGGCGTCGGAGGGGCCATCGCGGCCATCTCTTCGCTGCTCAGGCTGCCGCTTTTGTCGCTGTCCAGATCGCTGAAGTTCTTGCTCAGGCTGACCAGCAGACCATCGTCGTTTTTCTGCGACAGGGCGCTCTTGAGCTCATCCTGATCCACCGCACCGTCGCTGTTGTTGTCGAGTTTGGCGAGCAGTTCTTTCTGGAATTGCTGGCTACGGGCGCTGTTGGTGGCGGTACTGCTGGTGCTGGTATAGCTCGTGTAGCTGCTGACACTACCGATCATTGTGCTCACTCCTTGGAATGGGAAACCGGTGGGTGCACCGGCTTATGCAGCCTCAAGGGGCAAGTTGTCGTGGGTATGTGGGATTTGTACCGATGGGTACACACAACTTATCCAGTCAGACCCGGATCCTGTGGATGCGGGCTTAGACGCGGGGCAGGCGGATGACGGCGGTCAGACCACCGCCGGGCGTTTCTTCCAGGCTCAACTGCCCGCCCAAACGCTCCGCGGCTTCCCGGGCGATGGTCATGCCCAGGCCGACGCCGCCGGAGTTGCGATTACGCGAACCTTCCAGGCGAAAGAACGGTTCAAACACCGCTTCACGTTTTTCCGCCGCGATACCCGGGCCATGGTCAATGACCCGGATTACCAGTTGTTCGCGACTGTCCTCAAGCGTGATCAGCGCGTCCCCGGCATAACGCAAGGCGTTGTCCAGCAGGTTGTTGATGCACGAGCGCAAAGCCATCGGTTGAACCTGCAGCGGGGCACAATGGCCGCGGGCCTGGACGTCGGCGCCCTGGTCCTGGGCGTTTTCACTCAGGGACTCCACCAGCGCTTGCACGTCCATCCATTGTGGCGCCTCGCTGGTGCGCTGCTCGTGCAGGTAGGTGAGGGTGGAATCGAGCATGCCGATCATGTCGTCCAGGTCCTGACGCATCTGGCCTTGCAGCTTCTCATCGTCGATCTGTTCCAGCCGCAGCTTGAGTCGCGACAGCGGTGTGCGCAGGTCATGGGACACCGCGCCGAGCATGCGCGAACGTTGCTGCATTTGTTCAAGAATGCGTTTCTGCATCAGGTTGAAAGTGTGCGCCGCTTGCCGCGCCTCCCGTGGGCCGGACTCATCCAGCGGCGGACTGTCGAGATTTTCACTCAGGCGCTCGGCGGCGTCGCTCAGGCGCTGAATCGGGCGGGTCAATAGCTTGGCGCCGTACCAGGCGGCGATGATCAGCGAGACAAACTGAAAGGTCAGTGGCACCAGCGGCCCGCCGAACCATGGCCGCGGTGGTCGATTGCCGAAACGCGGGTCCATTGGTGGGGGAGGGCCGTCGAAGCGCTCGGAAAAACCCGGTGGCGGTGGGGGAGGCGGGGGCGGCCCGTAATGTTTGAACCATAAAAAAGCTAACAAGTGCGCCAGTACGATCGCCACCAACAGCACGCCGAACAGGCGGCCGAACAGCGTATCGAAGCGCGCACGCATCAGCTGATGTCTCGTGCGTCGAACAGATAACCCTCACCGCGAACGGTCTTGATCAACTGCGGGGCTTTCGGGTCGTCGCCCAGTTTCTGGCGCAGGCGCGACACCAACAGATCGATGCTGCGATCAAACGCTTCGATCGAGCGACCGCGCGCCGCGTCCAGCAGTTGTTCGCGGCTGAGCACCCGGCGCGGCCGTTCGATGAACACCCAAAGCAAACGGAATTCGGCGTTGGACAGCGGCACCACCAGGCCATCGGCGGCGATCAACTGGCGCAACACGCTGTTCAATCGCCAGTTGTCGAAGCGAATATTCGCACGCTGTTCAGTACGGTCGTCGCGCACCCGACGCAGAATGGTCTGAATCCGCGCAACCAGTTCCCGCGGCTCGAACGGCTTGGCCATGTAGTCGTCGGCGCCCAGCTCCAGGCCGATGATCCGGTCGGTGGGTTCGCAGCGGGCGGTGAGCATCAGAATCGGGATGTCCGATTCGGCGCGCAGCCAGCGGCACAGCGACAAACCATCTTCACCCGGCAACATCAGATCGAGCACCACCACATCGAAATGCTCGGCTTGCAGCGCCTGACGCATGGCGGCGCCGTCAGAGACGCCGCTGGCGTGGATATTGAAACGGGCCAGGTAGTCGATCATCAGTTCGCGGATCGGAACGTCATCGTCGACGATCAGGGCGCGAATGCTCCAGCGTTTGTCATCGGCCGGCGCTTTTTGATCGTCGTTCAGAGGTGCTGGGGAGTTGTGCATGCGTGCGTTCATCTGCCAGGTAGGCTGCCAACCACAAAGATAGGCTGCGAGGTTGTGGCTTCAGCATAGGCGTCCGGCCGTGAGGCGGGAAGTGCTGTAGGGCTTGTTGCGGCTGACGAGGGTAGCGTTGAAGGGTGTTGTGGGCGTGTCGTGTGTGTATCGGGGTCGACACAATTGCCGCAGCAGCTAGTCTTGCCTGAGCCGCGACGACGAATTACCGATCATCGGGTCCCGCAGCGGCGCTGGTTCCGCTACAATGCGCGCCGATTTCGACTTGCCTGAGAGCCCACTCATGTCCGCCTGCCAGACGCCTATCATCGTCGCCCTGGATTTCCCCACCCGTGACGCCGCACTGAAGCTGGCCGATCAACTGGACCCGAAACTGTGCCGGGTCAAAGTCGGTAAAGAACTGTTTACCAGTTGCGCTTCGGAAATCGTCGGCACCTTGCGCGACAAGGGTTTCGAAGTGTTCCTGGACCTCAAGTTCCACGACATTCCGAACACCACCGCCATGGCCGTCAAGGCGGCTGCGGAAATGGGCGTATGGATGGTCAATGTGCACTGCTCCGGCGGCCTGCGCATGATGGCCGCCTGCCGCGAAGTGCTCGATCAGCGCAGCGGCCCGAAACCGCTGTTGATCGGCGTGACCGTGCTGACCAGCATGGAGCGTGAGGATCTGGCGGGTATTGGCCTGGACATCGAGCCGCAGGAGCAGGTGCTGCGCCTGGCCGCGCTGGCGGAAAAGGCCGGGATGGACGGTCTGGTCTGCTCGGCCCAGGAAGCCCAGGCCTTGAAAGCCGCCCACCCGTCGTTGCAACTGGTGACGCCGGGGATTCGTCCGGCGGGCAGTGCCCTGGACGATCAGCGCCGCATCCTGACGCCGCGTCAGGCGCTGGATGCCGGTTCCGATTACCTGGTGATCGGCCGTCCGATCAGCCAGGCGGCGGATCCGGCCAAGGCGTTGGCGGCGGTCGTCGCAGAAATCGCTTAAGCGCCGATTCGCGGGCAAGCCTCGCTCCTGTAGGAGCGAGCGGTGCGGCGATCCGACTTGCCCGCGAAGCTTTTATACCTTCAACACCAACTTCCCGAAATTCTCGCCGCTGAACAACTTCATCAGCGTCTCCGGGAATGTTTCCAGTCCCTCCACGATGTCTTCCTTGCTCTTGAGCTGCCCCTTGGCCATCCAGCCGGCCATTTCCTGCCCGGCAGCGGCGAACTGTGCGGCGTAATCCATCACCACGAAGCCTTCCATCCGCGCGCGGTTGACCAGCAACGCCAGGTAGTTGGCCGGGCCTTTGACTGCTTCCTTGTTGTTGTACTGGCTGATGGCACCGCAAATCACCACCCGTGCTTTCATGTTAAGGCGGCTCAGCACGGCGTCGAGAATATCGCCGCCGACGTTATCGAAATACACGTCGACGCCTTTCGGGCATTCACGCTTGAGGCCGGCGATCACGTCTTCGTTCTTGTAATCGATGGCACCGTCAAAACCCAGCTCATCGATCAGGAACTTGCACTTGTCCGCGCCGCCGGCGATGCCGACCACCCGGCAACCTTTGATCTTGGCGATTTGCCCGGCGATGCTGCCCACCGCACCGGCCGCGCCCGACAACACCACGGTGTCGCCGGCTTTCGGCGCGCCGACATCGAGCAGGGCGAAGTAGGCGGTCATTCCGGTCATGCCCAGCGCGGATAAATAACGCGGCAGCGGCGCCAGTTTCGGATCGACCTTGTAGAAACCTCGCGGCTCGCCAAGGAAGTAATCCTGCACACCCAAGGCACCGTTGACGTAGTCCCCCACGGCAAAGCCCGGATTGTTCGAGGCGATGACTTTGCCTACGCCCAATGCACGCATCACTTCACCAATGCCGACCGGAGGGATGTAGGACTTGCCCTCGTTCATCCAGCCACGCATGGCCGGGTCCAGGGACAGGTATTCGTTCTTGACCAGGATCTGACCTGCCGCAGGCTCACCGACTGGTACTTCTTGATAGGTGAACGTCTCGCGGGTAGCTGGCCCCACGGGACGTTTGGCGAGCAGGAACTGGCGATTGGTCTGGGTAGTCATGACAGGCACTCAAGATGAATGAAGCCTTGTTGATAGACCTTCATGGACGATGCTGCAAGGTTGGCTGACACGGCGAATGCACATCGATCCAGTGCAGTGATAGTCAGGGCGGCAGTTCCATCACTGCCACTCATGGGCGCCCAACCGGCCTTCTGATAGTGCTGCCGTGTCACAAGGCGCTGTGGCTAACTGAAAACACGTGACTCCCCACATTCTTCTCTTCGAGGACATAACAATGAGCATGACGTTTTCCGGCCAGGTCGCCGTTGTGACGGGCGCGGCCAATGGGATTGGCCGCGCAACCGCTTTGGCGTTCGCCGCCGAAGGGTTGAAAGTGGTGGTGGCCGATCTGGACGTGACCGGTGGTGAAGGCACTGTGGCGCTGATTCGCGCTGCCGGCGGTGACGCGACCTTCGTGCGCTGCAATGTCACTGTGGAAAGCGATGTAAAAAATCTGATGGACGAGGTCGTGAATGCCTACGGCCGTCTCGACTATGCCTTCAACAATGCCGGCATCGAAATCGAGAAAGGCAAACTGGCCGAGGGCACGCTCGATGAGTTCGACGCGATCATGGGCGTCAACGTCAAAGGCGTCTGGCTGTGCATGAAGTACCAGTTGCCATTGCTGCTGGCCCAGGGCGGCGGCGCGATCGTCAATACCGCTTCGGTCGCCGGCCTGGGGGCTGCGCCGAAGATGAGCATCTACGCCGCCTCCAAACATGCGGTGATCGGCCTGACCAAATCGGCGGCCATCGAATACGCCAAGAAAAAGATTCGCGTGAATGCGGTGTGCCCGGCGGTGATCGACACCGACATGTTCCGTCGGGCCTATGAAGCGGACCCGAAGAAGGGCGAGTTCGCCAATGCCATGCACCCGGTCGGACGTATCGGCAAGGTCGAGGAGATTGCCAGCGCGGTGCTGTACCTGTGCAGCGACGGCGCGGCGTTCACCACCGGTCATTCGCTGGCGGTGGATGGTGGGGTTACGGCGTTTTAATCAGGCGTTTCGATATACCTGCTTTTGTGGCGAGGGAGCTTGCTCACGCTGGGCTGCGTAGCGGCCCCAAAAATCTGACAACCATTGCCGGTTTTTGTGAGTGCTACGCACTCAAGCGGGAGCAAGCTCCCTCGCCACAGGTTTCTCAGCATTACGCACACTGCCATCGGTTCCGTGAAAACACCGGGCATTGTGTTTCAAATGGTTAGAACCGACGGTTTTGGCGGTTTTGTCGCACATCTTGTCGAGCGCTCCTGTGATTAACTGTTTTCCGCAAAACAGACAGGAGTTTGCTTGCTCATGGAGTTGAGAATCGATCGACAGGCATTGGTGCCGGTCGTGCAGCAAATCGTCGACGCGATGGCCGACTGGCTCCATCGTGGCGAGGTGTCGCCGGGGACACGTTTGCCTTCCGTGCGGCAAATCGCGCGGATCAATCTGCTCAGCCAATCCAGTGTTGTCGAGGCCTGTGAACGGTTAGTGGCCCAAGGTGTGCTGGCCACGCGTAGCGGGGCGGGTTTCTTTGTCGCGGCAACGGCGCTTGCCGCTCACGGGCAACGGGATTTTTCCTGGTTCGAGGGGGTTGAGCAGCAGAGTGGCGTCGCGGGCGATCTGAAGCTGGGTTGCGGCGGATTACCCGAAAGCTGGCGCGAGACTGACGACCTGAGCTATGCCATACGCCAGGTCAGCCGCACCGATATGGCCGGTTTGTTCAACTACAGCACACCGCTGGGCCTGCTTGCCCTGCGCCAACAGATCCTCAAACGACTGAAGCAGCTGGATATCGCGGTGGATGAAAGTCGAATCCTCACCACGGCGGGTGCCAGTCATGGGCTCGACCTGATCGTGCGCACGTTGTTCAAACCGGGCGATTGCGTGGTGGTGGAGAACCCCGGTTATTCGATGCTGTTCGATTTGCTCAGGCTGCACGGGGTCAGCATGATCGAAGTCCCACGAACGCCTCACGGACCCGACACCGAAGCACTCCAGGCACTGTTGCTGAAATACAAACCCCGTGGCTTGTTCATCAACAGCTTTTATCACAACCCCACCGGCAGCAGTTTGACCTTGGGCGTGGCTCGGCAGGTAATGCAGCTGGCCAGAAAGCATGGCGTACTGGTGATCGAAGACGACGTCTATGCGGATTTGTACCGCGGTCCCGGGACGCGTCTTGCGGCACTGGGTATCGATGACAACGTGATCTACGTCGGCAGCTACTCCAAAACCCTCAGCAGTTCGTTGCGGGTCGGCTTTGTCGTGGCGGGTGCCGACGTCATTGCGCGACTGGCCGAGGTCAAGATGATCAGCAGCATGGGTGCTTCACGGTTCAGCGAATCGGTGCTGGCTTCTTTGTTGGCCAGTGGTGCCTATCGCAAATTGGTGCAGCGTCAGCGCCAGCGTTTAAGCACCGACAGGGACGCGGCCTTGCAGGTGCTTGAAGACGCGGAATGGGAGGTTTTCGGCAAACCCGCAGGTGGCCTGTTCATCTGGGCGCGATCGCGCAAGGCCGACGCCGTTCAGGTGCAGGTTCAGGCGCGACGCTTCGGCATCCGTCTGTCATGCGCAACGGCATTCAGCCCCACCGGCGAGGCTCATGACTGGCAGCGCATCAACGTTGCCTATGCCTGTGATCCTCGTGCTCGGGCATTTTTTCAGGCTACCGCCAGGGTCTGTTGACGTTTGGTGGCGAGCCGCGTTGCGATGCCAACGTGCGCGAGGCAAGGCGCGGGATGCCGCCAATGGTTGTTCCCTTGGCAAATCCCGCAACGCAGCCTCGCGCACGTTGGCGCGCAACCCGAAGGGACGGAGCCAACGTTGCGCAGGGCTGCGTTGCTCGGAACTTATTTGGAACAACCAAACCACGTTCCTCGCGCCTTGCCCTGCGCAACGTTGGCATCCGTCGCGGTCGTCACCAAACGTCAACAGACCCTGAGGATCGACCTCAAGCGTTCTGAAAACGACGCTGGCGTAGCTTTTGGCCATTATTCAGACGCCAGAGACTTGTGTTGGCACAAGCCCGTTGCGAATCTGCATCCACAGACAATGGCAGGGGACTAAGCGCAATGATTTCGGCCGTGCAAGGACGTTTTGCCAACCTCGGTATGGCGAAAAAACTGGGTGTCGGGTTTGTACTGGTGCTGCTGTTGACAGCCCTGGTGGCGGCCATTGGCGTATGGTCCCTGCAAACCATCAGTCATCGCTTCGACGGGCTCAAGCAGATGTCGTCGCTCAACAGCGGTTTGCTCAAGGTGCGTCTGCTTGAGCAGGACTACGTCTTGCGCGGCGACCCGAAAACCGTGGAAGCCTTGCACGCGGGGGTGGACGCGTTGATCGCGCTGGCGACCGAGCTCAAGGCTCAGTCCGCAGCCAACGTGCCGGTCATGAATGACGTCGAACAGTCTCTGGGGGCTTATCGCAAGGCCTTTGACGAGTTCGTCTCGCTGAGTCAGGCCAAGGACCTGGCGCTGGAAATGGCCAGTTGGTCGGTGTCCAGTGTGGCCAATAACCTGGATGTGCTGCAGTCCGGGCTTAGCGATGATGGCGCCTATGCCTTGAAGGAGTCCGAGGGCAAGGACGGTGCGCAATTCATCGAGCAGGCGAATCAGGTCAGCCAGGTCTCGCGACTGATGTTGCAGGCCATGAACGAAGCGCACGTACGCCTGGATCAGAGCCGCAAGGGCGACGACAGTGCCGGGCAGGGCAAGATCGAGCAAGCCGACCAGGCGCTGGCCCAGGCCGAACAGTTGAAAGCTACCGTAAAGGATGAGGGTTACCAGACGGTCCTCAATGAAGTGTCGGGTCATATCGGCAGTTTCACTGAAAAACTCGCCGAGTACACCGGGTTGTTGGCGCAGGAAAAGACCGTCTCCGAGCAACTCCACCAGCGCGCCGCGCAAGTGGTGGAGCGGGTGGATCAGGCCTACGTTGCCGAAGACCGGTCGATGCAGGCAGAGCTGAAAAAGAACTCGCTGTTGATCATCGGCTCCTCGGCACTGGCCTTGCTGGTCGGGCTGATTGCCGCGTGGGTGATTACCCGGTTGATCGTCGCACCGCTGCGCAGCGTGATCCGTGTCGCCCAGCAGATCGCCGCGGGCGATTTGAGCGCGACGATTGAGGTGACCCGCCGTGACGAGATCGGCCAGTTGATGCAAGCCATGCAGCAAATGGGCGCGGGGCTCAGCAGCATTGTCAGTGGTTTGCAGGCCGGTATCGAACAGCTGGCAAGCTCTGCGCAATCGCTGTCGGCGGTGACCGAGCAGACCAACCTTGAAGTCAGCAGCCAGAAAGAAGAAACCGAGCAGGTCGCCACTGCGATGAACCAGATGACCGCCACGGTGCACGATGTGGCACGTAATGCGGAGGAGGCCGCCCAGGCGGCGCAGACTGCCGATGGCAAGGTCGAAAGCGGTCAGCAGGTGGTGCGTCAGAGCATGGCGCGAATTGAGCAACTGGCGGACTCGGCCACCTCGGCCAGCTCCAGCATCGAAAGCCTCAGTGCAGAAATCCAGAACATCGGCACGGTGCTCAGCGTGATCAAAAGCGTTGCCGAGCAGACCAACCTGTTGGCGCTCAATGCGGCCATCGAGGCGGCGCGTGCCGGCGAGCAGGGCCGGGGCTTTGCAGTGGTGGCCGATGAGGTTCGGGCGCTGGCCAGGCGAACCCAGCAATCGACCGAGGAAATCGAACGCCTGGTCAGTGCCTTGCGCTCGGCGGCGCAATCGTCGGTGCAGCAGATTCAGAGCAGTGGCGAGTTGGTGAAGCTGGCGGTGAGCGATGCGTTGCAGACCGAAAGTGCATTGGGGAGTATTGCGGCGGCGGTGTCGCTGATTCAGCAGATGAACCAGCAGATTGCAGCGGCTGCGGAGGAGCAGAGCTCGGTGGCCGAGGAGATCAATCGCAGTGTCACGAGCATTCGCGCCAGTGCGGATCAGTCTTCATTGGCGATGCAGGGCAATGCGGCGTCGAGTATTGAACTGGCGCAGTTGGGGAGTGAGTTGAGGGGGATGGTGGGGCATTTCAAGCTGTAGCAGCTGCCGAAGGCTCGGGCTGCGTCCGGATAATCTATTGATTCTGGTGGCCATCAATCCCAACGCAAAAAAAAAGCCACCTGACCCGGTGGCTTTTCAGCATTTGCATGATCAGTCGTAGATCACTTTCTTCTTCCAGTCGGCATCAGCCTCGACGTCTTTGAGCCCTTCAGTCAGTTGGTTCACTTCGCCTTCAACCGGGGCGATCTTGTCCATGACCTGGTCGTTGGCGCGGGCCAGGAGTTTTTCCAGGTACTCGAGTTGTTCGCTGTATACCTGGGGCTCCGGCTGTTTGCGCAGGTATTGCACGCCGCGTTCGAAGGCCAGTCGGGCCTGACCTGGCTGGTTCTGTTGCAGGGAATGCTGACCAAGGTTGTTGAAGAACTCGATGTGCAGCAGGACCAGGATGTGGCGGACCTCGCGGATCCAGTGCTTGGCTTCGTTGGTCGGCAGGTAGCCGTCCTGTGCGGCACGGGTGATCTGGCCATGCAGGGCTTCGAGCAGGAAGCGCACGTCTTTGGCCTTGGCTTCGGTCTGGATCGGTGCCGGCGGGTTGTTGACCGGGATCGATTCGCCTTGGGCAACCAAGGCACTCAGCTCGGTAATCCGTGGCTTGAGCGTGGGGCTGGTTTTTTCCAGGTTGAGCAGGCGCTGGCAGACGTTCAGTTCCAGACGGGTCAATAGCAACTTGAGCGCGGGTGTCATGAACTGACCGGGAAAGGTCTCGGTGATTTCGCCGCAGCGACGCAGGCGGTCGTTGAGTTCAACCTTGGTGCGGGCTTTTTCCAGCTTATTGTTTTCCACCACATGGTTCATGTAGCCAATGGCGATCAATAGTGCGATCCCGGCTACGACTAGCAGGGTGATCATGAGTGGTGTCACCGGTAAGACCTCTTTATGGGGTTCGCGTTCGAGTCGAGTGTAGTTGGCTTGGCATATGGGCGCATAGGGTTGCTCGACGAGTGAATCGGCTATAGCTCTTCTTATATCGGCCGCAATGCCGCTTCTATAAGTAAATAGCGTGCGAGGTGCACATTGCCATCATCTCGGCATGGACTATAGCGTCTTGGTGGATGCCAGAATATAGGCGCCAAAGGTCAGGCGACACAAAAGCCTGAATCGCTGCCAAAAGCAGGGCGAAGTCATTGATTTAAATAAATTTATATCTGGGGGTTGACGACCCCTCAATCCATCCATAGAATGCGCGCCACTTACAGCGTAAAGCACACAGCGAAACGCGGTAGGGAGTGAATGTTGTACGTGTGTCCCCTTCGTCTAGTGGCCTAGGACACCGCCCTTTCACGGCGGTAACAGGGGTTCGAGTCCCCTAGGGGACGCC